>NZ_CALMFY010000174.1 GCF_937863485.1 uncultured Nostoc sp. | reverse complement strand
ACTCCCACTCCACAGTCCCCAAAGGCTCTATACAGTTATTCATGACGCTTTGTAAAGCATTTGTAACAAAATGTTTAAATCTTTATGTAATAACAAATTCATATAGTTAAGTTAAAAACTTTCTAAGAATAACTTATCAATTTCTTGATATATTGTGAAACAAGTTACAAATTACGTGGTGTGGAATTTTTTATCTTTCGCTCACCACTCTGCTAAATCTCTGTCAAGTAAATTCTTTTCTGGTATCTTTTCCATCAACGGGGAAGATATAAGGAGTGTAGAGGCGGGAATGTGTGCCAGCCAGCCCAATCCCCTGAATACCCCAATTTATAGGGGAATTATCTAAATGCTGCCCGCAAAGCGCGGAAGTTTTGGTGAAATTGAGAAGGTTTAGTTGGGTGCGAAAAAGAGATAAAAAAGAATTTTGATTCGTAGGAAAGGGGAAAACTAGAAGCGCTAGGACGTGTACCTCTAGAAGGGGAGAACACTGGTAAGGCGGGTTACTACTGCTACCAAGGTGTCTGCCGCAAAAAAACTGGTACCTTTTTCCAAAGACAACCCCTAACAAAAATTCCCTGATCTTCTCCCCACAGAAGGGGGAAAAGAACGCGGTAAAGGGAAGTTGCACAAAACGTGATTTGATAATTAAAAAGAGTGATTTCAGGGAAGGATAAAATATGTCTTACGCTCAAACGAAGACTCAGAGCAAATCTGGGTATAAAGCAGGTGTACAAGATTACAGACTAACTTATTACACACCCGATTACACACCAAAAGATACCGATCTTCTAGCTGCGTTTCGCATGACACCCCAGCCTGGTGTTCCTCCCGAAGAAGCAGGTGCGGCTGTAGCGGCTGAGTCTTCCACAGGTACTTGGACAACTGTGTGGACAGACTTGCTCACCGATCTTGATCGCTACAAAGGTCGTTGCTACGATATCGAACCAGTTCCCGGTGAAGACAACCAGTACATCTGTTACGTTGCCTATCCTCTGGACTTGTTTGAAGAAGGCTCTGTAACCAACGTCTTGACCTCAATTGTCGGTAACGTGTTTGGTTTCAAAGCTCTGCGGGCACTGCGTCTAGAAGATATCCGCTTTCCAGTAGCTTACATCAAGACCTTCCAAGGGCCTCCCCACGGTATCCAAGTTGAGCGCGACAAGTTAAACAAATACGGTCGTCCTTTGCTGGGTTGTACAATTAAGCCCAAATTGGGTCTTTCTGCTAAGAACTACGGACGCGCTGTATACGAGTGCTTGCGCGGTGGTTTGGACTTCACCAAAGACGACGAAAACATCAACTCCGCACCATTCCAAAGATGGCGCGATCGCTTCTTGTTCGTAGCTGAAGCTATCAACAAAGCTCAAGCAGAAACCGGTGAAATTAAAGGTCACTACCTAAACGTCACCGCCCCCACCTGTGAAGAAATGCTGAAGCGGGCTGAGTATGCTAAAGAACTCAAAATGCCCATCATCATGCATGACTACCTGACCGCAGGTTTCACCGCCAACACCACATTGGCTCGTTGGTGCCGCGACAATGGTATCCTGCTACACATTCACCGTGCTATGCACGCTGTAATTGACCGTCAAAAGAACCACGGTATCCACTTCCGTGTATTGGCTAAAGCCCTACGTTTGTCTGGTGGTGACCACATCCACACCGGTACCGTAGTTGGTAAGTTGGAAGGTGAACGCGGCATCACAATGGGCTTCGTTGACCTGTTGCGTGAAAACTACATTGAGCAAGACAAGGCTCGTGGTATCTACTTTACCCAAGACTGGGCTTCTCTACCTGGTGTAATGGCAGTTGCTTCTGGTGGTATCCACGTATGGCACATGCCCGCGCTAGTAGAAATCTTTGGTGATGACTCTGTACTACAGTTCGGTGGTGGTACTCTGGGTCACCCTTGGGGTAACGCTCCTGGTGCAACCGCTAACCGCGTCGCCTTGGAAGCCGTTATTCAAGCTCGTAACGAAGGCCGCAACTTGGCTCGTGAAGGTAACGATATCATCCGCGAAGCTGCCAAGTGGTCTCCTGAACTAGCTGTTGCTTGTGAACTGTGGAAAGAAATCAAGTTCGAGTTTGAAGCAATGGATACCGTCTGATCTGAGTTAACAGTTAAGAGTTAAGAGTTAAGAGTTAAGATTTGCATTAATTCATAACTCATAA
Organism: uncultured Nostoc sp.; assembly: GCF_937863485.1. Taxonomy (GTDB): domain Bacteria; phylum Cyanobacteriota; class Cyanobacteriia; order Cyanobacteriales; family Nostocaceae; genus Nostoc. The sequence continues at coordinate 77,411 of NZ_CALMFY010000174.1, read as the reverse complement.
CTCATAACTCTTTAGGGCTGGGGTCAAGCATGAATCTTAAGCAAATTGCCAAGGACACAGCCAAGACTCTCCAAAGCTACCTGACTTATCAGGCTCTAAGGACAGTACTGGCACAGCTAGGCGAAACGAATCCTCCATTAGAACTTTGGCTGCATAACTTTTCGTCTGGCAAAATTCAGAATGGTGAATCATACATTGAGCAACTGTTGCGAGAAAAACCAGATTTGGCTTTGCGAATCATGACTGTCAGGGAACACATTGCGGAAGAAATCATCGAATTTTTGCCGGAAATGGTTCGCACTGGCATTCAGCAAGCCAACATGGAACAGCGTCGCCAGCATTTAGAACGGATCACACGATTAGACACATCTAACCCCAGTCTGCAACCAGAACAGCAAGCGACTTCAGATCCGAATTTGGATAACTTATCCAATTAGTTCGGTCAACCTAGTAGTAAAAAATCGCAACCCATTATCAAAAGCTATGCAAACTTTACCAAAAGAGCGTCGTTACGAAACCCTTTCTTATCTGCCCCCCCTGACTGATGCTCAAATTGCCAAGCAGATCCAGTACATTTTGAATCAAGGTTACATTCCAGCGATCGAGTTTAACGAAACTTCTGTGCCAACAGAATTATATTGGACAATGTGGAAGCTACCTTTGTTTGGTGCTAGATCCACTCAAGAAGTACTGAGCGAAGTTCAAGGATGCCGTTCTCAATTCAACACCAGCTATATCCGTGTTGTGGGTTTTGACAACATCAAGCAGTGCCAAATTCTCAGCTTTCTTGTTCACAAACCCAGCACCAACAGATACTAAAGTTAGCAAGCTTTAAGTAATTGGTTTATGCAATAGGAGAGGTAGAATTATCTGCCTCTCCTATTTACTAGATTTGTTTTGAAACGCAAAGGGACGCAGAGGTTTATGCTCATCAAAACTGTACAGAAAGTGTTCCCACAATACTAAAAGGTGCGCCAGGAATCACACCTAAGCGATCGCTGTTTGGGGAGCCAAGATAATATTCTGTGTCGAACAAATTACGGAAGTTCAGTTGCACTCGCCAGTTCTCCCGTCGGGAGAAAATTGAACTGTCGAAGCGAAGATAGCTAGGAATTACGTAGGTGTTGGCAAGGTCGCCGGAGCGATCGCCCACATAATAAAGTCCCAAACCAAAGCCTAGACCCCGTAAATCCCCTTCTCGAATTTCGTAAGTTGTCCACAAGCTGGCGCTAAATTTAGGAATGTTCGCCAAGCTATTGCCAACCCTAAAGTTATTATCTGAAGTAATTTCAGCATCAGTCTAAGCAGCACTAGTAAAAATATTCCATCCCGGCGATATCTCACCCGATAAATCGAATTCAATCCCTCGGCTGCGTTGTTCGCCAGTTTGAATGGAAAACCGAGTATCTCTAGGATCGGGGGTTGAAACATTAGCGCGGGTCAGGTCGTAGAATGCTAGAAGCGCAGAAACTTTATCGTTTAAATCGGCTTTAATTCCGACCTCGTATTGGTTCACTTAGTTGCGGAATGTTAGCAATTGGTGCTGGTTGCGTAGATGCGGAGCAGCTTGTTGTCAGACCTCGCACTTTATCTAGCTGCATTACCCAGCATAGGGCTAGTATGCCTGCAAAGCGCAGCCAGTTGATTCCATTATTTTTGTTAAATTTCATACTTGCCTCACACCAAAATAACTTATGCAATTGTTGTCAATAACGCAGATACCTATTACAAGTCAATAAGAAATATTCTTATCTAGCTGATAATTAACTCTATAGGAAATGACATCCTAATTACAAATACTTATCAAGTATTTTTGATAGTAGCTGTTCAAAATTGCACAAATTCGCCAAAATAAAAGTTTTATTGGCTAAATTGAATCAGTTAATTTTCTCTACTTAAATATAAAAATTGCTATTAATTATGTGGTTTTGTCAATAAAAATCTTGATAAAATTATTATTTACAAGGTCTGTTTTTTCAAAATCTGGTAAATTTTATTACTATAATTTACGCATTGACAGAAAACGCTAAATGTAATATTTGGGTTTCAGGCATTCAATGTTAATTTTTTGACGATATATACCTCCAAAAAAAACTTAACATTAACTTCAGAAGAGTTAATTATTCATAAGACAAGCTCATGGGTTACTACATCGCTCCCCGCTTTCTGGACAAACTGGCTGTCCACATCACCAAAAATTTCTTGAAACTTCCTGGTGTGCGAGTTCCCGTGATTTTGGGTATTCATGGACGCAAAGGAGAAGGCAAAACATTTCAATGTCAATTAGTCTTCGAGAAAATGGGTATCGAAGTGACTAACATATCTGGCGGCGAATTGGAAAGTCCAGATGCAGGAGATCCAGCCCGGTTGATTCGGCTGCGCTATCGGGAAACAGCGGAACTGATCAAAGTACGCGGCAAAATGTGTGTTTTGATGATTAACGATTTAGATGCCGGGGCTGGACGCTTTGATGAAGGCACTCAATATACTGTGAATACGCAGTTGGTAAATGCCACACTGATGAATATTGCTGATAATCCCACAGATGTGCAGTTGCCTGGAAGCTATGATTCCACGCCTTTACATCGTGTACCGATTATTGTCACAGGTAATGATTTTTCCACCCTCTATGCACCGTTAATTCGGGATGGACGGATGGAGAAATTTTATTGGGAACCAGACAGAGACGACAAAGTGGGAATTGTCAAGGGGATTTTTGAAGCGGATGGACTATCACAGAAAGAAGTTGAACAGCTAGTTGATACTTTTGTCAATCAGTCCATTGACTTTTTTAGCGCTTTGCGATCGCGCATTTATGACGAACAAATCCGCAACTACATCCATCAAGTAGGTTTTGAGCAGGTATCCTTGAGTGTGGTTAATAGCGTTAAAGGCCCACCAGAATTTAAAAAGCCAGATTTCAGGTTGTCTCACTTAATCGAGTCTGGTAACTTCCTCGTTGGTGAACAAAAACGGGTGGAAAACTCCCATTTGGTTGATGATTACAATCGACTTAATCGCGGTAGAAATTCTCAATCTGCACCACCTGCTGCTATACCACCTGCTGCTATACCAATTAATCAGCCACCACGCAATGGTGTAACTCCAGAAGTAAAAACTAATGGATTTCAGCAACAGGAAGTATTGAGTAACCATTTGAGCTTGGATACACAAGCACAAATTAGGCAATTATTGTCTCAAGGTTACAAAATTATTATTGAACACGTAGATGAGCGCCGTTTCCGCACAGGTTCATGGCAAACTTGTGCTCATAGCCACATTGATGCAGAGTCTGATGCAATATCAAACTTGGAAGCAACTCTGGCAGAATATAGCGGTGAGTATATTCGCTTGGTAGGTATTGATCCAAAGGCCAAGCGGCGGGTGATGGAAACGATTATTCAGCGTCCGAATGGGAAAAATTAGGGGTACCTCACCATGCGTGTCAACTTAAGGTGAAAGCCTTCCTAGAACAAGTTTTTAGAGATTGTCTCGTGTTTCGTTCCCAGTCGGAGACTGGGAATGCCTAATCTAAGGCTTTGCCTCAAGACTAACGACACCGCAATTGAAGAGCATTTACAGCCTTTGGCTAGAAACGAGGTTTTAAAGGAGTTTGCGCTTAAGTTGACACCAATGGTATGTCACCGGCTCGTATTCTATAGCAATCCGATTTGATTGCGTGAAAAAATCTAAGTATATGTAGGGGAGTCAGCCGTCTGGTGTTAGCGCAGCGGTAGCGACGTAGGAGCGTCGGCAGTCCGGTCTTCTCCCTTGGCGTTAGCCTCTCCCAATGTGAGAAGGGGAGACGATGCCGCGCATAGCGCAGCGGTAGCGAGCCTGCGTACCCCTTCGGGGAAGCAAGCTACGCGTAGCGTCTCGTAGAGAGCGTCTGGGGGTTTCCCCCAGGAGGAACTGCCGTGCATGGTTTCCCGACTTGAGCGGACTGGCGTTGTGTTATCGCCCTTGAGTACGGCACCTAGAATCAGAGGTGGTGCGTTAGCTTTTGGCTAACGCACCCTACGTATATTTCAAAAATCAAATATCAGTCCTATAGATGGGGTCAATTCTCAAACAACTGGAAAAAATATGCTTCCTCAATTTGAGAGTTGAATCCTTCCCTTTTAACTACAGGTAAGAGCTGAAGCTGAGTTAACCTTTGTTAAATCGCCAGTGAATACTGCTGTGTATTGATAAGGTGATGAACCAGAGCAAGTCATAGAATTTGTATTAGCGCGACGGGGAGTCCACCATGACTTTGCCTGCACAGTCAAATTTGTGCCATTCCATGATAGGCTTTTGACAACTAAAGAGTTAGTTTGCCCATTATCCGCCTTTTTGGCAGATAAAAATGTGGCATAGTCAACCTGGCCATTGGCTGGATTAATCCGGGCTATAACTGCGACTTTTGGCCCGCCTCCGCTACCATAGCTAGACAACCAACGCCCACTAGCAAAGCGGCGAAAATCATTACCAGTCTGACTACCAGTGGAGGAGTAAACGCCGTATAAAACATTCGCCCCATCCCAATACAATCCGTAACCTGTACCGTCGTCATTCGTTGTTTCGTAGTCAGTCCGACACCATGTTTTAATACCATTATTAAAACGGATAGTTACGGGATTTTTGTTATTAGATGAGACTTGCTGATAACCAATGTAAATGGCTGTATTTCCATTAACTACTTTGGGGCCATTTTTAGCTTTGATTGTCGCTTCACTATCATTGCAACTCAATGTCACAGCATTACCGATAGATGAATTTCCCGTTTGGGCAAAAACTGGATGAGCTTTTTGTGTGATTACTAAATCAGCTATTAATACTACAGATAAAGAGAAAGCTGCTAAATACTTCTGCAATTTTTGAGAATAAATCATGGTAAAAATCTGCCGAGAAATTGTCAGGGAAAACACCGTATAACTATAAACTCTAATCAGAACTTAGACAAGTAAAATTGTTGAAACTTGCAGATTGCAACTTTTTAGACATTACCAAAAATGAGACTATAGTACAAAATGCATAAGATAATATGCATGGTATTGCATGATATTAACTGTATACAAACCTTGCTTATTAAAGAGCATCAGCGAATAGAATAAATTGCGTAGGCAAAGCCAACCAAAGGTATCGCAGTAGTCAACAACAAATGTCATGCCCAAGTAGCATTTGCTTATTCTTCATGTCCCTTGTTAGAAGCTCTCTTCACTTTTGCTTTCTGCTTTAGACCGTGCTATACTAAACGGTTTTAGCATTCTCATCTAAGACTTCTTTTGTACGAGCTTTTAGGCGGGTTAACCTGCTTTTGCGGACACGTTCGCTATCACGAATACCACCCGCCAGTTCATATTCGTTACTGTTTTTGCCATACTTAAAAGCAACGCCCCTCACTAACTTATCTGTAAGATTGCTCAAGGTTTTTTCCATCTCATCAATTTTAGTTTTGGAAGAGTCAATCATAGCTATATCAATGTTATAAGCATTAAGCAGAATGCGGAACTGTTCAATCAATTGAGTCAGATTTTGTAAATCGCAATTCTCACCAAAATCCAGATTTGAATCAATTGCTTTCAGTCCAGCGGCTCTAAATTCAGCTTTTTCTAAAATACGGGATGTACGTTTTGGACGGGGCATAGATAATATTCGTTAGAGAGATTTTTAGAAGACTAATTCAGTAATCCTGGAAAAACCTCTCCTCCAACCCTGAACCAAAGAAAGGAGTTTGGCTCCCCCTTCTTTTGTAGGGAAGGAAGCTAAGGGGTTAGGTTTTTGATTACTGAATCGATGTAGAACTAGTTTGACTCAGGAAAGCTATTTTCTGGTTCAGTAAAATTCGTGAATAATTTTATTTCTTAAAAAACTAATATATAATTCTGAGTAATTTCTCTTAATTCAGATATTACACCTGGTTTTTTGGACGATTGCTTTAACGTTAGTGATGAATGTCGTGATGTTGATGATGAATATCGCGATGTTGATGATGAACATCACGATGTTGATGATGAATATCACGATGTTGATGATGAATATTGCAATGTTGATGATGAATGTCGCGATGTTGATGATGAATGTCGCGATGTTGATGATGATCGCTTTTAATTGAACCACATATGTTGTAAGGGCACAGCAATGCTGTGCCCCTACCGCGTGGTCTATTTAACTGAAAAAGGCTGTAAGGAGGGAATTAGAGCAAGCTTTAATTGTTTACATTTTTGCAGCAAAGAAATGCTGCTTCACCACATCTAAGCGTGAACAATTCCAATAATCGATATGTGAGATAATTAAACCATCAGAGTTAAGACCTAATTCACTCCAACCAGGAATAGAAATCCGTGGCTTCCAGGGGAGAGGAGTGTTCCAACTGAGTGTCCACTCAGTTTTTATTGTGTCTCCCAAACGTTGAATGCTATGTAAGTCCATTTTGGGATTTAAAAACAAAGTCTCGATGAAATTAATCATCTGTTTGTAACGTTTAACACCACGAAATTTATTCAGCGGGTCTTGAAAATAAACGTCTGGAGTGTAAATGCTGTAAGTTTGATTTACAGGGAATCTTTGATAGTCTTCTTTGAGGATTTCAACGATATCCATGATAAATAGATGGATGTATAAATTACTTTAATATGTAAACGTGGCGCAGATAGGAATCCCTAATTAAAAGTTGAAATCAACCTTCATTCCATAATTTTTCTAACTGACGCCGCCAAGCAGTTAGGATTTTTTCTCGCGTCTCTGGGGTTTGATTTATATCGCCCATTAATCCTTCTGCATAAAAGCGTTCTAAGGTTTGCATTGTAGCTTGCAAAGATTGTCTTTGTTGTTTTGCTGCCTGAATAATTTGCCGGATGCGGCTTTCAATTAGTCGATTAAAGACATTATCTAATCCAGCCTGATAAAGAGATACAAGTTGGTTGATTGCATTGGACAAATCTGTACTTACTAAAGTGCTAGTATTATGTTGAAATACCCCCCAAATTTTCCCTTCATACAAAGCGTAACGTACTTCTTGAGTGTCATCAAAGTTGGCTTCTAGGAACTGTGCTAAAAATGGTTGCCCTTCCTTTGCGGGTACAATAGGCAGTAAAACTCGCAGCCAAGTATTATCTTCGGAAAGCAGTACCAACAGCCGAAAACCAGAAATGTCTACTTGCCACGATCCAGGAGCGATCGCATGAACAGCCGATGTACCAAATAATTCTGTTAGCGTACCCACAATTTCTTCAGGTGTCATAAGCCTTTATTAGATATAACTTCTAGATTAGCGCAGAGGTGGATCAGCTTATTCACTAGTACTGTACATTCACAAATTAGATGTCGCTGTTCACAGATCAATGTCGCTATTTCATCAATTAGTGTCGTTGTTCGTTCTAGATAACCGTTAACAAATATTGTGTTGCAACATTTGAGGCTAGCCAACTAGATCATTTTGGCTAATCTAAGCCCTGCGTCACTTTCAACCCGCCCTACACAGGGAAGGTTTTTGCGACAGTTCAATTCTGGGTAGTAGTACATAGTAATGAGCAACTAATAAAATATCCTTGATTTTTTATACTAATGTTTATAGTTAAATTTGCCCTCACCCCTGCCCCTCTCCCATCCTGGGAGAGGGGTAAAATTACTCCTCTTGTGCCAATTTGGGAGAAGGGGCTGGGGGATGAGGGCTATCTAGGATAAAAGCGTGACTAATAATTTCTAAAGCCGCAGATAAATTTGTCTCCACTAAATCGCTACTAACACGTATAAACCGTAATCCCAACGATTCAAGTAATTCTTGACGCTGTTGATCTAAAATTTTTTGAGATTCATGAATAGCTCCGTCTACTTCAACGATTAGACGTTCTGCTGTACAAAAAAATCAACAATAAAACAGCCAATTGGTTGCTGACGACGGAATTTCCTACCTTCTAACTTTCTATTTCGCAAGGCTTGCCACAGGATGGCTTCACTAGGTGTAGGTTCTTTGCGAAACTGACGGGCTACCTGTTTCATTTTTTGGTGGAGGACTGGGGAGACTTGCCAGTTGTCAGAAGCGCCCTCACCCCCAGCCCCTCTCCCATGCTGGGAGAGGGGAGTAGGATTAGTTTCTTGTGATCTTGTTCCCCCTCTCCCAATTTGGGAGAGGGGGTTAGGGTAATGAAGGCTTTTCAAATTCCATCTTTAAAACAACGCTACTTATAAAGGAATCTTTTCTTCGGTTTCAGCAGCGAGGCGAGAAATTTCTGGCCAGGAAATCACTAAGCTGTTGTAAGCGACATCTTTAGCAGCCCAGCCTGTTATACAGCCGATAAGCTAATATCCCTTGCTGCTTCTTTTATGGTTCCCAGTTGAGATGGCAAATTTGCAGCGCCTTGATTTCCAGCACCGTCAAGCAATTCCCTAATCATGTCTTGTGTTGCTTCCCAGCTTTAGCTTGTGCCAACAGTTCAGATAATTGATAGTCTACTTGAACCGCATCATCTCCTAAAAGTTATGGAAGAAAAGCTAGCGACATTAAACTGCGTCCACCTTGAAAACTGTAGTTCTTTCCGAATGAAAAGAAAAACCCTCATTCCCCAGCCCCTTCTCCCAATATTGCCAGAAGCGGAGCCAAAAAGAAGTCCCTCTCCCTACTTGGGAGAGGGATTTAGGGTGAGGGCAAAAACTATGGTTCTCAGCATAGATGAGGTTTATTTTGTTAAACTGCAACATTTAATTTGTGAATGTACACAGAAGCTTGCCTACTTTTAACAAGGGATTTTGCCCCAAGTCTTGTTAATTAAGATGGTAGCTAGATTTACGCGCCCGCTGTAAATTTAATTACGAACACACAGTGGGGGCGCACGGTAAAGTGTACGCCCCCACGAATGAATGTATTCCACTGAATTGAAATATGTGATTTAAATTATCGAATTGCTCAAAAACACGATCCCGATCGCACAGAAACCGAAGCCAGCAATGCTAATTTTCCAGGGTAAAATTCGGTTTATTTCTCCCATACCCATCGCAACACCAATTTTTTTAGCACTCATGGTAACTGCAAACAGAGTTAAGATAATGCCTAGTATATAGGCAACTAATGACATCATTCCTGCCCCAATAATAGATTCAGCATCAGCGTAACCCTGAAATAAACCAGCACTGACGCCCCCCAGAGCAAGTACCATAAAGTTTGGTTGATTTGGCATCATCAGCATAGTACCAAAAACGATGGTAGAAATGGCGATGGCTATTTCTGTGCCTAGTAAATTTAGCTGGAATAAATGAATTACAATGCCCAAGACTGCTGCTAAGACAAAACATCCAGCTATCACAGCGCCACGAACAAATACAGATGAGAGTAAGCCAATAGCAACAATACCAGTTAAACGATCCAAGCCAATTACTGGATCTGCCAGTCCCCAGAGAAAGCCTTCCCAGCAGTTAGAGATAGTATGATGATCTGGTATTCCACTCAATGAACTCAGTAAGCTAATTAAGATTAGAACTGCGATCGCCCCAATATGGCGATGCATTAACTTCAAGGTGTAAAATTCTCCCCATGCATGGGATTGTGATAATTTCGTTTTGAACATTACCATATGCCAAATTAGTTTTTTCGGTAATTTATACTACCCACATACCCAATAAAACTAACGTGGTAATCACGCCAGATTACACTAGCTTCATCAAGTTATGCAAATCCACGGTTATTCTAAAAGTCTTCTAACAACGGTCTGCATAAGCGTTGGCGTAGCCTCTCCAAGAGTTGTCCGCAGACATCGCTACCACTAATCATCAATACTTGACATTCAAAACGGTATCTACTCGACCGCAAATGTGGTTTAAAAATGTAGCTGCGATTTCCTTTTCTCCTGGTATTTTTTACCAAGTGATACTAATTTTAAAAAACAAGACGACACATAGTTAGGTGAAAATCACTCTGGGTAAGACTTTCTCAATCCAAAATCTAAAATCTAAAATTCAAAATGGTATGGGATGCTTCACTTAACCCAATCTAAAACTTATCTTAACTGAACTCTATTAAGAAGAAGACTAATCTAGAAAATATCTTCATTGAAAGAGAGAATGAAATTTATCAAATTACTACTACTTAGTATTCCTCTCATCTTCTTTGCATGGGTTAGTCCACTGCAAGCTAGTCAAATAGCTCAATTACCAGATCCTTTACCTTCAGTTGCAGAACGTGAAACAACATCTCTGAAAAATTCACAGGATGTATTAACTGTTGCAACTTTTAATGTCGAGAATTTAGACCCAAAAGATCGACGCTTTGATCAGATTGCCAAAATTATTGGCAATAATTTGAACGCACCAGATGTCATCAGTTTAATTGAAGTTCAAGATAACAACGGGCCAATCAATGATAATGTTGTTAATGCAAACCAGACTTACCAAAAACTGATTGCTGCACTCGAAAATATCGGTAGTCCAGCATACGACTTTGTTGATATTGCGCCCAGCGACGATCAAGATGGTGGAGAACCTGGAGGCAATATTCGTATCGGTTTATTATTTCGACCCAACCGGATAACTCTAGCAAAATTGCCCAGAAGAGGCGGTTCATTAGATGCTGTGGCTATTACTCAAGGTTCAAATGGTCTTAACCTCTCGCTCAATCCAGGTCGGATTGACCCCACGAATAATGCTTTCGATCAAAGCCGTAAGCCACTTGCGACAGAATTTATATTTAACGATCAAAAACTGTTTATCATTGCTAATCACTTTATTTCCAAGCTTGGAGGTTCTCCCAGCGATGCTCAACGAGTCAAGCAAGCCCAAATCGTTAATGAATTCGTAGCGCAACTACTACAAGTTGACCCGCAAGCCAATGTAATTGTACTAGGTGACTTAAACGATTTACCAGATTCTTTACCTCTAAAGACCTTGGAGGGTAACATTCTTGAGAATCTGACGGTTCGTTTACCTCTTAGCGATCAGTTTACTTTCAAATTCCGTGGAAATCCTGAACTTATTGACCATTTGTTGGTCAGTGAAAATCTTTCTCGTGTTGCTCAACCTGAAATCGACATTGTGCATGTCAATATTGGCTTTAGTAAGCCTGTCAGCGACCATGATCCCGTGATTGCAGCATTTACATTACCTGCTAACCAGTCCACCTCTGACACAATCCCTCCCGTTAGCCAACCCACTCCTGCAAGTGATTCGGCAATTATATTGCCTCAATTATCCAAATTCGCTCTAGTTGACGAACTAGCTAAGGAGTATACGCCAAGCAAAATCTTGAATTATGATCGGGCAAGAGACCAAATGTTTGGCATTATTGACAACCGAGCAGGTATTGTGACAGACATTTATGCCAGTTACCCAATTCGTTTAACTGGTAATGGCAATCCTAATCAGGAAGCTGAAAAATTAGGGCTGAATACCGAACATGTTTGGCCACAAAGTAAAGGTGCTGACAAGGGTAATTCCCGAAGTGACCTTCACCATCTATTTCCTGCACGAGAAGATATTAATAGTGAGCGAGGCAATAAACCATTCGACGATATAGCCGATACAAGTACTAAGAAATGGTATCGAAATAATACAGTTCAATCTACAATTCCTAGTAGTGCAATTGACGAGTTTAGCGAATCAGCATCTTCTGAATTTGAGCCTAGAGAGAAAGTAAAAGGAGATATAGCCAGGGCAATTTTCTACTTTTACACCATTTATCGGAATCAGGCTGAAGGGGTAGACTTAAATTACTTTCAGAATCAGCGTCAGACTTTGTGTAAATGGAATCAGCAAGACCTCCCAGATATTACTGAAATAGAACGTAGTCATGCGATCGCCCAATTTCAAGGTAATGACAATCCATTCGTGTTAGATGTCACATTAGCAGAACGGGCATACTGTAATTCCGAAAACGGTAGTGTTTGAGAATGGTTGTTTTACGTCTTAATGGGTAGACCAAATTACCATCAAACAGACTTGAACCGAATCGGAATCTGGATGATGAACTCTGTGCCTTGAAACGGTGCAGAAATACACTTGAGTTGACCACCATGCTTGTTGATAATTTGGTAGCTAATCGACATCCCTAAACCTGTACCCGAACCAACAGGTTTAGTTGTAAAAAATGGATCAAATATTTTTTGCATTATTTCTTCTGTCATCCCACAGCCATTATCAGCAATCCGAATTATCACTTGATTACTGTCTAAAACCTCAGTGTAAATGCGAATCTGGAGATTCTTAGCTGTCAGTTGTTGGTTGCGAGTTATTTTTACATTGTCCACTAACAAATGACAACCAGTTATTGATTCTTTCAAAGTATCAATAGAATTATTCAGGATATTCATAAATACTTGATTGAGTTGTCCAGGATAGCACTCGACTTTAGGCAAGTTGCCGTATTCTTTTATAACTTGAATATCTGGATGATTTCCTTTAGCTTCCAAACGATTTTGTAAAATTAAGAGAGTGCTATCAAGACCTTCGTGGACATCAACTTCTTTTTTTCCCGCTTCATCTAGCCGTGAAAAGTTCCGCAAAGATAAAACTAGCTTGGAGATGCGCTCAACTCCCATTCTCATGGAAGATAAGATTTTCGGTAAGTCTTCTTTAATAAAATCAAGGTCGATTTCTTCAATATAAGCTTGAATTTCTGATACTAAATGGTAATTGCATTCTTGAGAAAACGTAATCAAATTGAGTAAATCTCTAATATATTCATTGACAATAACGATATTACCCTCAATAAAACTCACAGGATTATTAATTTCATGAGCAATACCCGCAACTAATTGCCCCAATGAAGACATTTTTTCAGTTTGAATCAGTTGAGCTTGCGTATTTTCAAGTTCCTTTAAGGTAAGTTTTAGTTGACAGTTAGCTGCTTCTAGTTCTGCCGGACTTGGCAAAGCCAAAGCCTGGGGAATGATGGGTAACAGTGCGATCGCTGTATATAGTGAGACAATAGCCGTAATAAGTTTGATGAAAGTGGACAGCCAGTAAGTTGGATGCCAAAGTGTCCATACATCCATCACATGAGTTGTACCACAAGAGACGATAAAAGCTCCAAATAATAAAAGTATCCATTTGAAAGGGAAATCCTTTCGCATGTGGACAAAGTAAACAAGGGCGATGGGAATAGAATAATACACCAAAGCAATCAGAGAATCTGAGAAGATGTTTAGCCACACTAAACTCGGCTTCCAGAGGTAACAATGTCCATGTGGAATAAATGAGCTATCAGTAAAAAAATTTTGTAAAAATTCCAGCATAAACGAGATAATTTATCAAATATTGAATGATAAATTATACACGCTGCATAAGAAATTGTCCTTAAGGTTAAATGTTGTATTAGTGCAGTAATTCCTCAACTTGATGTTGGCTCCACAAAGTTCTGTATAGACCCTGCTGTTGCACCAGTTGTGAATGATTGCCTATCTGAACAATTCTTCCCTTTTCCATTACAAAAATTCGGTCAGCAGCTGCCGCTGCCGATAATTGATGAGTAATGAAAATTACTGTTTTGCGTTCAGTACCACCAGAGAGATTTTTGAGGATTTGTGTGGCTGTTTGATTATCCACACTAGAGAGGGCATCATCTAAAATTAACACTGGCGCATTGACCAGCATCGCTCTAGCCAAGGCAGTCCGTTGTCGTTGACCACCAGAAAGAGTAATACCGCGTTCACCAACAAGAGTTTCGTATTGCTGGGGAAAATTGTTAATTTCTGATTCAATTTGGGCAAGTTGAGCGACAGATTCTACTTGCTCTTGTTCGCTAATTGGGTCACCGTAGCGGATATTATTTTTGATTGTAGTGCTAAATAGAAAGCTATCTTGAGGAACGTAGGCGATCGCACCTCGTAAAGAAGCCAAAGCTATCTTAGTAATATCCAGCCCATCTAAAAACAATTGTTCTGATTCAATATCCAACAAGCGCGGCAAAGCATTCGCCAAAGTAGATTTACCCGAACCAATGGCCCCAACAATTGCCACGGTTTCTCCCGGAGTAATGGTAAAGTTAACATTTTCTAAAGCTGGAGTAGTAGAACCAGGGTAATTGTAGGTGAGATTTTTAGCTGTCAGTTCCCCTTTAAGTTCAGCCACTGGTAGATGTATGGCATCGGCTCTGTCTTGAATTTTCGGTGTGACAGAGAGAATAGATTCAAGCCTATCGATACTAACTTCACCCCGTTGGTAGGCAGTAATTGTGAATCCTAAAAGAGCAGTAGGAAAAACTAGACGCTCTACATAAATTAACAGTGCTAAAAAGTCGCCAACCTGAAGGGTCCCAGAAGACATCCGCCCTACTCCTAGCCAGATGATAACTAGTGAACTGACATTGGCTAGTCCGCCAATTAGCGGAAACAGTGTATTTCGGAGTTTTGCCAGTTCCAGGTTAGCAGTCAATAGCTGCTGATTTTTTTTAGCAAAGGCTCGCCGCTCGTTTGCTTCTTGGGCATAGATTTTAATTAAAGCAATGCCACTGATATCCTCTTGGATGAGTTCGCTGATGTCAGAGAGTTGCTCTTGGACTGCTGCTTGTTGTTTGCGTAAGCGATCGCTAAACAAACTCACTAACAAGAACATAAAAGGGTACACTGCCAGAGAGGCTAGTGTGAGATCCACACTAATCGCCAGCATTACTGGCAGTGTTAGGGCGTAGGCAAACACCGTATTTGCCAAACTCAAAACTGCAAAACCCAATAACCGCTTAATATTGTCCACATCACTGGTAGCCCGATTAATCAAATCGCCAGCAGTATTACTGGCAAAATAAGCTGGCTCCAGCTTGAGTAAGTGTTCAAAAATCCGTTGTTTGAGGTCAAATTCCACCTGACGCCCCACCCCAAATAGCCAAATGCGGGATGCCATCCGCATTAGCCACATTGCCGAACTGAGCAAGACAATGATTACTACATAATGTAGGATTTGGTTCCAGCTGAAGGTTGTCGAAAGTTTGTCAACACCAGCACGAATCAACCAAGGAATATAAACGCCCAGTGCATTGACAGACAACAAAGCGAGAATTCCTAAGGACGTTTCCCGCCAATGGGGTCGTAGGTAAGCACTGAGTTTAGCGATTCGTCGAGATTTTGCCATTAAAGCAATTTTGCAACTTTATCATCCTAGATTAACTGCTAGTCCAAGAGGGCAGCTATGTAGAGGGAATATCGCTTATAAATTAAGCTTTTGTTACCTCTTTCAACTGATAGTTATTGCCGTTCCCTTTCGCCCAAAGCCGAATGGTAACGTCTACTTAAACTCTTGGTATTCTGGTGGCTTTCCCAGCCTAAATTAATCCAGCTACTAGTACAGCACGGCGCAAATAAACCAACCATTAAAAATGGCGCAAAAGCCCGGAATATAATTCTTTTGACTTTTGAATGAGTGATTTTTAACTTCCGCCTTGCGGTACTAGGGCGTGGCATTGTGACCTTTTGTAGTTTTACTTTTTTAACTTTATTACCGCTGAACACGCAAGAACCTGTAAATTTCAAAGAGATAATTTTCCCAAGTTCTGGTTGTCAATTGCAATGTTTCCGCATTCGGTACAAAGTCTTCAAGTCGTAAACCGCGGGCGCGAATATCTTGAGGACTTCCTTGTAATAGGTAGGGAGGCACTCTCAAATTATAAGAAAGAATGCGATCGTCTGTCACATCTGAAATGTTTGCTGCGGTGGTTTGTTGTCCTAATGCCACCAGTATCCCAGATGTTGGTGCAGCAGTTGCTACATAGGTTTCACCTGCCATTGCTAGAGGTGCCCTATAAAGTAAATAGGCGACTGCTGGTGTACTTGCTAACAGCAAAATCGTCAGTGCCCAACCTACCAAGTATCCACCTGGTTTGTCTATCCCGCCTCCTTTGATTCTCTGAGCTGCAAAAATCATCATTAAAACAGAGGCTCCTAGAGGCTTGAGTGGAAAAGACAGCATCCTCGACAACGAGGCTACAGCTGGTTCATTGGGGTTAACAAATGATAGGGCTATGATTACTAGAATAACGACTAAGATCAATCGCCCGACAAAACTTCCAGAGGGATAAAATCGCTGGAACAGAGAATATACGATAGTGCCAATCAGCAGCCACAGCAGTACCCGACTTAGCAATAGAAACATAGATTAACTCTCAAATTTTCTGGTGCGGTGAGCCAGTGTGGTGGTGAGGCAGTCCGCTTTGATCGGGGTTTCCACGCTACTTCTTCAACCGGGAGAACCCTAGTTGAAGAAGTGGCTCCCCAAAAAGAACTGCTATGTATGGTTTCCCGGCATAAAACAACTGGCAACTTCTTAGCGATCGCGACGCTAGGAGCGTCACCCGTAAGGGTCAACCTAGAGGTTTCGGGAAATGGATTTATTTTATTGTCAAATTGTAATCGCACTGTTTGACTTAAAATACTTCAAACCTCACACCCAAAGACTACCGTCGTAGTGATTTTAGTGCAATTTTTTGACACTGCGTCTATTATTTATAATTTTCCAGAAGAGTAATGTGGCATCGGTAAACTAAATTAATTGAGTAATCCACTCAAAAGGAAAAACTATGTCGTCTGGAAAGCCTACCATTTTGGTAACGGGGGGAGCTGGATATATTGGTTCTCATACAGTGCTTGCTTTGAAGCAAGCGGGTTATAACGTTGTCATCCTTGATAATCTGGTCTATGGGCATCGTGACCTGGTAGAAAAAGTTTTACAAGTAGAACTGATAGTAGGGGATACAGGCGATCGCGCCTTGCTAGATCACCTATTTAAAACCCGCGATATTGCCGCTGTGATGCACTTTTCTGCATACGCCTACGTAGGAGAATCGGTGACTGACCCAGTTAAATATTACCGCAATAACGTTGTTGGTACTTTGACTCTGTTAGAAGCGATGCTGACAGCATCTGTGAATAAATTTGTCTTCTCTTCTACCTGTGCCACCTATGGTGTACCGGAATTTGTACCCATTCCAGAAACGCATCCCCAAAATCCGATTAATCCCTATGGCGCTACAAAGCTAATGGTAGAGCGGATTCTTTCTGATTTTGATGTTGCTTACGGTTTCCAATCAGTACGTTTCCGCTATTTTAATGCTGCTGGTGCTAATCCCAGTGGCTTGCTTGGCGAGGATCATAACCCAGAAACCCATTTGATTCCCTTGGTGCTGATGACAGCTTTAGGCAAACGAGAATCCATCTCAATTTTCGGCATCGATTACCCTACGCCCGATGGTACTTGTATTCGAGATTATATTCATGTTAATGACTTAGCAGATGCCCATATTTTGGGATTGGAATATTTATTAAAAGGTGGCGATAGCGAAGTTTTCAATTTAGGTAATGGCAGCGGCTTCTCCGTCAGAGAAGTCATTGCAGCTGCCGAACAGGTGACAGGAATTTCGATACCAGTCGAAGAACGCGATCGCCGTCCTGGCGATCCCCCAATTCTGATTGGCACCAGCGAAAAAGCCAGAACAATCTTAGGCTGGCAACCTCAGTACCTTTCCATAAAAGATATTGTTGCTCATGCGTGGCAGTGGCATCAAAAGCGACATAAGTAGATTTGATGACATTGAACATGAATTTTGGATGAACTTTAGCTTAACTCTAATGTCAGCGTTGTATTCTTCGAGCGAAATTCACTGCTTAAAATTTCTTCCGAACCAGTATCAATCTCTCGAACATAATCAATAAGTCGCTTGTTCATAAGTAATTAATATTTCTTGGATTGTGGCACACCCCTGTGCTTTCATTGGCACAAGGGGGACAAGGAAGAAAAATTGCTTCCTTGTCTCCCTTCCCACTCTCCTACTCCCTACCGCCTCTCATACTTTGGAGTACAACAACTAAGATGGCGATAAATGCGAAGATTGGAAGTGCGATCGCCCAAATTGGGAATTTCTGAGATTCACCCTCTACTAAATCCCCATTGACATCTCGCAGGCTTCGTGTAGTATCTGTAGATCCACCTGCCACAGTAACTTCAAATTTGAACTTAAACGGTTTGAATCTTCCCCCAGAGACTGGTTTACCATTTAGTTGCAACTCATAAATACCTGCCTTGGGAAAGACAACTTCCGCACCTGGGATGCCTTTATAGCGTTCAGCTGCCACAGATTCTAACTGTGGTTCTAGGAGTGGTGGCTCTCCGGCTGCATAGGGTTCGGCATAAACAGCCAACTGACAATTACACTGTGACAGGGGAATCACCCTTCCACCTCTGCGGGTAAGTGCAAACCAGACTTGGCTTGGTTCTCCAGCCTGGGGGTTATCATTTGGTTCAACGTGGAGGGTGCCACCGACATCTCCAGCTACTTCCACCTGATGAGCAGCAGCCGGGTAAAGATTAGTTATTGAGATGACTAAGCAACTCAGGAATAATAAATACTTTATTGTTCCTTGATGCCAGGAAATGCCTTTGAGCGGGTAACGTCTCTGTTTTTGACTCGTTGGGATGGAGCCAGAAAACAAAGATGATTTACCGCGATTTAGTTGGGGGAACATAAAACTTTTCTACGGCTAACTTTGACCAAAAAAAGCGCGATCGCACTAGCAAGACACTGAAGGTAATAATTCCCATCAATACTGCCGCTAATTTATTTCCCCAAGTTGATTGCAAGGAACCCAAGTAATGGGAACCAATCAACACAGCATGAATGGCACTCAAGAGCAAGGCTGGCACACCCAATAGATGAATCTGTCGCCAACGCTTGCCCAAAGATTTCTGCAAGGATTCCCAACTCGTAAAAGCGGCGGGGGACATTAATACCAATGCTACAGCACCCGCAGCCATACCCCACTGAAATTCTTGTGGCATAAAATCAAAGGCGGCAAAATTCCATTGCAATGAGTGTTCTATCATGTGGGCGGTATGAACCACAGAAAGCACAAAAGCTCCCACCCCCAAGGCGCGGCGATAACGCAGTGGTGAAGCCCACAACCCACTAATAGGACGCGCAATTAGCGCCAAGATTAAGCAAAATAAAGCGGCGTGTCCGGTGTAATCTACCATTGTGTCACCAGTCCGCAACAAGGTGATGACGCCAATGGTGAGTGTTACCCAACCGCCTAATCGAAACAACTGACTGCGCCTGTCTTTACTTACCAATGATGTGGAAACGCCTACACCTAGCATTGTGGGCAGAGTTCCCAAGCCAAAAGCCAGCATAGTTGCCCCACCCATCCATAAATTGCCAGTTTCAGCGGCTTTAATTTGGGCAGCATATAGGAAACCACAGGGCATTAAACCCCAAGTCATTCCTAGAAGCATTGGCGTCCACCATTTGGTTTTGAAGGAAAGCTTAACCATTCCTGTGCTGAGGCGATCGTGTAAACTACCTTGTAATAAGGGGTGTAACACGGGAATGCGCGGCAGCAAATCGGGTTTTACTTGTCCTAAGCCAAACCAAATCAGCATTACACCAGTTATAATTGCCATCCAGCGCCGGAAGTCGCTGCCAACACCCGCTAGTTGTCCACCTTGCAGCAATACCGAACCCAGCGCCCCAATCCCAGCACCGACTAGAGCATAGCTCAACATCCGCCCCAGGTTTAGCAAAAGATGAAATTTTAATTGCTGTTGCCAAGTGTCGGACTTTTCTAAGGTTGATGTCCGTCCCAAGGAAGCTTTTTGTGGAATTTTCGGCTGATGAGACAGGGAAAACGCCACTGTTAGAGGGCCACACATCCCAAAGCAATGTCCAAAACTCCCCAGGAACCCCAGGATTGTGATCAGCAACAAATCTACCATAAAAAAATTCCTGAGTTCTGAGTCATGAGTCCTGAGTGTCAGAATAAAGATTTTGAAGAATTAAGAATAAATTCTTTTCTCTTCTTCTTTGCTCAGTACTCAGCACTCCTCTAGTGGGGCACTGTAAGTGAAGTTGCGCTCTGTGTCAAAAGACGAACTGTCAAACTTGATGTTTACTTTCGGAAATTAGTTCTTTTGTACTGTTATAAGATATAAAGGTATTAATCATAAGTAAATACCTGCCTTTGATTAATAATTGTCGAATGGCTACAGTTTTTTTCTCTTATTCACATCGGGATGAAACCCTGCGCGATAAGCTGGAAGTTCATCTTGCTATGCTAAAAAGGCAAGGTTTCATTGAGACGTGACATGATCGGCGAATAACTGCTGGTGAGGAATTTGATAAGGCAGTAAGCAAAAACTTAGAAGAAGCAGACATCATCCTTTTATTAGTCAGTTCAGATTTTCTAGCTTCCAATTATTGTTATGACATTGAGATGCAACGTGCGATGAAAAAGCATGAGCAAGGAGAATCTCACATTATACCAGTCATCCTGCGTCCATGCGATTGGCCCAGTGCGCCATTTGGCAGGCTCTTGGTCATGCCAACTGATGGCAAGCCTATCACAAAATTCCCCGATCAAGACGATGCTTTTCTTGAAGTAGTCAACGCTGTAAAACGGACAATTACTCGCTTACAACTCCGTCAGAATTCCACGCCACCAAGCATAAGTTACGGTTCTGCTGTCAAACCACAAATTTTGGATATACCAAGATCGAGCAATCTGCGTATTCGCCAAACATTCTCGGATCGAGACAGAGATCAATTTGTAGAGGAATTGTTTGAATACATAGCCAACTTTTTTGAGAATTCACTTGCTGAATTATCCAAGCGAAATCCAGAAGTAGGTACACATTTTAAACGTATAGATGCAAATCATTTTTCGGCTATTGTCTACATTGGGGGAAAGAAAGCTACTCAATGTCGAATTTGGATAAGAGGAAGTAGCCATCTTTATGGAAACGATATTGCATATTCCTCAAATGCTTCAGGAAGTGACAATAGTATTAATGAATCTATGTCTATAGTTGATGATGGATACGCTCTTTTTCTGCAACCTTTGGGAATGGCTTTCTTTGCAAGCCAACAGAATGTAAATAAATTATTGTCTCAACAAGGAGCTGCTGAGTATTTTTGGGACATCTTGCTAAGACCATTGCAACAAGGATCAACATGAATGTTCTGTCATAAGAGTCAATCTGTAAAGTAAAAGAAACCTCTTGCACAAATAATTTATAGTATAGTAACTGATTAACCAAAACTTAATTGAGGATTACCGTCAACATTTGTATCTTCTAAATTCTAACCACTACTTTTGAGTTTATCATGCAAACCTTAAGACTTCGTAAGATCAAAAACAAATTGATACCATCTTTTCAAAGTCTAAAGTTTAGACATAGTAAGAATGGGGTATTTTTAGTTACGAAACATTCTCGGAATCCTCAAACAACACATTACAAGTCTGAATTTGAAAAGGCTATGGAAGCTTATCAAAAAGTAAGCATTAAGTATAGGAATGCACTTCGTGAGCTAGCTAAGTGAATGAGATTTTTTGGTTGAGTGAGGCAGTCATTAAAACGATGCACGAAGAACAACTAGCAGAACACGGCGGACTTATAGGTATAAGAGATAGAAATCTGCTTTTAGCTAGTTTAGATAGACCTAAAAATTTATTTGCTTATGGTGAACCTACACCAACTGTTTTTGAGTTAGCTGCTGCTTATGCTTTTGAATTTGTAAAAAATCATGCATTTATAGATGGCAATAAAAGAGTAGCTTTCGTTTCGATGGCTACCTTTCTGATATTGAACGGTTATTCTTTAGAAGTGCCAGAAAAAGAAGTTGTATTAATGATAAAAAGACTTTCAACTGATCAAGAGACTCAAGAGTCGATAGCAGATTGGTTTAAAGAAAATTGTCTTAAAATAGACAATTAAACTTATTGCAAAGTGACTTTGCAGGCTTATTTAAGAATTTAGGGAACCAAAATATTAAACCCTTCCTAGCAATCTTGGAAAGTTATACCTGTGGATTTGCGCTACCCTAAGTCTGAAAGCCAAGGATAAATCACATGAGAAAATGGATTTGGCTGATGCTGTTGGTGCTGATGGCAGTTGCGGTGGTGGGTAGCAGAGGTAGTACGTTTTTTGAACAGCGTCCGTCACCAGCAATTGTTCAAAGCATTCCAGTGGAAACACGCCAACCACAGCTAGAGTCAAAGGAAGTTGACAGTACCCTGCAAGTGT
Organism: uncultured Nostoc sp.; assembly: GCF_937863485.1. Classification (GTDB taxonomy): domain Bacteria; phylum Cyanobacteriota; class Cyanobacteriia; order Cyanobacteriales; family Nostocaceae; genus Nostoc. The sequence continues at coordinate 55,442 of NZ_CALMFY010000174.1, read as the reverse complement.
CTAGTGACAAGCTGTTAATCCATATACAAAAGTTGAATTTTCAGCGCTATACAACAACAGAGCGATCGCTTACTCGCACTTATATCACAACTGAACTGAGAAAATTAGGCTGGAAGCCCAAATTAGAAAAGTTCTCTGACGGTGTGAATATTTTTGCCGAACGCCCAGGAACTAACAAAGCCGCTAAAGCAATTCTCGTAGGAGCGCATTACGACACTGTTCCCTTATCCCCTGGTGCTGATGATAACGCCAGTGGTGTAGCCGTGGTGCTGGAAGTTGCTCGGTTGCTAGGTTCCCGTCCCACCCCACGGACGTTACAGCTAGCTTTTTTTGACAAAGAGGAAGCAGGACTTTTAGGTAGTCAGGCTTTCGTTAGCAAGACACCACGCTTGCAAAACTTGGGCGGAGCGATCGTTATGGATATGGTAGGTTATGCATGTTACACTCCTGGATGTCAAAAATACCCTGCCGGATTGCCTGTTACCCCACCTAGCGACAAGGGCGACTTTTTGGCAGTAGTCGGTGATACAGAACATTTGCCTTTGCTAAATGCCTTTCAAAGCTCACAGATGTTCCGCTCAACCGCTCTGAATAAACAGGAATCAAATTTGCCACCAGTCCTAACACTACCAATTCCTTTTAAAGGTTTACTGACACCAGACACCCTACGCAGCGACCATGCACCATTTTGGTATCAGGGTGTGGGCGCTGTGCTGGTGACAGATACCGCAAATTTACGGACTCCCCACTATCATAAACCTAGCGATGTTCCAGCGACTATCGAGCGATCGTTTTTCACAGGAGCAGCACAGATTGTAATCAATGCTACTACTGCCTTGTTAGAGAAAAATGAGGTTTTGGAAACTCAACCACCAAGCTGAGTAAATAATTCCTAATTCGTAATTAATCAATTCAGGGACAGAGTGACTTAATTTATTACAGCAGTTTTCATTTCTTTGAACCACATATGTTGTAGGCACACAGCAATGCTGTGCACATAGGGCGTGGCCTATTTACCTGAAAATAGCTGTAATGAAAAAATAAATTTATTCATTACTTATTTGCCTACGACACGCTGTACGAACAGGCATGGGGCTATAATTACGAATTATGTTGACCAACTTTTAGTTCAGGGAAAGTCAACGTCCAGTTCTGTTTATCATTGATCTGAGAATACAAACCTTGGAGAATCAGCCGCAGAGCTGTTCGAGTTCTAATAAACTTCCTTAGCAGATAAGTTCCTGGTTCAGCAAAGATATCATTAAAGTTTTTTTGATAACCAAATTGTTTTGAACAGTAACTGCCAGCACCTTTAACTGTTAACACAAAAAATTGAGCTTGTTTGTATTTATCAGGAATCATAAAGATTCCATATATATGGTGACGACCAAGCCACGGCTGAACAATAACCTTAGTAGCATGTACTTGGAATTTTGTAGTTTTTGATGCAAGAATCGCCTTGGAATTGCAATCAGAATTATTCACAGGCCAGTAAAATGTAATAATACTCAGGGAGAGCAGCAAAATTAAAATATAGCGGAGTCTGTGACGCATAAAGCCAAGAAAAATTGTTGATGCAGCTGGTATTTGATGAGTAATGATTGTGCAGCCACAGCAGCAAGCTAAGGGGCAAAGACAAAACATTCAGCGCTCGGTTAAAGTTTCCTGTCAAAAAAAATTGCACTTAAGATATCAGTTCACAAAAAGTGCAGATTGGAGATGCGTAGTTTACCGCCGCAGGCATCGCTTACCCTGTTTTAGAGCTTCGTTACAGTATTAAACTTAGTTGAGAAACAATCGGACTTTTGTGGCTGTAAACACCGATTTATGCTCAAATTTTTAGCTGTGATGAATTTTACAATTCGTTGCTTTTGATGTGGCTCTGTTCGCATTAGCAGATGCTTTGAGGATATTAGGACTTACGCAATAACTCTCTGAAACCTTATTCCTTTGTGTCCTTTGCGTCCTTTGCGGTTCGTTTTTTCATGATTTTGCGTAAGTCCTGGATATAAAAGCGACGCTTAGAGCGAGTCTTGTCTGCGACACGCTCTTGCGTTCGAGCGTCATAGCCCGCCCTTAGACATCGCCATTAAATTCAAGAAAAAATTTGCTTTTGTTTCTAGACAATTAATAGAGTAGTCAAATACACAAATATTGGTTATATTCCCGTAAGTAACAATTGGTATAAAAGTTTGTGGGAAAAAGTTGGGGAAATATTAAGACAGTTGCGGGTTTCTTTAGCGCAATTGTACTGACACAGTTTGGGGCAAATACTTCGGCGATTGCGGCTGACACAGTTGTTGTGCGTTTGGGTTTATTTACAGAATCCATCTCCCTTGCTGAGTTGCAAAAGGCTGCAAAAACTGGGAAATTGTCTGGGAGTTTGCAGCCTTACGTTAAAAAATTATCTGAACAACAACGCCGCTTTTTCTTGGGGGCGCTGGGCATGAATGTACCGATGAGTGTTGTCACTGTTAATAAGTTAGTTAATACTCAGATTGGCACAACTATTCTCAATGACTTCGCTACGGCCTTAGCCCGAAAAGACAAAGCTGGGGTACAAGCACTTAGAGCAGGATTGGTATTAGGCTCTACTGCACCGCAGGGTCTTTCTATACTGAGTTTTATCGCTGCTTATCCCAGTAAACGCCTAGAAATTAATTTGCCACAGGCTTTTATAGTTACAAGGAGTTTGAACACAGCTTTTTGGCGTACCCAGCAATTTATGCTAGCGTTGACGCATAGCGGCTTGTCGTCAGACATCTCTCCCCAACTCGACCCGAAAACACCGCAGATTCCTTTCCCTTTTGATCCTAGCCAACCAGGAATAGCTCAAGTAAAAATACTCAACTTAAGCCTGAATGACCAAAAGCGCGCTCGCCAAATTCCAGTTGATATTTACTGGTCAACTGCTGCAACTGCCAATAAACCTGTAATTGTATTTTCTCACGGCTTTGGGTCAGTCCGCACGGACTTGCGTTACCTAGCAGAACATTTAGCATCCCACGGTTATGTGGTAGCAGCTTTAGAACATCCCGGTAGTAATGAGGCAAATATAAACTTCGCATTTCAAGGCAAAACCAGAGTTATGAAGCCTCAGGAGTTTTTGAATCGCCCTCAAGATATTAGTTTTGTTCTCGACGAATTAGAAAAGCTCAATCAAACAGCTAATAATCCGCTTCAAGGGAAACTTGCAACCAATAAAGCGATGGTTATTGGCTATTCTTTTGGTGGTAGTACAGCTTTAGCACTTGCTGGAGCAGAGTTCCAACTGGAACATCTCAAACAACGGTGCAAAAAGAACTTGACTATCTTGAGTCTGGGAGAAGCTATGCAGTGCATCGCTCAAGAACTACCAGAAAATAGCTATCAACTACGGGATACCAGAATAAAACAGGCGATCGCTCTCAATCCGACAACTTCTCTGATTTTTGGCGAAACTGGGTTAACTAAAGTGCAAGTTCCTACCCTAGTGTTAGCAGGTTCCGCAGATAAAACCACCCCAGCTTTAACTGAACAGATTATAGGATTTAACAAAATCCCATCTCCCAAATGGCTAGTTGGCATAGTTGGGGGTACTCATCTGAGTGTAAAAGACCCCAGTAAGACTTTGGATCAGATAGGACAACCGAATACACCAATCAGTGGCGGTGAAGTTGTGGGTGAACAAGCAGCAGATGTTCGCAAGTACGTTAAAGCTATAGCTTTGGCGTTTGCTGCACAGATGACTCCAGAAGCTAAAAACTACGCTATCTTTCTGACATCAGATTATGCCCAGTTTGCTTCAACTGCCGCATTTCCATTTCGCCTAATTACACAGATTCCTCCTGATGCTATGGCAGTGGTGAAAGAATTTGTTGAGAAATAAGTGACTTCCAATTAAAAAAATATCCAATTTTGTAAGAGAGCCAGTCTATTGCCCAAAGTTGTCTGAGTAGAGGTTTCCTCCGCTTAGAACTAAGAGTAGGGATACGGAAAACGGCAGAAGCCGCTGCTCATCCTGCCTCCCCTACGATTAGTAGATAAGTCAGTTAGCACAATAAAACCAAACTATGTCTATATTGATGAACTAGGCTAAAACCCTCTTCCCTCCTGCTTTCTAACTTATCCCAACGACAAATTTTTACGTCAACTTAAGTAATATACAGCTTATAAAATTGGATTTAATTTTTTATATTTTAATTGTATAACTTTATACTTTTTAATGTTAAGCATATAGTTGCTGTAGAATCACTACTAAATTTTTACAGTAAAAATAACTATTTAGACATAAATTTTATCTAGTTAAAATTCTATTAACTTGATATTAAGCCTATAGGTGCTGTTAAAACAATACTAAATTTTTACATTAAAAATAATTATTTAGACATAAACTTTATAATATTTTAGCTAAAAATAATAGAAACTTGAGAGTATAAAAAAAAGTAGGAGCATCTACTGGACAATACATATGTAGTATCAAGCTAAAATGCCAAAAATAAATGAACACAAGTTGCTTAGTGTGAAAACAAATTTGTGTATTTATTAGCATAATTATTTTAAAACTCACAAAAATACTAGAGCATTTTTATCTACTACAAGCCACAGATGAACCAAAAAATATCAAAGCTTGTTTTGTTTTCTTAGATAATAATTGGATTTCAGACACTTAATATTGTAAAAAGAATTTTGAATTCATAATTAAACTATTATTTAATTTTACTCAAGCTTATGCAACTCTATACACCTCTTGAAATCAAACAACTCCAGCAATACGAAGACCTTCCTTACTTACTTGAAATTCTGGAGTGGGTGAAAAGTTTTTTAGCAAGACCTCATCCTAACTTAGGAAGACCGGGTGTAGTTTGCCCTTTTGTACCTCACTCTCTCAAGTCAAATAGTATTCGTTTGGCGGTTATTCATACAAAAGATTTGTATCTAGAACAATTAGAAAAAGTTGTTGTGCGCTACCGAGATATCTTTCTTGAGATGGAAGTTAAAGAGCAGGAATTGGCAATAAATAGAGCTTTTTTACTTATATTTCCTGATGTTCATATAGAAGATGCTTGTAAGCTAATAGATAGTGTCCAACAAAAACTTAAACCTTTGTTTGTTGAGTCAGGACTGATGATAGGAGAATTTCATAAACGTAATGAAAGTCCTGGTCTGCACAACCCAAACTTTCGTCCACTTCGTAGCCCTATCCCTTTGTTGGCTATCCGGTTTATGGTTGAAGCTGACCTCCCCTTTCTTGAAAGTCCGGCTGATCCACGCTTACGTATTAGGTATCTAGAAGCTTATTTAAAGTGTTTTGGTAATAAATTTACAGATGAAACAAAGTTTAAAAATGCTCATCAAGCATTGGCTTTAGCGAAAGAAGAACTTAAAGGCGAAAATTTGGTGTATTAGCATATAAAATCAAATATTTGAATTGGGGGCGATCGCCTGGAGTTGATTTTTGAAAAGGACTTGACAAAATCAATCAAATGTGAAACTGATGAGATGATTAACTGAGTCTTGAAGATTATGTCTGATGCAGAAGAAAAGCCACTGTACGCGAGTAAGTTGAAGCGATCGCATTTGTTTCTTTGTGTCCTACCCTGCGGTCAGCCACAACTCTACAAGACGCTCCGCGTAGCTTGCTTCTCCGTAGGAGTATGTGTCTATGCGTTCAACTCTACAAGAGGCTGCGCGTAGCTTGCTTCTCCGTAGGAGTATGCAGTTCGTTCCTCATATAGTTTGGCGCATCTTCATACAGAATTGGTATAACGAACCCCCAGTGAACTATTTTGGATGAATATCAGTGACCGAGGCAATATGAAATTTTTAGAATGGCTGTTGTCATTCCGTCCCATAATGTCATCACTCATAAGTTACTACGACAATTGACATGATTGTTTTACTACAAAAGCAAAAAGTCACTTTGATGTGGTACGAAGTGCGTTTTTATAATTTAACTTTAAATTTTCCAGAATAACTCCTTCTGTTTTAGGCAAAGAGGGAGTTTGGTTAATTGCAATTTTTCTCCGTGGAATTTACGAAGGCGATTACGGCGTTTCTATTCCTAATAGGGATTTTGCCTAATAGAGGCGGAAGCTAAAGATGCAGCATTTATCAGGGATAGTTTGATCTTACCCTGCCTTTACTTCCCATTCCCTACTTCCTAATTGTCTAGAGTGAATAGAATGAGACTGTTGGCGAATTGATACGGGGTCTAACCCATTAGCTTCAATCCATCTGAAATTTCTGGAATTTTAGTGCGTTGAATTTATTGCAGGGCGGGAAAGCCAACGCAAAACTAAAGTTTTAGGGGTGGGGGGTTAAACCCCTTGTCAATTGACCAGCAGTCTCATAGAATTCGCGGCTACACAAACGTAGGTAAAGCGTTCCTTGTGGGTAGTCTGCTGAGACGGAAAGCATGAAAAATACAGGCTTTGAAACCCACGTTCGCGCAGCGTCCCGTAGGGAAGGTGGGTTTTGTCTATGTAGCTGCGGTTTATAACCGCCCTTCTAATATCATGTTCGCTTGATTACTTATTGTATTTTTAGGGAAAATCACTAATCTAAATCTGCTAAATTTGTGTCTTTTAAAGGAATTAAATCATTATAAATCAGTGTATTTTAGTATTTTAGTATAATTTAAAAATTATTACTTAAATAACCTTATTGATATGTAATTCAATTGATAAATTTACTTTTATGGAAATTTATTATTTAAACTACGGTAAATATATCAATTTCTAGATATATGCATTTATTAAAACTACGGTAAATGTATCGAGATGAGTGTGTTTACGTTTAGTCATAGCCCAGTAAAATCATCGGCTTCCGAGGGAATTTACTAATAAAAATTATGGCAAAATTACTAGTTATATTTAAATTTAACTATCTGTCTTTTATTTATAGACAATTAAAAATTGCGTGCTAGAATTACAGCAAAATAGCCTAATAAATAGTCAGCGAACTTGATTAAAGTTGCTGATTTGAGAGGCTGTAGTCATTCATTTGCTCAGGTTTAAATATGGGTATTTGAAGCAAGACTCAAATTATTGAGTCTTAGATAAAAGTCATTGAGGTAAAAATATAAATTATGAAATACGTTACTAATTTTTTTAGTACTCTATTTGTTGTTAGCACTGGACTATATTTACTACCTCATTCGGTAGCCAATGCAGTTACCTTAAGCAATGGCACGATCGCCTTTGCCCAACCACCACGTTTAGTTAGTGCCAGCACTCCATACAGCGATACAAGTGTTCCGAATACGACATACTATTTCACTCTGGAAGTGCCAGTGACAGCTGGGGAACCGTTGCAGCAGGTTACTTTTAATCAGATTGAGGGGACTGAAGATATTGAATTCAATCAGAAAGATACTTTTGCTTTTGAAGGCACACGTAATAGCCAAGGTTCAAAGTTGGCACTCAAAGCTGTGAAAGCTGACAACAAACAACAGACTTTCATAGTAACTTTTGACACCCCTATACCACCAGGAAAGACGGTTACTATTGGTCTGCAAACTTACCGCAATCCTTTTTATGATGGCGTCTATTTATTTGGTGTGAAGGCTTTTCCCTCTGGTAAGCAAACCGCTGGTCAATTTCTCGGCATCGGTCGCTTGCAATTTTACGCACCCATGACTACAGAGAATTAAGTTCATCTAACGCATTCGACGCAGAATCTGTTATTTTAACCATTGAGGACAAGAATTATACTTGTCCTTTATTATTTTTGAGAAAGTTTTCGCCACAGACCCAACTCTCTGTCTGAGTAATATCAATAAATTTTAATAAACTCTTGTTTTTTAGCACAATCTATGTAAATCTCATAACTATATACTACGGTAAATTAATCGGATTGCCGTAGATTAAGCAGCAAATTATCTGGGTTAGCCAATAAACTCAAAATTTAGTGCCAAGTAAACTTTTAGCGTCTATTACAAGGGTTCTTGAAAGCTATGTCTAAGCCACGCTACGGGATCTGGATTCCTGTTTACGGCAACTGCGGCGTAATGAACCACCCTCTTGAACCTCGTGATGCCAGTTACTCACGAGCTAAGGATCTCCTTCAGTTGGCTGAACGGTGCGGGTTTACTACAACTTTGATCGCAGAACACATTATTAATCCCAGAAATCAACAATTAGATCAGCTGGAAACTTGGACGGCAGCAGCAGCCCTTGCCGAAGCAACAAATTCAATCGAAATTATTGCCGCTGTAAAGCCTTTACTTTTTCATCCAGCAATCTTAGCGAAGATGGCATTAGGCATTGATGCAATTAGTGGTGGGCGTTTTGCGATCAACTTGGTAAGTGCCTGGTTTAAACCAGAAATGGAGAAATCAGGCATATCTTTTCTTCCCCACGATCAGCGTTACCGCTATTCCGACGAGTGGATAAGAGTGGTAAAGGCCCTGTGGAGTGGAGAAAGAGTTAACTTTCAAGAAGATTATTTTCACATCAGTGACCTAAGCTTCAATCCTCGTCCCGTGGCCAATCCTCATCCGCGTGTGTATGTGGGAGGTGAATCAGAACCAGCGCAGGCATTAGCGGCAAAAGAGGCAGATGTATTTTTTCTCAATGGTCGTCCTATAGAAGTGATCCGAGAAACCATTGCTCAGGTTGCTAAACAGCCGCGTTCTCATTCCAAGCCTCTGGGCTTTGCGATGTCCGCATTTGTGATTGCTCGACCCACAGACGAAGAAGCCCAAGAAGAATATCACAACTTGAAGGCAATGGTAATAGCACAAGACGATCGCTCAGAGCTGCTCAAAGGAGTCGATTCCGAAGTGGTGATGTTCAAGAATTTGGCCAAGTACCCTGGCGTGGGAAGTAACGGTGGCACAGCTGCTGGCTTAGTTGGTAGCTATGACACCGTGGCTGGTCGCATTGCCGACTTTTCCAGGGTGGGAATCGGCACCTTTATGCTGCAATTTCAGCCGTTTGCGACTGAGATGAGGCGTTTTTCCGAGGAGATAATGCCACGAGTGCAATCGTTAGAACTTGTGGCTGCAAAGGGATAGGGGAGGGAGCAGGGGGCAGGGAAGAAATGCCCAATACAACTCTACCAGAGGCTGCCGCTTAGGGCGTAGCTATGCCGCAGGCTTTACGACGCCAGCTCTATCGAGCGTACCCCTACGGGGATCTTGCTACGCGTAGCGTCTCTAAGAGTTGTCGAGATGCTCAGTACAAGTGCCCAATTCAATAAGTTAGGAGATGTAATCGTGAGTGCATATCAATCTGAGTCAAGCAATAGTTCTATTTCGCAACTAAATTTAGAGACTGATGTTCTAGTCATAGGCGGTGGTCCGTCAGCAACTTGGGCGGCTTGGAATGCAGCTGCTCAAGGGGTAAGAGTGGTACTTATAGACAAAGGCTACTGCGGTACGAGTGGAGCAACAGCACCTTCTGGTACTGGTGTTTGGTATGTCCCACCTGACCCAGAACAACGGAAAGCGGCAATGGCCAGCCGGGAATGCTAGCAACGATCGCCTTTGCCGGAGAACAAGCAAGTCAGCCGATGTTTTGATGTTGATATTAATATCCTCAGCGGTAGCGTCGAAACCGTAGGCGATCGCCGTGTTGGTCAGTTTCACATCGAACTAGAGCGAGCAAAGGTGACTCAAGCCTTGAAATATTTACACGAATCAGAGTTTGAAGTGGAAGTGCATTAGCAATCCGTAATTCGTAATACTCGCCTCCGGCGAGAAGCAAGCTACGTAATTTGTAATCATTTGTTGATGCAAATAGTCAATTACCAAATTTAAATCAAAAATTAGACCAAACTATGACTGCAATTGACACTACTTTTCTTAAAACAGGTGCTGCGATCGCTAGTCCAGCAGATTATCCCGATAGCCAGTTTTCCCAGGCTTTACGGCAACCCGTTCTGCCACATAAATCGGCTGTAGAGGCTTGGAACTGTATGCCTTTACCCTTGTTTTTTATCTTCATCTATGCAAATCTTATCGTTTTTACTACATTAAATTTATAAATTTACCGTAGTATGCAATCAGATTGTCCAATAGCAGGTAAGTCATTCAAGTCGGGGTGACGGGAATCATATCTGAAGATATTTTGAAGTTTGTAAATACAAAACTAGCACCTCAGGAAGGATTAGAAGTAAAAGTTGTGACTTTTAATGACTGGATACAACCGAATACAGCTTTAAGAGACAAAGTAATCGATGCCAATTTTTTTCAACATCGACCTTTCATGAATAATGCTGTCAAGGAACTCAAAATCAATTTAGTCCTATTAAATCTAGTTTCCTTAAGCACACTCGGTCTTTTCTCAAAAAGCCTTAAATCTGTGAATGAGGTTCCCCAGAATGCCACTGTCACAATTGCCAATGATGTGATTAATAATGACCGAGGACTGAGGTTACTGGCAAGTAATGGCTTAATAAAACTTAAGGAAAATACCAAAGAATTTGTAACTCTAAGAGACATAGCCCAGAATCCCAAAAACTTGCGAATCAAGGAAGTAGAAGGAGTCCAAGTAGTTCGAGCTATTAATAATGTAGACTTCATTGGTTCCTCGGCTCAAATTGTTGCTCTAGCAGGAATAACACCGCAATCGATGGGACAGGAGACAGCTAAAGATACAAAGTATGCTTTGGCATTAGTTACATTACAGGGTCGAGAAAATAAACCAAAAATTCAGAAGCTAGACAAACTTCTTCACGATCCACAAGTTAGAGATTTTATTAACAAGCAGTATCAGGGGCGAATAGTACCTGTATTTTAAAGATGGTGAAAGAATCAAAGATGAAAATCTTATACTTCATCTTTCCTAAATTACGAGTTACTAAACTTAAGTTGTCACATTAGTTGGAGAATAAAGCCATGTATTTCGGAAAAATTGAAAATGAATTATGCTGTGGAGAAATTTGGTCAATTTGGCAAACAACTAAATTACCAGATCATCTACAGTTATTAGTGGATCAAGAACTAGGAAAAGACGATATCTGGGAATTGCAGAGCCAAAAGCCTGATGATCAGCCGATTCATCCAAGTCCTGATCAGGACTCTAGTAATTCAACAAGTATTTAAGCTACTATTCAATATTTTGGTGCATATTAATGAGTTCTAAAGAGCACGCTGTTACCACTGATAGCAATTCGCTGACGCAGCGAAGTACCGTTTTAGCTTTAGCGATCGCTTGTGGTTTAGCAGTGGCCAATGTCTACTACAATCAGCCGCTACTGGCTAATATGGGACGTAGCTTGAATATCTCTGTCCAGCAGGTAGGATTTATTCCCACTCTCACCCAAACTGGTTATGCAGTGGGGCTATTGTTGTTAGTTCCTTTGGGCGACATGATGGAACGCCGCTGGTTAATTGTCACTATGCTAAGTTTGCTGGCCTGTGCCTTGGTGGTGGAGGCTACAGTTCCCAATCTCGTTTGGTTATCTGTGTCGAGTTTCGTAGTTGGTTTCTGTAGCATAGTGGCACATCTAATTATTCCACTCGTCGCCCATCTGACACACCCCTCAGAGCGAGGTAAAGCGATCGGAACGCTACTCAGTGGTATGATCCTCAGCGTCCTCCTTGCCCGTTCAGTCAGTGGGATAATTGGGGAATATCTCGGTTGGCGAGCCGTATATGGCATCTCAGCAGGTGTGATGCTTGTCTTAGCTTTGGTCATCCAAGGGCGGATACCTCAGAGTAAGCCTTCGTCTCCACTGTCGTATCAGCAACTAATGCAGAGTCTTGTACAACTCGTTCGTGAGCAGCCTGTATTACGTGAAGCGGCGCTGAACGTTGCACTAGTATTTGCAGCCTTTAATGCTACGTGGGTGACTCTAGTTTTTCTGCTGGAATCTCCCGCGTATAATTACGACAGTCGAGTTGCAGGTCTATTTGGCTTAGTTGGCTTAATTGGCGTTTTTACCACCCCCATTGTTGGACGGGTAGCAGATAAGCGAGGCCCCAGAATTTTAGTTGGAATAGCTGTTGCTCTATCTCTATCAGCTTTTGTCATCCTTTGGATAGCTGGTGGAACTCATTTGATGGGTCTTATATTAGGGATGCTTTTTCTTGACTTGGGAATGCACACTGGTTACGTTTCAAACCAAATCCGCGTCTACAACTTAGTTCCAAATGCTGAGAGCCGTTTGAATACGGTGTACATGGTAACTAACTACACTGGCGGCGCACTCGGCTCTTTTCTTGGTACTTATACCTGGGGATTGTGGCAATGGAACGGCGTTTGTGGCTTGGGATTCTTTTTGTTGGCTGTGGCGTTTATCGCTCATTTCAGTGTACGTAACAGAAAATCTCCAGCTGTTTAATGCAAATTCGAGTTCATGCTGCAAATTCGTCCCCAATTTCTTTCACCTAACAAGAGAAGGAATCAATATTAATGGCACACCTGTTTGAACCATTCAAGATTCGTGAAGTTACCTTTCGCAACCGCATCGCTGTTTCACCGATGTGTCAATATTCCAGTACAAATGGATATGCTAATGATTGGCACGTTATTCATCTAGCTTCTCGCGCAGTTGGCGGTGCAGGTATAGTGATAACAGAAGCAGCAGCTGTAGAACCTCGCGGACGCATTAGCCCCCAAGATTTGGGAATCTGGTCAGATGCACATATTGAAACTTTAGCCAAAACTGTGGCATTGATTCATAACTTCGGAGCTGTTGCAGGTATTCAACTTGCTCATGCAGGTAGAAAAGCCAGCACTGCTAAACCCAGTAAGGGAGGAAAAGCGCTAGATGAATCTCAGGAAGGTTGGCGTCCCTTGGTTTCGAGTAGTGCGATCGCCTTTAGCAAAGATAGCCCAGTTCCAGAAGCCCTAAGTCTTCAGGGAATTCAACAAGTTATTGAAGCCTTTGTCGAAGCTACCAAACGTTCTCTGGAAGCTGGTTTCAAGGTAGTTGAAATCCATGCTGCCCACGGTTATCTACTGCACCAGTTTCTCTCACCTCTTTCTAACCAACGGCAAGATGATTATGGTGGCAGCTTTGAAAACCGGACTCGTCTGCTCAGAGAAGTTGTTCAAGCAGTCCGAGAGGTTTGGCCTGAGACATATCCACTGTGGGTACGTATTTCTGCCACTGATTGGGTAGATAAGGGTTGGGACATTGAGCAAAGTATCGCTTTAAGTGACAAACTCAAGTCTCTAGGAGTTGATCTCATCGATACTTCATCGGGCGGTATTATACCGGGCATCAATATACCAATTAAACCTGGTTATCAGACTGAGTTTGCCGAACGCATCCGCCGCGAAGCCAATATCCATGCAGGAGCCGTGGGCTTAATTACATCCCCTGAGCAAGCTGACGAGATTATTCGCACAGAAGTAGCTGATATAGTGCTGTTAGGACGTGAACTACTCCGCAATCCTTACTGGCCACATCTGGCAGCCAAACAACTGGGACACGATAAACTCTGGCCTGTTCAATACGACCGAGCTTGGCTATGATCTCACCTGTGCTTAATTTAAAATCAACCACCCCAAACCTTTGCTGCTTGGCGGTAGGGGTTGGGGGTTGATTTGTAAGAATTGTGGGTATTCGACCAGACATGGTATAATACATATTCTAGTCATACTGTCGCTATTTTTTTGTTGTAATACTAAGCATACAAACTTTCTGTGTTACAAACATTAAGCTTTGCTAATACTCTTTCAGGGCTGGTAATATGTAAGTCTGCTAAAACTCCATCAAAAAAATAGTAGAGACGTTGCAATGCAATGTCTCTACTAATATCCTCGTCCGTGCAAATTATCTTCTCCAAGCGTAATGGGTTAAAGGAAAAGCCCAAAGGCTTGTGTCACCTCGTTAAGAGTCTTAAGACTGGGAATGTATTCCTGTGGGCTGCTGCCTCCCTGACTGGTTAAGAGCCTCAAGGCTCTTAACCAGTCAGGGCAAGGGCTGTATCTTAACTTAGCGCCATTCAGCTATAGTCCGTGAAATTTAGTAATAAATCACTCATTACAAACCACTAGTTCATATTTTCAAGTAAAGTCTATTTTGAAAAAACAGGGCTGCAACAATTTTTAAACAGGTAAACATTCATGATACCAAGTAATAGAGAAAACTTCCAAAAAAGCAAGCTAAACTTTGTTTCTTTTGAACTTCCATCTGCGTTGAAATCCGTAAATTTTTCTTGTTTCGTTATCGGAGAAAGCTTATCTTTTTTTGGGTCTTGGATGACTCAAATTGCTTTGGTATGGCTAGTTTATCAAATAACTAATTCGGCTGTATTAGTTGGTGTGGCTGGATTTACAAATCAAGCTATGGGCTTGATTATTACTCCTTTGATAGGAGTATTACTAGATCGCTGGAACTTACGATATGTCCTATTAACTACTCAGCTAGTATCTATTTTACTATCTTCTACACTAACATTTCTAACTCTTAGTGGGAACATCAATGTTGCATGGATTATTATCATCGGTACGCTTCAGGGAACGGTAAAAGCTTTTGATTTACCAGCACGTCAGGTAATTATTCCCAGACTTTTAGATAAGAAATCAGATACTTATAGTGCGATTGCTTGCCATTCATTCTTGATTAATACAGCGAAGTTTGTTAGTCCGATGATTGGGGGTTTCCTAATTGCTAGATCTGGTACAGCTTCTTGTTTTTTAGTAGATAGTATTAGTTATCTACCTTTTCTATCTGCAATCTTAACTGTCAAAGTAAACCCAATTATAAATAATTCCTTGATTCAAAAATCGCAAATTTGGGAAAACCTCAAAGAAGGGTTTGTTTATGCATACGAATTTTTGCCAATTAAATATTTATTGATATTACAAATTATTATCTGTTTTATGGGAATGACTTATGTCAATTTAGTGCCAATTTTTGCTCAAGAAGTTTTGAAGGGTAACGCTGAAACTATGGGCTTTTTGATGACAGCTTCGGCGCTTGGTTCTATAGTTTCAGGTATTTATCTGATCTCTAGAAAAAATGTCATAGGATTGGGAAAAATTATAGCAAGCTCTGCTGCAATTCTAGGTTTAGGTTTAATAGTTTTTTCTCGGTCAACCAATTTAGAGATTTGTCTAATATTCATGTTTATTATAGGTATGAATAATACTCTAACTCTGGCTTCAATAAATAATTTTATGCAATCAATTCTTCTTGATGAAAATAAAAGGGGTAGAGTAACTAGTCTATTTACAACTGGTTTTTTAGGAATCTTGCCTTTTGGTAATTTATTTTTTGGGGCATTGGCAGGTCATCTGGGTGTTACCAATGCTTTATTATTTGGCGGAATTTGTTGCATTTTAGGAGCATATTTCTTTAGTAGACAACTGCCCCAAATCAGAAAGATAGTGCATCCAATTTACGCAGAGTTGGGCTTACTTCCACAGTCAAGTAAAGGCTAAATCCGCTTTGATTGGATTTTGTCTGGAAGCGATGTCTACGACAGGCTATGACGCTCGAAGACTCGCTAACGCTTCGCTATCGGCGTCGCCTAATTCTCTCAACTCGACCTTTCAACAACAATTGCCTTTGATACTTCATCAAAACCCAAGTTTAACTACGTTTCATACCCCATTTTTGCACTGTTTTAATTTCAATTAATCGAAAAATATAATCGACAGCTAAACCCAAAATTGCAATCACCACTAATCCGGCAAATACGCGATCGGTTTGCAGGAAGTAGCGACTGTTATTAATCTGCCATCCCAAACCGCTAGTAGCACCCCCTGAACCGAAGACTAACTCAGATGCAATCACAGTGCGCCAACCAAAAGCCCAAGCAGTTCTCAAGCCTGTTAAGATGTGAGGCAATGCAGCAGGGAGCATAATTTCTCGAATTAGTCTGAAACCATCTAGACCGAGGTTTTTCCCCACCATCAGAACCGTTGGGTTGATGGTACTCAGTCCCATTTCTGTATTCAAGGCAATAGGCCAAGTTGTAGCATGGGCAGTAACTACGATCAGAGAAACAGAAGTGAACCCAAACCAAATGATCACTAGGGGTAAAATAGCGATCGCAGGTAAGGGATTCAGCATCGAACTCATCACAATTAGCAAATCTTGACCAAAACGAGAAACTTTGGCAAAAGCTGCTAAAGCCGTACCTACAATCACACCCAAGACCATACCAATAGATAACACAGACAAAGTACTGAGTGTTGCTTGCAGCAGTTTTTGACTCAGTAAGTCGCGCCACAGTACTTCTAGGACTGCTATTGGCCCAGGAATGAGTAAGGCGGGAACCT
Source organism: uncultured Nostoc sp. (assembly GCF_937863485.1). Lineage (GTDB taxonomy): Bacteria > Cyanobacteriota > Cyanobacteriia > Cyanobacteriales > Nostocaceae > Nostoc. Next base: position 39,276 of record NZ_CALMFY010000174.1, on the reverse strand, counting down.
GAGTAATCCAGACATATAATTGCCAAAAAATCAATAGACCGCAAAAAATTGCTCCGCGCCTGAAAGTACTACTGGCTTTGAGTGAAGAATATAACTTCTCAAATTTATTGGAATTTGCTGTTGTTCGAGTCACAAATTTCATACTCGAAAAGCCTCACGACGGGAATCATTGACGAGTAAACTTTCTAAATAGGCAGCAACTTCGACAAACTTTTTAGTGTTGATGTCATTAATCTCTGCGGTATCAACAATTTCTTTGACAGTTCCAGGTACTGCTGTCATCACTAAAACTCGATGTCCCAGGTAAACAGCTTCTTGTATGGAATGGGTGATTAAAATGATTGTCAACCCTGTATTTTGCCAAATAGTATTGAGTTCGTATTGCAGTTGAGTCCGCGTCAGCGCATCCAAAGTAGCAAAAGGCTCATCCATCAGGATAACTTGAGGTTTGACAGCCAAAGCGCGGGCGATCGCTACCCGTTGTTTCATCCCTCCTGATAACTGATGGGGATACTTATTGACAGCTGCTGAGACTCCCACTAAGTCGAGATATCTTACAGCTTCAGCAATGGCGGCTTTACCAGCAGCTTTACCTGTAGTCTCAAGGGCATAAACAACATTTTGCACCACAGTCTGCCAAGGTAGGAGTTGTTCAAAATCCTGAAAGACAACGATCCTATCTGGGCCGGGAACAGAGATGCGTTTACCTGCCATCAGTAATTCTCCGCTACTGATAGACTCAAAACCAGCGATCGCCTTTAACAGCGTACTCTTTCCACAACCCGATGGCCCAATAATTACAAACTTTTCTCCTGGTTTGACAGCAAAGCTAACATTTTCCACAGCCAGAAATTTATTCTTACCTTCGCTGTAGTTAATATGGACATTTTTTGCTACTATTAACGATTCTAAATTAACCATGAATTTAATCTCCCCCAGCACCTTTAAGCGGTGGTAAAATCAATTCATCAATCGATTTGGGCTGCTTATTTAACATGCCGATTTCATGCATAAATGCTCCACATTTGAGGAAGGCTCTTGGCTCAATACCGTATGCCACGGCCTGATTATTGAGCCACTTTTTATATTGCTCCTGTGAAACTTTTCCACTATCTATTTCTGAGAGAATTTTGGCTGCTTCATCAGTTTTTTCATTCACGAGTTTAGTAGCATCCGCAATTGCGGTATACAAAGCTTTCCCAAACTCCGGATATTGATTGTAAAATTTTTCAGTCGTAAATACACTTGCTATGCTAGTTTTACCAAAAATATCAGAGCTTTTAATAATTACCCTACCACCTTTTTCAACTTCCTGAAATTCAAAAGGTGGTGTTGTAAAATGTGCATCAATTTGACCTGTTAATAGAGACTGTAACCCTAAAGGATGAGCAATCACTTGCAGGTTTTGATCAAGTGCTGTGGGATTTCCTAAGTCTTTTTGTGCCACCTTCCGCAGTCCAATTGCCTGTACCCCATCTAGAGATGGTAAACCAATTTTCATTCCTGGCTTGAAATCTTTGAGACTTTTGATATTGGGGTTTTTCGTTATTAGCCAAAACTCACTATAGTTAAGTGAAGCTAATATTTTCCAGCCCACGCCTTTATCCCAACCTACGAGAAACGACCCAGGACCACCTGCACCAACTTGTATTTGATTAGCGATAATTCCATCCCTAATAGCTGCACCATTCGATAATTATTGCCATTGAAATTGTGTCTTGGGAAATTGTTTTTCTAAAATTTTCTGCTGCTTGACGATAAGTAGATTAGCGTAATTAATTCCAGGTTGATAGGCAATTGTTATTTTTTCTGGTGCTTGTGAAGCAGTTTTATTACCAGTAGCACAAGCGACAAATACAAACGTCAATAGTGCTAATCCAATCAAGAAAACCCACGTTCTAAATCTCTTGAATATCATCATTTTTTTCCTTTTGTAAGAGATTTATGTGATTTTCTAAATTAAACGAAAGTATCACACAGCTAGCAGCAAAAAACAAGGTCTTTTCGAGCTAGACCCCCACGGACGATTCGCCCACAACGAGGGCATGAAAATTTATTTCCTCACTCCCCATGTTGCACTGGCGTAATTCCTCCGGGGCTTTCACGCTCTTGCTAAGTTTATTGTAAAAACCTCTTGATTTTGATCACCGTTTGTGAGAAAGTCTGATTTAACATCTTAAAATACGGTAAGTTGATAGACTTACAGGGTTATAACAGTTTGACTGGAAGAAAGTACAGCTAATATAGCGACCCTTGAATCCTGGCAACACGCTATAGGACTGATTAAGACTACGGAAGTGTAATAGCCATGTGATGAAAGCTTGAATATTAGCACTAAATACCTAAATGACTGTCAGGAGAAGCATCTCCAGTGCAAGATACCTTCTAGTAGAACAACCCTAAATTCCATACCAAATTTAGTGAGATTGCCCTCTTTTTCTAGAGGTGGGTATTCCATGTGTGGCTCAAAGTCATTCTAGCTTTTAGCCGCTCATGTATTTCCTGATGGCTGGATTTTTGAATTATTTTTTGTCAGTGGAGAACAACTTAGATGCAAGCAGATCCCAATTCTGATCAAGATTCTGAAAAAAATGCTCAGGCTCATAGTGAAATAACAAAAACTAAGCAATCTCAAACTAGCGCAGGTAGTAGAAGATTATTCCTCGGTCGCGGCAGTAGACGTTTATTTCTCGGTCGCGCCGGTTTGTTTAGTGCAGCTAGTCTTTTGGCAGGGGTTTTCAGCTCATCCCTTTCCTTGAAGAAAGGAAGAAATGTTGTCCAGGCCCAGGAACCTGCTGCAAAGTCTAACTATGGCAACTTACCTGAGAGAGCTTTTCAAGTACGTACAACAGCAGCCAAAGTTAATCGGGAAATTCCCATTCCTCCTCATCCTACCAACAAAGATGAAGCGAAGTACGCCAATAAAATTGCCACGGATACACGAGGATTGCCCCATAACCAGCTGGGCGAAGTGGATTTGAAGGCTTATCAATCTTTGATTAATGCGCTGAACTCCGGTGATCCCAACGAGTATGAAAAGATCATCCTGGGCGGCAAACGGAAGCTGGTACAACCGCTGACTCCATTAGCAATTAGCTTGAGTGGGGTGAATACTTGCCAATTGGCGATTCCAGTGCCACCCACCCTCGATAGTGCAGAGCAGGGGGCTGAATTCCTCGAAATTGCTTGGCAACAACTGTTGCAGGATGTACCCTTTAGCGAGTTCCGCAATGATACAACTAACCCGCTGATTCTGGCAGCAGTTCAGGATCTGAATCGGTTGTCAGCATTTAAAGGGCCTAAACAGAACGGACGGGTTACACCTGAACTCCTATTTCGAGGCACCGCGATTTACGTTGATGCCTCTGGTCGAACGGCTTACCACACTTTACCAGGGGTAGATGTGGGGCCATACGTATCCCAGTTTTTACTGCGTCCTGTGCCCGCAGGAACACATAGTTATGCTCAACTTAACCGTGTTCCCCTAGCTATTCCCGAAAACAGTTTCCAAACCAACTATGACGAGTGGTTAGTAGTACAAAATGGTGGCGAATCTGGTCGAACGATTAAGTTTGACTCGACCCGTCGCTACTTTATCAATGGGCGCGACCAGTCAGAGATTGCCCACACGCCACCACCCGTCTATACAAATGCTGCTTTAATTCTACTCGCCAAGCCAGTCAAGGATGACCTCCTAGCTGGTGGCGTTGGCTCACCTTACAATCCCGGTAATCCCTATAACAAATCGAAGACTCAAGCAAGTGGTTCTGGGACATTTGGCCCAGGATATTCACAATCTCTGATCGCTTGGGTTAGTCCACATGCAATTAGAGCGGCTTATTGGCAAAAATACTATGTTCACCGTCGTCTGCGAGCGGAGGCTTATGGTGGGTTGGTTCACAACAACAAGGTGAATAAAACGAACCATCCGATTCACCCTGAAGTTTTCAAGTCAGAAGCACTCGATCGCTTCTTCAGCAAAAACAAATCCTATCTGCTACCGCAAGCCTATCCCGAAGGATCACCGTTGCACTCTTCTTATCCAGGGGGCGCTTCGGTGTCCGCAGGTGCAAGCGTCACAATCTTGAAGGCGCTATTTGATGAAACTTATGTGATTCCGAATCCAGTGGTACCCGATCCCCAAGATCCTACCAAGTTGATTCCCTATGAAGGGCCACCCCTGACGGTGGGCGGCGAATTGAACAAACTGGCGACAAATATTGGCTTGGGTCGTGATAGCGCGGGGATTCACTGGCGCACAGATGCAGCAGCGTCGTTGGCCCTTGGGGAAGCGATCGCCATCAGCATTCTTAAGGATGAAAAGCTAACGTTCCGCGAAAAATTTGAAGGTTTCACATTTACCAAATTTGATGGCACAAGAGTCACGATTTAAAACTTTCACTGTTTAGAAAAGTACCATACCCACTTTGGTAATTGGCATTTTGTCAGTGGTTATATCATGCCTAATCTTCGGAAATTTTACTCGCGATACCTGCGGCGGGCTGCGCCTACGCATTTTGTCCTCTTAGGCATAGTTTTAGCACTTGCCCTCTTTATCTACACGCCACAAGCACCTAACGTAGACAATAGTGTATCCGCAGTAGAAACATCGCCAGATATAGAACTAGCGAAAAAAGTAGCTAAAGAAATTATTGCTGCTTGTCCCATTGTCACAGATGTTAAAAATTTAGCTGCCTACGACTCGTGCGCCCAAAAACTCTCTCAGCTGAAAACCCTGCGCGACACTATGAACGCACCATTTTTCTGGGGCGCTCAAAGCAAAGTTGGCAACTATAATATCAAAGATAGTCAAACAACTGAATTTGACCCCTTTGTCTGGCGTCGCATTTACCTGGCTACCTTTATGTTCAAAGCTGAACTCCAGATTGAACAGGTAAACAACTTAATTGTCATCCACCTTCCTACCCAGTTCCGCAACCAGTTTGATATTGGCGCTTATCCTTATCCGTTTTGGCACTCATCGAAAAAGTGGAATTCCTACCAGCAAAGTACTGAATTACTTTTGTTTCTAGAACAGGGAAAGCTTAAAGGAGCGCTGCGTTCAGCTGTGGTTGATCCACAACGCCCGAAGGTAAACCATGCATGGGACGGTAAGTGGGTTTGGACTGATGCTCATGGTAAGCAGCCCTATGTGACACTCTATACCCGTTTATTTTCTCCATCAAACCCACACGTCGCCAAAGTTGATGCTGCTTATCGTGCATTTGAGGCCAAGCTGCGGCAGAATGCTTGTGTTGTCTGCCACAGTCCTGACAATGCTAGCAAGCAGAATCCTTTATTAATCCTGAGTTATCCCAATCAGGCAATCTCTTTACGGCACGAAACTGTGCGCCAAATCAAAGAGAAACGGATGCCTCCTCCGGCTGGTATTTTTGATGATCAAGAGCGACAACAGCTAATTGAACTCGCCCAGACATTTGCCCAAGCAGGTGATCAGGCTCTCGCTTACGAAGGAGAAAAAATAACTTCTGGAAAAAACTAATACCAACAAAAGTAGTTGTGTGTCTTGGCGTTTTCAGAGGCGATCGCAACTCCTAAACTGCTTAATTTTGAGAAAAGCGATCGCCATCACATGAGCATTTGTACAAAATTCTTAATCAAATCATTATTAACTCCGATAACCCGATTGAGATACAGTAGTTTATAGCCTAGCTTTGCAAAGTTATGCTTGTAGCTGTGCAATACTCTGGGAAACCAATGGTAAAAGATGCATTTGAACTCGAAATTACTACCGACTCATCAGCAGCGGTAAATGCCATCGATAGCTTTGTCGATCAATTATTGAGTGTTGGTAACGATGCCCAAGTTATTCTCAAAGCAGTTGAGGCAGATCCAGCCTGTGCGATCGCCAATGCTCAAGCTGCCGCCTTTTATCTGTTTGCTGGTGGCTCTGTTGCCTTAACTCAGGCGACATCTTATCTAAATACGGCAAAAGCAAACCTCACCCACGCTAATGATCGCGAAAAACTTTATGTTGCTGCAATTGAAGCATGGGCAAACCGAGATATTGCCCAAGCGATCGCCCACCATGAAGCGATCGCTGATAGCTATCCCCGCGATTTAGCCTCGTTGCATGTTGCCCAATACCACTATAGAAATTCCGGTAACAGTCAAGGGATGTTGCGAATTGCCGAAAAAGTTTTCGCCGCCAATCGTCACAACCCGTATATCTACGGTATGTTGGCCTTTGGGCTAGAAGAGTGTCATCGAATAGCCGAAGCAGAAACATATGCCAGGCAAGCGATCGCCCTGAAACGAGATAACCGTTGGGCACACCACGCCCTTGCTCATGTGTTAGAAACTCAAGGGCGCTTAGATGAAGGGATCGCCTTAATGGAAAGTCTCAGCGATACCTGGGAATATGGTAACCCAGTGTTTTACGGACATCTTTGGTGGCACACATCCCTTTACTACCTGGATGCAGAGAATTTTGCCAAGGTAGTAGAAATTTATGACCGAAACATTTGGGGACGTGCCGAAAAAGACAATAGACGCGAGCAGATTAATGCGATCGCATTATTATTGCGGCTAGAGTTACGCGGTGTAGATGTCGGTTCGCGTTGGCAGAAACTTGCTGCTTACCTGCAACCACGGCTGCACGAACACGTCCTCGCCTTCCTGGATTTGCAATATATCTATGCACTCGTGCGGGGTGGTAAAGATGACTGGGCCGCACAGATGTTAGAGAGTATGCAAACTCATGGAGAGAAAGTTTTACCCTACGTGCGGCGTACTTGGCTAGAGGTAGGAGTACCAGCAGCTAGGGGGATGATTGCTCATGCTCGTGGAGATTGGGAGAGGGCGATCGCTCAACTAGAGCCAGTGTTACCCGATTTATACTCCACGGGTGGATCTCATGCTCAACGAGATTTATTTGAGCAAATTTATCTTGATGCACTGATTCGCGATCGGCAGTATCACAAAGCCTTGAATGTCCTGGAAAAGCGCAATGCTGCCCGTGGCAATATTCCAGTGATTCAGCGGGAATTAGCTAATACTTACAGCCAGCTAGGACACATCGATGAAGCAAATCAAGCTTCTCAACTTGCTTTAGAACTTTCACAACGTTATCAAAAAGTAGAGCAAACAGTATGACGACATACGTAAATCTTGGAAAAAGTGGACTGAAAGTATCACGCCTTACTCTGGGTACTATGACCTACGGTTCTCGGAAATGGCGAGAATGGGTATTAGAAGAAGAAGAGAGTCGCCCGTTTATTAAACTAGCTTTGGAATTGGGGATTAACTTCTTTGACACCGCCGATGTTTACTCTTTAGGTGCCAGCGAAGAAATCTTGGGACGGGCGCTTAAGGATTTTGCCAAAAGAGATCAAGTTGTCATTGCTACCAAAGTCTTCAATAAAATCGGTGATGGCCCCAATGATCAAGGGCTGTCTCGCAAACATATTTTTGATGGCATTGATGCCTCATTGCGGCGGCTACAAACAGATTACGTCGATTTGTACCAAATTCATCGCTGGGACTACGAAACACCAATAGAGGAAACCCTAGAGGCACTGCATGATGTAGTCAAATCAGGTAAAGTTCGTTACTTAGGAATCTCAAGTGTTTACGCATGGCAGTTCGCCAAAGCCCTTTACACGGCTGACAAACACGGCTGGACTCGCTTTATATCTATTCAAAATCACTACAACTTAGTTTATCGAGAAGAAGAGAGAGAGGTGATACCTTTATCTCTAGATCAAGGAATTGGGATCATTCCCTGGAGTCCTCTAGCACGAGGCTTTCTGGCGGGAAATCGCAGCAAGCAAAGCTATGGGGAAACTGTGCGGGCTAAAACCGATGAATTTGCTCACAATCTCTACTATCAAGATTCAGATTTCCAAATAGTCGATCGCGTCGTAGAGTTAGCCCAAAAACGCGGTGTTAAACCAACACAAATTGCCTTGGCTTGGTTGTTGCATCAACCGGGTGTGACGGCTCCGATTGTTGGTGCTAGTAAGATAGAGCATCTCAAAGAAGCAGTGGAGGCTGTGGATTTGAAGCTTTCCGATGAAGAACGCAAGTTCCTTGAAGAACCTTACACACCCCATCCCATCTTAGGACATCAGTACCCAACCGCCTCTGCCAGTCGCCCATAGCAATATCTGGTACTGGGGAAGAAGTAAGGGAATAGGTAACAGATGATAGGGAATAGATTTAGGACTAGCCCTTTCAAGGTGGGTAAAAATTTTGCTCAAGAAACTCCTATTCTAACCTGTTGACTCTGTGTTCTCTGTGGTTAAACAAAAGACTTTTTAACCGCACAGACGCAAAGAGCGCAGAGAGAAAAAAGAGATTTTACAAGTCACCTTGAAAAAGCTAATCCTAGATTTATGAACTTTTCTGTTTCTCCCTTGGCGCTTTTGGCGACTTGGCGGTTCGATAATTTTCATTAATAGGACTTACGCACAAGTTACGGAATAACGAACCGCAGAGGCACAAAGGGCACGGAGAAATTAGAGTTTGAGAGATATTTTGCGTAAGTCCTAATTAACTTCAAATAGGATTACTATAGTTGACCAAAAATCAATAATACGAGTGCCAACAGAACTGGTTATTTTTGACTGTGACGGAGTATTAGTAGACAGCGAGACATTGGGCAATCGCGTTCTTGTCCAATTTGCCGCAGAATTCGGACTCACGTTGGAGCTTGAAGAAGCCATTTTATTATTCAAGGGTTGCAAAATAGCTGATTGTGTTGCTGTCATTGAGCAAAGGCTTGAGCAGAAATTGCCGCAAGATTTTGTGACTCAGCTTCGTGCCCGCACTGCCGAAGCATTCGAGCGTGAACTGCTTCCGGTCGTTGGGATAGAGGCGGCTTTAGACGAAATCAATCTACCTATCTGCGTTGCTTCTAGTGGCCCACTAGAAAAAATTAAGTTAGCTCTACGTGTGACTAACTTACTACCTCGATTTGAAGGACGTATCTTTAGCTCCTATGAAATTGGAAGCTGGAAGCCAGCACCTGACTTATTCTTATATGCAGCTAAAAATATGGGAGTTCAACCTTCATCTTGCACTGTTGTAGAAGATAGTGTTTTGGGTGTGCGTGCAGGTGTGGCCGCTAATATGAAAGTTTTAGGGTATACGAATCAGAGTGAGGCTACTCTACTGGAGTCATTTGGAGTAACTATCTTTCACTCTATGTGCCAACTGCCTTGTTTACTGTCATACCATTAGTTTATAGGTTGAGTAATGTAAAAAAATTTAACCCAGTTCACTTAACTAAGTACATTTTTGCATTAAAAGCGTAGCGTTTTTATTGTAGAGGGACACATTAACATTGCATCAAGATGCATTGGCATTGTAGAGGGAGACATTAACATTGTATCAAGATGCATTGGCATTGTAGAGGGACACATTAACATTGCATTAAGATGCATTGGCATTGTAGAGGGACACATTAACATTGCATCAAGATGCATTGGCATTGTAGAGGGACCCATTAACATTGCATCAAGATGCATTGGCATTGTAGGGGGACGTATTGGCATTGCATTAAGACGCATTTAAACTGTAAGATATTGTCAAATTTAATTCGCTACAAATTAATTAAATGCTGTACTAAGTTGCAAAAAATAACTCACATTGGATAAACAAAGAATTTTGAACTTTACACTAGGAGGAATGTAATGTCAAACTCATCTACAGAAAGACCTATTGCCACCTATACACGAATGGCAGATGGAACAAAAGAAGATTATTTTCTATTACAGGAACACTCTAAGCCTTTGTTGAATCAGGTTGGAGATCGCGCCATAACACTTTTAGTTGACTTGCAAGAAAGTTATCCAGGAAATCTGATTGATCGCTATCAGCATTCGCTACAAACAGCAACACGGGCTTTTCGGGATGAGGCACAAGAAGAGGTCGTAGTGGCTGCGTTGCTTCACGATATTGGAGATTTACTAGCACCCGGAAATCACGCCCAGCTAGCAGCAGCCATCCTCAAACCTTATGTAAGTCCAGCTACGCATTGGATAGTTGAACATCATGGGATTTTCCAAGGCTATTATTTCTGGCATCATATAGGACGCGATCGCCATGCTAGAGAAAAGTTTCGAGGTCATCCTTACTTTGACTGCACCACTGAGTTCTGCCATAAGTGGGATCAAGAATCATTTGATCCAAACTACGATACTCTGCCGCTGACTTTTTTTGAGCCGATGGTACATCGGATCTTCGCTCGTGAACCTTGGGGTCAACATACAAAACAGGAATCATAAAACTATCGGAGTGCAGGAGTCAAACATGATTCAATTCAACCATGCCAACAAAACACTTATGCTGTTTGCTGCATTCCTCCCTTTGCTAGGACTGTATGGGTGTGGGCAGCTAGCCAGCCCGGAAAAAACGGCAACTGTTGATCTGTCGCAAGTCACTGTGGTGCTAGGCGATCAAGTCAGTGGCACGCGGGCCCTTGTTGAAGCCGCCAATGTACTTGAAGGTGTACCTTATAAATACAAATGGGCAAGCTTCCAGGGGGCAGCACCTTTGTTTGAGGCGCTGCGTGTGGGTGCAGTCGATACCGCACCCGCCGGCGATCTTCCAGTTTTGGCCGCAGCCGTAGGTCAGACACCGCTGAAGATCCTTGCAACCAGGGTCAGCAAGGGCGAAGGACTTGGCATCATCGTTCAGGCTGATTCTCCCATCAAAGGCGTAGCTGACCTGAAGGGTAAGACTGTGGTAGTATCCTCGGCGCGGGGCAGTGTCTCGCAATACCAACTTTACGGTGCGCTGGAAGAGGCTGGTCTCAAACGCAGTGACGTAACGGTTAAATTCGTGCTGCCGACTGATGCGGCTGCGGCTTTCTCATCCAAGAAAATCGAAGTGTGGGCGACCTTCGATCCCTACTTCTACGTGGCACAGGAAAATGGTGGGCGGGTGCTGCGCGACGGTAAGGGCATTAACAGTGGATTGTCGTTAATCACTGCAAGCGATGAGGCCCTGGCCGATCCGGGCAAGCGGGCAGCGATCGCTGATTTTTTAAAGCGGTTGAACAAAGCCAATGATTGGGCGATCGCGAATCCAGACGCCTATGCTCAGGTTTACGCGAAACTGTCGCGCTTGCCACTGAATACCTCCAAATCCATTACCCAGCGCGGAGCGCGAGAGCTACGCCCGGTCAGCGATGACGATATCCGTGCATTGCAAACCGTGGCTGATCGTTCCTACCAGGACGAAATCCTGCCTACACGGATCGAGGTGCGTTCCATCGCTAACCAAAGTATCTGGACGAAATGACGCTATTTAGTCAAAATTCGGTTATCTGGTTTAACTTGCCCTCAAGTAAAGCCATCCACGGCAAAGTGTGCTTAAATGCACAAAATAAAATTTAAACTTGTGCATACGGGCATTTTATTACTGCTAAGGGCCTGAGCAAGAATATCTAATTATGAACAAGATCAACATATTTTTTCATAATTTTGATGAATAAAGGTAGTACCAATTCGATGATAAAACCCCCAAGGAGTTACTACGATGCTGAGTTTGGAGAGATGAGAATCGAAGATAACTACTGGACTTTAGTACAATGTGCTGTTTTGGGCGATCGCCGTGTACCGATTTGTGTGGATTTTGAACAGGGGCAGATTGGGGAACTTTCATCCCTTCAGCGTGAAGCTATTCGGCAAGCTCTAGCCTTGCCACCCGATGTGTTACGCATCACTGCTCCTATTGTGCTGCAAAATTATGATGTATATCGTGACATGATTGGAGATCAGGAAATGCCGCTGCTGGCTAATCCCATTCAGGTCTGGGATCAGGTCACTTTCTCATATATCTATGTGCCGCCCCACGTTGAGTATGACCTGCATATTGCTACCTTTGAGTTGATAGCTGAGTGTGACTGGGAGCCAGAACACGGTTTAGAAGTACGCTTTCGCAATGGAGTAGCAGACGATGCAGATCAGATAGGTGAAACAGGACGGTAAAAACTAGACCTCTTGCAAAAAAGTTTTGTGGTATGGTTGAGGGCTGACTAAATCCAAGAGAAATTTAGGCTTCTTTTTGAACTTCGTAATTATAAATCCCAGCAATTAAATGACAGCGCTCTTGCATTACGTTTCCTACAATTGCGGTAGCGCTGACTTAAAAGTCATGAACGTATGATCATTTATTCATCTACATAGCACGGCTTTTGGCAAAATTATAGATAGCAAGGGCTATGGCTACAATTAAGACTATATGAATTAAATTTCCAGCGATATGAAGTGCGAATCCTAATGCCCAAAAAGCAAATAGTACAACTACAATTCCCCAAAGTATACCCAACATATCTTTGCTCTGAGTCAGGTGGTTTTTTCTAACTCAGACATTTTAATGGTTACCTCAGTTAAATTCTATTTATCTTAAGACAGATATCCGAATTCAAATCATCTTCCTTTGGAAATAAAATCAATTAAAAATCAGACAGCCTTTAAATGAGTGCTTACACGAGCAACCAGCACTTTATCAACTCGGTTCCCATCCATATCAATTACTTCAAAACGTAGTCCCGCCCACTCAAAATATTCAGCAGTAGAGGGAATATGTCCAAGCTGGTTCACAATAAAACCCCCTAAAGTTTGATAGTTGATTCCTGCCTGTGGTGGCAACTTTTTGATGTCGAGAATTTCTTTCAACTCGTCAATGGGCAATAGTCCATCTAACAACCAAGATCCATCCTCGCGTTGTACAATCTCAGGGTCAGTTAGATCTTCACTCGACGGGATATCACCCACAATCGCTTCTATAATGTCAGTGAGTGTAACCAAACCTTGTGTCACACCATACTCGTCCACGATTAAGGCAATGTGAGTCCCAGATTTCTTAAATAAATCCAGGAGTTTCAAAGCATTCATACTTTCTGGCACATACAAGATTGGTTTTAATAAGGCTTGCAATTCAATCGGTTGAGTTGGATTATGGGCTAAAAATTCTTTGGTTTGTACAACACCTAATAAATTATCAACGCTATCCTGTCCAACAGGAAAGAAATAATGCATACTTTTGATGACTTGATGGCGGACTATTTCAAGCGGCTGATCAATGTTAAGCCATTCTATCTCTGTACGTGGTGTCATAAACGCACTAACTCGTCGATCGCCAATACTAAACACTCGCTCCACTACATCTTGTTCGGCTGACCCCAATAAGCCTGCTTCATGACTAGCTGCGACTAAAAGTTTCAATTCTTCAGTAGAATGAAATAATTGTTCGGCATTTCCTGGTTGCAAGCCGATAAGTTTGAGAACGAAATTTCCGATATTATTCAAACCCTCGACAGCTGGGCGAAATATGGCTAAGTATAGTTCTAACAGATTAATCACAGCGAAGGCAGTGCCTTCTGTACGTTGAAGTGCTAGACTTTTAGGAGCTAATTCTCCCAAAACGATATGGAGACAGGTAATGATTATGAATGCTACAATCACTGATAGGGTATGGGCGCTCAACAAGGCCAAGGATTTCGGTAGCCAGTGGAAAGCAGGCTCAACGATTACAGCTAGTGCTGGTTCTCCAATCCAACCTAAGCCCAGAGAAGACATAGTAACGCCAAGTTGAGTTGCTGCTAGATAAGAGTCCAAGTTGTTGACTGCACGTTGTAAAGCCTTTGCCCGAGGATGTTCTTCAGCAACTAGCTGCTCGACACGACTACGACGTAAAACGACTAAGGCAAATTCTGCTGCCACAAAAAAGCCGTTGGCTAGTACCAAGAAAATTAGGGCTAGTAACTTGCTTGCTGTTAGCAAATTAAGTTGGCTGTTCATAATAATTTCAAGTTTTGTTGACAGACTATTAAATATATTTAACTCTAATTAATTAGATTGAGCGTGGCAAAGTAGATGTAATCAGTAAGTGCGATGCCTCTACTACTTGCCACCGTCAATCGCCACTCATGCTTTAGTTTTATAATTATCACTCCTAGTGCGATACAACCAGCTAGTACCGCAAGGCAGAAGTCACTCATTCAAAAGTCAAAAGCCAAAAGTATTACGGAATGGGCTTTTTAGGGTTTTTAAATGGTTGCTCTATTTACGCCGTGTTGTACTAACAATATTCGTTTCAATGTGCTTTTTTATGAGTATTAACAGATGCATTAAGCAAAAATACTGTGTAAGTTAATCTCAAAATTGACATTAAAGATGCACAAAAGATGTTTTAAGTAAATCTACACGTTGACTGAGATAAATTACGTCATTTTGGTAGATGTAGGTGTCCGCTATTTTTGATAAAACTATTAGAATTGAAATATTTGGCAAATAAACTTGTTAGAGAATTTATGAGTCAAGTAGTAATAACGGGGTTCTCAATCTTGATATCGTCGATTGACAATATCAAAAATTCTCTTCTAGCTGGAAATGAAAACCAATCCTTGTCATCTGCTGATAAGACTTTTTAATTATAAAAGCTCTATGGTAAGATTTGCTTAATTCAAATTTGTTAGCTTTCATGTTGAAATTAACTTACAGAAATTACTATTCAACACATCTTCAAGTTTGTTAGTAAAAGTAAAATTAGCTTTTGGTATTTCATTTATGTATGTATCTGTATGGCCTGGAAATGTATATCCCTTGGGTGCTAGTTGGGATGGCAAAGGCACGAACTTCGCTTTGTTTTCCGAGAATGCAACAGGTGTAGAACTTTGTTTGTTTGATGCTGATGATCAGGAAATCCGCTTACATTTAACAGAAAAAAATAATTTTGTTTGGCACGCTTATTTACCAGGAGTGGGGCCTGGACAACGCTATGGGTTTAGAGTCCATGGCCATTGGGCCCCAGAAGCTGGTCATCGCTTTAACCCTAATAAACTACTAATTGATCCCTATGCCAAGGCAATTGATGGGGAAATTAACGAGAGTTCAGCTATTTTTGGCTACTCTTTAGATGCACCAGAAGAAGACCTAGCTTTTTCCGATTTAGATAATGCCCAAATTATGCCAAAGTGTGTTGTTGTTGATCAGTCCTTTGATTGGGGAGATGACAAACCACTTGGTAGGCCGTGGCACGAAACTATTATTTATGAAACTCACGTTAAAGGTTTTACTAAGCTACACCCAGATATTCCAGAAGAATTACGTGGTACTTATGCAGGGCTGGGACATCCAGCGGCAATTCAATATCTCCAACAACTAGGAATCACATCTGTAGAATTGATGCCTGTACATCACTTTTTATCTTCTCCAGGATTTCTGGTGGATAAAGGACTGAAAAACTATTGGGGTTACGATTCCATTAATTATTTCACACCCCACTCCGGTTACAGTGCTAGTGGCTCACTCGGAGAACAAGTGACCGAGTTTAAGCAGATGGTAAAGGACTTACACTTTGCTGGCATTGAAGTAATTTTAGATGTAGTTTATAACCACACTGGCGAAGGCAATCATTTAGGGCCAACATTGTCGCTGCGAGGCATCGATAATAGTGTGTACTACCGCTTGATCAAAGATAACTCTCGTTACCACATGGACTTCACAGGTTGCGGCAACTCTCTGAATGTACGTCATGCCCAAGTTCTGAAGTTAATCATGGATAGTCTGCGCTATTGGGTAACAGAAATGCATGTTGATGGCTTTCGCTTTGATTTAGCTTCGGCATTAGCGCGAGAACTATATGAAGTAGATAATCTCGCAGCTTTTTTTGATATTATTCATCAAGATCCAGTTCTGGCAGATGTGAAGCTGATTGCTGAACCTTGGGATTTAGGAGAAGGCGGTTATCAAGTTGGCAATTTTCCTTTACGTTGGTCTGAATGGAATGGGAGGTATCGTGATACTGTGCGGGATTTTTGGCGGGGTGAGGATGATAGCCTCGGACAATTTGCTTACTGTTTTACTGGTAGCCCTGATCTTTACCAAGCAAACGGGCGCAATCCCAGTGCCAGTATTAATTTCATCACTGCTCATGATGGCTTCACGCTCAATGATTTGGTCAGCTACAACCAAAAGGATAATCAGGCCAACGGCGAAGATAACCGGGATGGAGAAAGCCATAACCGATCTTGGAATTGCGGTGTAGAAGGAGAAACCCATGAGCCAGACGTGATCCGCTTACGGGAACGTCAGCGGCGCAACTTTTTAGCAACTTTAATGCTATCTCAAGGCATACCCATGCTACTAGGAGGAGATGAAATTGGTTTTAGTCAGAAGGGTAACAACAATGTCTACTGCCAAGATAATGAACTTTCCTGGCGTGATTGGACTTTACAAAAGTCTAATGCTGAACTATTAGACTTTACCCGCCAACTGATTAATTTTCGTCATCAGCATCCAGCATTTCGCCGGCGTAAGTGGTTTCAAGGCCGTCCGATTCATGGTTTGGGTATTAGTGATATTGGTTGGTTTAATGCCGACGGTAGTGAAATGACCCAAAAGCAGTGGCTAGTTAGTTATGCCAAAGCTATGGAAATTTTCTTGAATGGCGAGGGCATTGTTACTCCTGGCCCTCGCGGTGAACGTATTATTGATGAGAGCTTTCTGCTATTTTTTAATGCTCACTACGAAACGATTGAGTTTGCCTTACCCAATGTTTTCCAGGACAGGGAATGGGAAATAATTATTGACACCAACGAATCTCGGTTTCTTAACTCAGGAAAATTGATTATGGGTGAGCAAACTGTGCCAGTTACAGACCGCTCTCTCATGCTATTACGTCGTGTTTCTTAGTAGCACAAAAATCTCAGAAGTTATAGCGGTTCTCAGTTGAGGGCAATATAGTGGCAATCTGATTTGATTGTGTGAAAAAATATAACTATATATATGTAGAGTGCGTTATGGAGATTAGTCCAAACGCACTAAAGCTTTCGGACGGTGCTTTATACCATTTTGGGTTAGGTAGCTTGGATTTCTCCACCTTGGGATTTTGACAGCGCCTGTAGTTCTTCCCAAGTGTAGTGACGGGGTAGTTCAATTGGTTTGTGATCGGCTCCTAATCGCAATCCAATTATCGGCTGGAGTTCTTCAATGAATTCCTCAGTGTACGCTACTAGCTGATTACCTGCTACGCCACCGGCGATCGCTCCTGCAACCCCACCGATCGCAGCACCCAGTTTACCCGCAATTGAGCGACCCAGTGCGGCTCCTGCTACGCCACCTCCCACAGCCCCTAAACTTGTAGCTATAGGATGAGAATCCGTTGCATCTGAGTTGATTTGTTGAGATTCAATCTGTGGTTGGTCTTGTCGTTTAATTTGTTGTTCATCGTTTGTCATCATGTTCCTCCTTTTGATTTCAAGCGTTCAGCTATGCGGTCGCCAACCCGCAATGCATTCGCCATAATTGTTAATGTTGGGTTAGCACCT
The DNA here is from genome assembly GCF_937863485.1 of uncultured Nostoc sp. Taxonomy (GTDB): domain Bacteria; phylum Cyanobacteriota; class Cyanobacteriia; order Cyanobacteriales; family Nostocaceae; genus Nostoc. Next base: position 21,974 of record NZ_CALMFY010000174.1, on the reverse strand, counting down.
GAATTTGAGGGAAAGAAACTACTATCAACCACATAAAGATTATCGACATCATGGGTACGGCAATTGATGTCAAGGACTGAGGTTTTAGGATCTGTGCCAAATCGACAAGTACCGCATTGATGGGCAACTGCTTGTTCTGGTATAGTAGTGCGGGGATAAATACTAAATGGCAGAACGTGTTTAGCGGAGTTAGGAATTGACTTGAGTACAGATGTCCAACGATGGATTAAGCGATCGCCTGCTTCGGTATTGTTGAGTGTATAGTCAATGTAAGTCTTGTCACCCACTACCCGAATCCGATTATTCGGGTCTGGTAAATCTTCTGTTTGCAACCACCAGCCCACTGATCTTTCAGCAAGCAAATGGCGCTCATACTCAGGAATCAGTTTAATAAACGGAGCCATGAGCGGCGGAGCCTCTGCGGGAATCATATCAGCTAGGACATTGCCCGTATTTTGTACCATTCCCATGGGATAAGGAAAATCTGGCTCTCCCCAATAAAAATCGTTGACGGCGATCGTTTTCTGATAGTTGGCACGATTTACATTTAGATGTATGGAAACAATCGCAGTTTCCAACTGTTTCATATAATTCCGCCCCACCTGATCGGAACTGTTTGCCAATCCATTGGGATGTTTGTCATTAGCAGAGCGTAAAAGCAAGAGAGCCGAGTTGATAGAGCCACAGGCAACAACTACAATATCACCTGCAAACCAATGTGACTCTCCGGCAATTTCAGTTTCTACACTCGTAACCTCTCGCCCCGACTCACTGGTATGCAGCCGTAAGACTTTGGCATTAGTTAAGAGGGTGAAATTAGCATACATTTCGCGGCTGGGACGAATGGCGTTAACATCAGCATCGGCTTTTGCATCTACCAAACAGGGGTATCCATCAAAGGTATCGCAGCGAATACAGGGACTTTTAGTGCGATCGCTTTCATTGAGTTTTAATCCCAGTGGTAGGTGGAATGGGTAATAGCCCAGTTCGCGGATGCCATCAGCCAATTCCTGCATATCCGGCTCATGACTCACTGGTGGATAGGGATATGGTTCGCTACGAGGTGGTTCAGTTGGGTCTTCCCCTTGCTTGCCATGCACATCATACAGCTTTTCTGCTTGGGTGTAGTACGGCTCAAAGTTTGAGTACTTGAGTGGCCATTCTGGAGAAATTCCTCCCTTGTGAATTACCCTTTCAAAATCTCGCTCGCGGAATCTAATCAAGGCTGCACCGTAGAGTTTGGTATTGCCGCCAACCCAGTAGCCTGTCTGCGGTTTAAAGGTTTTGCCTTCCTTGTTATACCATTCCTCATCTGCGTGGTAGCGATGTTTTTGATAAACTTCCCCTGGACTCCAGTTAGCTTTCTCTCTCGGTAAAAAGTCGCCTCGTTCCAGCACTAGAATTTTTTTACCTGTGGGTGCGAGGCGGTGAGCCAGTGTCCCTCCACCGGCTCCCGTACCGATAATGATAATGTCGTAGTGTTCAGTGATGTTTGTCATATATGCAGGAGATGCAAAATTACTCTTGTCTCAAACCTATTGCTTGTTATTAACTGGCTGTCTTTGAATCAAATCAACTGTACCACGCCGTAATTCCTCAACAGTTAACGTCTGGTTCAAGCGCATCAATTCTGAGATAGCTGCTGTTTCCGTATCTTTATGGCTGGTTGCAACTGCCAAGACTTGATTGTTTTTGACGTAGAAAGCAATAAATTCCTGTTTTTGCAAATCCCCATCTACAATTATCTCATCCCAACTTTGGGCGTGGCCGATGTAGCGCAAGGGAAACTTGAATTGCATCGTCCAAAACAAAGGAAGCCCTCTAAATTTAACTGCTTTCCCTGCCATGTTATGAGCTGCAATTCGCCCCTGCTGTGCTGCAACTCGCCAATGTTCAACCCGAAGCGATTCACTTGTGCGCCAATCGGGATAACGGGCAATATCGCCTGCGGCATAGATGCCATCAGCTGCACGCAAGTATTCATCAACAACAACACTGCCATCTTTAGGATACAAATCGATCCCCTGAAGAAAGTCTGTTGCAGGCTGTACACCAATTCCGACAATTACTATATCTGCTTTGAGGCGATCGCCATTATCTAAAATTACAGCTTCTACCTTGTCACTACCTTCAAATTCAACTGCTTTCCTACCTAACTTAAAGGAAACACCGTTTTCTTCATGAACTTGCTGAAATATTTTGCCAATTTCCTCACCAAGGGTTTTTTTAAAAGGTACAGAATCCGGTGAAACAACAGTTACTTGTAAGCCGTGCTGACTCAGCCCAGCTGCTGTTTCCATGCCGATAAAACTGGAGCCAATGACTACCGCTTGTCCTTTTTGCTTGCTCAGTGTCAAAATGCGGTCAGTATCATCAAAACTGCGTAATGTGAGAATATTTTGCAAGTCTGCACCAGGAATATCTAGCTGGAGTGGTTTTCCTCCTGTTGCTACCAGCAAGGCATCATAATTCAACGAATCACCAGACGCTCCTGCGTCGCTACCGCTTGCGCTATCGGTAAAGGTGATCGCTTTTGCCGTTGTTTGCACCTGTTCTACTCGCTTATTCAACAGTACTTCAATCGCGTGTTCTTTGTAGAAATCTGGCGATCGCAGGGGCATTTCCTCTGAGGATGTTTCACCAATGAAGTAGTCTTTACTCAGCTTGGTGCGATCGTAGGGTAGCCTGTCATCCTGAGTGATCATGACGATTCGCCCTTGATATCCAGCTACTCGCAAAGTTTCTGCGGCATGGACACCCGCCGCCCCTGCGCCTAAGATCACAAATGTGCGTCCATCAGCGTCGGGGTTAAATTGCGCCATTGCAGGCGATCGCAATCCCGTTGTTTCCTCTGGGACGCTGACAATGACGTTTTCACCTTCAATCCGTACCTGATAACAGCCTAAAGAATCTAAGCCAGGTGGTTCTAGTTGATCCCCACTCGTCACGTCAAAATAAGCATTGTGCCAAGGGCAAACAACATGATGTCCACTCAGCACCCCCTCTGCCAGCGGCGCTTTATAATGAGAGCAGTGTGCGCCGACGGCATGAAACTTTCCATCTAATCGGGTCAGTAAAATTTCTGTCTCGCCGACAGCTACCTGTCGCATTTCACCATCATTTAGATCATTTATATTGGCAACAACTGCTTCTATCTGTTTCATAATCAACTCTTAAATTAAGAATAAGAGTTATACCAATTCTTTCAAATCCGACAACAGATTAAAACCCGAAAAACCAGATGCAATCTGAGTCTGAGCGCAAGACTTACACCCCTTTATTACGAATTACGAATTGATATAACAACAAAGAACTTACATAAATTGTAACCTTTGCACCCTCATCAGCAAGCAGTTTCGCTTCGCTTTTCCAATACCGGAATTACCTCCAGTAATTACAGCTACTTTGATCCATAAGCTATTTCTTAATTGGGAACAATTTATGCCAAATTGAGAAATATTCAGATATTTTTTGCTTGCACGTTTTTCTTTATATCACAAAGTCTGAATTTTTCAATTTCTCAATGGTCTATATCTAAAATGATAAATTCAGCCTTTAGACATAGGGAAACTGTGAAAAAAATTGTTTGAACTAAGATTTATGACTGAAAGTTGGGAAAGTTTTTGGCGATAGATGGATTGGCATAACCCAGATAAACAAAAATATTCTAAATCTAAAATTTTAGATTCTACCCAATGGCTTAATTTTTATTTATGCCTAAAGAGATGCTAATATTTCATTTTAATTTGATTTTTGTTTATATATTATGTAAGTCAAGCATATTTGATATCTATAAAAAGTGCGGATAAATTTTATAATCTATTAGTTTTTAAATTGATATTAACTTTAACCTGCTATTTATTGTCAGTAAGTAAGTTAAATAACAGGAGATTACTATGACTGAAGCCATTGAGATTTATGACGATCGCCTGCGTGCTATTATACCTCCAGATGCTTCACTCCAAAAGCTTGCCAATGGTGCAGTCCATAGCGAAGGCCCTCTTTACTTCCATGAAGATGACAGTGTTGTGTGGAGCGATGCTCACGGTAACCGTTTATTACGCTGGAGTGCTACTGAGAACGTGAGTGTCCTCCGAGATCCATCTGATTACCAAAGCGGTAATTACCGAGACTTGGAGGGTCGTCTAGTTGCGTGTTCCTCCGGTTTGCGTGCGATTATCCGACGCGAAGACGATGGTGAATGGAAGGTTTTAGTTGATCGCTACGAGGGCAAACGCCTGAACAGTCCAAATGATTTAGTAGTGAAAAGCGACGGCACAATTTGGTTTACCGATCCGCCTTATGGGATCACTGAGCCAAAGCAAGGTTACGGCGGCGAACAAGAACAACCCGGAAGTTATGTGTATCGCTTTGACCCTACTAGTGGTGAAATTTCTCCTATAGTAACAGACATGGTGCGCCCGAATGGGCTGGCTTTCAGTCCAGACGAAAGCCTTTTGTATGTTTCAGATACAGCCGCGTTTAATATACCTGGGGGGCCTCATCATATTCGCGTGTATCAGGTCGTGGACGTAGGCGTAGCCCGTCGTAGACATCGCCATGTGAAGAATGGCCGTGTATTCTGTGTCATCGATCCAGGACAACCTGATGGATTTCGGGTTGACGAACATGGCAATGTTTTTACTAGTTCCCAGGATAGCGTGCAGATATACGCCCCTGACGGGACTCAGTTAGGGAAAATTCTCCTACCGGAGATATCCACTAACCTAACTTTCGGTGGGAAACAAGGCGATCGCTTGTTTATCACAGCTGGTCATTCCTTATATGCTATCGACCTTAATACCCGTGGTGTACAGCAATGATTTATAAATTTGCCAGTGGTGTAGCGATCGCCTTTTTTCTAGGAGCATTTAATTTCCCGCAGCTAGGGCCATACCTATTAAGTTCACTTTATCATCTGTATCCTGACGGATTCCCCGGATTGGCACTTTTACTACTAAGAGTTAGCCTTGGCTGGTTATTCATCCTCCACGGCTATCCAAAGATAACGCATCTTCAACAGTGGGCTGAGTCTGTAAAAATGCCTGTCTTTCTTTGCTTTTTATCAGCTGCATCCATGTTAGGTGGCGGAATTTTTCTGATTGTGGGATTCCTGACACTCTTAGCGACATTGCCCATTCTCGGCTCAATGATTTTTGCAATATATTTAGAAGTCTCTGGAAGTAAACCTTTTGTAGCCCAAGATCCATACTTAATTCCAGAAGACCAATATAAAGGCCCTTTAGGAAAAGGTGAACCGCCAAGTTGGGAAAAAGCGTTTATGTACTGCGTCATGCTGATTGCGATCGCCGTTTTAGGCCCTGGAGCATATTCGCTAGATGCTCTGATTTTTGGCCGGTGAAAATTATCCGACTGAATTACCTCAAAAGGCATATTACAGTTATCCTCCAACCATTTGTGTCTCGGTGTCTCGTTCCCAGTCTCTGATTGGGAATGCCTAATCAGAGGCTCCGCCTCAAAATTAGCGACACCGCAATGAAAGGGAATTTCCAGCCAGAGGCTAGAAACGAGGTTTTAAAAAGGTTTGCGCTTAACTTGACACTAATGGGCATTGCCATCCCCCGACGATAAATCTATATGTATCAGGGTTTTTATGAATTGATATTAGATATAGATATGTGGCTAAAATGCTGTAATAGGCGATCTGCTTTGTTATATAGCAATCCTAATAATGCAATCTACAGATAAACGTCCTCTCAGTTGGTTGTTTCAGCAGTTTCAACTCAAACCAGGTAAACCCGCCATTTTCTCAGGATTGCGTAGCCTTTTTGTACTGGGTGTCCCGATTGGAGTGGGAATCATTTCTGGTCACGCGGCTGCAAGTGCGATCGCCACTATGGCGGCTTGGTTCGTTGGCATGGTAAATGTTGACGGAGCCTATCGTCAGAGAGCGACTGCGATGATCGCAGCTACGATTGGGGTAACTTTGATGTTCGTGATCGCCAGTCTGGTTAGCAGTCATCTCTGGTTAGCTGTGCCGACAACATTCTTGGTGATATTTATAGCAGGTTTAGCAAGTCTCTATGGCAACGTAGCTGCATCTGTCAGCTTAGTTACTTCGATCATGTTTGTGATTTCGCTTGCTAGATTCGCTTCATATTCCAATTTGTCTACTCTTATCCAGCAATCTGCGCTATGTCTGGCTGGTGGAACATGGACAACCGCGCTCTCATTAGGACTGTGGGTGGTGCGTCCTGATGTACCTGCAATGCAGATAGTCGCTAACTGTTATCTCTCGTTGAGCAAATTCGTAGATTTGGAAAGCCAGAGAACATTAAATCCAAAGGCTCGTCAGCAGTGGGCAGAGCAATTTTTGCAAGCTCAGGATACCATTATCCAGGATTTGACCGCTGCCCGTAGCGTCTGGACAACTATATGGACTAGACAAAAAGGAGCTAACCTGCGGGGAAATTACTTACTGGTGTTAATCGAGGATGTAAATCAAATTGTCAATTCTGTTGTAGCACTGAGCGAACTGTTAGCGATCGCATCCGAACATCAACTATTTTCTCGATTACAGAAAGAAATTCAGCAAGTGATCGAACAGTTAGCAATTGCTCTGCAAATGTTGTCACAAGCAATCACCAAAGGAAAAAACTCACCTTACTTGGGGGATCTGGATCGGAGTCTTGAAGCACTGGAACACCATCGGCAAGTTTTGCGCTCTCAAGTCCTGAATAAAACGATAAATGTTCAGCCAGATAGCTATTCCGATCTAATCAACCTTGAGAAGATTACAGCCAGTCTTAGAAAGCTGGCACAGCAAATTCATACTGATGCAGATATTGTTACAGATTTAATCCAGGGAAAACAGCCTAGCATTGCCCAGCGAGACATTTCCCCCCCAGCCCAACCAGAGCGGACTGCATTTATTGATACACTGCGGAATAACTTCACTTTTGATTCAATCCTTTTTCGTCATGCGTTGCGCCTAGCACTGATCACAACTTTTGCTGAATTGATTGCGTCGTTATTGCAACTACCTAGAGGCTACTGGATAACGCTCACAGCTCTTGTCGCACTCAAGCCCAACTTTGGTGGAACGTCGCAGACAACAGTACAAAGCGTCATCGGTACTATTTTGGGGGGAATTATTGGTATTATTTTGGTTTTACTAGTTAAGAGTCAATTGGCGATCGCAGTTTGTTTCTTGCTGCTGGTGTTTGTGGCGATGTCGGTGCGATCGTTAAGCTACAGCATATTCACTATACTGCTGACTCCCGCCATCATCTTGCTACTCAACATTATTAGTGCAGGTGGCTGGAAAGTTGGAGCATTGCGGATTTTCGATAGCTTGGCTGGGGGTGGTTTAGCACTGCTTGGCAGCTATTTGCTTTTCCCCCGTTGGGAACGACAGCAACTTCCTGCACAACTGGAAAAGACAATTAGAGCCAATCTTGCCTACTATCAGCAAGTAATAGCTAACTATATGCATCCAGAACAGAATGCATCTGCCGATTCTATCAATATGCTACGCCATCAAGCAGCACTAGAGAACGTCAATGCTAACGCCGCCGCTCAACGATTGTTCAGCGAACCTCGTCACATTCAGGGAGAAATTGAACCTGTAATGACGCTGATGGCATACATTCGGGGCTTTTTCAGTTCGGTGACAACTTTGGCAGAACATCTGCGGGAATTTAGCGGCGAGTACCAATTTGTTGAACTCAAGCGGCTTACTGATACCATTGTCCAAGTTTTGGAAAACTTAGCAGATGCCCTTCGGCAAGGACAGCCACCCCAACCGTTACCAGCGCTGGATAGCTATCTCGAAGCAATTCACAACCAAATAGAACAGCTACATACTGCTCGGTTATTAGAGATAACCACAAATTCCCACACTTTAACTCCCACATTACAAGCCGTTCGAGAACAAACTCCTCTATCTACAGAACTGGATCGAATTGTTAATGAAATTAAAGTTATGCACTGTGTAATTGCTCGTCTGCAAGAATAATTTTCTTGACTAGGGTTTCGCAAAGGCTCAACCCAACCTCCGAATATTCTTAACTGGATTTGGATAAATTTACAAAACTCACAAAACGCACAAAACGTACAAAACGCACAAGTACAAGACGCGATGAATCGCGTCTCTACAAGGGGCGATCGCAAAAACGATCGCATTCCCATCCTGTTTACAATATCTGTTTTAATTGGGGCGATGTCTGCGACGGGCTACGCCTACGCATTCCCTCGATTGCGGAAAGATCAGACGCGATAGATTTACCAGATGCTTACGAGACGCGATGAATCGGGTCTTTACAAGGGATTACTGCTCCCTTTGCAGGCCAGCAAACAGAATGCGTAGGACTAGCCCGTCGTAGACATCGCTGCTCGTTTCCTTGTCGCCTAATAATAAGTCGCACACTATAAATGTTTGCAACACATCAATTATTCGTAAGGGCACAATATTGTTCATACGTGTAAACTTAAGCCAAAACCCTTTTCAAACCTCGTTTACAGCCTCTGGCTGGAAATGCTCTTTCATTGCGGCAGAGCCGCAAGTCTTGAGGCAAAGCCTCACGTTAGGCATTCCCAGTCAGAGACTTCTTTTCGAGACAATCTCTAAAAGCTGTTTCTAAACTGGCTTTCACTTTAAGTTGACACCAATGAATATTGTTGTGCCCTTACCTATCTGTCGTATTCTTTTTTCAAATTGGTATTATTTTAGAGATGCTAAAGTCCGGCGTCCAAGTATTCCGTCTGCTCTTAATCCTTTAGACTTTTGAAATTTGATCACCGCTAAACGTGTCTTGTTATCAAAGACACCATCCACATTTGCGGTATAGAATCCTTGCTGCTTTAAAGCATTCTGAGCAGTTTTGACTGCTTCTCCTCTGCTACCAACTGTCAGTACGTTACTATGGTTTGCCATACTATTAGACCTGTGCATAGCATTAGACTTGTGCATAGCATTAGGCTTGTGCATAGCATTAGGATTTTTCATCATGTTGCCTTGCGGAGTACTTTGTGCAAGGTGGGTAGCAGTAGTCGGATTATGACTTTTATTGTTGGTTAAAGAGTAACCAGGCAAAGCAGTAGCTAGAGTCAGAGCCGGGATCAAAGCAAGTACTTTCCAATTCATTTTCTTCTTCCTTCCAATTATGATAAATTTTGCAATTTTGATTTGAAGAGTCATCATACAAGGATTTGTACCTGATAGTGATTCTCCTCGATCAACTCTGGTGTGTGGATTTGGTCTAGAGCGAACCTATTTTTTAACCCAGAGCTATAGCATCACACGTTATATTGACAGAGTTATTGCAAAAATGTGATAAAAGTGTGACAAAAGCATGACTAATTCATTAAGGGTTATGTAGCACAAGCCTATACTTTTGATTTCTGATAATTTCTCTAATAACCTTCTGCAATTAGCAGATGTGTCCATCAGGGTCTTTACCTAGACAACCCTGCTGATAAGGACTTGTACTATCACTAAACTGTACAATCTGCGATGATACAAACTGAACCCCTTTGTGCCTTAGCCTATCCAGAGTCTATTTTATTTACTGCTTAACTGTTGATTGCGATGCCTGCGGCGGGCTACGCCTACGCAAAGCATCCCGTAGGGAAGAGAAGGGATCACAGTTTTAGTCCTTGGTGTATATTCGTTGAATCCTCTCATTTTTGGACGATGAATTATCGTTAACACTGCACTGCGCTTTTCATCCCAAAAGATAAGCGATGAATAGAAGCTTCTTGCTAATAAAGAAGTCAAAAGTTTAAATGTTTTGTATGCAACTTGCTCATTGTTGAAACTAAGAAAATAAACAGTATCGTCAAATAATTCCATTTAGATTATTTTGCAATTAGCAATATTGCGTGTCCATCAGGGTCTTTAACTATACAACCCTTTTGGTAAGGACTTGTATTATCTGCAAACTGCACAATCCGTGATGACACAAACTGAACCCCATTTTGCCGCAGTATCTCTACCGTCTGCTCAATATCATTGACAACAAGCTCAATTTGCACCCTCGCAATATCACAACTTTTCCAGTCACTCGGTATAGGACGACCTTTTCCAGGCACAAGGTAGTCTAACAATTCAATCCCTAAGCCGCCTTGAGCAGGTCGCAGTGCTGTAATTCGGACTTTTGCTCCAGGCAAGTCATCCAAGCGAGTTTGGGTAGGACGCCAGTTGAGACTGCGGCTATCGACTTGCATTCCCAAGAGGTCGCGGTAAAAGTGTAGACTCTGCTCAGTGTTAGAAATAGCGATCGCACTATGATCAATTCCCAAAAACAAGCGATCCCTGTTTTGATGCCATTTATCCTGTCCTTTCTCGGCAGGAAACCAAATTAACTCTAAATCATGACCATCAAGGTCTTTAAACTTAAAGGCGCCGACACCACCAGATGTTTCATTATCAGATAAAATTGTCTGCGGTGCAACTGAAATGGGTTCAATCGGAAACGAACGCACTTGTGCATAAGCACGATCCATATCACTCACTACAATTGCCAGATGTTGAAACCATAAATCATTACTTTGTGAATCTTTTGGGATGGGTTTACCCTTAATGTTGATATACTCCATCAACTCGATGAGTTCATCTCCTAGTTGCAAGGTGACAATGCGAATTTTTGCCTCAGTTATACCTTCTAGGTCGCTGTAATCCTGTCCTTCAACTGTGATGTCGGAAAATAGTTCAAAACCAAGCGCTTCTTTATAGAAATTTAAAGAGCGATCGCAGCTTGTCACTGTTAATCCAATAGCTCGAATTTTTTGCACCCCTACATTGGTTTGACTAGGCATATTTAACAGCCCCTAAACTTACAATTAACTTTCTGTTAAAAGGTATTGGGAATTGGGCAATTCAATTTTGGATTTTGGATTGACGATAGCGCAGCGTAAAGCCTGCGGCATGGCTTCCCTTAGAGCGAGTCCGCGTACCCCTTCCTTACGGGACGCTACGCGAACGGGGAAGCAAGCTACGCGCAGCGTCTCGTAGAGAGCGTCTTTTGGATTAAATTTCAATCTAAAATCCAAAATCTAAAATCTAAAATTCTTGCTCCCCTGCCTCCCCTGCTCCCCCTGCTTTCTGCCTTTTCCTAATCTTTTTTATCCTCATCTCCCAACATTTTCAGTAATTTTCTTGCAGCTAAAATACCCACAACTCCTGCACCGACTATTTCCGCTGCTTGCACCACTTTTTTCCCTACATCTTGAGGGTCGAGGTGCTGATGAAAAATCTCTTCATCTACCCATTCAGTTGTGGCTTTAAAATCATGAATTGGTGTTGGCAACAGCGTTAAATAAGTGGCATGACGGATTAAATGTGCGGGTTCGCCTGCTACTTCAAAAACATTGAATAAGTTAGCAGCAGCATTATTTACCCCTAATTTCAAAAGGGTTCCACGGGTATTAACCTTAACAGGTTTGAGTTCTTCTCCTAGAGCGATCGCTTTCAAATTATGGGCAATATTAGCTCCTTGTTGATAAGCTACTTGGGCGGTAGGCGGTAGCGAATTATCCGGAAGTCCTACACAATCGCCGCCTGCAAAAACTTCTGGAAAGTCAAGCAGTTGCATGGTGGGAGTGACTAGTGGGAGACCATGATACCGATGCTCTTGGGAAATTGGTAAATCTTTAATCAGTGGATGGACAGAAGTACCAGCTGTCCAGATTGCGGTATGTGCAGCTAATGTCTTAATTTGCTCATTGTGCTTATATTCAATAGCGTTAGCATGAATAGTAGTGACTTCTGCTCCCGTGAGTATTTCAATTGGTATCCGGCGTTTTTGTAATTCTTTCTCAGCAATTGGGCGCAGTGGATTGTTAATATCGTCATTCAGGATTTCTTTGCCGTGATTGAGCAATACTATCCGGATTTCACTAGAATTACCTCCCAAAACCTCATACCAAGGTGGTAGAAAATCAGCTAAAGTTGCTGCAATTTCTACGCCACTAGAACCACCACCAACCACTCCTACTGTGAGCAGTTTCCGGCGTTCTTCTAAATCTTCTGTTTGCACTGCTAGTTGTAAACGATCGCGTAAATGACGTTCAAGAGCGATCGCATCTGCTTGTGTCCAGAAAGGAAAGGCATTTTCTTTAGCACCCTCAACTTGATGATAGGTAGTAACGCTGCCCAAAGCTAATACTAAGTTGCTGTAGTTGTAGGAGTTTCCTGAAGCTAATTTGACTTCCCGTTGATGCAAATCTATCGATTGCACTGCATCTTGAACAAAAATGACACCGCTACCTTTGAGTAGTTCCGAAAAGCGCGGGACTACCTGAAAGGTATCCATCTCGCCATTGAAATATTCATATAATAGCGGCTTAAAGCAAAAGCGCTCGTTTTGATCAATCAAGATAACAGAGCGAGGATAATGTTCGTGAGCTAGGTGTAAGGCTGTAAATAGTCCTGTAAAGCCACCGCCGATAATCACAGTTTGATAAACTGGGCTGTTCATGAAATACTCTCCAAACTCTTCTGAAATCAAGATGTTCAATTAATTAGCACTTTCTTATAGAAATAACAAGAAAGCAATCAAACCAATGCTCAGGATCACAGCGAATGCAATAGCGTATTCAACTCGGCGACTAAAAAATCCTACAGCAGCAATTAAAGCGATCGCCAGCCCAATAATGCCAATATATTGCTGTTTTTGTAACCCACTTGCAATTAGTGGGTCTTGACCTGGTGCTGGAGTTTCCTGAATTGTTTTTGGTTCGCGTTGTGATGCTGGTATTTCTTGCAAGTATAAATTCATGAAATTACTCCTTAAAATACATGGAATTTGTGAATTTTTTTATGCCCGCCAAAGGTAGATCAGCGAGAAAAGTAAGACCCAAACTACATCAACAAAGTGCCAAAACAGAGTGGTCGCACTTGTACCGAAGTGAGTCTTATTATAGTTGCCTGGAATGAAGGAGCGAATCAGCATAATTATCTGAAGCACAACACCAGCCAGAACGTGTAGACCGTGGAAGCCTGTTAGTAAGTAGAATGTAGAACCAACTAACCCTGTAGTAATCTTGAAATCGAGATTTTTCCACTCAATTAATAGACCAATTAAAAAGTAAGTTCCCATTGCGATCGTCATCAGCCACAGCCAGCGAAATTTCTTGAGTTGATTACGCTTCAGGGCATTTTCTGCTGGTTGAATGACAAAGCTACTGGAAAGTAATACTACCGTATTAATAATTACAGGTGTAGACAATTCTGGCCCAGAAATACCAGGCGGTAGCCAGTTATTAGTAGTCAGTCGCAGAACAACATAAGTAAAGATAAAACTCAAAAAGATGATGCTTTCCGACAGCAGGAATACAGTAAACCCGAACATTCCCTTACCATGATGATCTTCATGAGTACCGCCACCACTTGGTAGGAAGCGCTGTAACCAATTTGGCAAGCGTAGCCGCCACAGATCAAAACGGATAGGACTTTCATCTTTATGAATAGGGCGACGTTGCATAACTCAATTGGGGCATTGGGTATTGGGCACTTGTACTGAGCGAACGCAAGAGCGTCTCTAAGAGTTGCCGTAAAGCCTGCGGCATAGCTACGCTTAGGGCGCAGCCTCTCGTAGAAAAGTATTGAGAATGGGTTATCCTCCTTATCCCCTTTGTCCTCAGTAAAAGGTGTTTTATCCTTACTCACCATTATCAGTCTCTAGGACTACCGAGTACTTTGGATCGCCGTAGTCATAAGGAGGTTTTGTCACAACCGGAATCTCCTCAAAGTTTTCTGGTGGAGGTGGTGAAGAGGTTGTCCATTCCAGTCCGGTAGCGTGCCAAGGATTGTTAACTGCCTTTGGCCCGTAAAGCCAAGAGCCTACCATGTTAGCAATAAAAGGCAGTGTCGATGCTCCTAGCAAGAATGATCCCAGGCTAGCGATGACATTCCATCCCTGATACTGTGGGTCGTAGGAAGAAACTCGGCGTAGCATCCCTTGTAAACCTAATGGGTGCATGGAGAAGAAGGTGATATTGGCAGGAATAAAAGTCAGCCAGAAATGCAGCTTACCCCAACCCTCGGCATACATTCTTCCAGTTATCTTGGGAAACCAGTAGTAAATTGCCGCGAAGATTGCCATTGTGATCGTGTTAAAAACGATGTAGTGGAAGTGTCCCACAACAAAGTAGGTATTATTAACGTGGATATCAAATGGCGTGGCAGCAAGCATTACACCAGTAACACCGCCAAAAATAAACATCGCTGCACCTCCCATCGCAAACAGCATTGGTGTCTCTAGGTGCAGCTTACTTCTCCAGATGGTGGCAGTCCAAGCGAAGGCTTTAATACCAGTGGGTATTGCAACTAACATTGAGGTAGCCATGAAGGTCATCCGCATCCAACCAGGGGTGGCACTGGTGAACATATGATGTACCCAAACGAAGATGCTGACCGCAGCAATACCTAAGGTAGCGATCGCAACTGACCGATAACCAAATAGGGGATTACGAGAAAATGCAGGCAAAACCTCAGCAAAAATGCCGAAGGCTGGTAGTGCCATGATATAAACTGCTGGGTGAGAGTAGAACCAGAATAGGTGTTGGTAAATGATCGGATCGCCATTTGCGTCCGGTTTAAAAAATTGTGTACCGAACGAGAGGTCAAGCAACAGCAGGATCAATGCAGCCGTCAAGGCAGGTAAATTAATCAGCTGCAACAACTGGGCGCTAAAAACCGACCATACAAAGACGGGCATTCGGAAAAATGTCATCCCTGGTGCCCGCATCCAAAAGATAGTAGTTACAAAGTTGACAGCCCCCATAATTGAAGAGATACCTATTAGTACTAGGCTAACTATCCAAATGAATTCACCGTTAATGAACTGATCCCCTGGAACTTGCAGACTAATTGGTGGATAAGACCACCAGCCAGCTTGTGCAGTCCCGTTAGGTAGGAAGAAGCTAGACAGTAGTAAAAGACCAGCTGGTGGCAGAATCCAAAAGGAGATGGCGTTGAGCAGGGGAAAAGACATGTCCCGCGCTCCAATCATTAGCGGCACTAAGTAGTTAGAAAGACCTGCATTAAAGGGAATAATCCACAGGAAAATCATGATTGTCCCGTGCATGGTGAACAAACCATTGTAGAGGGGACGATCAACTAAATTTGATTCCGGGGTGAGCAACTCAGCCCGGATGAGCATCGCCAACAGCCCGCCAATCAGGAAGAAAATGAAGGTCATTACCATGTACTGAACTCCAATCACCTTATGATCGGTGTTGAAGCTGAAATATTCCCGCCAAGTATTCTCAGACTTGTTCTGGTAATTTTTCGATTCTTGATCCCCGGTAATCTCTCCACTCAAATCATGTGTCATTAGTTAGCTTCCTTTTATTGGCAACGGCAGGTTGAGCCGGTGCGACGGTGTACCAGCCGCTATTGAATAATGTTTTCGGTGGTTGGATATTTTCGGCAACTGCCTGATTTGCTGGAGTTTGTTCGCTATTAGCAGTTTGCGTGAGCCACTGGTTATATTTATCAAAGGATTCAACGTATACGTCCGTTTCCATTAAGGCAAAGTAAGTACCGCTAAATTGAGAATCTTTCAGCCGATATTTACCTGGGCGAATGGGTGTTAGCACAAGATTAATCTTGCGCCCTGGAACAATATCCTGCTTTAAGCGAAACTCAGGGACGTAGAAACCGTGGATTACATCCTGCGCTTGCAGATTTAAGCGAGTGCTGCGATTGATCGGCAGATGCAGCTGATTACTAGTAACATTATTTGGATAACGAAAAGACCAATCCCACTGTTTAGCGAAAACATCAATAGTTTCAGACGCAGGTTTGGGGACATCGCTGACGATTGCGGCGTAGGCGGGTGCAGATTCTAGGGGTGTGTGCAAATGCACAATTTGGTTTAGACCGAGAATATTTAATTGCTGATAAATATTGAAGCTTTGCAAAGCAATCCACACTACTAACAAAGTCGGGGTTGCTGTCCACAATATTTCTAGCCTCGCATCACCTCTAGAGGGGTGTCCCTCGCTGTAGTCTTTTGGACTGGCACGATGGAAAACGATCGCATACACGATAATGCCAACCAGCCCCAGGAAAATGAATGCTCCAATTGAGACTAAGAAGCTAAACAAATCATCTACCCGTTGTGCTTCTGTTGTAGCTTGGGGAGGCATCCAAGAAAACGCCTGCTGCCCAATCCACCGACTGATGATGAGCAGCACTGCTACATAAAACGCCATTAATACATATTCAAAAACACTAAACATAAAATTCGATAAATTCTCGTTTAATTATTTGTTGTAAAGATTATTGGAAATGGTATTAGCAGCGGTAATGTGAATCCCAAATTCCTCTCCCAATTGCGCCCCCAAAGTTCCATGAACGAATAATATGCCCATTATCGCAATGCCTGCTAACAAGTAACTCCACTGCACCTGCCTGGAAGCATCTTTACGCCAGCGGTAGCGTTGCAAACCTCTCCATACAGTCATGCCTACAATGATCCCCAACAGCAAAACGCCACCCAAACCATGTAAAAGCATTGTCCAACCAGCATTTAACCCCCAAGCACTCTTTTGCTCAACTGGTGGATTTGCCAACACTAGCTCAAAAAAACCAGCAGCAACCGTGAAAAACGTGATACCTGCTGCTCCTATAAGGTTGTACCAGCCGACATCAAAAAAGCTAGAACGGATGGCTGTCAATCCCAAAAATTTGAAAATTGGCTTTTCTAAGGGAAACAGCGCTCCTGCTATATCAAAAACGATCGCAATGATCAACAAACCCAGCGTTAGATGCACCAACTGCGGATGTACAGGAATTTCGTAGGGTAATCCGTTAGCACCCAGCCGCAATCTCAACTGCTCAATCAGTTGCCAGTTCATGGTGAAACTCCCTGTTTCATGGCTTGAACTACAGGCTCTACGTGCAACCCATATACCCAAAACAGTTTACTCCCCAAATACACTTGCAAAAACACTAGGCAGACTAAAAATGTTGCAGCACCCAGGTAAGCAGGCGGTACTTTTCGGGGGTTGCGGTTGCGAATCACAAAACGCCAAGCTGCGATCGCCACGACAATAGCTGCCAGTGACCAACCCAAGATAGTATGATAATTCAACGTTGGCTGAACGGCTTGGTAGATGTTTGCCAAACCTGCTTCAAATTGACCAAAAATCACCGCTACAAAAATGGCTGCCGAAGCAACAAACATATTCCAGAAACTCACCTCAAACAAACGCACGTTGCGGGTGAAATAGCCCAGCACATCGCAGATGAAAGAAAAAAGCACCATCGCGATTACGAAGTGGACGATGATCGGGTGTAGAGGGTCAGGGTATGGTAAATCTTGGTTATTCAGAGACAGACTAGGCATCGCTTTCTCCTTCATGGATCTAAGTATATAGATGCGTTGCATGGAATTGCCATCCGCTTAACGCACCATTGATATTCTCAAGAATACTGCTGCTAACGCCGCAGCTAAACCTATTCAAAAACATTGAAAATTTGCGATGCAATTATATTTTGAAAGGAACTTTTTAAATAAATAGCTTTTTCCATATTTACTATTTTTTAGTAATTATTTTTTCCCCTATCAAAAGTCTCTAAATTAACCACAATTTTAATTTATATCATATCCAAATGGATATTTATCAAAAATATCCAAATTGATATTTTTAATTAGATCCGCTATTTGACAATAGCGAATCTAATCAGACACTTTAGAGGCGGCTAAAAATGTCTTAACATCTTATATTGTTCTCTTATTTAGGTCATTTAAACGTTATCTATATTGAGAACCGTAGTTTTTGCCCTCACCCTAAATCCCTCTCCCAAGTAGGGAGAGGGACTTCTTTTTGGCTCCGCTTATGGCAATATTGAGAGAAGGGGCTGGGGGATGAGGGTTTTTTCTTTTCATATGGAAAGAATTACAGTTTTCAAGGTAGATGCGGTTTAGTTTGATTAACTAAAAATTTTACTTTGACCCATAACCCAAGTTGCTCTGAATATACCATAAATTTTTATTAAAATTTAGATAAAATTTAAAGTTACAGCTTTACAAATCTTAAAAATAAAGACACACCGTTGTCACAGAAATGATAAATAATTGAAATATTAATCAGTCAAGCAATATACTGTTTATCTTTCTTTAGATAGATTAGGAAAATACTGGGTATTTCTTACACTAAAAAAAGTTTTGATTAAAAAATCAAAACTTTATCGATTTGACAATCTAAATCGCCAACTTAATACTACGCCTAGAAAGCAAAAATATCATGCAAGTCTTCAGCTACTTGCAACAAACGCAAATTTTAAAAGTACCGAAAGCATTATGAGCTATTCCCCTAACCTGCTCAAAGGTCAAAAAGCAATTGTGACAGGTGCTAGTTCTGGCATTGGTGAAGCTATAGCTCGCCATTTGGCCGCATCAGGTGCAGCAGTAGCTGTTAACTACCATTCGGAAGCTGAAAAAGCCGAAAAAATTGTCGATGATATCAAAGCCGCTAATGGAGAAGCATTTGCCATTCAAGCTGATGTCAGCAAAGAAGACGAAGTAAAGGCAATGTTCAGCAAAACGCTCCAAGAATTTGGCACTATTGATATTTTAGTGAGTAATTCGGGCATTCAAAAAGACTCAGCATTTATAGATATGACCCTTGACCATTGGAACATGGTCATTGGACTAAATCTGACAGGACAATTCTTGTGTGCGCGAGAAGCTGCAAAGGAATTCTTGCGTCGAGGTGTGAAGCCTGATATTTCATCTGCCGCAGGTAAGATTATTTGCATGAGTTCCGTGCATCAAGTAATACCTTGGGCGGGGCACGTTAATTATGCTGCTAGTAAGGGTGGTATAAATATGATGATGCAAAGTATTGCTCAAGAACTTGCTCCCCACAAAATTCGTGTCAATAGTATTGCCCCTGGTGCGATTAAAACCCCAATCAATAAATCAGCTTGGGACACACCAGAAGCAGAAGCGAAGTTACTTCAACTGATTCCAGCAAAACGGGTGGGTGATGTTGATGATATTGCCAAAGCAGCGGTTTGGCTAGCTTCTGATGACTCTGATTATGTGAACGGAATAACAATGTTTGTAGATGGTGGCATGACCTTATATCCAGGGTTTGAGGGGAATGGTTAAAATAATTCGTAATTCGCAATTATGAAAGTCATATTTAGTCTAGGTTTCCAGGTTTAAACCTCATCTATGTTGAGAACCGTAGTTTTTGCCCTCACCCTAAATCCCTCTCCCAAGTAGGGGGAGAGGGACTTGTTTCCGGCTCCCCTTCTCCCAATATTGGGAGAAGGGGTTGGGGGATGAGGGTTTTTTCTTTGCATACGGAAAGAAATACAGTTTTCAAGAGCAATCCTTGCAGGAGTCGTGAAAAATATAGATAAGGAAACGAACCGCCATCTCTGCGAGAGGCTGACGCCAACGCGCAGCGTCTCCAAAAGTTGGACGCAAACAGAAAAAAGAAGAAAGAGATATGTAATTTTCACAAATGATTTAGGATTGCTATATGTAGTCTCATTTGGGAAAATTGGGATGAGACAAAATTGGTAAAGGCACTATTATTTGAGGAAAAGGAGAAAGGATTAAAAACACTCTTGATTAAGCTTTTGAAAGTGTGCATTAATTACGAACTACGTTAGCGAGTTAGAGGCTACGCACAGTCGCTCAAGCAACTTTTAGAAACCCTTTGCGAAGGCTGTCCAGCATCATTATTAATTACGAATTAGTCTGACTTCTATGCCAACAAAAGTTATTGTCAATCCTAATCTGATCACAATTAACGATGGTTCCTCGTTTTTAGTTACAGCTACTGATGGTTCCATTGATGACAATCAAGCCCAAGGCTTTTTTGTTCGTGATACCCGCTTAATTTCTTATTACGAAATTTCTCTCAATCGTTACCAACTTTCACTGCTAGCTTCTAGTAACATCACGCATCACAGTGCGCTTTACCAATTCACCAACCCGGAACTTACCACTGTCAACGGCATTTTCCCTTCTGGTAGTTTGCTTGTAACCATCCGGCGCGACATTATAGGAGGGATGCACGAAGATATCGATATCACCAATCATCACTTAGAAGCAGTTGAGTTTCAACTGATGTTGGCGATTCGTTCAGACTTTGCAGATATCTTTGAGGTGAAAGCAAAGAAGATTTTGACACGGGGAGAGACAGCAACAACATGGAAAGATGGAATACTTTCTACTGAGTACCGTAACGGTTCTTTTGTCCGAGGCATTGTAACTGAGACAGTTTGTGCAAGTTCAACAGCAAGATATGCAAACGGTCGTTTGATGTTTGATGTAGCGATCGCTCCTGGTAAAACATGGCATACTTCTATCAACACTACAGCCTTAGTCGATGGAGAAATCCTCAAACCTCAAGAAAACTCTACTGTGTCTCACAATACAAATGGAGAGATCAGTGATGAATTTCTGACTAATGCGACAAAGTTGCGATCGTCTAATGCTGATATTCAAGGATTTTATCAGCAGGCGATCGTCGATATGGGAGCGTTGCGGATTGAAGTCGATGATAACGGCCATAAGTTTTGGATGCCTGCGGCTGGTATTCCCTGGTTTATGGCTGTCTTTGGCCGTGACTCTATAATTACCAGCTTGCAAAGTATGGCAGTTTACCACGATTTTGCCCGTGGTACGCTTGTCAGGTTGGCTCAACTACAAGCAACTGAGTTAGATGACTGGCATGATGCCCAACCAGGCAAGATGCTGCATGAACTGCGTGAAGACGAGTTAACTAAAATCAATCAACTCCCATACAATCCCTACTACGGAACGGTAGACACTACCATTCTCTGGATTATTACTTTAGCTGAAACCTATTCTTGGAATGCTGACCTTGGGATGCTGGATGAGTGCCGATCGCCACTAGATAAGGCACTGACTTGGATTGATAAATACGGTGATTTTGATGGCGATGGATTTGTTGAGTACTTAACTCATTCAAAAAAGGGATTAGGCAATCAAGGTTGGAAAGATTCAGGTGAATCAATGGTTTACCCGAATGGCAAATTAGTTGATCCCCCAATAGCTTTGTGTGAAGTTCAGGGTTACGTCTACGATCCTTGGCTAAAAGCAGCTTTAATTTATGAGATGTGGGGAGAAAAAGAGCGATCGCAAAACCTCCGTCAAAAAGCAGAATCACTTTATCAACGATTCAATGAACAATTTTGGATGGAATCAGTTGGCTTTTACTGTCTTGGCTTAGATAGCAACAAGCAGCAAATCCAATCGATTACCTCAAATCCTGGGCATCTACTCTGGTCTGGTATCGTCCCCCAAGAACGAGCGAAAAAGCTGGCCCTGCGACTTTTTCAACCAGATATGTGGTGCGGTTGGGGTGTGCGGACTCTTTCATCTCAAAATCCAGCTTATAACCCAATTAGTTATCAAAGAGGAAGTGTTTGGCCGCACGACAACTCAATAATTGCCGCCGGTTTAAAGCGTTACGGCTACCACGAAGAAGCAAACCGCATCGCTGAGGGGATTTTTTCTGCGGCTAATTATTTTCAATCTGGGCGGATGCCAGAATTGTTTGCCGGAATTGAACGCCAAGAGAATAACTTTCCCGTGCCTTATCCCGATGCCAATATTCCCCAAGCTTGGGCTGCTGGCTCAATTCTTTTACTGATTCGCACCATTTTAGGACTTGAAGCCGATGCACCACAGCGAAAGTTAAAGGTACAACCTTCACTACCAGAGTGCTTATCAGATTTGGAACTGACAAATCTAAGTGTAGGAGACGCTACAGTTGGATTGCGCTTTTGGCGGGAAGGAAAACAAACTCAATGGGAAGTTACCAATAAGACAGGCGAATTAGAAGTAGGACTTATGCATCAGTAAATTCGTTTCGGAGATCGCAAAAGCTGTTTCGGAGATCGCAAAAGCTATTTCGGAGATCACAAAAGCTAATTCGGAGAAAACAAAAGCTAATTCGGAGAAAAAAAAAGATAAATCGAAAAAAAAAAAACATAATTATCAAAAAAAAAAACA
>NZ_CALMFY010000173.1 GCF_937863485.1 uncultured Nostoc sp. | reverse complement strand
TCTTACTTATCCTGACTGATTTTCGTCCTCTTTGCAAAAAACTGGGATGCTCCCGATCTCGAGTCTGTTTGATAAATATATTGGCAATATTTTCATGGCTAAATATACCCTTTTTTAAAACAATTGTTTTTATCAAATGCAGAACATTATCTCCCAAAATACTGGGATTATTGTAGCGGTTTGTGCTTGGGACAGCAGATTGAGAACGAGCAATATACATTGCTAGTTCAAACTTATATTTGTCTTTTATCTGTCTATAAAGCCTTCTAGCAACCTCTTGTTGCTCTCGGCAATTATTCTCATTAACAGATTGATCAATTAATAAATAAGAAGTGTAGCGATTAGCCCAATGACCTTTAGATAATTCGTCATGTTTATTAGCAAATAATTTTATTTCTTGGTAATCTTTGCTGGATATAAAATTTTCTAGCCAGCTTTTACGGATATTTATCTCTAAAAAATCATTGGTATCTAATTTCCGACTTTCATCAACGAATAAATTAACTAATTTTTGGATATATTTGTCTTTTCTGTTAGTTTTCCAATTATTAATTATTATGTAGATACACCGCTTAAGTGTATTACAGTACTCTTTTTCATTATCATCTAAAAAAATGCTGTATATCCCAGGTATAGAATGGGAATACTGTGAATCAAGACCGTCTATAAATAAACCTTTGAATTCCCGTAAAACATCATCTGGCGACAATCTTTTGACAATTTTGACGAAGAAGCTATAAACCTCCTCTTGTGCAATTTGCACATTTAGCTGTCTAGAGTTAGACATAACATAATCGGGATCTTGCTGACTAATTGATAAACTATTAGCGCTCATTCCAGTTATCAGGATAAAAAAGCTTCCTGTTCATATTATTACCAGCTTAACCTTGGTGAACAGTAGCATCAATCTATTCTTTAGAGATTCAGTAATCTTTTTACACAAATTTGATAAACTCGGACTATAAATAAAGTATTAAACACAAATTGTTTAATAATTTATCAAAAACTTAAGTGAAATTACTTAGTCTTAAAAATCAGAGCCAATATAAAACTATATGGGCGAGTTGATCTACCATTAAATACAACCCGCCCATACCTTATATAGGAGTCTTTTGGCATTTTAAATTTTTAATGGGGGTGGAGGGACTTGAACCCACACGACCTTTTACGGTCAACGGATTTTCATTCTCCCGCAGTTTTCACTGCTACCTGATGACAATAGCTAGCTCAGATTTTGAGAATTGGACTCTCCCTTTACCCTCGACTTAACGTTAGGGTAGCTCCCGTCGGGTCTCTGCACCTTCCCTCAATTTTGGATTTTAGATTTTGAATTTTGGATTGAAGATTAATCGCAAATCTCAAATCGCAAATCTAAAATTTTTGGGCTTGGCTCAGGATTGCCATGTCTGTAACCAGATTTAGGTTTCCCTGAGTTTGAGAGCTTCCACTTGAGGGATTTCTCCTTCAAGGCTCAGTTATCTAAGTCCGTAGCGTCTACCATTCCGCCACACCCCCGCAGGTGTTTGGCAACTAGTATAACTAGTTATTTCCTGGAGGCAGTAAATACCTCCTCATCTATTCCACCATCAATTGTGTCTTTTGTCCAACTAGATTGAAAATATTTTTTCCAGATAGGGCGATTGTGTTCCAGAGTTGGAAATTTTCCTTGTTTCCTCCTGATCAATCTGGATGAGTTTTCTTTCTTGTCTGACTAAAGCATTTGTTTGCTAGTGGATTTACGATTACAGGATAATACTACCTTTTATCAGTCTAATCTGGATATAGACGAGGAATTCTGGCGTAGTTATGTTAAAAGCGTCATGACTATACTTTCCTCAGTCTGGCTCTTCAGCCTATGATGGAAAACAGAAGCTTAAGACTTGAAAGTTATGATTGTCGCCCTGCTGTATCTGATTTTGGCTGGAGCTTACCTTCTGGTAATCCCGATTGCTATCTTGCTGTACCTGAAGCAGCGTTGGTATGTAGCTACCTCCATCGAGCGTACCTTTATGTACTTTTTGGTATTTTTCTTCTTTCCGGGTTTGTTGGTTCTATCGCCGTTTGTAAATTTTCGACCCCAACGGCGACAAATTGAAGTTTAACGAGATTGGTAGGTCATAACTCTCATGCGACGGATTGACGCTATTGGAATTGGCTTGAGTGTTTTTATTGCCGGCGGCTTGGCATATATAGGATTGCAGCTAGTCGGTTTGGATAATCAGAAAGCTGGTATATGGAGCCAAGTCTTACTAGTCAGTGGGTTAGTTGGCTGGTTAGCCAGCTATTTTTTCCGTGCGGTGGGACAAAAAATGACCTACCACCAACAGCGGGAACAGTATGAGCAAGACTTTCTCCAAAAGCGACTAGATGAGCTTACTCCTGAAGAACTAGCACGAATTCAAGCTGAAATAGAACAAGAAGAGCAATCTCAGGTGTAAAGTTATCATTGATGAGTCCAGAGTCCAAAGTCCCAATTTTGACTCTTGACTCTTGACCTTTGACTCTTGACACTTATAATGACTGCGATTTCTCATTGCTTTGAAACCCTTAGACGGAATCGTGAGTGCGCTCTGATTCCGTTTATTACTGCTGGCGATCCAGATTTAGAAACAACAGCAAAAGCGTTGCAGGTTCTAGATCGCAGTGGAGCCGACATTATAGAACTGGGCATACCCTACTCCGATCCTCTGGCGGATGGGCCAGTAATTCAAGCTGCTGCTACCCGCGCCCTGCAAACGGGAACGAAATTAGAGCAGGTGCTGGAAATGTTGCAAGGGATTACTCCTAAACTGCGATCGCCCATTGTCTTGTTTACCTACTACAACCCAATTTTGCACCGTGGAATTGAAAAATTTCTCTCTTCAATTGCGGCTGCTGGGGTCGCAGGTTTGGTAATACCTGACTTACCCTTAGAGGAAGCAGCAGGCTTGCTCCAAGCAGCTAGTGAGATGGGAATTGACATAATCTTGTTGGTCGCTCCCACCAGTTCTGCCCAACGGATAGAAGCGATCGCTCGTTCTTCTCAAGGATTTATTTATTTAGTCAGCGTCACAGGGGTTACAGGGATGCGATCACAACTGGAAATCCGCGTGTCCGATTTACTCAAACAAATTCGTAGTGTTACTGTTAAACCCATCGCAGTCGGCTTTGGCATCTCCGAAGCTGCACAAGCCCGTCAGGTTATGGAATGGGGCGCAGATGGTGCGATCGTGGGTAGTGCTTTTGTGAAAAAGTTGGCCCAAGGCACACCAGAGCAGGGACTAAATGCGATCGCCGAATTTTGCCAAAGTCTCAAGGCAGCTATCAAGACCACTAACAACAGTACAAATACTCCTCTTGATTAGACGAGGAAAGTAGATTAAAAAGTATAACAACGCAGTTTTTCTCTTCTTATTTGGTAGACAATTTGACCGTTATGGTTTTGAATATTAACATCAGATATCATGTTCTAAAAAACTAGCTGATTTGGTCGCTTATAGTTTGAGTATTATATGAAGCTAAGTAGGTATAAATTATGTGTGTGAGAGGGAGTCAGTCACAAATGGTTATAGTTACGTCGCAATTGAGGGGC
This sequence comes from uncultured Nostoc sp., assembly GCF_937863485.1. Lineage (GTDB taxonomy): Bacteria > Cyanobacteriota > Cyanobacteriia > Cyanobacteriales > Nostocaceae > Nostoc. The sequence goes on along the minus strand of NZ_CALMFY010000173.1, from coordinate 5,078 downwards.
AAAGGCGATGAGTGAGAGTATGGCGTTTATCGGCGGGGTCGCCGTAGCTGGGCTGGCGGCTCTGGTATTGCTCAAAGGGACAAATACCCCCCTACAACCTAATTTTGCCGTTGCTTCGCAAATGCCAGGGACTGTAGTAGCGCCGGGAGTACAGCCACAAATGTATCCTTACGGTCCTTATGGGCAACCAATGTATCCCAGTCAGCCACCGACTGCTCCTACTTCTGACCAGCGCCTAGAGATGGAGAAGTTGAACACGCAGATGCAGTTGGAGCGTTTAAAAAACGACAATGAACAGCTAAAGGTGCAAAATCAACAACTCCAAGGCCAAGTTCAAAATTTCAATACTCAGCAACAGTGGCAATTAGCCCAGCAGAATAACCAACAAAAAGCAGCAGCATTCCAGCCGCAAAATCCTTGGTGGTCTTCATCCATGCTCTGGGCTGTAGGAGGTGCGGCTCTCACTATTGGTGGTGGTGTTGTCGTCGCTGGGGTATTGGCTTTATTCTCACCACGGCAGCGTCCAGCCCGTACTGTACAAGTGATTCACCCCTACCAAGGAAATACGCCGTCCTTGGTTCCAGTCCGTCGCGCTGAGTTTCTACCTGCTTCGCGGATGGAAGCAAGACGAGTTGAAGCCCCAGAATACGACGAAATGCAGTAACAACAAAAAATATCGGACAAAGCATCTAGGTAAAAGATATACAGGGTAACACTGTTAAAATACTGCCTAGATGCTTTTTTTGTACATGAGTGATTAATCAAGCTCAAAAAGCGGATGAAACTCAAAAAACTGGCGATGTCTTCTCTGCGAGACGCTACGCGTAGCTTGCTTCTCCATAGGAGTACGACAACCTGCGCTCACGCAGTATTATTAATCATATTTGGTGTAGCTTGTCAACCTGTGGATAAGGTTGCCATTTACGAGAAAAATAATGGTAAGCAACCACTCCAGGCAGAACTTTTAGCTAAAATTGCTGTCGGATATGCAAAATTAGGACAACAGGATAAAGCCTCGAAGTTATTAGCCCCAGCTATTCAAACTGCCAAAATATCTAAGGATATTAACATTAGACAAGACTTATTGGAGCAGTTGGGAATTATTTATGTATAAATGGGACAATACGACAAAGCACTTCAAGTAGCAAAATCTCTTCAGGAAATAGCACGATCTTATCAGTAAATAGCAAAATCTTTTCATTCACGCGAACCAACAGCAGAAATAGGTTATATAGATATTAGGTTAAAACATATTACTGATCGCCTAGTACAAGTGGAGCAATACGAAAAAGCCCTTCAAGTTGTCAAATTAATATCAATAAATGTTACAAATGGGTCTTTAAATGGAAAAGATTTCATTATTTCTCAATCTATAGTAATGTCTGAAGTTGCATTTAAGTATGCACAAACTGGGCAAAAGGCTCAAGCAGAACAGATATTAGTACAAGCACTGCAAAAAGCTAAAACCACTGATGAGATGGCTGAAATTGCACTTAAATATGCACAAGTAGGACAAAAAGCAAAGGCATTGCAAGTGCTAGCGCAAGCCTTACAAAATGCACAACAACATCCAAACAATATCACTAACGTGGCTAAAGTTGCTGTTAAGTATGCACAAGTAGGACAACAGGCTGAGGGAGAGCAGCTGTTAGCCCAAGCCCTTCAAAGTATTAAAAAAGAAAAATATGGTATAAACAATTTTCATTTGGCTGATATTGCTGTTGATTATGCAGAACTGGGGCAATGCAACCAATCTATTGTGATTGCCAAATTAATAAAGAATTACCCTAATTATAAAGCATTTAAAGACGCTTATATCACTCATGATGGTTTAATTGTTGGTGCTTATTCAGCAGATGTGTTTGCTGAAATTGCTATGACGTGTGCAGCAGTAGGGCAATATGAGCAAGCCCTGCAAGCGATCAAGGAAACAAAGTACCTAACAATAAAAGGGAAGCATTGAGTGTACTTGCTGTTGAGTACGCAAAAAAGAGTCAATACAAGCAGGCTTTTCAAGTACTTAAAGAGGATGCTGAGTCTGACTATAAAAAAGTCTTGCTTTCGCCAGAGTCTGACTTTGCTAAAAACTTGCTTTCGGTAGAGTCTGAATCTATCAAAGTCTCAGCTTTGCCTAAAATTGTTGAGCAAGCTACTCAAGTAGAACCACCTGCTAAAGCAGAGCAGGTATTATCTCAAGCACTTGAAGTTGCTAAAACTATTAAAAGCCGTGATGATAACTGCGATCGCTATTGGGTACACACAATTAAAACAAAAAAATAAAAGCGAGCAATTATTAGCACAAGCCCTTCAAATCGCTGAAAATATACATCAATAAAAGACAAATTAGTTCAACATCGATAGGTATAGGTAATAATATTATTTATTACTTATTACCAATAGATGCTGAAACATTATAATTAACAAACTTTGATTTCATAAACCGCCTTTAGGAGTTTCTGTAGCATTAGGACTTTTTGTAGTGGCAGATTGGTTAGTATTGGGAAGTTGATGTTGAGTAGTCTTTTGATTACCTTGATTTTCTAGTTTAGTTAGTGCCTGTTTTGCTAGATTTTCGGCTGCTTGTTTAAATAATGGTTCTATTCTATTTCGCCAATATTGAGTATTAGGCAACTTTTCTGGATGGTTTTTATAATCTAAAACTTTATCCCATTTACCATCATCTATTGCCTTGTTGATTTCATTAGATAACGCCTCTGCTTTCCCCCAATCTTCCTGCCACTGGGCAATTACTTTGCCCGTCTCTTGGATACCAGAAGCAGCATTTGCCGGAACCGATCTTAAAAGTGCGATCGCTCCAACTATATCTCCTGATTCATACTTCTGTCTTGCTTGTTCTACAATATTGGCACTGTTATCACTAGGCTGCGATTGATCTGATTTCCCAGTGTCGGAAGTTGACTGCTTCGATTTTTCTGGTAATGGAGTTACTACATCCCTCGATTTTGCTTTTGGCTTGGGAGTCGGTCGAGTCGCAATCAGAAGACTATCATCTACAATCTTAGTTGCAATGCCCTTTTCGCGCAGGCAAGAACCCCATTCTTCATTATTGGTTATCACATCCGAGTGGGCCCAAGCCAAACGACCAGATTTAAGTTTAACTTCTATCCAACCTCGTTTTGTGCGCTTGCCAGTCACCTCGAAATTGGTGTTATCGGCAACTATTTGCAAAACATTATCAGAATTTATCAAACTAGGTTCAGAACGGATATTGGAATTTCCGACGATAACAGCCGAGCATTTGTTTGCTAAGGCGGTATCGTTACCTGTAAGATTAGAAGCTAGATTTTTCACATTTGGATATACATTTGTTACCAAAGCAGCCGCACCTCCCGCCAATAATATGCCAATTAATATCGGCCATGGATCAGATTTGCTAGAGTCTTGACGGGCAGGTTTGACAGGATTTGCTGGTGCAACTGCAACAGTTCGCAGCCGAGATACTTGAGGCTGGAATTTGGCTGCTTGGTAACTGGAATTTTTGGCAGATTCTTGAGGTGTGGAAAGTGCAGGTACAGGATTAATCGCATCTTTACATACTTGCAGTGCTTCCGTGGCGTTTTGGTAGCGGTCTTTGAAATGATAATGTACCATCTTGGACAACACTGCCGCCAGTCGGTAGTTCACAACTACAGATTGCTGCCAAATGATTTCGCCCGTATCTGGGTCTTCTTGCAGTTCTGTTGCTGATAATCCTGTTAGTGCTTGAATAGCGATGATGCCAAGGGAATAAATATCACTGTTGGGGCGCGGTTTACCTTGCCCTTGTTCTGTGGGCATATAGCCAGGAGTGCCAATAACTACTGTGGGAGAGGGTTGTCCGCCCACTGTCACCAATTGTGTACGCAGTTGCTTCACTGCCCCAAAGTCCACTAAAACTAACTTATTATCTGAGGCACGACGGATGATATTATCTGGTTTGATGTCGCGGTGAATCACGCCTTGGCGGTGGACAAATTCGAGAATTTCCAGAACTTCTTGTAACAGTTGAACTACTTGGCTTTCACTCCAACGCTTACCAGGTATAAGTTCCTCAGCTAAGGTATGTCCTTCAATATATTCTTGTACTAAATAAAATTCTTGGTTTTCGTCAAAGTATGCTAAGAGCCTGGGTATTTGGTCATGGTTGCCGAGTTTTTCTAAGGTTTCGGCTTCGCTGTTGAACAGGCGTTTAGCAGTATCAAAAACTCTGGGGTCAGTTCCGGGTTTGAGGTGCTTGACAACGCACATGGGGTTGCCGGGCCGCCTAGTATCTTGGGCAATGTAAGTTTGACCAAATCCTCCCATTGCGAGGACTCGAATTACTTGGTAACGATGGTCTAGTAGCTTGCCGATCATATTCCCTCCCCAGAGTTATTACCTAATTTTCCAGCTGGTAATAAATATCTCCAAATTTTCTTCAATGAAATCCGCTATCTTGAGAAAAGATTTAGATTAAAAACGCAGCTTTTTAATAAACGCAGACTGTTTATTTTTCTTTTAGTGCCCCTGTTTACTACCAATGCCACCTAAAATAACAAACTCAGTTGCATGGCAGCAGGCTGAAATTCTTATGCAACCTGCTTTCATTCGCGTTATCGACAATATCCGCAAGTTGCTTGATGAATCTTCCTGGACGGGAACTTATAACGATGTCCTGATTTGGCCGCCTAGCACCACTGATGAAATCAAAGCATTGGTGACTGAGTTGTTGCAAGCAATGGAAACTGCAACGCCCCAAGAAGCAGATAGAATCAGAGAGACTCTTACTCGTCTGCCGATGCCCCATCCAGGATATCATCTACATTTGCAGCGTCAACAGCAAGAAGCGAGTATCGATTTGTGGGAACTATGTTATCAAGTGTGTTTTCTGGAATACAGCCCAGACAAGGAAACTGCTGATGTTGATACTAATTTAATTGATGAACTGGGTGAAGTGGATTGGCTGCGTTTGGATGCTAAGGCAAAAGAGTTAGTTGAGCAGGCGTTTGCTAAATTGCCAGAAGGGTAACAAATAAAATGGTTAATATAGGACTGATATTTGATTTTTGAAATATACGTAGGGTGCGTTAGCCTTTGGC
>NZ_CALMFY010000172.1 GCF_937863485.1 uncultured Nostoc sp. | reverse complement strand
TTTGAACGCAGACTATTTGCATTATATGTCCTAACTCTCTTGGCTATTGCTATATAAGTAGGAAAGTTAAATCCAAATATTCCACCTCATTTTGCAATGGATAATTTATGATCGCCTTTAGTCTCCAATTTTCTAGCTTCTAGAGAATTTCTATAATCAATATGCGCTCTAGTAAAAATCTTAGTTCGCTCCTCAAGATTCAGTGTGTTAATATCACCTTGAATGCCTTTAGGATCGTTTACTGGATGGAATACTCTGTCTGAAATATATTGCAGCACTTTCGGAACCTCTAAATCTACATATACAGAGGCTTTTGTGTAGCTTAGTGTGGAATAGAAATCTAGTATCATATTCTCGATCAAGTACGAAGACATTGATGGTATAATTGGTCTTTCATTCCAATATTTCATCAATCTTATTACATTTAAGACATTACCATCATGAAGCTGATTGACCTCAGTTACTCGATTCCTATCAATTCTTGGATCTGTTTTTTTCCAATGTCCCTTACCATCTGGAATAAGATAGTAATCTTTGTTTAGCCAGTCTTTTTGTGTAAAAAAGCAAGGTACAAGATCGAAAGTCCAGGGATAAGTCTTTAAATTAAGAGTGGCGGCTTCCATATTACGTTTGATCTCAGCCTTTTCATACTGTGGAACTTGAGCAAGTAGGCTTACAAGTTTATTGATGACTCTTCGTGAATTGAGTGTATTTGTGTTGTCATAACAGAGAGGTTTCAGTTTGGAAGCATAATCGGAGACATATATTTCAATCCTATCGGTGTATTCTTGGTAACAACTTCCTTCAGCAATGAAGGCAATCATTATATCAATGTCATCAAGTTCTCTCTTTTTGGTACGTCTAGCAAAAGAACCGAAAGATATATCTTTTTCTGAGTACAACCTTGGAAAAGTTATGTCCCTGCTAGGGAACAAGCGTATTTTGCCTAAAAGCCAATCTCGACTACTTCTTGCTAACTGAGTTTCATCTGGCTCTAAGTTGACATAATCTTTCAAAAAATGTTGAAAGCTTCGTTAACTGTTCTAACCATGTTCGTTTAGGCGTACTAAGATTCAGAAAGTAACCCCATGTTTAGCGTATTATTTCAGTGGTGAACGCTAAACCTGGGATTTCTTGAGATTTTAGCTTATCAATTTGTACATATGTACTAACTAAGATGTAGAGATAACCGTACTTAGCTTTAGTTTCGACCAATTACAAAGCTGTAGAACAGCTATTCAGCAACAATCTTAGCCGCCCGCGCCTAGCAATTGGCGCTAAAGAACCAATTAATATCTCTGACCAAGTTCACGCACCCCTACAAACACTAAGGTATCAAGTGGATTAGTATTTGCATTGCCCTGTTATTTAAATGCAAGTCGATGCATTCACAATACAAGTCGATACATTCACAATACAAGTCGATGCATTCACAATACAAGCTGATGCATTCACAATGCTTACCCTTTGTTTAAGCTTGCACAATTAGCAGAGTGGGAATTTCATAATGCTGTGTTAGCGATGAAACAAGTTGTGCGTGGGCAATATGGTTGAGATAGCGATCAAGCTCAAGCTGTGGGACTGAAGAAAAAATCAGACCGCAAGCGTCCTTCGCACAAAAAGCCAGTTGCGATGGCGTAACTGCCCGCTGGAAGCGATCGCAAGTTAATCAACTTTGATTGAGTTTAAAAACGGGCGATCGCCAATCGGATGATTGAGCTTTCATCGTTTCGGCGATCGCATTTTTTATCTACAGCAGCTTGTCTAATGTAATTGGCAAATCACGGACGCGCTTACCTGTGGCATGATAGACAGCGTTAGCGATCGCCGCCGCCGTGCCAGTAATCCCAATTTCGCCGATTCCCTTGACACCAAGCGGGTTGATATGTGGATCGTGTTCATCAACAAACGACACCTGAATATCAGGAACATCTGCATTCACTGGTACATGATACTCAGCTAAATCATGGTTGACAACGTGTCCTCGGTTTTGGTCTATTACCGTATGTTCCATCAGTGCCATACCTATACCATAGATAATCCCACCGATGAGTTGACTGTTGGCTGTTTTAGCGTTAAGTATTCGTCCAACGCCAAAAGTTCCTACCCAGCGCGTTACTCGCACTTCGCCGGAATCAGGATTAACGCGGACTTCGGCAAATTGCGATCCAAATGCGTGCATTGAGAACTTCTTTTGTTCTTCTCCCAGCTTGGCATCTGCACGCGCTTCGATCATTTTCATTCCATGTCGGGCCAAGATTGCCTGATATGTTTCGGTTGCAGACGATTTATTCTTTAAGAAAAAGCTGCCATTTTCGGCAATCACATCCTCAGCGTTTGAACTATAAAGCGGCGATTTTTGATCGGCAAGTGCTAGTTCCAAAAGCTGACTGCGAGCTTGATTTCCGGCTAAATGCACGGACGCGCTGACACTGGCGGCTGTTTGCGAACCACCGGAAACGGGGGTTTCTGGCATCTTAGTATCGCCTAGTTCAAAGCGAACTTTATCAACTGGTAGACCAAGCGCCTCAGCTGCAACTTGAGTCATCACAGTATAAGTGCCCGTACCAATATCTTGCGAACCGCTCTGAACAACGGCTGTACCGTCTGCCATAATTCGAGCGATCGCTGATGCCGCAGAACGGTTGGTTGGATAAGTTGCTGTTGCCATACCCCAGCCAATCAAATAATTGCCATCTCGCATTGAACGGGGTTTAGGATTGCGCTTTTGCCAGCCAAACTTTTCTGCTCCTAATCTGTAGCATTGGATGAGTGACTTGCTCGACCAAGGGAGTCCTTTACTGGGATCGACATCAGCATGGTTACGCAGACGCAGTTCCACCGGGTCGATATTGAGTGCATAAGCCAGTTCGTCCATTGCCGATTCTAAGGCGAACGACCCTGAAGCTTCTCCTGGGGCCCGCATGAAAGTTGGTGTTCCTTCATCGAGTTGAACCAGACGGTGACTGGTTTCAATATTCGGGCAAGCATAAATCATCCGAGCGCTTTTACCAACAGGTTCGATAAATTCATCGAAAGTTGAAGTCTGCGAAGTCCCAGCATGTCGTAAAGCGGTCAATTTGCCCTCGCGGGTTGCACCTAGAGAAACCTGTTGAATTGTCTCTGGTCGAAAGCCGACAGGCCCATACATCTGTATCCGTCCCAGAACTAATTTCACTGGACGATTAACCTGTCGTGCTGCCATCGCCGCTAGAGGCACATGCGACCAAGCCGACCCTTTGCAACCGAAGCCACCGCCAACAAAGTAAGACATAACGCGGACTTTCTCTGGCTCAATTCCTAATACCCCCGCAACTTTTTGTTGAGCCGAAAAGATTCCCTGAGTTGCATCATACAGCAGCACTTGATCGCCTTGCCAAACCGCTGTTGTAGCATGAGGCTCCATCGGATTGTGATTTTCGATCGGTGTAGTATAAGTTTGCTCGACGCGGACAGCCGCAGCCGCTAGTCCCTGGTTGACATTGCCGTGAGTTGAATCGGGCGATTCTTCTCTAGGGATTTTACCTTTAGGCAAGTATGCCTTAGCGAGATTGTCCCGCATATTAATGGTTGGTTTCTCTTCGTCGTAACGAACTTGCACCAACGAGGCAGCATACATAGCCCGTTCAAAGGTATCGGCAACGACGACACCAATGTGCTGACCGCTATAAAGCACAACGTTATCTTGCAGTACTTGCAGCTGGCGACCACCGCCCTTTTCTCCAAAAGCTTTGGGCGCATTGAGGTGGGTAATAACTGCTAATACACCAGGTACTTGCTCCGCCGCCTTTGTATCGATTTTGGCAATCTTACCTTTGGCGATTGTGCTTTGAATTGTCACACCATAAGTCATTTTTGCTACCGGAAACTCTGCCGAATAGCGTGCGCCGCCAGTTACCTTGAGATATCCATCAACTCTGTTTAGCGGTTTGCCGACAACTGTATTTGTATCCCCTGTATTCATGCCATTCCTCCCACGGTTGCCAGCGCCTTAACAATTGTACGTTTAGCTAGTTCGACCTTAAACCCGTTGTATTTTTGAGGTTTAGCTCCGGCGACAGCTGCGGACGCTGCTACTTGAAATGTTGCCTCGTTTGCAGGCTTGTTCAGAAGTGCTCTTTCAGCTTCATAAGCACGCCAGGGCTTGGTTCCTACCCCACCCAAGGCAATGCGTGCCGAACGAATGATCCCATTTTGAATATCCAGCGCTGCCGCCACTGATGCCATTGCAAAAGCATAGGAGGCGCGATCGCGAACTTTTAAATAGTGCGATCGCTTTGCAAAGTTTGAAGCAGGCAAGTCAACGGCAACAATTAACTCCCCGTGTTGTAGAACTGTTTCTCGTTCGGGTGTATTACCAGGTACGAGATGAAAATCTACGAGCGGAATACTGCGTTCTCCATTCGCGCCGCGTGTTTGCACAACTGCATCAAGTGCGATCATTGCCACTGCCATATCGGAAGGATGAGTGGCAATACAGTGATCGCTTCCGCCAAGAATCGCGTGAATGCGGTTGTAACCTTCAATTGCTGCACAACCCGAACCTGGAACACGCTTATTGCAAGGCATTGAAGTGTCGCGGAAGTAGTAGCAGCGGGTACGTTGTAACAAATTTCCGCCCACCGTTGCCATATTTCGCAGTTGTGGCGATGCCCCAGACAGCAACGCTTCTGACAGCACAGGATAACGCTCCTGAATTATCGCATTATAAGCAACATCACTATTACGTGCCATTGCGCCAATTTGCACGCCGTTGCCCTGCATTTCTATCTTGGTTAGCGGTAATGGGTTAATGTCTACCAACTCTCTTGGTGTCTGGACATTCAACTTCATCAAATCGATTAAGCTGGTACCACCGGCAAGATACGAGGCTTCAGTATCTGGAGCCACTAACGCCACGGCATTTTCCGCTTGTCCTGCTTTTTTATAGTTAAACGGCTGCATCTTTTTTTCCTTCTAAAACATCGCGGACAGCATTCACGATATTTGGATAAGCACCGCAACGGCAGATATTGCCGCTCATCAATTCCCGAATATCGCCATCTGACTTAGCATGTCCTTCGTTAACTAAACCCACTGCCGAACAAATTTGTCCCGGTGTGCAGTAGCCACACTGAAATGCATCGCGGTCAATAAACGCAGCTTGCATCGGGTGCAGATTATTTCCTTGCTCCAGCCCTTCAATGGTTGTAATTGCAGCGTCGGTGTGCATGATCGCAAATGTCAAGCAGGAATTAATCCGCTGCCCATTAACCAGCACTGTGCAAGCACCACATTGACCGTGGTCACAACCTTTTTTACTACCAGTTAGCCCTATGTATTCCCGCAGTGCATCAAGTAAGGTAACACGTGGTTCAATCTGTAAATTGTGTGCTGTTCCGTTTACTTGCAGCGTCACCTTCATAGTTTCAGGTGTCGAAGTTTGCGGCATTGGAGTAGTTTTTTGGACTTGAGTTTGTCCTACAGCTTTCTCTACAAAATTATTGATTGTAGCCGCTACTGTGCTAACGATCATCAATTTACCAAAACCACGGCGTCTTAGCCGAAATTTCATCTGTTTACTCCACTCTGTTTTTGTTGGTAATAATAGTTGGTAATTTTTTGGATTTAACTTCTTTATAAAAAGCACTCTTTCTTACAAGTATTTTCCTCAATATGACATTATTCACAGAATACAATTTCATATTGTCATTGTCTCTCTATCAGAAGATTTATGCCATAAGTATCATCTAAAATTCTCATCTTGCTTTGGAATTCCTACTATTTTTATTTTATGGATAATTAAATTTTTTAGTAAGTAATTAATTATTACTATTTTTTAATGAAGTTTTGTTAAGATAATTATTTTTATAAACTTTATTAAATTTAATGGGTTTAAATTTGCTAAATTATCTCAATGATCAACTCAGCAAATTCATTAGTTAACTTCGCGTTGTTGAATAACAAGCACAAAAAATTAACTTTTATATGTTTTTTTAATCCAATATTTTTTTAACTGCTGAATGCTCATTTTATTGCAAAAGTTTAACTTTATAGGATAGCGCATATGTAGCTTTTATCCACTCAGATAAAGCAGCGATCGCCTGTTAAATAATCTGTAATATAACCTCTTTAGAACTTATCAGCATAAAAAATTCTGTTACTTATACCAATTTGCTATAAAGATGCACTTAATTTTTATAGGACTTACGCAAAAAACCTCTCAAACTCTTATTCCTCAGTGTCGCGCCAGTTGCTTCTCCCTTGGCGTTAGCCTCTCCCTTTGGGAGAAGGGGAGACGCTGCAGAACCCGCCCAACGCACTGGCTTCTCTGCGTCCTCTGTGGTTCGATTTTCCGTTGCTTGTGCGTAAGTCCTATATTAAACGAACCGCCACGCCAAATACACCAAGAGAGAAGGAGTAATCATTAAGTGCAAGCTTATGGTAAATCGGTATTAGAATGTAAACAATATGTACATTGGAATGAAGACCATAGGACTCCTATTTGATTGCTTTAACAAGATTAAGAGATAATGCAGGAGGGATACAAGTCTAATAGTAAATAATGATAAGTCAGCATTTACAAGCTGCCACACTTGCGGGAGAAGTATCGCGGCAACATTCAACAGAGGGAACTACACTTAATGCGATCGCGCTCACTACAAGATTTTATAGATATGCGTCCAGATGCGTGTGAAGTAAGGAAAGCATTGGCAGTTAAGCTGGTTTATCAAGGTTATTTGTATGATCAAATCCAAACAATTTTAAATGTATCGCATTCAATGGTGTGCCCAACTGCGGTGTAAGTCAAACAGGACTCCCGCCACATCAAAGGTGAAATAGCACTTGAAGTAGAACAATATGTAAAATAATTTGTCTTCTACTCGCTGTAATCGAGGCTTCCTACCCCCACCTACAGAACGTTTTTGCGGCTTTTGGTGATCGCTTCTCGCTTCCTGCTTAATTACTGGAGTTTAGACTAAATAGTGAAAAAAACGGTCAGCCTTGTTGAACTGACCACGTTTTGGTGTAAGGATTCAGGTCTAATATTGCGGAAGCAAAGAAGGGCGAGACTGATAATTA
>NZ_CALMFY010000171.1 GCF_937863485.1 uncultured Nostoc sp. | reverse complement strand
TAACAAATGCGTACGCCGAAATAACAAATGCGTACGCCGAAATAACAAATGCGTACGCCGAAATAACAAATGCGTTGGCTAGCAAGAACCGCAGGCATCGCCATGATTGCAACAATTTAGCTTTGTCACGCCAGCGTAATGCACTGCAAATCTTTGGTAGATGAAGTTTTTCCGACTTGTGTGTACACCGTAGCCTTTTAGAAGAGAGGAATGGAAGTGAGGTCAGAGTGTATTGCATCCAAACGATAACCGCTATAGTAGAATCGTCAAAAATAACAAACAATGCCTAATCCCTAACCTTCAGGCTGTGGTGATTTTGGATGCTTCAGCAACAGGCTCAATCAGTATCGGTGGTGCTTTTTCCTCAAAGGTGGCTAAATCGAACCAAAAAGTGGTGCCAATGCTGACTTCACTTACTAGATGGACTTTACTACGATGTCTGTCGATGATATTTCTGACAATCGATAAACCTAAACCCGTGCCTTCTAGGGTGTGAACTCGGTTTTCGACGCGGAAGAAGCGTTCAAAAATTGAGTGTTGGTCTTCTGTGGCAATGCCAATTCCAGTATCGGAAATTTCAATTCGCACTGGAGATGATTGGGTGTGACTGGGTTTGAAATCTAGTTGGTAGGCGCGGATTGCCACTTTACCCCCGGCTTTTGTGAATTTAAGGGCATTACCAATCAGATTGCCAAACACTTGTACTAACAGATCATAATTACCCATTACCAGTGGCAAATTAGGAGCAACTTCCTGAACAAGTTCAACACCTTTATCTTTAGCATTGAGTTGGTAAGTACGCAGGGTTTGCTCGATCGCTTGCGCTAAATCTACGCCATCGAAATTATACTGGCGACCAGATTCGAGTTTTGACAAATCCAATACATCGTTAACTAAGCGGGTTAAGCGATCGGTTTCATGGTTGACAGTTTGCAGAAACTCTTGCCGTTCTTGTAAAGCTAATTCTTCGCCGTAGTCGTGCAGGGTTTCAATATAAGTTTTGATGTTAAATAGAGGCGTTCGCAGTTCGTGAGAAACGTTGCTGATAAATTGGCTTTTTGCATCGTTTAGCTCTACCTCACGGGTAATATCTTGGATAGTAATCGCAATACCTTTGATGCTTTCTGTTTGTACGTTGAGTACTGTAGTCAAGAGAATGCGAATCGTCCGCGGGATGGGTTGGTTAATAAAAATTCGGAATTCGGCGCTTTCGCATTCGCCTGCTGCCATTTCGTACAAGGGACTGGTGATTTCTATTTGTACTGCTGGGGGCAAGTGATGTAACACATTGCAGCCTACCACATCAGCGGTTTCCCAACCAAAAATTCGCTTTGCCGTGGGGTTAACTAAAATCACCTGCATGTTGTTATCAATTAACACAGCACCATCTGCGATCGTTGAAACTAGGGTTTCTAGCTTCGCTTTTTCCGCGGTCAGTTCCTCAATATTCTGTTCTTCATAGCGCTCTAATCGCTCTGCCATTTCATTAAAGCTTAAAATTAACTCCCCTAGTTCGCCCCCTAAAGGTAAATTAATCCGCTGCTTGAAATTCCCAGTAGTAATTTGCTTCACCCCCACTAGCAGTTCTTTTATTGGCTTAGTGATGGTCAAGGCGTTAATCACTCCTGCCAAAATCACCATTACCCAAATCGTGATAAAAACGGCAATGGTGACATCACGGGTAAAATTGGTGGAGATAACAGCGGTCTGATTGGGGTTGATACCAATCGCTAATACACCTAAATATTTTTTATTGACGATCAGGGGAATAAACACATCGGTGACTGTCCCATCTGGGGTCATGTGTTGCCGCACCATTGGCTTTTCCCCATCACCAGGGTAATCTTCAGGCAGTTGTATCCGCCGTTTAATCGTCAGGGAGTTTTCTACCTCCGCTTCCCAAAAAGGAATGCCAAAAAAGATTTCCCCAGTTTCATCAGCGTAGAGCATATAACGCACACTAGAGGTGCTGCTGTAGAAGCGTTGTGAAAATTGGGCAACCTCAGTCAGATTATTATCAGCAACTAGGGGAGCAACGTTGGCAGCAAGCAGCAACCCCAAGTCACGACCAAAGCGGGTATCATTCATCCGCGCATCCTGCTGAATTGTATTCACAGCCCAGAAGGTCAGACCACTCATCACCAACGAAACCACCAATGTCGCCACAGCCAGCAGTTTGGTCTGGAGTGTGAACTCAGCCCACCAACTAGCGATCGCATCTCGAATTGTTTTAAACAGACTTAGCATCTTAAATAAAATTGTTAATAGTCTTTGTAATAAAGCCCAACAACGAAAAAATTAACAGTTAATTTGACAAAAATGTTAGGGGCATTGGGCATAACTCCTGACTTTGCCAATTTTGAATTTTAGATTTTAGATTTCTCCTTCAATCCAAAATCCAAAATTCAAAATCCAAAATTGAATGACTCCTAACTCCTAACTCTATAACCAATATCTTTCCGGTAATATATTCCCTCAAACTGAATATGTTTGATACCCGCGTAGGCTTGGGCGATCGCTTGCTCAAAATTTTCTCCGATTCCAGTCACATTTAATACTCGACCCCCATCTGTCACTACTTCTTGTTGCTGGTTCAACTTCGTACCTGCATGAAATACGGTTGTTCCTGTTGCCTCTGCCTCACCAATGCCAGTAATGACGTGGCCTTTCTCATATTCTCCTGGATAACCACCTGAAGCTGCAACGACAGTTGCAGATGCTCCCCCTTTCCAAGCAATGGGCGGCAATTCACTTAATCGCTGCTGTACACAGGCTAGAAGCAACTCTTCTAAGGGTGTTGCTAACAGTGGTAAAATCACCTGGGTTTCCGGATCGCCAAAGCGACAGTTAAATTCCAAAACCTTGAAGTCGCCATCGGGTGCAATCATTAATCCAGCATACAGTACACCTCGGTAGTCAATGCCTTTAGCTCGTAAAGTTGCGATCGCTCTTTGTAACACTTCTGTTTGAATGCGTGCCATCAACTCTGGCGTAGCAATGGGTGCTGGGCTGTATGCTCCCATTCCCCCAGTGTTTTCCCCGGTATCGCCGTCACCAATCCGCTTATGGTCTTGAGCTGGCAGTAAGGGTCGAATTGTTAACCCATCGGTTAACGCTAAAACTGACACCTCTTGCCCAATTAAACATTCTTCAATGACGACAAATTTACCAGCACTGCCAAACTGTCCCTGAAAAATCGCATCAACGGCACTTTCTGCCTGTTCAACTGTAAGAGCCACCGTTACACCCTTACCAGCCGCCAAGCCATCAGCTTTGACGACAATTGGCACTCCTGTAGCTCTTACATAGGATTTTGCTGCTACTGCCTCCGTAAATACCGCAGCCCGGGCCGTCGGAATTCCAGCTTCTTGCATCAGGGCTTTTGCCCAAGCTTTACTTGCCTCAATTTGCGCTCCCGCTCTGACTGGCCCAAATACCATCAATCCTTTGTCTTGGAGGTAATTTGTGATTCCCTTTGCCAAAGGTACTTCTGGCCCAACTATCACCAGAGTTATGCCATGTTCTAGAGCATATCGACTCATGCCCTCAAAATCATCTATTGCTAAAGGCAAATTCTGGCAACGTTCCATACTTGCTGTGCCTCCATTCCCTGGTACACAGATAACTTGCTCGATTTGCTTAGATTGCAACAGTTTCCATGCCAGAGCGTGTTCGCGCCCTCCATTACCTACGACTAAAACTTTCACTGATTTCCTCGTGCGTCCCTTACGAAACGAGAATGCCCGATTCGGCTCTCGCGGATCAATTTTTTCACCAATTCTCACACTTGTGCAAGCCCCCTGATGACCAGAAAAGGCAGGGGGAGGAGAGCAAGAATTATCTTGCCATATCGGTTTCAAGTCCCATTCGCTTCTTTGAATTTCAACTGCATTGATTTTTAAGATTCAATTTTGTCAATTAGTACATTTATTACTGTTATTAATAATAGTAATAAATGTACCAGCATAAATTAACATATAAATATATTTATTTAATTAATGTTGATGTTTCAAACAGTATAATAATTGATTAAAAATCCAGATTAAGTAATGATAATTATTGATTATAAGTACTAACCTGCGAATATAGAAATTCATTAAAATAGCATAAAATAGGAAACATGGCTAAAATTATTGTTACTGGAGCTGCCGGCTTTGTTGGTTCTCACCTCGTAGACATCTTGCTACAACAAGGGGAAGAAGTGATCGGGATTGATGAATTCAATGATTACTATGATCCGATGTTAAAGCGTAAGAATGTTGCACACTTACATCACTCACCTGGTTTTAGATTAATTGAAGGAGATATTCAGTTTTTAGATTGGCAGAAACTCTTAAAAGATGTTGATGTAGTTTACCATCAAGCGGCACAAGCAGGGGTGAGAGCAAGTTGGGGTAAAGCTTTTCGAGGTTACACAGAACGAAATATTAACGCTACACAAGTTTTGCTGGAAGCAGCCAAAGATGCAAAACACCTGAAAAGGTTAGTATTTGCCTCCTCATCGAGTGTATATGGTGATGCAGAAACATTACCTACTCACGAGGGAATTTGCCCCCAACCGGTTTCTCCTTACGGCATTACAAAGCTAGCAGGGGAGTTTTTATGTGAACTGTATCACAAAAACTTTGGCGTGCCCTGTGTGACGTTGCGCTATTTTACAGTCTATGGCCCTAAACAGCGCCCAGATATGGCATTTCATAAGTTCTTTAAATCCATTTTGCAGGATGAGGCGATTCCTATTTACGGCGATGGACAGCAAACACGGGAGTTTACGTTTGTTAGTGATGTCATCGCCGCCAATTTAGCCGCCGCCTCCGCACCCCAAGCAGTGGGAGAAATTTTTAACATCGGTGGCGGTAGTAGGGTTGTGTTAGCAGAAGTCTTAGATACGATTGAAGAAATCGTTGGGAAACCAATCAAAAGAAACTACATCGAAAAGGCGATGGGAGACGCCCGTCACACCGCTGCTGATGTATCTAAAGCGCAGAAAATTCTGGGATATGAGCCACAAGTCTCTCTAAGAGAGGGTTTGATACAGGAATGGGAGTGGATTAAGTCTTTGTATTTACTCTAGCGTGTCATGGTTTCCCTATTATCTATTCTTCCTCAGCAGTTCTGATTCCAGTTTATCTAAAAGGTTTGCGATCGCGATCGCGGTAGTTTGGCGAGGCGAAATACAAGGGCGCTTCAATTAATGGTTATTGTGTCCTAATTCCCCTCATCTTTTTAAGCTTCACTTTTGTTATGCAAACTGTATTGATCGGAGTCTTATCCTTAGCTGGTAGTTAAAACAACACCTTGGCGGATAGTACGTTTGCGATCGCATATCCCAGCCACTATGCCTTACTTGGTCAATATCTTGTACTATAATTTTTGAGACTGATAGTGTCATGAATAAAAAATACCATCAATCTCTTCGCTTACCTGCGGCATCTAGGGAGAAACGTTAATTATTATGACTTTACCTGTTAAAGAAATTATATTAGCACCACGAGAAGGTGATCACTTAACCATAAGTAATACAGAGGTAATATTTAAAGTAGTTGGTGCTGATACTCATGGTCATTTAGGTTTATTTGAATACTTAATACAACCAGGAGGAACTACACCACAACTACACCTTCACCGTCAGATGGAGGAAATGTTTTATGTTCTGGAGGGAGAAGTCGAAATTCAAGCTGGAGACCGAATTGTCCAAGGTCAACCAGGAGCATTTGTACTTGTTCCTCGTAATACGCCACACACATTTGCTAACCGGGGAACAAAACCTGCAAAGTTACTGATTATGTTCACTCCAGGTGGGGAACGCGAAAAGTATTTTGAGGACTTGGCTTCCCTACTTCAAGATGGACACAAACCAGACAGGGAAGCCTTGCTAGAGTTGATGCGTCGATTTGACCAGGAGCCAGTAGAAAATTTACAGTAACACGTTACAAAAAATATCTGACTTTATTTGCGACCTTTTTAGCGGTGACTTATACTTAGTGATAGAAATTTTTAATCCCTAGTACAGCGCGGCGGAAATAAACAACCCACTTCAAATCAACGAAACGTTTACGCTATATTTCTTTTGACTTTTGACTTTTAACTTTTGACTTCCGCCTTGCGGTACTAGCCCTATTCCCATGATTGAAATTCATCAATGGCGCTACGAATTAAGGAAGTTATTTGAGCGCGACGGGTTTCAAAGTTGGCGGCGATATAAATCAGTAAGATACCAACTAGCAAACCAACAACCCATTTTAAAAAGGAGTAGTGCAAGCTGAAAATTACTGATTGATAGATTGTAGTGATTAAAAAAGTGGCTGTACCAATGTAGAGAAAAGCCCGGGCTTGCAAAGCTAATCCGGCAAAAATGGCAATGAGGCTGAAAATTCCAGGTATCCAGGCTGTATCTTGATTAAATAAAATTGCCCACCCACAAATTAAACCACTACCTAGGACTCTCAGAATATGGCGAGCTGCTTTATACTCTGGTAGCCTCAGTTGAGAATCGACTTGAGCAATATACGGCAGTGACAACCCAATGGGTGTTACATACCATAAAGCATCAGTTAGATGTAAGGAATTAAACCAACTGTAAAGTGCCCAATCAATGAGCGCCATACTAATATAGGTAAAACGGATGTTTTCACCCACCTTTGCGAGGAAGATGTAGAATCCAGCTGCGAGTAGCAAGGTAATCGGGTAAGTTTGCAGTCTGGTTTCCCACAAAATTATCAGTGGTATAATGTAGGCGGCTTGCTGCCAAGGTCTTTTAGACCAACCCCAACTTTCCCAAGGCAGGATGTACAGAAAATAGGCTACCACACAGGCGATCGCACCGTTCCAAGGAACTAACGGCCCAGCCCAAAATCGTCCTACTGCTGTCTCGCGCCAATAAATCCTCATGCCGGCTACCTCTAATAAGCCAAGGTAAACCCACATCTCGGCTATTGTAATTCCTCCCAAGATGCTGGGGGAAGTGCGCGAATTTCGGCCCTGAAAGATGGCATAACGAATCAAAAATACCCCAGTTGCCAATCCCACTAAACGGTTAACTCCAATGGGAAGAGGAATGGCAGCCATTAATAAACAGCTACTCCAAGCCCAATGAATATGAGCAATTCCTTTCAGTTCTTGGGGAGTCAGGCGTAAGTAGCTGACAAGCCTTGGCGACAGAATGCGGTAAGCATACATGATACTAGTACCAAGGGCAGACATGGCTATCAATCCATCACCTAATGCTCCTCCTGAAGCTTGTAACATTTGATAGAACAAAAGTTCATAGGCAGAAATGGATACGCCAATGATTCCTAAGTACAGCAGGGGTTTAAAGTTCTCGCGCCGTCGCCCCACGCCAATGATAATTAAAGCTACACCCAAAGAATACAAACCAGTCCACTCAGTGAAGGTGTCCAAACGCAGCAATACACTGAATGCACCATAAATTAATGGCAAAATGTGAAAGCTGCTAGGAAGCCTTTCTAATTGATGTCGTCGTTGCCACCACTCTCCGACAAGTTGAGCAATTAAACCTAAGGCGATATTTGCGATCGCTATTTTAATAATTGAGCGTTCCCCAAATCCCAGCACTTGGGCAGTCACTAATTCCAAACCCCAACCAATGCCATAAAATGCCCAATTTGTCGGTTCGCGCCAACTGCGATAAACAATGGCTGCCAAGGTGATAACAGTGGCAATTAAGTACAAAAATCCCGAAGTAATAAACCCTTGGTAAATCAGCACTGAGTGCATTGTCAAACCCAACAACTCAAAACCACACAATGCGATCGCCCACTTATCATTAGCGGCTGCATAGATAATTGCTAATTCGTTAGGGCGTCGCCTCAAAACTGTCCGCGTTAACCATAAAGTTAGGGTTGCGATCGCGCCAGCGACAAACCAACCTGCTACTGTGAGACTAGGTAAACCAGGTATACCCGTCCACAGCAGCGCCCCAATGAAACTTAAAATAAATCCTTCTGTAATTACCGCAGATACTTGGTTTCGGAAATAGCGCGTATTTGCAAACATCAATCCGATACCTACAGCCAAACCGATTAATCTGGTTCCTGGTAACTGTAAAGTCAGTAGCTGGGCAATTATCACAGCCAAGACACTCAAGTAACGGCTAGTAATCCGCCGCTCGATAATTGTGGCATTGGCAACACCTGTAAGAGCTATAGGCGTAACTAGCCAAATGACTCCCCAATAAGCTCGGCTATCAGCTATACCATACCAAGATGATTCTGTATTTATCCACAATAGGAAAAAACTAGCGGCGGCTAGTGCTAAACCGATATCCCATGCACTATGTTGCCATAAACCTCGGTTGAGGCTAAATCGCCATTCTGCAACCATCAGAGCTAATAAAATACTTGCCCAGGCTTGGTGACTCAGGGTTGGAAATAACCAATTAATCGTAGAGCAAAATGTCAGTACTCCGATGATGTGAGTTAGATATACCAGGGGAAAGGAGGAGGGGGAGCGGCGTTGAGTGACAAATGCAAGAGTGATTGTGGAAAATAGCAGATTTAGCGATCGCAATGTGGGATTTACTATAGCGATCGTTGTTAAAAAAGTTCCAAGTAAGAGGGTAAGCAGTTCGCCAAATTTAGCCAATTCTCGCTTTTGGCTGCGATATAGGCTATCTGTGAGTGCCACCATCAAAATTACGTAGGGAAATAAAGCTACACCCAGCAACGCCCAAGGTTGATTTTGAGAATTGGTGAGTTGGGTGCCAGTAGCGATCGCCCATTGCTGTAAGTTATTAGGTATTAACCGCCAAAACAGCCAAATTGTCTGTAAGCCGATTACAAAAACTGCTGCTAAGTCAGCCTTTGAACTGTACCGCTGCAAGCAACTTCCCACAAACCACAAACCCAAGCCACTCACAGCTATTGCTTGCCAAGGATAATTTACTACCGAAACCAGCCAACCCAGGAAGAGTAAAATGCCACCGAGTTTTTCCCAGAGTAAAAGGGATGAGGGAAATGGGGAGAATATTACTGTTACTTCCTCTGCTCCCCCTGCTCCCCTGCTCCCCTGCTC
>NZ_CALMFY010000170.1 GCF_937863485.1 uncultured Nostoc sp. | reverse complement strand
ATTCACTTTATCAACAACTGTGATTTTTCACAACTCATTTAGGATTGCTATATATATGAACAATAATTTATGAGTAACGTTATTATAGGACAATAAACAAACTAATTTTATTTCGTTTGATAGAGTTAATTAAAATATAAAAGAGCAAAATAGAATATATAGAGATAGCTAAAAAGGAAATTATCAAGTGTTAGTTTTACCCAAAAAACTATGGTAATGTTTTAAGTATTAAAGCTAGTAAAATAAAACAATTTAAACGGCTTATTGAGCAAAAGCAATCAGCACATAGATTCATTTCGCCAGAGTTTGTCTAAGCCTTAACTGCAATTAGTAAATAAATTTATCACCCTATTTGTTGTTATAAGCTAATCGGTGTGGGTAAATTATCCGAATTGCTGTGGTCACACCAAGCCAAACTCCAATTACACTAGTTATATCAACAACAGCATCCACAAGGAGATGCAGTTTCAAAGGAGGGCTAAATGAATTCAAAATATAACTTTCAATACTTTCAAGGGAGTTCTCTTTCTGATCTGTTTGCTCAAGATATCACAGATGCATCTTATGGGTTTATCCTAAATTATCCTGCAACTGCCAGTTGGGCTGTTTATCCCAACCATAAAAAATATTTTATTCAAGATGGCAGTAGTGAAGCCACTAAAACATCCTTTGACAAGATTTGCCAAAAGGAACCTTGGAAAATTCTGGCTGTGTTAGGCGATCGCATTCCACCAATTGTGATTATTCCGCCGCCAAAGTCCCTGCTTGAATACTGGCAAGAGCATTTCGGCTTCAGCTACTCCAATATTGACATGATGGATCGCTTGACTTATCTGGATGACCTCAGTCACAGCGAACGCTTTGACAAACTCATCACTCTATTTCCCTTTGATCACCTCAAAAGAGAAAAACACGCTATTGATTCAGATACCCATTACCGTTTACTCAGCAAAGTAACATTAGCCGAATTGGGGGTGCAATGTCCAAAATATGAGAGCTACAATCTGCACACCTGTAATTTGGAAGATATTCAGTTACCACAATTTCCCTATTTAATTAAAACGTCCCATGGACTCTCAGGAGAAGGCACTTATATCATCAAAAGCCTCAGCGATTTGAACTACTGCCTTGAAGAAATCAGGAAATATCTCAATATTAAGTTGCTCGATAAAATTATTGTCTCGGAGTTCGTCAAGAATGAGGTGCAGAATTACTGCGTACAGTTCTATGTCAACAAGGCGGGAGAGATAACCCTGATCGGCACTACCAGGCAACTCGTCACTCCAGAAGGCAATTATTTAGGGGGACTGATTGACTACTGCAACACTGACATGAGCAAGTTCTTTGAGATGATTGCCGCCATTGGTCAGTATGCTCACAAACAAGGTTATTTCGGCGTGATTGGCTTCGATGTGTTAGAAGATCAAGACGGACAATTTTATGCGATCGATGCCAATTTCCGAGTCAATGGATCAACTCCGTTGTGCTTGCAGCGCCATACCTTACTGGGGCTAGGAAAGGAAGTAGCTAAATATTCTAGTGACTACCGCATGGAAGGAACGTTGGATTCAATTTTAGTGACCTTAAAACCAGAACTAGATCGCAAAGACTTGATTATTCTGTCGGCTTTAGAGAAGGTCAAATACGGAAAAATCTACACCGAAATTTATGCGATAATTACTGGAGAAACTATCGAAGAAATGCAGTATATCGAATATAAATTACACAATAAAGGATTACAATGGCTCAATTAATTGGACGTTTTAGAGGATATTGACGATTGGAAAAAACTTATTTTTTAAGCTTATAGGTATTTCACAGAAATAGATTATTTTTGTTTGACACAACTAATATAAATTTTAAATTTAAATTTATTATAATTTGGTTTTTAGAAGATACCCTAAAGCATTTACCACCTAGACTTCACGCCTGTAATTAAGTTTATAAAACCTCAAGAAATGATAGTTTAAATAGATACAGCAGATTTCAAGGAAGGTGAAGTACACAACGATTCGTCTCAAAGATAGGTATAAAGCCTGTTTTACTTCTGTAGGACTTACGCATTGACAAGAAATGCCAAATATGGAGAAGTTTAAAAACCACATCTTTCGTAAGGGCAGAGCATTGTTGTGCCCCTATAGCACGGTCTATTTGCGATCGCAGTATTAAGTAATCAAAATTTTTTATGGCACAGACGGAAATCAACGATATATCGGTAGATAGCTCTTTAGTTGATCCAGAAAAAGACCTGCTAGGACATGCGAACTTTGCCAAGTATCTAGCAGACAGCATTTGCAAAATGCCTTTTCCTGAAGGTTTCGTTATTGCAGTTTATGGTTCTTGGAACTCTGGCAAATCCACATTATTAAACTTTGTAGTTCACTATCTTCAGCAAAAACCAGACGAGGAGCAACCAATAATCGTTCCTTTTAATCCTTGGTTATTGTCTGGACACGAAAATATCACAAGACGCTTTTTCGAGCAATTGCAAAACGTTTTAAGCCAAGAGTCATCTGTGTCGAAAGGTTTGAAAGAGAGACTAGCTGATTTTGCTGCCATTATTTCAGACATTCCTCTACCTTATGCTCAAACTGGCAAAGCATTAGCAGCATTATTGGACGAGAAGGACAAGGAAGCTGCCCAATTAAAAGAAGAAGTAGAAGACACGCTAGTACAGCAGCAGCGGCGAATAGTCGTAACAATTGACGATATTGATCGGTTGGCTGCTGAAGATATCAAGCAGTTATTTCGTATTTTCAAAGCAATGCGGAATTTTACTAATGTTGTCTATTTGATAGTTTTTGACAAAGAAGAAATTGTCAGGAAAACAATTGCCGATATCAAAGAAATATCAGGTGAAACATACTTAGAAAAGTTTATTCAAGTTAGTTTTGAGTTACCTATTCCTGATAAAACCTCACTTCGCAGGCTGCTTTTTGCAAAGCTTGATAATATATTTGCTGAAACTCCAAAACCAAAAATTAACCAAACTCGCTGGGGTGATATTTACTTTCAAGGAATAGATCACTTTATTACTAGCATCCGCAATATTGTTCGTTTTATTAACACTTTAACAGTAACGTATCCAGCAGTAAAAGATGAAGTAAACCCAGTAGATTACATTGCTATTGAGTCTTTGCGAGTCTTTAGTCCAAAGATATATAATATAATCCATCAAAATCCTCATATTTTTGTAGGAGAGGCAAACCCTTCAATAGACGAACTCAACAGTCTTCTGAATACCTGGATTGCTCAACTGCCAGATGAGGACAAGCAGCCCATTAAAAATCTGCTCATGTACCTTTTTCCGAAGTTAAAATTCATTTTGGGTAATACCTATTTAGATGAAAAATATGAGTTGGAATGGCGCGAACAACTACGTGTGTGTAGTTTAGAAATATTTCCTATTTACTTTCGTTTGTCGTTATCAGCAGGGGAATTATCTAATATCCAGAGAAAAATTATCCTTGGTTTGGTTGGAGATAAAGACAAATTTAGAAATCATTTGATAGAACTTGCTAAACAAAAACTTCCAGGCGGTACAACACAAGCTAGAGTATTTATAGAACAGCTAGAAAATTCCACTGAACAGGAAATTCCTGTAAATTATATTCCCTCAGTTGTGGAAGCTTTGTTTGATGTAAGCGAGCAACTCTCATTATGTCAAGATGATGAATCTAATGGCATTCTGGATTTTGGAGATGAAGTTATCATCAGTCGTTTTATATTACGGCTGTTGCGTCAGGTTGACGAAACCTCACGGTTTGAGTTGCTAAAAAAAGCAATTACTCAAGGTAAAGCATTAGCAATAGTTAATCATCATATTGCAACATTAAAAGAGCAACAAAGTCAATATGGTGGAGATAAATCTAATTGTGAAGAAGAATGGCTTGTGAACGCACAACACCTCAAAGAACTGGAAGAATTGACTACCAGACTCCAAGTCAAAAGTGATACCAGCTATAAATAATATAAAATCTGCAATTATTTATATTGATATGACCTTAGAACGAATGCTTTGCTTCCGTCCCTTGCCGGAATTAGCTAACTACAGAACACCAATTGATAACTTGTATCTTACTGGTGCTGGAACTCATCCGGGTGGTTCAATTTCCGGTTTGCCGGGACGCAACTGTGCGCGTGTGTTTTTGCATAGTGAGCAACCCATCGCCCAGAAAATCAAGGAAGCGGGAGGTTCAATTAAATCTGCTTTCGCATCTGTCTTGAGGAGTGAATCAGGCTAAGGGGCTGTTTGTAAAAAAAGTAAATAGCATCAGGAGATTGCGTCATTTGAAAGTTGAGTCTGAAGTAGGTAAACGGCTACAGATGAGATTTTCTAAACTTTGTCGGGTAAGTTCCTGATGCTTCTTAGTCGAAAATATCAAAAGTCTAGATAAATACTTACAGATACTTCCTGTGACGCTTTCAGATTCCCCAATAGACAGAGAACTGCAACCTTAATAATAATTAACATATATATGTATAGTAGAGTTATTAAGAAATATTTTTAATAGCAACTGATACTAAGATAGCGACTGAATTACCTAGTGAAGCTAAAGTCTTTAACGCTGTCGAAGCCAATTCCCAATCCCTAATTTATTTTAAGAAGTAACACTTATGCAATTAAAGCCAATCAATCAGCAAGTTGTTTCCGTCGTTGGAGCCTCCAGTGGGATCGGACGTGTCACAGCTCTTGAGTTTGCTAGACGGGGGGCAAAAGTAGTAGTCTCCGCTCGCGGTGAGTCGAAGCTAAAGTCTTTAGTGGAAGAGATTCGCAGCTTTGGCGGCGAGGCAACTTATTGCGTAGCTGATGTGGAAGTATTTGAGCAAGTTAAGGCGATCGCAGATAAAACTGTGGAAGTATACGGGCGACTCGATACATGGGTACATGTCGCCGCGATCGGCATCTTTGCCACTGTTGACAACACAACACCGGAAGAGTTTAAGCATGTGATTGATGTCGATCTCATGGGACAGGTGTATGGTGCAATGGCGGCCCTACCCCATCTGAAGCGTGAGGGACGGGGGGCACTGATCCACGTCTCTTCAATGGAAGGTAGGCGAGCGCTCCCCTACCAAAGTGCTTACTCGACAGCCAAGCACGGGGTTGAGGGCTTTATCGAAGCTATGCGCGTTGAGTTGCAATATGAAAAATGGCCGATCAGCGTCACGAGTGTGAAGCCAGCGGTGATCAACACCCCCTTCTGGAACAATGGTTTGACGAAATTAGGCGTAAAACCTACCGGGATACCACCTTACTACGACCCTAAACTTGTAGCTGATGCTATCCTCTATGTAGCCGAACATCCAACTCGTGACTACTTGGTTGGGGATGTAGCGAAAATATTAGATGTGGTACAGCGCCTCTCACCATCATTAGTAGATTCACTCTTAGTGCTCGTCGGCTTAAATTTACAGCGTACTTCTGAACCGAAGTCTGAAGATGCACCAAATAATTTTTACCAACCTGTTGCCGAAGACGACAGAGTTAACGGGGATTATGGTAACTTAGTTGTACCTAGCGTTTCCGACTGGCTAGAAAAAAATCCGCTTCTCCAGTGGGGTGCGATCGCTGGTACATTAGCATTAGCGTTTCTAGCAGTTCAAGTATTCAAAAAGGAAGCATAAATAGACCTGCCCGAAAATTTGTAATCCAGTTTTTACAAGGATTTGTCTCAAATCCTTGTATACTTTTTGGCAACGTAGTGATCAGGTTTTGAGATGGTTCCTAATAGTTTAGGGCAGAAAAATAGATAACTATTGATTCAGGCGATGCCAACTCTTGGAGACGCTACGCGTAGCTTGCTTCCCCGTAGGGGGTACGGCGGGCTTCTCTACGAGACGCTACGCGAACGCCTACGCTATTTTTTCTCAAATTGAATCAAGCAATACTCTGGGCAGTTTTTAATTTAGTCAATCGACAGATCAAGATACAAAAATGTGTTTGGATAATTTTCTCATCCTCTCTAATACTAGGGGGATTCTTAAGACTACTTCTGTATTTAGATGCGTTTACCTTGTCAGTTTGATATAGCAGTCCTAAATCATTTGTAAAAATAAATTAACCGCAGAGGCGCAGAGGAGAGGAGTTGCATGGGCGGGTTTCCCGACTTGAGCAAACTGCCCGTAGCGCAGAGAGAGGAATTGGAGATTTTCAAAACTCATTTAGGATTGCTATAGGTTAATTTTTACATCAACTAATAACGAATTAATATAGCTAAATTCGTAGTGAACACCAATAAAATAATTTAGGTTGTATCAGTGCATCACTACAGGGAGATGAGTATAAAGTTATTTTTGAGGATGATTAATTGAGTAAATCTCAGCAGTCAAATTGTCTGATCCAGGAGTATTCCAGCCAATGAGAGACTATCAACGCACCCTACCGCCTGTATGGATTGGGGAGGCGATCGCCTTCTATGCCTTTATTGCCATTGGTATCGCTGAAGCCGGATTAGGAGTTCTTCTGCCCTCGATTCTGTCTACCTATAACCTGACTCCAGCAACCGTCACCCTGCTGTTTGTCAGTCAAATTAGCGGCTACATTCTGGCAGCATTCACCAGCAGTCTTGTGAGTAGTCGGCTGGGATTAGCCCGAATGCTGTTGATTGCTGCGGGTGCGCTGACGATGGCACTGATGATCTATGCCATCTCACCCTTCTGGTTTCTCATGGTTGCCGCTGGATCGGGGTTGGGATTGGGCATTGGGTTGATTGATGCAGGTATTAACACTTACATTGTGCAAGATTCCCGCAGTGCCAGTTTGATTGGTTTGCTCCATGCTTTCTATGGTATTGGCGCACTCTTAGGTCCGGCGATCGCTACTACTTTGTTAGCAATTGGCATGAACTGGCGACAGGTTTATGGGGTATTAGCCGGGATTGTCAGCCTATTAATTGTGAGCGTGCTGGGCGTAATCATCTTCAACTACACACCAATGACACTACGGGTATTGCCATCGAATACAACTGCGTTAGAAAATCTGGGCAAAGCGCTCCAAACTCCGATAGTACTACTAACTGGGCTACTTTTGCTGGTTTATGTTGGCACTGAAGCCTGCATCGGCAACTGGGCATACACTGTGCAGTCCGTCGCTCGTCACACTCCCACGCTGATTGCTGGTTATAGCGTTAGTGCCTACTGGCTGGGATTAACATTGGGACGTTTCATCTTAGGTTATTTCTTGCAGTGGCTTGGGGCAGTCCGCACAATCAGTATGTCGCTCAGTCTGGTGATCATTGGATTGCTTGCTTGGTGGCAACTGCCAGATCAATGGATTAGCTTACCGTTAATTGGCTTTGGGTTGGCAGCCATCTTTCCTGCGACCATTTGGTTAATCCCTCAACGATTGCCAGACGCCCATGTTCCTGCGGCTGTTAGCATCGCCACTAGTGCCGCCAGTTTGGGGGCAGCGATTATACCCACTGGAGCAGGCTGGATTGCAAGTTGGGCAAATTTAGAAATCATCCCAATGTTGATGCTGCCATTGGCGCTCTTAATGGTGGGCTTACATTGCTGGCTGGTGCAACATTCGGTAAGAGGCTAGTACCGCAAGGCGGAAGTCACGCATTCAAAAGTCAAAAGTATTACGGAATGGGCTTTTTAAGGTTTTTAAATGGTTGCTCTATTTCCGCCGTGACGTAGTAGGGTGTTTTCGCACTGAATGGCACTAATAAAAGCTGAAACACTTGTGGTTAAACAGTTTACAATTGCTTGCTCCTATTGATGCCGAGGTTTTTTCATTAAGAGGTAAGCTTTTAGGCGGCGTTTTTGGACTCGTGCTTCACTTCTGCCAGGGCGATCGGTAGGGCGGCAGATCAAGCATTCAAAAAAGAAGGATAAATAGACCTGTCCGAAAATTTGCAATCAAGTTTTTACAAGGGTTTAAGAGAAATCCTTGTAGATTTTTTGGCAATATTTTTACAAGAGGTTCATCTAGCCAGTGCTTCACACAAATTTTGTCCATCTGGGGCTAATTACGCTCTTTTGAAAAAGTAAGATAACAATAGTATTTTAAAATACTTTATTTCTCATAATCTCAGTAGATTTCTATTAAATGTCATAGCAAAAATCTTGTAGAGCAGTAACTGATTGTGGTAGTCCCTGCCTTAAAAGCGATTCCAAGTACTCTTCAGATGTCTTAGGGGGATTCTTAAGACTACTTCTGTGCCTCTTTACCACTTTGCAAATTTCTGTTGGGTTAAGGTCAATCAGATGCAGAATGAAATCATCTGGATGCTGGGACTCAATACCATATAGTGAAAGAGCTTGAGCCGGAAAATCTTTAAGGTTAAAAGTGACTATAATACTTGCATTACAACGAATCGCTGCTGCGAGGACATGGCGATCATCTGGATCTAGAAGTTGTAAACCTGCGATCAGTGCTTCATAACCTGTAACGAGACAATCTCGGACATGGCTATTCATCAGATTTTTAGTTCTGGTAAGCTTCTCAAGCGTAAGATCAGGACGATTTTTTAAAACGTTTCTAATCCATTCTGAGTCCATACGAAAATATGGATTGCAATTATCATTCACCTCATAATAGCTCTTATTCAAAATGAACGCAATGTACGAAATGAGCGAAACAAACCTTGACAGCAAGTATCCTACCAAAAGTCCTTCAACTGGGGTTGAAGGACTTTTGGTGAAAGAAAAATCAATTTTTATCTTCAAATCCAGCAATAGACCAGTAAAAAGTCATTTTTTGCTGGCTGGAGGTAGTAGAAAAAGGCTTGGCATCGGTGCAGGTACTGTAATGTAGTGATGTGCGCTCAGGCGATCACTACGTTTAAAACCGTGACGATTTTATGCAAAGTTGTACTTAGTGACACAATTGTGCTTTCACATGGTCTGCCAATCGAATTGCCAAAGCAACAATGGTGAGCGTCGGATTAGCATAGCCTCCTGTAGGGAAAACAGAGCTACCTGCGATGAATAAATTAGAGATGCCGTGAACTTGACAATTTGCATCTACTACTCCCTGTTTTGGGTCATGATGCATACGCGTTGTTCCCATATTGTGATGGGTACTCAGCGAAGCAACTGGACGATCTCCATCTAATTCAATCTGTAACTCACCCAGACCTGCACTAGCAAACTCTTGTGCAAATATTAGCTGCGATCGCTTTACACTGCAAATATCTATTTCGCCCCAATGATTAATTAATTTTGCTTGAGGACAACCAAGCTTATCTACTTGAGTACTAAGTGTCACCCGATTATCTGGATTTGGGGTTTGTTCAGTTTGGCTGAGAACTTCAAACTTTGTATATTTCTGTTCATTACTTTCATGGTCAGACCATCCACCATGACTCAAATCAGGGAACAAATATTCTTTTTTGACATTATACTTATACCAATCAGCGACAAGCTCATCAAGGTTTGTAATCACATTTTGCAAATGTTGAAGAACATTCTTAGGTAACTGCTTGTGCCGAACTGAAGAGAACAAAATTCTCGCAGAAGCCTTTGCTGCTGATCTAAATTTTTCATCTCTAGGATATAACAACGCGGTCATATTTAGTAATTTTTCGCGGTGCATAATTTCTTGCGTCAGGGCAAATTTTCCCATCACTGTGACATTATTCACCCGGCGTAAGTCATACAAAGCCATCGAATTGAAGATTTTGCGATTTTGCGGAACAAGCATACCACAATGGATAAAAGGATGATCCATAAAGAACCTACCCACTAAATCGTTTTGATTCCCCAATCCATTCTTGTGAATCCGGTTCGATAGCAAAAGTAAACGTGCATTTTCAATACCACCTGTGGCTAAAATAAAGATTTTTGCAGTAACCCAAAATTTCTTACCTGATAAACAAGCTACTTGTACGCGTTTCACTGTTTGGGCTGTTTCATCTGCCTCAATTTCTACCACGTTGGCGTTCAGGAATGTGCTGATATTAAGAGATTGATTGATTTGGTGGCGATATTCATTGGTGAAAATATCACGGGGACCAAACTGAAACATACTGGTAGTAACTCGGTCACTTGTGAAATGTGTCCGAGGAGATTGAGCATTTTCCCAAGCCTCAGCTTCATAAGCAAAAGAACCGAGTTTACAGACTGCTTGAGCACGCTCATAAAATGGATTCAGGTGAGATTTACTAAAAGGCCAGCCACTGTATGGAACCCAATCTCGTTTTTCAAAATCTATTTCGTCTAATGGTACATGTCTCAGACCAAGTTGATTTTTATTGATTTCAATATTCCAGACATTAGCTAGTCCACCAAATTGACGATGACGCATATCTTGCAGTGGTGGAAAAGGATCTCCAACAGTTTCACCCTGACCAAGAGATGCAGTCTCTTGATTAAATTCCAGATCACCGCTTTCTAGTAAGCAAACGCGAAAGTCTTGCCCAATTAGTTCTCGTGCCAGTGTAATTCCGGCTGGGCCAGCGCCAACTATACAAACTTCGGTATTTATAACTTCATTTATTGGCAATTTTTGGCTATCAATCAACATTAATTTAATTCCTTTTAATCTGATTTATTATTTTTAACCACAGATGCACATATATGATGTAAATCTGTGGTTTCATTTTCATAAAATTGACTTTTGCAATAAGTTTACTGTTTCATTCAGCCTATGAAACACTCGGTATCGCAGAACGAATTGCACTAATAAAGTTTTGGGCATAATTCTGCGTTGAGAAATCGAGGGCGCGTTGCCTGGCAGCTATTCCCGCACTCTGGGCAAATTCTTGCTCGTCAAGATAGCGGAGAATTGCGATCGCTAATTTCTCCGCATCGCCATAAGGTGTTAATAGTCCATTCATCCCATCGGTAATAATCTCTGTCGGGCCGCCTGCATTGCCAGCAATCACAGGTTTACCCAGCGCCATCGCCTCAATAATCACAATTCCAAACGGCTCTTTATCTGATGCATGAACAAATACATCCATCGCCTGCACCCACTCCGGGATATTACGCTGTAGCCCAGCCATAATTACTTGCTCTTTCAAGTCCAAGGCGGCAATTTCTGCTTTTAAAAAGTCCTCATAATCTGGTTCTAAATCGTGCTTACCGCCAATTACTACACAATGGGCATCAGGATACTTCTGTAAAATTTTGGGCATTGCTTGCACCAATACGTGCATTCCTTTCCATCGTTGCAATCGGCCAACAATTCCAATCAACGGCCCGTTTAAAGGTAAGCCTAGCTTCCGCCGTGCTTCTTCAGGAGAAGGCAAAGCATCAGGCTCAAATCGGTCTAATGCGACACCAGGATAAACCAAGGGTGTTGGTCTGTGGGGCCAAATTTCTGCCTGTGCTTGCTTGCCATCTTGGGAGAGGGTGATAATTGCCTGGGCTGGGATTAAAGTAGCGATTCGCACCAACCAAGTCTTGTCACTAGGCACTTCTAGTTGATACCACACAGCAGGCAACCCCGCCAGTATTGCTGCCAAACCTCCAGATATATGCGTAATCCACATCCAATTGACAATTATATCTGCACGTTCGCGGCGGGCGATCGCAGCTATCCGCAAAACAGCGCCAATAAAACGGTGGATTTGGCGTAAACGTCCACTTTCTACAACTCGCGCATCAATACCGAGGGACTTTACTTCTTCTACCATCGGGCCGTCTTCTAAAAATATTACTAGCCACTCGACACCAGCATTACGTCCTTGTTGCACTAAATCCCAAAGCATCATTTCACCACCGCCTCGTTGCTCGGCTAGTGGCATTACAATAATTGCTTTCATAATTTATATCAGTCTGATTTAAGTTGTAAGATTTTGTTTTTTAACAAACTTGAAAAGCTCAGAACCCCGACTTATTAGAGAAGTTGGGGTTCTTGGGATTGCTATAGTATTTATGTCCTGCCATAGCCATAGCTAAAAATCCCCAAAGAATCATCCCTGCCACGCTTAACATACCGCTACCGATAACTAACTGGGTAGCAGAACTGATACCAATGGCGCGGGCAGCACTGATAAAACTATCAAAACGACCTTCACCATAGCTACTGACACTAATAATTAACAAGATTAATCCACCCATATAAAAGATGGCTCCAAACCAACCAAGGGTGAAAAACATATCTAAAATGCCACTATCAATCACCACCACTTCAATTTGACCAGTTTTTTCGTTGACCTTCCAGATATTTCCTAATCCGTTACCTAGACCATTAGAAAGAGCTAGACCAAGGTTTTTGTCATAAGTTCCCGATCTATCTTTAAAGCTGCCATCTTCTTGAAGATTAGAAAAAGTTTCCAAACGCGCTGCTAAAACCCCAGAAATTGGCTCGATAGTTGTCAATGGCACAACACAAATTGCCATCACTACAATTATGGTAACTAAGCGCATTTGAATCCGCGCCTTGACTGAACCCATAATCATAATTACTCCAAATAACCAGCCTCCCCAATTAGTACGCGCTTGTGTCAATAAAAAGGATAAATAACCAACAGCTGAAGCCGGAAAAATTAAATTCCCCGAACTTGTAAATAACAACAGTAAACCAGCTTGCATGACTGAACCAAAGGGGCCAACTGAGTGCAACGTACTCCAGACCCGCATCCCAAAAGGTACAGGATTTCCAGCACTCATGAATAGTTTTGATTGGATGAGCCAATACCTGTCCCACTCAGGAGCTACCACAAATTGATATACGCCATAAGTTCCTAAAATCAACACACACCAGAGAAATGTTCGCTGAATGTTCTGGCGATAGCTGGGATAATCTCGCCAGTTAATAAATAAGTGAAAAGCGAAGATGATCGGACTGAGCCAATCCATCAATCCGCGTGCAACAGGGATAGGTGGATTGTAAATCAGACCGACTAGAAAGCCATAGAACACTCCGATAAAAGCCAAAACAAACGGCAAGCCCCCTTGACCAGAGGCGCGGGGAAAGTGGCGGAAGAATGTTGCTATAGTTACAAAAACCACTAAGTAGGGTGCTATGAGCATTTGCCGAGTAGAGTCCCAGCCCACCCGATAGTCAACTAAGCGGGTAGCTAAAGGCGTGAGAAACCAGATCCACCATGTAAAGCTGATGTAGAGAATGGGATGCCGCAAGTATAAAAACACAGCTACTACTAAAGCTGTCACCGGATAAATTAGGCGCAATGCGGCAGTAGCACCAGCAAAATAGCAAACTACAGTCAGTAATACAAAACCTGCGATCGCCATCCAACCCTGTAGCGATCGCTCTTCGGGAGAATAGTTTTCTTGTAAAAAACTATTGAAAAGTATCTGCTTAGAATTCATTCAATTTTACATGTAAACATAAATAAATTTGGCAGATCAACTCGTTCCCTGGCTCCAGCCAGGGAATGCATTTATTGAGGCTCTGACTCAATGTCTGACTGGAGGCAGAGCCTCTAATCAGCCATTCCCATGCGGAGCATGGGAACGAGAGATACTTTACAAACATCCTCTTAATTGCCAAGTCAAAGCTGGCAACTAGAGCTAAGAAGAAATAGAATTCATTTTGAATTACGAATTATGAATTACAAATTGTTTATATCCTTGCCAACGCCCACGCCAGGATGCAAGCAATTTTTTACCCGCCAACTGCCCTTGGCTAGGTAAAAATCTCAGCCATTGGACGAAACCCAAACTATCGCATGTACCCACGAATACTGCCCAAAACAAAAATACAATCCGGCGGATAAATGGCAGATGCTCTAATAAAACTAAGGTTTCATTATGGACTAAATTAATAAAGGCAATTTCATTAAAGTTATTTCGCTGATCTTCATCAAAACGTTGTGCCGGATAGTGATCTACAGCAACGTTAGGATCATAAATTATCTTCCAACCAGCCCGCTTTAATGCCAGAGTGAATGCCATTTCAAAGTGTACTTGCGCTCCTGTACCGCGCATCCGCTCGTCAAAGCGCAATTGTCCGATTGCCTCTTGACGAAAACTCATGTTTACGCCCTTGAGAACATCGACTTCACGGGGTTCTCCCACTCCCAGATGATGGTTGCCAATCACTCGCCCAAACCACTGCAACTGTCCTACTACTAAGCGGGATTCGTTTTCGAGTTTGCTGCCGTGGTGTATCCAATCACGCCCTCCCAGACCGCCGAGGCGACTATCACAGGTAAAGTAAGCGGCGATGCGCTCTAACCAATCTGGATGGGGTGCAGCATCATCATCAGTAATGGAAACAATATCGCCCTCGACTGCTGCTAGTCCGGCGTTGAGGGCTGCTACTACCCCCGATTGTGTCACTTTCACAGTATGCAGTGGCAAGTTGTCCGCTTTGAATTGGGTGAAAAATTGCCAAGTTTCTGCATCCGTATCGCGCACAACTACTATCACCTGATCAACTGGTTTAGTTTGCTCCTGTAGCGCCAAAAGGCAGCGTGAGAGGTCTTGTGGACGGCGATAAGTCGGTATGAGAACGGTGTTCCGCATTCTTGCTTAACTCCTCAAATAGATCCACATAAGTTTGTGCCATAGTAGTCCAGCTATGTTGTTCTGCCACAGAACGAGCAGCTTTGCCCATCTGTTGTATAAGGGCGCGATTGCTCACCAAGGACATCAGCGCCACAGCCAAAGCATCAATATCATCTGAGTCGGATAAGACGATGCCACATTCTGGTGTCACCAACTCTCCGCCCCCGGTGGCTGTGGCAGTAATTACTGGCAGTCCTGAAGAAAGTGCTTCTAACAATACGAGGCTGCAAGCTTCGTATCGGGAAGGAAAAACAAATAAATCTACTGCTCGCATAATTTCGGGGATATCACGGCGATATCCCACAAAATGCACGCGTTCATTTAACCCCAAAGAGGCTGCTAACTGCGGGAAGGGGCTACCTTCTAAATGACCCACCACCGCCAGATGTAAATCGGGAACTTTTACCAAGGCGTGCAGTATTGTATCTAAGTTCTTTCTGGGTGTGCGAATATCTCCAGCGAACAGTGCTAGGGTGACATTCTCCGGTAAACCTAACTTTTGGCGATTGCTTTGGCCAGGGGCAAATTCTTCTAAGTCAACGCCATTGACAATTACACGAATCCGAGAACGGGGCACACCAATATTCACTAATTCCTGGGCTACCTTTTCTGATACCGCTACAACAACCTGCGCTTTTTGGAAAGCCTGTTTTTCCCAACGAGCATTAAAAGCCGTAAACAGCCATTGGTAAAAACCATATAAATCTCGGCGATTACGGGAAATATGAACAGGCGATCGCAACCATGAACTGTGGACAAAATGTACAGCATTTACATCAGCCGCAGCCATATTAATTGCTCCGTTGACTTTAACTAAATCAATGCTAGAGCGATGTTGACGTAACCAATCTGCACTTTTTTGGGCAAATATGAAATTACGTACAAATTCGGTGGGATAACCTTTGACTGGAATTCTAATCCAATTAACTTGGTTATTGTCTTCTAGTTCAGGTGCGACTTCACTAGCTAATAATGTCAGTTGATGACCACGACGAATTGCTTCATTAGCAACCTCATAGTTTACCCGCCCCTGACCATCACCTTTTTTTATTTTATGAGTAACAATACAAAGTTTCATAAACTATCTTCCTGAGTAAGATAAACTCACGCAAAATTTTAAAAAAAGAGTTGAAAATAATCTTATTTTTATTCTCTCTGTGTCCTCTGCATCTCTGTGGTTCGTTAAAAAATAAACTCAAAAATTTAGATACGATTGCTCTAGTATTTCGATATTTTAATTAACTTGCTTGCTAAAAATTGGGGAGTAAAACTAAGAGTAAGTGCTGCGATAGTTCGAGCATTAAATTTTTGTTTATTCAATACCTGCCAAAAATAAGGACGTGCTGCTGCTATCTGTTCACTTCGTAGCAAACCAATTCCCAAAGTTGTATTAGCTTCTAACCATTTCTGTTGAAAGTACGTCTTAAATTGCTGTAAACGAGTATCTTCCATAAAGACTTGATAACAAAATATTTCGCTTTTAGCTTTGCGAATTTTTGCCTGCATATCTCGACTACCACTGAGCATGGTATCAGTTTGCTCATGGGCACGATATCGCGTCAGCCTTTCTGGATAGTAGTAAGCCCCACAACCAGATACACAACAGAGGTAAGTTAAATATAAATCCCACATGCCGCTAACTTCTGGGGGAATACTATCCCAATCCACAAAATTATTGCGAATCACACAAGCTGCCGCAGTGGGTATACTTTTATCTATTAACCCAATTTTATAGAAAGGTTGATGAATCCCTTGTGTTAATTTATCTCGCTTGTAACCACGTGTGTTTTCTTCAGTTCCAACATGATTAATTATGCCATTAGCATCTATAATATATTGGTCGCAAAAAGCGATAATTAACTCGGAATTTGCTTCTAGTATTGGTACAAGCTTTGCTAAAAAATCTTCATTCCAGATGTCATCGTCATGGAGACTAGCAACATATTTACCTCGTGCCATCTTGAAACCATGCTGCTGATTAGCTAGCATACCGACATTTTGCTGATGTCGCCAAAATCTGATGCGTGAATCACCAAAAGATGCGGCAATAGCTTGAGGATTTTCTGAACTAAAATTATCAGAAACAATGATTTCAATATTTTGATAAGTCTGGTTAATAGCACTAGCGATCGCTTGCTTCAGATATTCTGGTCGATTATAGGTAGGGATAATAATGCTGACTAAAGGTTGTTGGTCTTCTTGATGCAATAACATATTTTTTACCTTCATATTTATATTTCATAAATTAAAGATGTACCCTTGAATTCTTTGACTAATCTAAGGTTATTTTGCTTGAGATATACTATATATTTTTTCACCTTTTGAATCGAATTCAGCTATTGTTTTCGCATAAATTTTTCGCAGATTTTTTAGATGAGCATCTATTGTAAATTCCTTCATCAAGAAAGCATGGCCTTGTTCGCCCATGTGTCGGCTTTTTTGATAATCTGTATACAACTCATGAATGGCATCAGCTAGCTTTTGGATATTATTACCTGCAACAAGAATACCCGTTTTTCCATCTCGTAAATGCTCTGGAATACCTCCGACTGCACTACCAATTACAGGTCGATAATTAGCATAGGCTTCCAGAGTTACAAGACCGGCAGGTTCAGGCCAAACACTAGGGAAGATGACTGCAAAAGACTGTTGATAAAGTTTATTTATTTTGTCAGGATCGCACCAGCCATGCCAAGTAATTCGGTTACTTAATCTGAGTGTGTTTGCTAACTTTTCTAACTGTGGTCGTTCCCATCCTTCACCTGCAATATCAAGTTTAATTTGTGGATCTGTATGTATTAAAGTTTTGAGCAACCATTCCAGACCTTTATCAGAAACAATCCGTCCCACAAACAAAATTCTATGATTTTGGTGGACTTCTAAACTTAGAGGTGCAGTTGCTGTTTTTGGTACGGATATACCACAGTGTAGCGTTACAGTCTGTTCCGGGGGTACACCGTTTTGAATCAACTCTTGTCGCACATATTCGCTATTAGCAATAAAAGTAATTTTTACCTTTTTTAATACATCTAAAAAATTCTGAGTTTTTTGAAGTTCTCTAACAGTTCTTAAAGGTCTACGGCTACCACA
This sequence comes from uncultured Nostoc sp., assembly GCF_937863485.1. Lineage (GTDB taxonomy): Bacteria > Cyanobacteriota > Cyanobacteriia > Cyanobacteriales > Nostocaceae > Nostoc. The sequence continues at coordinate 32,808 of NZ_CALMFY010000170.1, read as the reverse complement.
TTTATCTATTAGTTTACCCCAGGTACATCCCAAGTAAGAGAAGTTGCGATCGCAGACCGTGCGCTGCCCTGCTAAATACTTTGTGCCACTAGGACAGTAGAATGAGTGATTATGAACGCTGAAGATGGTAGGACATTCGCCTGTAAGCTGCAAGAGTAAATCTGGGCTGTGGATATGCAGCAGTTTAAACTGGCTTTGATCAACATTGTTCAGCGATTTTATCACGCGATCGCTAATATCAGGTGGTCGATGTTCAAACAGAGAAGCTAAATAAGTTTCGACACCTCCGCCCCCACCTACTTCAAAATTGGAGCATTGATAAATCAGGTCTTTGTCAAATATTTTTTGGTACATATTTTCTGTTATTGTTCAGTATATAGCACTATTTTTAATAGTTTTTAACAAATTATTTTTATAGATAACGAGTATGATAATACTATTTTTTTGCAATGTAATCTCACCAAATTACTGATATAGATACATAGTACACTACGGCGTAAATAGAGCAACTATTTAAAATCCCTAAAGAGCTTATTCAATAATACTTTTGACTTTTGACTTTTGACTTTTGACTTCCGCCTTGCGGTAATAGGTAGGGGCTTGCGGCTGTAGGGATATACAGCCGATTTATATGTTGCAAGTATTTTGGTAATTGGATATTCTTTCTAATCTGATTGCCTTACTTCATACTGCATTTGATGATATTTCCAAAGCTTGCCTTTGAGTTCCAGCAGTTCTTGATACTTCCCTTGCTCTACTATCCGTCCCTGTTCTAAAACTACAACTTTATCTGCTTTAGAAATAGTAGAAAGACGGTGAGCGATCGCAATTACTGTTTTCCCAACAGATAGCTTTTCTAATGAATCTTGAATTAAGCGCTCAGATACAGAATCTAAGGCGCTAGTTGCTTCATCCAAAATCAAAATTTCTGGGTTCCGCAGTAAAGCACGCGCAATAGCAATTCGCTGCCTTTGTCCTCCAGATAACCTAACACCTCTATCTCCAAGCTGGGTATTAAAACCTTCGGGCATTTCCAAAATAAATTCTAGTGCATTCGCTTGTCTAGCAGCTTCTTGAATTTCATCATTAGTGGCTTCTGGAGTTCCGTAAGAAATATTCTGCCAAACATTAGTATTGAAGATAAAAGTATCCTGACTGACGACAGCTATTTTCCGACGTAGGGAGTGAATTTCAAACTGCCGGACATCAATTTCATCAATGTAAAGATATCCATCTGTAGCATTATAAAATCGGGGAATTAAATCAGCAAGGGTTGTTTTACCAGCACCAGATGCTCCGACTAATGCTGTCATTTTTCCCTTTTCAAGAGTAAGGGTAATATTATGTAGCACTAGATTATCATCATCGTAGCCAAAATCTACAGATACTAAATCTATTGACCTTTTTAACCCTTTGAACTCAATTCTGCCATTTTTAAAGTAATATTTATCATTACTTTTCAACATATTTTTAATGTTGTCTGCCGAGCCATGTAAAGTGCTGAGATATGCTCTCGTACCATTAATATCTTGAACAAACGGGATAAAGCGAAATAGCACAAAGAAAAAGGTTAGCAAAGAAGCAACTTGTAGGGTTCCATTGGTAACAAGGCTAGTGAACGCCAAAATAATCATTCCGATCAATACGGTAGTCGCTACACCTTCGGCAATTGGCTTAACAAGTGTCCAGGTGAATACAACTTTAGTTGTACTACTTATTACCTTGTCGCTAGCTTTGTAGTAACGCTGACGTTCAAATTCTTGAGTACCACAGGAGTGAACAGTGCGAATGCCATTAATAAATTCTATGGCTGTTGATGTAAAATTAGCATTAGCAGTTGTCATGCCAAAACTTGATTCTCTGACTCTAGCGTTCAGATTGGACAACCCTACACCTAAAAGTGTAAATAGTAATGCTGAAATCAGGGTCAGTTGCCATGATATCAAAAACATTGATATTAAGTAGACAAAGGTTGTTAGTCCTCTAGTTACTAAAAAGGCTACGCCACTGAAACCCTGTCTGATTTTTTCAATTTCTGTGGTAATTGTGTTAATTAGTTCACCAGAACGAGTTTTGGCAAAGTAACTTAGTGACAAGGATTGTAACTCTTCAAAAATTTGCTTACGTAAGCGATCGGCAAGATGTAGTTGAGATAATTCAGTGTAGACTTGGGAAAAGTAATTAAAGATTGCACGTAACCAAGTACTCAATAAAATTAACAGAGATACGCGGTACAAACGATTAATTGCCGATGTCTTGGCTCCCAAAATCCAAATGTCAAACCAGTGTATTCCTGTCTGGACAGGTTGAGCATTGGGACTAGTTAAGCTTTGCAAAAAGGAAAGTAAAAACCCAATACTCACACCTTCAAAAGTTGCTGCCAAAATCGAGAATATCAGAGCTAGAGTTGCAATTTTGCGAAAGTGTTTAAATTCTTGCAATATCAAATAGTTGTCCTGCCAAAAGCTGCTAGCTTTGAGCAGACTACGAAGTTGTTGAGGAAGTTGGAAATGCATGGATTTTTCTAACAATAATTTGGTATGTAATACCGATTATCTGTGAGGTCGCATAGAACAAAAGGATTTTGCCCCAAGTCTTACTAAGCCTGATTTTGTACAGTTTCACAAAGAATTCAGGAGTTAGGAGTCAGAATTGTGACTTCTGAATTCTCAAAGTGTTTGGTTATCCAGATGTAACAAGTGGGGCTGTGCTTCTACTTCCCATGAAGCCGTAACTTCTGGTAGTTTATTTAGCTGTACTGCATCTTCTAAAGTCCAACAACGAGATCCGAGCAAACTCATGTCACCCCGTAGCACGTTAAATAACTGGGGCAGATTGTCCAGACTGGATTTACCCATCCAACGCCCTAGCGGTGTGATGTTGTGTGTGCAAAACCTGATTGCTTGAAAGAGTTTACCGCGTTCTCCAACACGCCACTCACGGCAAAAAAGTGATCCTGGCGAGTAAACCTGCATTAACACAATCAATCCCAACATGACTGGACTTACTAATAGCAACAACACCAAAGCAGCAATCCAATCAATTAGTCGCTGCAATTGTCTCAAGGGTTGGTTAGGCACTTTATTGCCAGCGGGTATGCTTAGGAATATTGGTTTTTTAGCTTCTTCACATGCATCTGCCCAAAACCTGAGCAAAGTCTCACCCAGCTTTGGATCTATGCTTACCAAACTTACAGGAGAATGTTGTAAGCATTCTACTAACGATCGCTTACTATCTAATGAAGGCAGATATGGTTGTTTAACTCGTCCAGGCGGCTTCACCAACAGCTTACCCCGCCGCCACTGGAGTGTGCAGTACCCACGATTCTCTTGGTGTTCCTGGGTTACATCATATAAATTTTCTAGAGTTGGAATTATTGAAGTTGTCATATGTCTTTGGGTTTATACAGGAGTGAATTGCTGAGGCGTTATCAAAGGCTATCAATGCCTTTGACCCAAATCCGAATCTTGTTGTAAGTCCAAAAAGTTGGAGATAATTGAGGGCAAAATATGTTATTACTATTTGCCACTCAGCCAAGCACATATCGTCCAGAATTCTGCTGGTGTAGAGATATACAAATTAAACAGATACTAATTACATAGGTAGCAATCACCGCTACTATTAATATTCATGGGCAAATCATGATTTTCCGGTAACTACTGAAAGTAGAGAAATGTAGAGGGAAATTACCCATGAATCTATATCTACGTTTAATTGCACTGAGGTGTTGATTGGATCGAGATATTTAACAAAACCAGTCCACTCTTGTCTTCTAGCCTTTATGAAGGTGCTTTAATCTCTAGAATATAAGACTATATAGAAATAGCGATCGCTCAAATAAATTCTTTATTTACTCTTTAAAGAGCCAGTGATTTCTCTGAAAACTCATAAAGATAGTATAAATATACTGGAATTTTCCTGATCGCATCAAAATTAAATTTTGTTCATCAAAAAGTAGGGTAACAGCTGTGCCACCCTACCGTGTGTTGCATTTAAACTAATTAGATCCCCGACTTCTCTAAGAAGTCGGGGATCTGGGGATCTATCGTAGCCGTACTAGTACAGCGCGGCGGAAATAAACAACCCATTTCAAATCAACGAAACGTTTACGCTGTATTTCTTTTGACTTTTGACTTTTGACTTTTGAACGCCAGTTGCGTCTCCCCTTGGGAGAAGCAACTGGCGTTCAAGTCGGCAGAGCCGGACGCCAGTCGCTCATGGGGGAAACCCCCAAGACCGCGCTGGCTCCCCAACGCACTGGCTCCTTTTGACTTCCGCCTTGCGGTACTAGCTACTTTTCTACAGCTTGACGCAGAGCTAATTGTTGTTGTTTGATATAGGGTACGTAATTACTGCTAGAGTTTGATACCCCGTTAGCTACAACCCCAATCAGATTTAACTTACTTAACATGGCTGTCGCTTGAGTAAGCTGACTTCGCGTCACAATCCCAATGCTTGCCACCATGACCACGCTACGACAAGATGATGCGGTGAGCATAGCATCCACTAAACCGAGAACTGGGGGAGCATCTATGAGTACCAAATCATAGTTTTCCTCAAATGCTGCCATTAATTGCATCATCCGAGGGGAACTTAACAGATTAGCTGGGTCAGCAGGTTTGGGGCCAGCGGTCAAAATATCGATGTAGGCGGAACCTGAGTATTGAAAACTAATCTGGTTGGGTAAAGTTGCATCACTAGCCAATAGAGTTGAAAGCCCCTGTTCATTGGGAAGATTCAGTTGTTGGTGCAGGCTGGGATCACGTAAGTTGGCATCAATCAGTAACACCCTTTTGTGTAAACGGGCAGCACTCATCGCCAGACCCAAGGCCAAAGCTGATTTACCCTCATCGGCTAAAGCCGAGGTAATCATCAAAGATTTCAAGTTAGCAACAGTATTTAAAAGTTCAATATTCTTGTAAATCAGATCCAGCGATTCCCAACGCGGTGGAGATTGTAATACCTGAATTGTCCAGGGGGCGAGAACTTCTGGCTTACCAAAAGGTAACTTGATCATTGATTCTCTGGGTTTGGCTGGCGGTAACTTGGGAGTTGTTCCCAACAACGGCATAGCCATTTGCTTTTCTAACTCAGCAGTGGTGTGAACTGCATCATCAGCCGATTCCCGAATAAAGGCAGCAATCCCTCCTAACATAAACCCAACGACAGCACCTAACAGCAAATTCTGTTGGAGATTGGGGCCTAATTGTGCGCCTTTTTGAGGATCTTCTACCACTTCCCAATTAAATCCACCCTTGGAAAGTTCTTGCCGCAATTGCTGTTCTGCTCTTAAAAGCTGCTCTAACCTTTCACGACTAAATTGCAATTGGGGTAGCATCCGATTGTAATAAGCCAACAGAGGCGGGAAGCGTTTAATTTCCATACGCAACTCGTTTTCTTTCTGGGCCAAAGTTTGATCGCGAGCAGTTAAAGCAACTATATTGGTCTGTGTTTCCACTAGCTGACCAGCAAGGCTGAGATCAATTTCACCGAGCTGTCCTTTTTCGAGGAGAGAGTCTCCAGAACTGAATGCACCAGCAGATTGTGGGCCTAAAGTCCTTCCTACTTCTTGTTGCAATAATTCCTTCTGGCTTTGAAGCTGTTCTTTGAACTTTTGCACACTCGGAGTCTGATCTGTAAAGCGTAAGCGTTCTTGTGCTAGTGCCAGTTCTGTTTTTTGGATTTCGTTCAGTAAGCCTTGATAGCGAGTAGACTGACTCAGGCGGGAAGCAACTAGAGCATTTTGGGGAGAACGGTTAAGTTGTTCTTCCAAAGATTTTTGGCGTGCCAAAGCTTCCCCATACTGAGAACGAGTTGTCTGTCGCTCTTGGGCAATATTGTTCAAAGCTGTCTCAATAGCTTTGGCCTGTGACTCTGGATCAATTAAGTTCTGATTTCTCCGAAACCTTTGTAAATTTGTCTCGGCCGCGTTTACTTCTTCACTGGCTTTACTTAACTGTTCCCTGATAATTTGCAGACCTTTTTGTAAACGCGAATTCTGTTGTTCTTTGTTATATTCCACATAAACTTGTCGAATTGCACCTAGAACTTTTTGTGTTTTTTCTGGATCTCCAGCAGTGTATTCAACTTGAAAGATTTTAGTAGCGACATTATCTTCTTTGCTCCTTATTTGAGTTAAGACCAAAGAAGTTTTAATTTCTGCTGAAGTTATATCAGGATAATTAGACTGAAGTTTATCAACTGCTTTTTGGATGAGTCCTGAACTCTGCATCAAGTTAAGCTGAGTTGCAGTATCTATCACAACATTAGAGTCGGTAAACTGGTTGTCTAACCCTGCTCCTTCTGTCTTACCTTGATAGTTAGGTTCTACTAGCAGTTGCATCGAACTTTTATAAGTTGGTTTTGTCTTAAAAGTTACTATACCTGCAAGTGCAATACAACTAATTAATACTGCTAAGAACCAAGGAAATCTTCGCACAAATACGGCAAACATTTGTCCGTAACTTGGTTCAGTTTCAGAAGCTGGAGTTATATGAGGATTTAGACTACTTTGAACCACTTTTATTATCCTTGTCTTTTCTACGAAAGGCTACACCAACAAGACTTACGCTAAGAGATACTCCGAAGAATACCTATTTTTTAACAAACCGCCAAAGACGAGAGAGAAAATAAATAGGTAATTTTATAGTAATCAGAGATTCAGAAATCAAATGAATAATTGGTGCCCACCACAAGCTTGGTTAATAATTTGCTCAACTTTACTAAAGAAAGCATTCTCTGAAAAGTTTGCTACTGCATGATTACGGATGCGATCGTAATCCCAAGAAATGCTATTGGCTTCTAGTAATGCAATTTGTAGAGATTCGGGTGTTTGTCTTTTGAAAAAGACTCCTGTTTCACCTGGTATTTGAGTATCTAATACTCCACCTGCTCCGTAGGCGATGACTGGTGTGCCACTAGCATTAGCCTCTACTGGAACTAATCCGTAGTCTTCTAGGGCTGCGACAATAATAGACTTGGCTTTGGAAAACAAGTCTTTGCGGGTTCTATCACTTACGTGTCCCAAGAACACAATATTTTGTAATGCTTTGGATTTTAACCGTGCTTGTTCTGGGCCGTCACCTGATATTAATAACCGCCACCCCAGCCAATTAAAAGCTTCGACTATTATATCAAGACGCTTATAGCTGATCATCCGGGCTGAGGCCAGATAATATTCATCTTTTATATCTGAAAAAAGAAATTTACTAGTATCAATTGGATAGTTAACGATTATTGCCTGTTTGCCATAAACATTTTTTATCCGGCGGGCAACAACACTAGAATTAGCAATGTAAAGGTCAGGTTCCTGTGCATATTTCAGGTCTACCTTTCTCATTACTTGAAATACTTGTTCGATTAAAGGAGCAAAATATCTATAGTCTCCGTACTCTCTTAAATAAGTTGCTGTATCCCATAAGAAACGGGTGACGTTATGGCAAAAGCAAATGTGGCGGGCATTGGGATTTTTTTGGACTGCTTTAGCGAAGCTAGTGCTACTGCTAATAATTAGATCGTAGTCTTGCAGATTCAAAGCACGAAAGGCAGGAAAATATAGAGGAGCCATTGACCTGAAATATTTTGCTGCATAGGGAATCTTTTGTAAGAAGGTTGTGTTGACTATGCGATCGCCTAGATCAATAGTTTTTTGTGGATCGTATAGAGATGTGAAAATATCTGCTTCAGGATAGCGTTTACAAAGCAGTTCAAACACACGCTCTGCCCCACCTCGCTGGGTTAAATAATCATGGACTAGAGCAATTTTCATGAATTTGACCTAAAGTTTCGATCAGGTTTGTTTCAACGCTCCCCAGCAAGTTACTATCAACAACTTTAGTGTTCAGCAGTATAACTTCCTATCCTCTTCACGAAATTCTTCCTACAAATATGTAGTTAAATCGGCGGTTAGAAACCGCGTCTACACGAGGCTTTACCCACCTGCGTGGGTTAAGAACCCTTAATTTTGTATTAGTCCACGCAGGTGGACTTTGTTTGTGTAGCCGCGAATTCTATTCGCCAGGGCTGTACGCCCCTACAGCCAATTAATTTGTTGTGAATATTTTTGGAACCGATATTACCCAACTGCTACTAAGATTTTTTCTGCGGCGAAATAAGTGTTTTGCTCAGTTCTTAATTGGTCGCAGAGTCTGCCTTCAGGCAATTCTACATCCTCGTATGTGAGGACTTGATCCTTAGTAATATCTCGTTTCAGGCGACATCCTTCGGCTAAACCAATTGGTAAGAGATTTTGCTGTTGGACGATGGGGGAATTTTCACATTGTCCATAGGTCATGTAGTAACCGATGCCATCTAGAGTTTGTCCTGCTTTCAGGTCAATTTTGGCAGTGGTAACAACATCTACTAGCGGGCCTGCGAGTGGAGACATAACGGCATCACCGAATAGGACAGCACGCGCTACGGACAGGGGAACTTCAAAATGACAGAGGTGATAAGGAGTATAGAAGCTGTAAAGAGGGCCTTCGCCTAATTTGTATAAGTTGAGATAGTGGCGTTGCTTGGGGTCATCGTGAGTGGCAAATACATATACGCCTGGGCCAGGTTTTGCTCCAACTACATAATCGACAATACCGCCCAGTTCCTTGAGTTGTTCAACATCATATATCTGGGCCATTTCATCGACATAACCATTGAAGTCATATCCCAACATTCCCCGTTTGGCAACTTTCATGCCTGTGGCATTGGCAACGATCGCTTGCTCAAAGGAAATTTTGGTTCCGTCGGCGAAGCTAGCCACCATGTGAGGCTTTTGACCCCAACGTTTTGCAAATCCTTCCTGGGTGGTGGGATTGCGATAGGGGTCTTGAAGTCCTTTTATGTTACCGCACAATAAGGGAGTTAAACCAATGCTTTTCACAAAGCGGTAAAGGTTCATTTGTACCCCTGGCTGATCGCCATCACAAGCGCTGAGGATGACGCCTGCTTTGTCGGCATACACTTTCAGGATGGGGCCAATAGTGCCGTCGAGTTCGGCATTCATCATAATCACATGTTTGCAATGGGCGATCGCTTCCATGACGATGTGAGCGCCAAATTCCACTGCACCTGTGACTTCGATTATGGTCTCGATGCCCTCAGCCCGACACAGTAACTTAGCATCTTCTGTGACTGCATACTTACCGTTAGCGATCGCATCTTCTAACTCGCTGACAGTTGCAACAACTTGAATATCCTCAATTCCTGCTTCCGAATAAGCTTGTTTAGCTGCATCAATCTGACGATTGGAGATAGCAACTAACTCCATTCCTGGCACTGAATTGACAATTTGGTTGGCAATTCCTCGACCCATAAAACCAGCACCAATCATTCCCACTTTGATAGGATTTCCTGCTGCTGCACGAGCTTGTAAGGCGCGATCGATAATAATCATGAACTAAACTCCTTTTTGGAACTGTTGGTTGTGATACAAATTCTCTATAAACTTGCACTTAATAATTGGTCACAACTAAATATTAAGTACATTTTCATGGGAATTAGGATTAGCTGGCACTAAGCGACTATAAGTCACGGCTATACAGGCAAAACCCGCCTGCGCGAGTTTTAACAAGGGGATTTTGCCCCTTGTTAATTTTCATCAGTCCGCAGCGACAGACTTAGTTTGTATGGTTTTGCGATTTCTAATCACCTGAGCTAAGTACTAACTAGTACAGCACGGTGGAAATAAGCAGACCATTAAAAAGCCCTAAAAAGCTTATTCCATAATACTTTTGACTTTTGACTTTTGACTTTTGACTTCCGCCTTGCGGTACTAGCTGTTTGCTAGATGCTATGGAATCAGTCTGTTTTTTCTGGTTGTGATTTTCAATAATTTGCTCCACAGCATTTTTGTAAGCTTGAGCAAACTTTTCTTTGGTATGATTTGTTCTTGCATATTCCCATGCCTGATGAGACATCAGCTTTAGGTCTTCTATAGGCAAATTGGAAATACTTCTAATTTTCGCCTTAATTTCTTCAAGGGAAAGGTTATCAAAAATCACACCAAAATCGTGAACATCCACACCAGACTCGTAGCTTAAAATCGGAATTAACCCAGCTTGTAAGCTGGTTATGACTGCTCCTGCCTGTCCCTCAGAAACGGAAGGATAAACAAGTCCCAAACAATTATTTGTAACCTTTAAAAAGTCAGGACTGCTAACATCAATCCAACCATAAGTATGAATGTTAGGTGTTTCATACAGTTCTTTATAGAAAGCTTGCTCAAATTCTTTGTCGTTACTTACCGGTCCACAAACTGTTAAATGGTATTCCGGCATTTGGGCAAAGGCATCTAAAACTAAGTCTAATCCTTTGAGAACTAAAGCATTACCACCAAACCACAGAAAACGTTTTCTTATCGCTTCAAAGTTTTTCTCATCAGGAGAGGGATAAACGAGTGACGAAGAAATCGGAATACGGTACATTGCTTTGTTAGCATATTTGAATGTATCAACTGTGAAATTGTTGCCCAATATGGTAGCGTAATCGGCATATTCAATTCCCAAGTTGGGTGTTTCAAATCGCTGTGGCCGTAAGGTAATTCCTCGGCGCTGTTGGAGTTCTAGAAGTCTATTGCATTCAGCTGCATTGCGAAACACCATATTAGCAATGTCAACGTGGAAAATCTTGATACAATCTTTATTCAGTTTTGGTGCAAGTGCTTCCAGACGATGACGGATATCAATGAAAAATGCGTAGTGTTTTTGAGGAACGAATTTATCATTATGGAACTGGATAACATCAACGTTATAGCCCATGTCTAAAAAAGTTTGTGCGATTAGTAGACATTCCCAGTTCCAACTCTGGTCATTGGGGATAGGCTGACCTGGTTTTATCAGGAATGGCTCAATCCGATAAGAAAGAAGTACATTTCCTTTGGAAGGCTGTTTGGGCTTCAGGGAAACAACTTGTAAGGTTTTGGCATAATTGATCCGAGCTTGGACTTTTTTGGATACAAAAGAGATAGTATCACCGACACGAGATAGAATACTATTTGGCATTTTTTTCTACCTAATTTGATTAAGTTAATATCTCAGATGTTAATTAGCACTTGACAGTTGTATATACATCAATCCTAATTCACTCGTGAAATAGTTTTTTTTGAAATTACACTATTTGCGTACTTTTAATTTGCTTAAAAAAGTAATTTCACGAATTATTTAATATTGCTATATTTATCTGGAAGTTGTACCGCCAACAGCCATCATTCTCAACAAAGTCCAATTTAAATCTTTCTCAGATATTTCAGTCACATCTAGAGGCCAATCAATGTTAAAAAATGGGTCATCATAGCGTAAACCTCTCTCATACCCTGGCGTGTAAAATTCACTTACTTGATATACGACTTCAGTCTCATCTGTGAGTGCTTGATAGCCGTGAGCAAACATTTCTGGAACATACAAAGCACGGCGGTTTTCTGGAGTTAATTCTACACCGATGTGTGATAAAAAGCTAGGAGATTCAGGACGCATATCAATAATTACGTCATAGATAGCGCCTTTAGTACAGCGAATTAGTTTCGTTTCTGCTGCTGGTAGAACTTGATAGTGCATTCCCCGAATAGTGCCTTTTTTGTAGTTAAAAGACAGGTTACATTGGGCAACTGTTGGCTTTAAGCCATGTGCTTCAAATTCTTGAGCGCAGAAAGAGCGAGCAAAAAAACCACGGTGGTCTGGTTTTTCTTCTAAATCAATAATGAGTGCATCTTTGAGTGCGGTTTCAGTGAAAATCATATGATTCCTTAATGTTGAGTACAGAAAATACTTGCTAACTGCTTAGTATTTGCACTAAAAGATAACAGTAATGAATATGGATTTAATCACCTACAACTTCGTAGGCGTCGTTAGGAACGTAACGCACCTTAGAGGATGTTTGCAAAATATCAAGATCCCCCTAAATCCGCCTTAAAAAGGCTACAGTGTACACACAAGTACTAAGATACAAGCCGTATATTGGCAAGGTTTTGAGTTGAGCAAACTGATTGTCAATAGCGTCAAATTATTGATAAAAACTTCACAGAAAATCAAAAGATTTAAAAATAATTTTCCGTTCTTTTTCGTCCATTTGATTACCAATTCGACTTGTGTGTACACGGTAGCCAGGGGGATCTAAAAGTACATCACTAACAACTTTTAAAACATCCTTTTATGAAAGGGTACTAAGTCGAAATTTTAACTACATCTGATGAAGAATGTAACTCTACTCTGGGATAAGTATCATCCCAATATTGGGTGCAGAGGTCTGGTCGTTCGGGAGGGTTGGTGGTGTAACATAAGAATAATGTTGTTCGGTCTTCTGTGCGGACTGTGCCGTGATGCAAAGTATTCTTCGTATCTACAAGAATAACTGTACCTGCTGGCCCTGGGCAAGATTTCCAAGCAGATTTGGGGATGACTGGTTTTACTTCTTCATCATCGATACCCATATAGCCTGACTTCCAAAGTTTGTAGTAAAACTGAAAATAATTCCAACTAAATAAGGGAGTTAAAGACCGGGGAATGTATTCAAAAGGCCCAGTTTTTTCTTCTACATCATTCAAGTAAATAATGATTTTGATAATCCGACGGTCTTCTGCATCACTATGCCATAGCAACGTCCCAAACTGATGTTTATTATTGAAATCTTTGCGTAAATGTACACCATGAAAAGCAATTGGAAGACCGATATAATTTTCGATGATGTTGAGTAGCCTTTTCTCAATTCCCCAGGCATAAAATTCTGGTAAACCTGTAACTGTGTAAATTTGTGGCAACTTTTGCTCTAGATGGTCGTTGTTTAGATTTTCCATCTGAGACAATTGATGGTAAGCAGCTTTGAGCAGTTCGGAGCTAGAGTTGAACCCTAAATTTGCCAGTGTTGTGACGCAAACGCCATCTTTCTTGAGAGCATTAAGGATATGGCGATCGCTTCTTTCCAATGCTGGCAGATTTCTGCTATGCTTCCAACGGGCTATGTGGTATTGAAAGTCAGAAGACAGTGTAGCTATTTTGCGCTTAATGGCGATAAACATGTCGTAAATACCTTCTAATTTTGATGTTTATTTATCAATAATTTAGTAGCTTATGGCTTATAGCTTTGCACTTCTTGAGTAGATACCTCACTTGATTCTGCTAACCTAAACTCTTTAGAAACCATCACGTCAAAAGCACACAAGCTGACTAAAGCCAAAAATGGAACTACTGTTTTGATAGCGGACATCGGCCATCTTCTTAAAGCACCCAAGAAAACTTTCAAGTTGACTTCTTTGCCGTTCTGCAAAAGCATCCGCCGACAAAACTGCTTAGAATATCCACTCTGCTCCAATTTCAAAATCACTTCAGGGATGTGTTTGTATTGCATTAACAGTGCCGACTTTGGTTCTTTCTGCCAATAACTCACACCAACAACACATTCTAAATAAATCTCTTTAGTGACAATTACAATGCCATTAGCAGCACAATATCCGGCTAAATATGCTAAAGATATCCAGTTATTCTCAGCGTCTGGCCAATTTTGGAGAGCGCGTTTTACTAGGTCAGTGCGGTAGACTGTAGCAGTCAGAAAAATTACTGCACCAACACTTTTTGAAAAACAATGTTCAAATATGGCTTTACCATCACCATCTCCATCTTCACTATCAATATCAAACCAGCGATTACCAACAATTGTTGGTGGATGAACTGGTTCTCCAGTAATTTGGTTCCGACCGGAAAAGTTGAGGAACAATAATGATAAATTTTCATGTTGTCTGAGTTTGCTGATCACATAAGCAATGGCCTTATCTTGAATGGGGTCATCATCACCGATTGTCCAAACATATTTTGTTGTAGCAGAATTTAGGCAATACATAATATTTTTGACTACGCCTAAATTTTTAGAGTTTTTGTTTGATTTAAATGTAATATTGCTAAGTGTTGCTTGCCATTTTTGGATCACCTCCTGAGTATTGTCTGTTGAACAATTATCAGAAACTAAAATTTCACATTCATCTTCAAAAGCTTTGATAGCTTGAGCCAACCATGCTAACTGTTTATCAAGTAACTCAGCACGATTATAAGTCGGTATAGCAATGGTCAGTAATTTTTGCATGGGAACAAATAGTAATTAATTAAATTCGTATATGAGTGGTCATTGTCAAGAGTTAGGATTAACAAGAAATTTCTTGACAATTAACACACTAAATTACAGGCTAGTAGACTGTGGTGGAAGTTTACCTACCTTTAACAAGGAGCAAAATCCCCTTGTTAAGCCCCAAGTCTTGTTAATTGAAATGCTAGGTGGATTTAAGCCGTGCTGTACTACTTTCTAGCTGCTTGGGTGGAAAAAGAATTGCCCAAGCTGAGATACTTAGCAAACGGAGGTAAGGAATAAATATCTTTATTGTCAAGAAAGGCCAACGTTTTAAAGCACCTAATAAGATTTTCCAGTCAGTTTTTTGTTGGAAATTCTGCCAAATCATTTCCTGACAAAATTTATGAGGATATCCTACCCTTAGTAGTTTTATATAAATTTCAGGTATGTAAGCATATCGCATTCTGAAATTCCATGTTGGATCTTGATCCAAAAGACTAGCGCCCATAGTACATTCTAAATAAATGTCTTTAGTGACAATCACACTTCCATGAGCAGCGCAAAACCCAGTCCAATATGCTTGAGATGCCCAATTACTAGTAGCAGATGGCCATTTTTGTACAGCGCGTTGCACTAAATCCGTTCGATAAATTGCTGCTGATATAAAAAGTACACCACCAAAATTTTCGTTCAGATAACCTTGAAATACAGCTTTCCCATCAACTCTTGGCTCGTCATTATCACTATTCAACCAGCGTTCTACAACAAGTTGACCTGTTCGTTTTTGGCGACCGGAGAAGTTTAAAAACATTAGTGATAAATCTGAATATTTTTTTAGTGTTGTTAACACATAATTTAGGGTTTTCTCTTGAATTGGATCATCATCACCAATTGTCCAAACATATTCGCTAGTTGCAGCTTTTAAGCAATTAGCAATATTACCCATTACGCCTATATTTTCACTGTTTTTGTTTGATGTAAATGTAACATTGCTGAGAATTATCTGCCACTTTTTAATTATTTCTTGGGTATTATCTGTAGAACAGTTATCAGAAATAAATATTTCGCAGTCAGACTCAAACCCTTTAATAGCTTTAGCTAACCAAGTAAGTTGTTTATCTAAAAGCTGGGCACGATTGAATGTAGGAATACCGATGGTAAGCAATTTATTCATATTAAGCTCAAATCTTTAGTTAAGAAGGTACTAGCAGCAGCTGATACCGATTATCTGTGAGGTTACTAACAAAGGGCTTAAGCACCTTGTCTCACCAAGCTTGATTTTGTGCAGTTTCACAAAGAATTGGTATTAGTAATTAATCAGCTACTTTCCAGTCTAATTTTTGTAGTTAGGCAGCAAAATTATAGTAGATGCACCTTTTAATTACTCTTTAGGGATTTCTGAAAAATAAATTATCCAATCTTGTAGGATGAGGATTTTGCCCACCTTTGGGTATGGTCTTTAATTCCCTACTTCAAAAGGAGGGTTAGGAGAATTAAGTCTTAACTGAACCATATTGCCGATTATCATAGTGACAATCTAAAAACAGTAGCAATAGGCAACTTTGTTGCTTATAATTAGTAATTACGATGCTATTAAAAGCCGATCCGGAATAGGACAAGGATAAATTTTTACTTCAGGAATCGGCACAACAAACTGTCCACCCCACTCGCCAATAAATGCCATTTGTTCCATAATTTCCTCCTTGAGGTTCCAAGGTAAAATTAGGACATAATCTGGTTTAGTTTCGCGGATTTTGTCTGGTTCAAAGATGGGAATATGAGTCCCAGGTAAAAATAAGCCTTGTTTGTAAGGACTGCAATCTACTGTGTAATCGATAAAATCTTTAGCAATCCCACAATAATTAAGCAAGGTGTTGCCTTTGGCTGGTGCGCCATAACCCACGATTGATTTACCTTCTGCTTTAGCCGTCAAGAGAAAATTTAATAGCTTGTACTTTGTTTCTTTGACTTTTTCAGCAAATGTAATGTAAGTTTCTATGCGATGCAATCTGGCGGCAATTTCTTTCTCTTTGAGATGGCTTATTCGGTCGCTGATGCTGTGATTATCAGCGTGGTTATGTTTGACATAAATTCTTAAAGAACCACCGTGAGTTGGTAATTCCTCTACATCAAAAAGTTGCAAGTTGTGGGCTGCAAAAATTTTTTCGACAGTGAGGAGTGAGAAATAAGAAAAATGTTCGTGATAAATAGTATCAAACTGATTTTGTTGAATAAGTCGCAAAATATGAGGAAACTCCATCGTCAAGATGCCATTGGGTTTGAGGATGAGTTTCATTCCAGCTATGAAATCATTTAGATCCGGTACATGAGCTAAAACATTGTTGCCTATCAAAAGGTCAGCGAGTTTTCCTTGGATCACAAATTCTTTAGCAGTTTCAACTCCAAAAAACTTGTTGATACTAGGAATGCCTCTGGCTTCAGCAACCTTAGCTATATTTGTGGCTGGTTCTATTCCTAAAACTGGGATTCCCTTTTCTAAAAAATATTGCAGTAAGTAGCCGTCGTTGCTGGCAATTTCAATAACTTGATTATGATGATTAAAACCAAACCTTTCTACCATCATCTCGGTGTAAGCTTTAGCATGTTTTAGCCAACTAGTTGAGTAAGAAGAAAAGTAAGCATAGTCACTGAAAATCTGATCTGGAGTTTCAAACTGTTCTAATTGAACTAAAAGAGTGTCTTCAGAGACATAAGCGTGCAGAGGATAAAATTTTTCTGCATGATTTAGCTGTTCTGCTGTCAGATAAGCATTGGCTAAGGGTGACATTCCTAGATCAATAAAAGTTTTGTGTAGAGGTTGACCACTGAATCGACATTTTGCGATCGCCATAAACTTCAACTCACTAATTGCAAATAATTCGATAGGGGAAATAAGTCCGAATCAACAATATTTGATTCGGAGGCTTAGATTATTTGTTCGCTGCTGCCAGGCTACTCTAGCTACTTTTTATTCCAGAAGAAATCTTTGTCAATTTGCTCAGTACGAATCAGATATTCTAGCTGTTTTAAGCGGGTAAATCCTCTAAATAAGAAAGTATCTTCAGCCATATGTATTTGACTGAACAAATCAAATAGCTGCTGGGCACCAAGTTGGGCATTCCAATCACACTTAAATCCGGGGAGGATTGTGTTGATTTTCTCGAAGGATACCCGATAGCTGCGGTTATCTGCACCGTTGTCACCAAAGGACAATTTACAATCTGGGAAAATATCAGCAATAATTTCAGCGATTTCTTTAACGCGATAGTTGTTCGCTGTATCTCCCACGTTGAAGATTTGGTTATGTACAATGTCCCGTGGTGCTTCTAAGGTGCAAACTATTGCTTTGCAAATATCCAATGCGTGGACTAATGGACGCCAAGGTGTACCATCACTAATCATTTTGATTTCTTTGCTAGTCCATGCCAACCCTGCTAAGTTGTTTAAAACAATATCAAAGCGCATTCTGGGAGAAGCACCAAAGGCAGTGGCATTCCGCATAAAGGTGGGAGAAAAGTCATCGTCAGCGAGTGGTCTGACATCTCGTTCTACCAGAGTTTTGCATTCTGCATAGGCTGTTTGAGGATTAATTGGGGATTTTTCGGTGACATCACCTGCGGTAGCAACACCGTAGACACTGCACGAAGACATATATACAAAGCGACGCACACCCATAGCCTTAGCCAGGCTAGCTAGACGAATTGAACCTACATGATTAATTTCGTAGGTAATATTGGGTGCTAATTGTCCGGCTGGGTCGTTGGAGAGTTCCGCCATGTGAACTATTGCTTCGATACCTTCCAAATCCTCAGGGGTAATGTTGCGAATATCTTTGTTGAGGGTTTTGGGTGTCACCCCATTAGCGTTGTACAGCCAACCAACTTTATAGAAACCTGTATCTAGACCGATAACTTCATGTCCCCGTTCAATTAACAGAGGTGGTAATAACGAACCTAGATAGCCTTCTGTTCCAGTTACTAATATTTTCATTGTGGTTAATGCCTTTGTATTGATGAGTTAAATTCTTCGTTTAGTTAGGGCGCACAGATGTGCACCAGCGTGCTGCATCCAAAAGGGAACCGCTATATGACTCGGCTAACAGTCATTGAAGATGACGATTCCAACTACTAAAATCTAAAATTACCGATTGGGCAGTAGCACTCTATGTGTAGCGGCTTTATACGTATGCTCAGAGTAACCCTGTCAAGGTGGGTAAATTTTCCAAAAAATAATTCTTCTTTCCTCTGTGTTCTCTACGCCTATGTGGTTAAAAAGTAATTTATTTAACTACACAGGCACAGAGAGTGTAAGTTACCTTGACACAGGTAATCCTGAAAGTGCAAGCAACTATGCTATCTATGCAGTTACTACACTGTCTAGATGCGAGAGTTGGGGAATTTGGGTGACAAGGGCTTTACCGATTTCTAGAGAAGATGTGGCCGCAGGAGAAGGAGCATTGCAAACATGGATGGAGTTTTGACCGGAAACGATCAAAAAGTCCTCTACAAGCTTGCCATCGTTCATTAAGGCTTGAGCGCGGACTCCTGCGTGGGTGGGAACTAAGTCTTCTGCTTGAACTTCAGGAATTAGTTTTTGCAAACTTCTGGTGAAGGCTGCTTTGCTAAAGGAACGAATGATTTCTTGGATGCCTTCATCAGCGTGTTTGGCTGCTAACTTCCAGAAACCAGGATAGGTGATGACCTCAACAAAATCCCGCAGATCAAAGTCGGTTTTTTTGTAACCTTCGCGTTTGAGCGATAGAACCGCGTTTGGCCCTGCATGGACGCTACCATCAATCATCCGAGTAAAGTGAACACCCAGGAAGGGAAAATCTGGATTGGGAACTGGGTAAATTAGTGTCTTGACCAGATAGCGTTTTTCTGGTGTGAGTTCGTAGTATTCTCCCCGGAATGGGATGATTTTTGCTTGGGGTTCAACTTGACCTAATTTAGCAGTGCGATCGCTATGCAATCCAGTACAATTAATTACAAAGCGTGTTTCAAAGCTACCGTTGTTTGTTTCCAGTACCTGATTTTTACCACTTGGGGAGATTTTCAGAACTTTTCTATTGAGGTGTAAATCCCCACCCTGCTGTTGAATTAGCTCGACATATTTCAAACAAACTTGCGTGTAATTAACAATACCAGTTGAGAATACCCGAAGTCCACCTACACATCTTACATGAGGTTCAATTTCCTTGACTTCTTCGGGGCTGATTTTCTGGACTTCTATGCCATTTTCTAAGCCGCGTTTGTAGAGATTTTCTAGCCGTGGTAGCTCTTGTTCTTCAGTTGCAACAATTACCTTACCACAAACTTCATGCTCAATTCCATACTCTTGACAGAATTCTACCATTGAGCGAGAACCGTCACGACAAAATTTAGCTTTGAAACTCCCTGGCTGATAGTAAATACCAGAATGAATCACCCCGCTATTATTGCCTGTTTGGTGAAATGCCCATTGGCTCTCTTTTTCTAGTACTAAAATACGCGCATTAGAATAGCGTTTTCCTAAAGCCAACGCTGTCGAGAGTCCAACTATTCCCCCACCTATAATCGCAAAATCATACATTAGTATTATCGCACTTTAAATTACAAAAAAGTGAGGAGTCAGAAGTTAGAAGTTAAAACTCATAACTCTGCCAATTTTAGATTTTGAATTTTGGATTTTGGATTAAAAAAAATTTAAAATCTAAAATCTAAAATCTAAAATCCAAAATTGAATGACTCATAACTCTCCCTTACCATACCTTCCAAGGAGCTTGACTGTTCTTCCATAGCCCCTCTAGGTAGTTTTTATCACGTAAAGTATCCATCGGTTGCCAAAAACCATCATGTTTAAAAGCTGCTAGCTGTTCCATATCAGCTAGCTTTTCTAATGGCTCTTGCTCCCATACCGTAGAATCATCGGTGATTAAGTTAATTACTTCTGGTTCTAGCACAAAAAAACCACCATTAATCCAAGCTCCATCACCTTCAGGTTTTTCCCGAAAGCTGGTAATTTTAGTTTGCTCATATCCTAAAGAAATGGCACCAAAACGTCCTGCTGGTTGAACGGCTGTGAGTGTTCCTAAGGTCTTTTGTTCTTTATGAAAGTTAACTAGCTCGGTGATATTAATATTACTTACACCATCACCATAAGTAAAGCAAAAAGTCTCATTACCAAGATGTTCACTAATTCGCTTTAAGCGTCCGCCTGTCATGGTATTATCACCCGTATTTACTAAGGTAACACGCCAGGGTTCAGCATAACCAGAATGCACGTTCATTTGATTAAATCGCATGTCAAAGGTAACATCTGACATGTGTAAGAAGTAGTTAGCAAAATACTCTTTAATTATGTAACCTTTGTAACCGCAACAAATGATGAAATCATTAATGCCGTGGGCGGAGTATGTCTTCATTATGTGCCAGAGAATTGGCTTACCACCAATCTCAACCATCGGCTTGGGTCTGATACTAGTTTCTTCACTGAGGCGTGTACCAAGCCCTCCAGCCAAAATCACCGCTTTCATGCAATTACCTCGGAGATTTGTAGGGGTATTATTATTTGACCGTGCCGTGCCAATTTTAGATTTTGGATTTTGGATTTTTGATTAAAAGAGTTTTTTGATATATGCCCCGCTCTGAAAGTGGGCGGAACAAATCTACTCATCCGCTCATGGGATTTAATGACTAACCCCAAAGACGCTCGTTCGCAAGTAGCGTGTTGCAGACAAGACTCGCTAACGCAAATCTAAAATCCAAAATTGTTTGATTTTCTCGACATGAAGAGGATGCACTTAGATGGAGAAAAATTTGTTTTTGATTTCTTTTTCTCCGTCAATAATCTAACTATAATTTTTGGCAAAATTATGAAGGTGATATGAAATAAAATCTTTTCTATATAAAAGCTCTATGAATACCTATAAAGATGAAAATAACTTACTGAATTAAATAAATAATGTTACCCAATAAATAACTAGGGTTAGCGTAAGCTAACCCTAGTCAGGCTTGATATCATGTCCGTTGAATTACTTATAATAAAAAAACCTTAAAAAACCTATAGCTAAAGCTACAAGCTCCCTGCCCCTAATCCCCACTTCGTGGGGGCTAGGAGTTCCCCTATTAAGAGCTACGGTGTATACACAAGTCTGAAATAGTTTACTCACCTGGTTTTTCGCGTCAGTTTTACCCCACCCTAACCCTCCCCTTAGAAAGGGGAGGGAACTAGATTCCTGTTTCCCCCCTTAGAAAGGGGGGATTAAGGGGGTAATTTGACTTGTGTATACACCGTAGCTATTAAGAGAGGGGCTGCTCTTGAGAGGGGGAGCATCCCAATGCAAGCAAATTTACCAAAATCATTAGAAGTCAATTGCGAATGAAGCCTACTCCAACTCTACAAGACGCTCCGCGAACCCAGAACCGGTAGGGTAACCCAAATGAAATGTTGCAATTCGCTTCATCTGTACAAAGCGATTGCTTTGATTGACTGCGTTCCGTACCTTACGGGAAGGCTCCGCCTACGCAATGACAAATTATGTTTTTACACATTTGGGATGCTCCCCTGTTGAGAGGTCACGCAGAAATCACAAGTAATTTACCAGACATGATATGATTTATTAAATCAAAACCAATAATATGCCAGTAAAAAAACTTACTTGTTTTTAGTTAGTTTTTTGGAGATTACTTGAGCCTTGGAATAAAGGGTCACATTGATTTTCTACAACTACGCATACGTTATTGAGTGCTTGCTGATAATTTTCCATATCATCTTGCTCAAGAAAGATTTTGGCAGATGTCTGTACATCTTGGATAGCTTTCGTCTGGTTTTTGTTAGATTCACTACCGCCATATTGTGCCAGTTCATAACGAACCATACCTCGTTTGAGGTACGCTTTTGCTAGTCTGGGGCTAATAGTTAGTGCTTGGTTAAAGTCAGCGATCGCTAGATTATATTCTTGCTCATAATTGCTGCTATATTGGGCAATTTGATAATAGACAAAACCTCGCTGAAAGTAAGCTTCTGCTTTGGATACATTAAGTTTTATCGCTTGAGTAAAATCTGCGATCGCTCTTTTGTAAGCTTGTTGAGATTCACCGCTGTATTTAGCCATTTGGGTGCGGACAATCCCCCGTCTGATATAAGCTTCAACTTCATTATTATCCAGTCCGATGGCCCGATTATAGTCGGTGATCGCTAGATTATATTCTTGATCAGGATCGTTGCTATATTCGGAAAGCATAAAGCGGGCATTACCCCGATTCACAAGAGCTTTGATTTGATTGGGGTTGATTTTGAGAGCTTGACTATAATCTACAACTGCTCCTTCGTAGTCTTTCAGGTTATAGCGGGCATTGCCACGATTCACAATAGTTCTGGCATGTGTAGGTTGTTGTTTAATTGCTTCGCTAAAGTTGACAATTGCTTTTTCATAGTCTCGGTCTTTGTAAGCAGCGTCACCCTGCTGATAGTAATCAGCGAAGCTAAGTTTGTTATTTGTCTGGCGAGAATTCAATGTTTGTTGGGTGTAAGCATTTTGGGTAACCAACGGCTGAGTAAATTTAATCATTACGTCTGCATATCCCAATAAACCAAAACCCATCAAACAAAAAATAATCGGGTACAATTTTGACTTCTTGGAACGTTTATAAGATGAACCGCTTGGGGTAATTACTGGCTGCCAAGAATTAGCTAAATGCGGTGACATCGCTCGCTGTGGCAAATACGGTGTCTGAGTGTAGCGCTTTTTCGGTTTGATTCGCGGTTGTAAATGTTCTCTTGCTTCTATAGCCCGATGTGATGGGAAGGGGTCACGTCCGCCTAATCGCACAGTCCGTTCACACCACGGACAGCTACGCATATGGTTGTTGTAGCGATGCTGGGGATTTGTAGTGCAGGTAATCAGAGAATCTTCGGCTTCAGCTATTACTGAGAGCCAAGTCTGGGCACTGGGGCGCAGCTGTGGGTTGTTGTGACCCTCTTCAAAACAACGGACAAATAGTTCCTGTAAGCTGGGATGGAGAATTTCCCAAGGGGGTGCAATGGGTGTAGGAAGGTAGGGTACGTACCGCTTTTGGCTGTAAGTAAAATGACCCGATGCAATTCGGGCTTCGTAGGATGGTGGCTCAATAGCGCCTTGAAAAATCCCAGAAAATGGGTGGGTGCCTTCCATTAAAAGTTGAAATACCAGCACCGATAGCCCAAACAAGTCGTGAGAAATTTCGCGATCGTGCTGGGCAAAAGTTTTATTCTGTAGTTCTGGTGGGGTAAACTCTGGTTTACCTACTGGGCAGCGATAAACAACATTGTTGTTTGGGTCGAGTACTTGGAAAGAGTCTGTGTCTATCAAAGTCACCAGTGCTGTGTCACTGACGAGGATATTTGACTCATTCACATCGCCAATGCAATATCCACTAGCGTGCAAAGCTGCAAAAGCCGCCGCCAAGTTGCGAGCCGTGCGGAGCAGGTACTGATAGTTAAATAGGGGGCAGTGTTGGCGACGGGTTCTGGGGTTGTAAAAGTCGATGATTGGACGCATCCCTTGAATCCGTGGCATCAAAAATCCCACGATGCTATTTTTGCCATCTGCTGCCCGTAATAAATCCTCTGGCCAAGCGATAGAGATATGCCCCAAACTAGCCGTAGGGTTTTCTGGCGGGTTGGCAAGCATCGCCTGGAGTTTTGCAGCATAGGCAGTCGTTGGCTTGTGGTAAATCTTCGCCACCAAGTTGTTATCGGATGGCACTGCATAAACACAAGCTTCACCGCCACGCCCCAAACTGACATTGAGGCTGAGGATTTCTTTTCTAGGGGAACAACGTAGTACCTGCATAATGAAATTACCGCTAACGGAAGTTATTGTAAGATGTCAAACCTGTAGATTTATTGCTCATGAGTCGTTGAATGCAGCTATAATGAGTGTCAAATCATCATCAGTGCGTTGGGTAATCCGCTCTGAGCGTAAAAATTTTATCAACTGCTCCTTGGCTACTGTCTTATCGTCAGTATTGGCTACAAATTCAAACAACGGAAAAAAGAAGGGTTTGTGAGGTTCGCCAACAACCATATTCAAAGCCAGCATTTGTAGTCCGTCAGTGATGATGCCAACATTTACTATGTCTGTGCGCCAGACTCTCATCTGCGCTGCATCTAAGGCAGTAGGCGAAGTTAAAAAAGTGGTTTCGTTAATGTATTCGCCACTGTCAGGCATGGTAAGTGCCAGGAGGTTGCCCATCCGATCTTTTGCCACTGCCAAACCATCACCTATCTGTGCCACAGCTACAACTTCTGGTGTAGCGACCATCATAATTAAGGTAGTTGCTAAATCTTGAGGCTGTTTGTCACAAGTAGCCGCCTCATCCTCCACAGCTTTTTTGGCGGCTAGTATGGCACCATTTAAGAGCGATTGCACATAGGCATCATCAGTCAGAATTTTCCGGGTGAGTCCTTTAGTGGAAATGTTTTCGATCGCTGTTTCCACAGCAACCATCGCTCCCACTTTCCCAAGGCTAGCAGAACCTGCGCCATCTGCTGCGGCCGCCACTAAAACATTATCTGACAATATCTGCCAGTGATGAGCATCCTGACATAACTGATTGTTTTTTAAGTGACTTGTACCACATACAGACGCAGCCACAATTCGCCATTGAGCAATCTGTTTTGATATATTCATAGATTTTTTTCCAGCAGCTAGCTGTGTAAACATCAAGCTGCAATCTTTAATTAAACAGTCCCCCAACCAATCGGCGGTAATGCTACCTGTTCGTCCACCTGCGAATGAGAAACAGATGACATACTAGTTGATAGCCAGACAAACATCTCGATAAAATTTAATCCTTTGAGTTTCAGCGGGGTACGCACAGCTATTTGATTTAAACGCGTCATATTCGCATTTTCTACACCTACTGTAAAAAATGCTACACGTTTATTTTCTTCATCTCGCTGTAGACGCTGGGCTGCTTGCTCTACCACATGCTCTAACTCGCCTTGGGGTTCTCCATCGGTAATCATGAATACCCAAGGACGATAGTAAGCAATCCCATTGGCACGATACTGAGATTTACGCTCTTGAATTATGTCTAAAGCTTTATGAATTCCTGCACCCATCGTAGTCAAGCCTTGAGCTGTCAAAATCGGCGGATTGAATTGATCGGCAGTCACAAAGTCTTGTACTACATTGATATTACTATCAAAAGTTACGATCGCCACTTCCACCCGTCTTGCGGCTAAGGAATTTTTGACTAATTCATCCTTTAAACTTAGTAAACCCTGATTTAAAGCCTCAATCGGATCTCCTTGCATCGAGCCAGATGTGTCTAGCAAGAGCACACAAGGACAACGTGGTTCTGGATTCTCGGCAAATTCTACTACTTCATCAAGTCTTAATGTATCATGCATAACTTTTTGTGTTATGTTAAAGTCCAATGCTTTATTTCCCTTTTCTCAGAGTATATAATTCCAGTCGCCGAGACGACTACAGAATATAATATTTAGTGGTAGATGCTCTAATCTTTATTAAACAAATTATTTTCATGAAGTTCACTATATATTTAAGAAGAACTTGAGTACAGCTTAGTTTAGCAAAAAATAGTTTATCAAAACCCAGAATTACCTGTTGTAATGTATCTACCAAAAATTTATATCCCTTAAACATACATTACAATAAATACCTAAACTTTCCTAGATATATTTTTAAAGATTCTATATAGGAGAAATTGTTCCTTTATAGGAAAGTCATTAACCACAATCAAGATCATTAACTCTAGAAGTATACCAGTGTAACTGCGTGAATTTGGATTCAAATTTGCCTCTTTCAGTAAGCGGGTATAAATAAACGTCGTTATTCAGGTCTTCAGCCAAGAGTTGTCGCTAGTGAGTAAAATCTAGAAATAACTAGCATTTACTGATAGTTTAGCTATGATATGTGTTTACCTTTATTCATACTCACCTACTAATTTTTTGAGATAAATTAAGTAGAACGTGCCAAAGACAACAAAAAAGTTATAAAAATTATAACTTTTAATATATATACATATTTTAAAAGAAATAATTTTTGCATAGAGAAAAATTACAAACAAGAGAATACTTCATAGCTGATATTTTCCATTTACAAATGTTCGGTTGTTGATTCCGCAAAAAAAACTGAAAGAATATGAATAATTCCGGTGCATTCACTAAACTACGTCCTCTAAGTTTGTTAAGACAGTTATCTAATTGCTCGGATAGTACTTGTTTACAAGCATTGAGTAATTCAGTTAGTTGGTCGATTTACCTAGAACAAGGCAAAATAACCTACGCTACCCATTCAGTGGAACCGTTTGATCGACTAGAACGTCATTTGCGTCGCCTCAGCCACCAAATTCCACTATTGACTACTGAGGTTCGTGTTCAATTACGTTTGATGTTTGAACCTGACTCACACAGTCAGTTAATCGAACATGACAGCAATTCGAGAAACCACCCTCCTGAGTATCAGGCTATATCCTGGCTTGTTAGTGAACAACATCTACATTCTACACAAGCAGGAGTGCTGATTCAAGAATTGGTTAAAGAGGTGATTGAATCATTTTTGCTAATCAAAGAAGGGAC
Source organism: uncultured Nostoc sp. (assembly GCF_937863485.1). Lineage (GTDB taxonomy): Bacteria > Cyanobacteriota > Cyanobacteriia > Cyanobacteriales > Nostocaceae > Nostoc. Next base: position 6,195 of record NZ_CALMFY010000170.1, on the reverse strand, counting down.
TTATGAATTAACAGAATCACTGAATAGAATGCCAAAAATTTGCAGGCTAGATGTAGAAAAAATTCTCGAACGTTGCCAAGTAAGATTACAGAATTGGCAGGCTTTTGTTCCCCAAATTTCTTCTCCATATCAACGTCCATATCTGTTGATTAACAGCAAAATCGAGGAAAAAGATTTACCAACACTCCAGCCAGATTTAATTAATTGGATGAAGGGTTTTAGCCTGTGTCATCTGGCGGTAATTTTGAATCAAGATGAAATTCAACTGGCTCGTAATTTATACCCTTACATACTTCAGGGCGGGATTATTTTGCATGAACCCGATCCACCATTTGATAAATTACCAAAGATATTTGAAGAGCGTTCGCTTTTCTCAAAATTAATTACATTAGTTGATACCAAAGAAAAACTAAATACCACCGTCAAGTCTTACCCAGATATTTCTGAAGAGAATGTAGCTGCTGTTCACCAATTACCACAAATTTCTGCTCCTCCAAAAGAAAACTTTCAGGAACCAACGATATCAAATAACATAAATCCTGCTTACCAAAGAGTAACGGCTGCTACTGTAACGGCACAAAAAGTCCACAAAATCGTTTCTGTAGATGATAGCCCCACAATTCTCAAAGAAATTAGCCATTTCTTAGAAAATGAAAATTTTTCTGTAGTGACTATTAACGATCCACTAAAAGCTGTTTTGTCAATTATAAGGCACAAACCGGACTTAATTTTGCTGGATTTAAATATGGTAGGAATCGATGGTTATGAGTTGTGTCGGATTATACGAAATAATTCAACTTTTCAAAATACTCCGATCATTTTTGTCACTGGGAATAAAGGAATTGTAGACAAAGTAAAAGCGAAACTGGTAGGGGCATCTGGATATCTCACCAAACCGTTTTCACGCGCAGAATTGCTGAAAACAGTCTTCATGCATTTGACTTAAATTAACCACAAAATCTAATGAATTTGAGCTAGTGAGAATCAATCAATATGGCGACAGTTTTAGTTGTTGAAGATGCTCCTTCTCAGTTGGAGTTAATCAATAGTTTTTTAAGAGAGAATGGACACACGGTAATTAAAGCTTATGATGCCAAAGATGGGATGAGTAAGGCAATAACTCATCGTTTGGATGCGATTATTACTGATGTGGTAATGCCAGAAATTAGTGGTTTTGAATTCTGTCGTCAACTCAAAAAAAATCCAGTGACTCAAAAAGTACCAATTATTATTTGTAGTTCTAAAAATCAGCTAATTGACCGAATTTGGGGAATGCGACAAGGTGCAGATGTTTATTTAACTAAGCCTTTTACTAAACAGCAATTACTACATGCGCTCAAATCTCTTGTAGAGTGAAAAGGGAATATAGGGATTCTCATTTTACTGAGGTACATGGGTTAGGTGTGCGAGTATCTGTGTTCATCTGCGGTTAATTATTTTTTCTGTACCTTACCCATGCGGTAACCGCTATACTGTCCGTGAGTATCATTGGAACAGGAATGTACCTTAGCTTAACCGAGAAGTATTATATTCAAAATGTAATCAACTCAAGTTGGCAAAAGGCCCATTGCCACAATAGACAGGCTTGCCGATGCAAAAACTGGCTCCTGTCTGCTACAAAGTTTTAAGATATGGCAGAGAAATTATAATTCGGGTTGTTGTAGCCTGGATTTGATATGGCGGATGTTACAAGGTCAGGACTGCTGAGTAAACTGCTGACATCAGTGCCGATAGCTTGGCTGGGCGTAGTACTACCTAGCGATATCAGTTCGCCACTAACAGAGAAATTCCAGCCTTCATTACCAACGAGTGTTTTGCCATCACCACTGGTTTCAATCCGATTTCCAAGGAGATTGCTATTACTTACACTGGCAGTGTTGCCATTACCAAGGATGTCATTGTTACTACTAGTCTGTGTATTAGCATTACCAAAGATGTCGTTGTTATTGCCTAAGTTCCAGTTACCATTACCGGAGGTTGTGTTATCTTTACCAAAGCTCCAGTTGCCATTACCTTTGGTTTTGCCGCCATCATTGTAGTTCCAGTTACCGTTACCGTTGGTTGTATTGCTACTACCAAAATTCCAGTTCCCATTACCGTCGGTTGTGTTGTTACTACCATATAACCAGTTACCGTTACCTTGACCACTGTTACCAGTAGCATTTGCACCATCTAAGTTTTGAATATCAAATACCCAGTTGTCGCTGTTATAAGGTACAGGTAGACCGTTACCTGTTTCAGGTAGGTTGCTACCACTCTCCTTGGAGGGGGGAGTGCTGCCAAATGGTAAGTTACCAGGGAGGTTGCCGCTAGCGGCGGTATTGTTACCACTAGAGGCACTACCACCAGATGCGTTACCACCAGCAAGGGGGTTGCTACCACCACCAGATGTGCTACCACCAGTAAAGGGGTTGCTACCACCTAATGCGCTGGTATCACCGCCAAGAACTTCAATCAGTTGATTGAACGGATTATTAGTATCAGTTAAAGCCCGCTTGTCAAGTGGTCGCTCGTAATTGTAGGCGTACTTTCCATCTTTACTGATTGTGGATGAGTTGCCACCACCAATGAAGGAAGCGAAGATATTACTACCACTAGCAGCGCTACCAAAGCTACCGCCACCATCTAAACTGCTGCCATCGGTGGACTGCCATTTGCCATCACTGAAAGAAAAATTGCCATTACCAGTTGAAGTGTTGCTACTACTTTGTGACCCGGCAGTTGTTTGATTGCTATTGTCAGAAGTTGCCATTAGAATTAAATTCCTATTACTTATTACTCAAACTTAAATTCCTCCAACAAGAGGAAGAATCAACGACATGAATGAAAGCATTTTTTGACTTTCATCTTCAAAAAAGAAATACGAATAAATACAGCAAGTACCACACTTGTTAAAACTATACAAAATCAGATTTACATTTAAAATGAACAAAATTTAGATTGGACTGGCCATTGTTTTGGTATTGTTCAGGCAAATTTCAGAAAAATTGCTCAATAATCCTTCCAGTGAATGCTTTAGAGGCAGTTTTAGCAGTAATTTTTCGGCTGAAACAGGGCAAATTTACCTCTATTGAGTACTACAATAGAATGCAATTACACTACAAAAAAGAGTGAAGCCTGATTTTTGTAGTTTGTGGAGTGACAAAATATTACTTGTGAGGTTTTATCGAGTTTTAAAAATTCAAGTTCTGCGATCGCTAATGCTGTTAACTTCTTTATTTCCAGGATTTAAAAACTCGTAGCGAATAAGTGGGCTAATATATATAGTTAGCTCAAACATATCTCCCACTTTGATAGAAGCCAAGACGCCAAGAAAAGATTAGGAAGAGACGTTGTTCTGCCAGTCTAACGTAGTAGGATTGTTCAAGTGAAAGGGTAAGCCTTGCAGGACGAGTAGCCATCGATCGCTAGTAGGCACCCTAAAATGAGAACAAAAGACGATTCCAAAAATAATCACACTCCATGCGTATTTCTCTAAATTGGCTGCGCGAACTAGTAGAGATAAAACTTAGTCCAGAAGAATTAGCCGAAACCTTGACAATGGCAGGGTTTGAGGTAGAAGAGATTGAAGACCGCCGCACTTGGGCAAATGGTGTGGTAATCGGGAAAGTGCTTGAGCGTCAACCCCACCCCAACGCCGATAAATTGAGTGTTTGCCAAGTAGATATCGGTGCAGATGAGACTTTAAATATTGTCTGTGGTGCTGCCAATGTGAAGGCAGATATTTATGTGCCAGTGGCAACTACGGGTACTTACTTACCCAACATCGATTTAAAAATTAAACCTGCGAAACTGCGTGGTGTTGCATCTCAGGGGATGATTTGTTCTTTAAAGGAACTCGGTTTGCCCACTGATGTAGACGGAATTCATATTTTCACCCAGGAAAATTTACCATTGGGTAGTGATGTGCGTCCGTTGTTGGGTTTAGATGATGTAATTTTAGACCTTACCGCAACTGCTAATCGTGCTGATGCTTTGAGTATGGTAGGCGTAGCACGGGAAGTAGCAGCTTTAACTGGTGGAAAGTTGAGCATTCCTGAACCTGGCGAAGTCTCTATTCCTAAAAATGCCGGAAATTTAGCTTTAAAAATTGCCGACACCCAAGCTTGTCCTGCATACATTGGTACGGTAATTGAACAGGTCAAAATTGCTCCATCTCCCGAATGGCTGCAACAGCGTTTGCGGGCTGCTGGAGTCCGTCCCATAAGTAATGTCGTGGATATTACTAACTACGTTTTGTTGGAATGGGGACAACCACTGCACGCCTTTGACTTGAGTCGCTTACAATCTGTTGTAAGTAGTGGAAATTTAACCATTGGCGTCCGCTTCGCCAATAATGGAGAATCCCTCAAAACCCTGGATGGACAAACTCGCACCCTAACATCCCAAAATTTGTTAATTACCGCTAACGACAAACCCGTTGCACTGGCGGGAGTCATGGGTGGAGAAGAAACAGAAGTCCATCAAGGGACTCAAAGTCTAGTTTTAGAAGCAGCTTTATTTGATTCCGTGGCAATTCGCCGTTCTTCCCGGAGTGCAGGCTTAAGAAGTGAGGCTTCTGGCAGATATGAACGCGGAGTTAACCGGGCTGAGTTGGAAATAGCTAATCGCCGCGCCTTATCCTTAATTAGCGAATTAGCTAGTGGAATTCTTGTCCAGCAGGAAATTGCCGACACCCGCCCCCATCCGTCTACCTGGCGTCGTTCTATCGCACTGCGTTTAGACAGAGTTAATCAGATACTGGGGCCAATCGAGTTGGGAGAGGATACAGGTGAACTCCAAGAACAGGATGTTGAGCGCATCCTGACTGCATTAGGATGTCAGTTGACTCCTTCAGACAATGTTCCAGGAGAAGATACCACCCATCAACCCACATGGTCAGTTTCTGTGCCACCCTATCGTTACCGCGACTTAGAGCGAGAAATTGATTTAATTGAAGAAATTGCCCGTCTCTATGGCTATAACAAATTCTGCGATACTTTACCAGAAAAAGCGGAAGCTGGTTATCTGCCTTTAGATGAGGAACTGATTCGCAAGTTACGAGCTTTCCTCCGGGCTGAAGGGTTGACAGAATTAATCCACTATTCTTTAGTCAAACCAGGAGAAGACAGACAGATAGTATTGTCAAACCCGTTATTTGTCGAATATTCAGCGCTGCGAAACGATTTGATATCTGGGTTGATTGACGCCTTTCAATACAATTTAGAGCAGGGTAATGGTGCCCTTAACGGCTTTGAAATCGGGCAAATTTTCTGGCGAGAAGAAGACGGTTTGCAAGAAACAGAAGCCCTTGCTGGGATTGTGGGAGGGGATATTTCCCTTGGCAAATGGTCAAAAAGTGGACGCGAAGAACCCATCACCTGGTTTGAAGCCAAAGGCATTTTAGAAAGTGTATTTCGGCAACTTGGCTTGCAGGTAGAATATCAACCTGATCGCCGCGACGATCGCTTACATCCAGGACGCACTGCTTCTTTGTGGATTCAGGGTAACAGCCTGGGTATTTTTGGGCAACTCCATCCCCAATTGCGACGAGAAAAAGGTTTACCAAATTCCGTTTATGTTTTCCAGTTGGATCTAAATGTACTTTTAGATTCTCTAGGACAAGATGAAATCCTGGTTTCAACATTCCAGCCCTATTCTACCTATCCAGCTAGCGATCGCGACATCGCCTTTTTCGCACCCGTGAAAATCTCAGTTGCCGAAATTCAAAAAGTAATTACCAAAGCGGGTAAAGATTTGCTCGAATCGGTGGAATTATTTGATGAATATCGTGGCGAAAATGTCCCCCAAGGACAGCGGAGTTTAGCATTCCGCTTAGTTTATCGGGCTAGCGATCGCACTCTCACTGAGGCTGAAGTTGAACCAGTACACAATAAAGTCCGCGAAGCCTTGGTGGAAAAATTCGGCGTCAACTTGAGAAGTTAGATTTTAATTAAATTCTTACCCCCCTTAATCCCCCCGATGTATTGGGGGGAAACCGGAAAATTTAGTTCCCTCCCTTTGGAAAGCTGTACCTATGCTAAGAGTAGGCACAATGGATACGGAAACCGGAAAATTTAGTTCCCTCCCCTTGGAAAGCTGTACCTATGCTAAGAGTAGGCACAATGGATACGGAAACCGGAAAATTTAGTTCCCTCCCCTTGGAAAGCTGTACCTATGCTAAGAGTAGGCACAATGGATACGGAAACCGGAAAA
>NZ_CALMFY010000169.1 GCF_937863485.1 uncultured Nostoc sp. | reverse complement strand
AAATCTCGCGAATGATTTTCCTTTCTTTATTTTTGCACAATTGGGATGCTCCCAGACCACTCCCCCGATACACAATCTTCTAGAAACTGTCCTAATTTGCGTTTTGCTCCCAGTCGATAGATAAAATAATGTGACATCAAAGCAGCCGCAACCGCAGCATTGATCCCATCAGGTGTATTGTGGGTAATTGCCGCTTGAATTGTTGTCGCCTGAATGACTTTCTCTGCTGTAGGATAAATACCTATGGGCGCTGCACGCATTGCTGCCCCACTTTTATCGCTGTCAGGGCGAATTTCGGTTAAAAACTCTTGCCCATCTTGAATTCCTACTAAAAAATGGTAGAAGTTTCTAGCATAACCCTCTCTGGGGTCGCGTTTAAAGGCTTTAACAAAACTATCGGCTAAAACTTCTGGTGTCCAAGGCACTTGAGCAACAATCACCTCCGCAATGGCAATGCTCATCTGGGTGTCGTCAGTGTAAGTTTCAGGGATGAGTCGAAAACGCGGATGTTCGACGTATCGACTCAAATCGTTGTTAACGATCATCTCGTCACCATATTCAAAGCCTGCACCGTAGGCATCTGCGATTGCTAACTCTAGCAGCATATAGGTATTAAACTAAAAACGGACGCGCCAGAAAGAAGCTAGAAACTGATTTAGCATCTACCAGTTCTCCTTCCAGAATAGCTTTCTCTAATTCTTTGGGAGTCAAAAACACAGTTTCAATATCCTCGTCTCCATCTTGTGGTGGTGGTGTCTCCAGCTTTTCTAAATCTCGCGCTAGAAATGCATAGATAATTTCATCAGAATAACCAGGCGCTAGGAAAAATTCGCCTAGTTTGTCCCATTTTTGGGCACTATAGCCAGTTTCTTCTTCAATTTCACGCTGTATCGTTTCTAGGGGATCTTCATTTGGTTCTACAGTTCCCGCTGGAAATTCTAATATCCGTCCCTGAACTGCAAAACGATACTGGCGCACGAGTACAAGTTTGCCTTCTGATGTCACAGGTACAGCTAGGGCACCACCAGGGTGACGAATACATTCCCATTCTCCTTCAGCTTTATTAGGCAAACGCAAACGATTAACTTCAAAATCAAACTTGCGTCCTTTATAAAACAAGCGTTGTTTCAGCAGTTGTGGTAATTCTCTACCTAATGGCATAGTAAAATCTGATTATCTGTGAATACAGAGGTGAAATCAGCGTTCTTCTGTGTTTAAGGATAGTAATTTTAATTGTCCATCAATAAATGTACATCAGAACAGTCTATTTCTTTAAGCAGTTCTTTAATAACACACCTAGAAACTGGTTCTACCCAATCTGAGGCAATTTCTGCCAGTGGTACTAGCACAAAGGCCCGATCCCGCATTCGGGGATGGGGAATCTGGAGGTTTGGTGTATCCACAATCAAGTCATCATATAATAACAAATCCAAATCCAGGGTTCGTGGCCCCCAGCGTTCTTGACGCACACGCCCAAATTGTTGTTCAATTCCTAACAAAGCTTCTAATAACTTCTGGGGTAGCATTTCTACTTGCAATGTGACGCAGCCATTTAAGTAATCTGGCTGCTGTGGCCCTACTGCTTTGGTTTGGTACCAACTTGATCTGGCTTCTAAGAGAATACCTGGCGTTTGGACTAAAGTTTCGATAGCTGCTTCTAAAATCGCCTGTGAATCGCCGATATTACTACCAAGGGCAATAGCGCTTCGTCTGGGCTTGGCGTAGGCATAGCCCAACTCAGGCATCATACTCTCCTTAAGTAAGCTGTTTTCGGGCTGTCTTTGCGGATATCCAGAAAATGTCAATAGTTTTTATATTTCTAAAAATTATGATAATTGCAGTAGTTTTACAAAACTCAATCTAATATACATTATTATTCTATAGTAGTGAGTTTTGTTAAGTATTTTATTGATAAAGCGTAGCAATCTAGCCTCTCCCACTCGTCTTAACTAAAGCTCAATTGATAAGCTTTCGGTCTTTTTTTTATTGATATGGTAGCTAATTTGCATTACCATTTACTGTAGCAGGAAAGGTAATCAACCTGTTTAAAAACCTGATTGCTGTTTAACATACAGACGCCGCACCTTGACAATTAAATCTATGGGGTTCTACTTTGTTGTTCTAGTGGCTTGACAATTTTTGTTAAGCAGCCTGAAAGTAGATAAAAGATTTACAGGAATTAGACGACTGGCACTTAACTCAAATCAATTTTGGAGTAATCCGACTACCGAGGGGCACTCGGCAAGTAATGCTTAGGGAGAGAACCACCTCTGGTGAGAGTATCGCAAGTTGCTCTAATTAAATGGACTCGTTGAACTGAGAATCTCCGTGGCTTGAGCCAGAAGAGTGGCAAACTAACATAAAGATGGTGCTATAACCCTAAAGCTTATTGATAGTGGTTAAGTAGTTAGGACTTTATATAGAGGAGTTAACGTATAAAATATTATTTTGTGTTTGAAGCGAAAACCAACTAATTAGAGTGACTCTAATGGGGAGGAACCGTGATTGCTACTTGGTAATCATCATCAACACGAAGAATCGACAATTGAAATACTACCAGCACATCTGGCGCAGGCAAGGCAGTTACTGAGCAAAATGAAAATTTTACCATCTAGGATGAAGACCAATCAGGCAACTGGCGGTAAACCACTTTATCGTCGCTTATGGTTTTGGGCAGGCTTGGGTGTAGGTGGTGGGATAGTAGCTTTCATCTACGGCGTCAGTCTAATAGATCGCACTTTGCCAGATAAGGCCGAGCTAAACGCCGTGCTTAGAGAGCAAACACTGACCATTAAAGCTGTTGATGGAAGCATATTACAACAACAAGGTGAAGCCAGTAGAGAACAGCTAAAGCTAGAACAAATACCAGATAATTTAAAAAAAGCTTTCATTGCCTCAGAAGATAGAAGATTTAAGCAGCACAACGGATTTGATCCTCAAGGAATTGTGAGAGCGAGTTTGAATAATTTGCGATCGCAAGGTGTGGTAGAAGGTGGTAGCACCATCACCCAACAGCTAACGCGGATTCTCTTCCTGAAACAAGAACAGACAATCTGGCGCAAACTCAAGGAAGTCCGCCTCGCCCAAAAAATGGAGCAAGAATTAACCAAAGATCAGATTTTAGAGCGTTACTTGAATCTGGTTTACTTGGGAAATGGAGCTTATGGTGTAGCAGATGCAGCCTGGGTATACTTTAGTAAATCGCCAGATCAACTGTCACTCGCCGAAATGGCAACGATTGCTGGATTAGCTCCTGCTCCTAGCTTGTACGCCCCAAACAGGAATCCAGAAGCTGCAAAACGGCGGCGGGACTTGGTATTGCTACGGATGCAAGAGGATAAAATAATTACGCCAGAGCAAAGGCAGGCAGCAGTTCAGGAGCCACTAACCCTGAAAAGCAGTTTACCCAAGCGAGTCCAAGTAGAATCACCCTACTTTACTAGCTACATCCAAAAAGAATTGCCGAAGTACGTTTCTCCTAAGGTGCTAGCAAGTGGGGGTCTAGTAGTGGAAACTACGCTGAACCCAACTTGGCAGAAGGTAGCAGAAGAAGCAGTTGCCAAAACGCTGCGAAATCAAGGACGCTGGGAGAACTTTAAGCAAGGATCAATGGTTGCCATTGACCCCCGCAGCGGTGAAATTAAGGCAATGGTTGGCGGAAAAGACTTTGGTAAAAACCAGTTTAATCGGGTTACTCAGGCACAGCGGCAGCCAGGATCGACATTTAAAGGGTTTGTATATGCCACTGCGATCGCTAGCGGTAAAAGTCCCTACGATACCTATGAGGATGCACCGATTGTCGTAGATGGCTATGAACCGAAAAACTTTGGTAAAAACTTCCACGGGTCAATGGACATGCTAGATGCCCTCACCCGCTCTATCAATATTATTGCGGTGAAGGTGCTGATTGATGTAGGATTTACGCCAACGATTAAACTTGCCCATGATATGGGGATAAAATCTGAACTCAGGCCCACCTATTCCTTGGCTCTCGGCTCCAACGAAGTGAATTTGCTGGAATTGACCAGTGCTTACGGCAGTTTTGCCACCCAAGGATTGCATACAGAGCCTCATGGTATTACTCGCATTCTCAACCGCCAAGGCAAAGTAATCTGGTCAGCTAATTTCCCGTCTCAACGCGCCCTTGACGCTGACAGTGCCGCCATCATGACTTGGATGCTACGCAACGTTGTAGAAGCGGGAACTGGTGGTGCTGCTCAGTTAGATAATAGACCAGTTGCAGGCAAAACCGGCACCTCCGACGAAGCCCGTGATTTGTGGTTTATTGGCTACATTCCCCAGATGGTGACAGGGGTGTGGCTAGGTAACGATGACAACCACCCCACAGACGGTAGCAGTAGTAGCGCCGCTTATACTTGGCACGAATTTATGGAAAAAGCGGCAGAGGGGATGCCCGTAGAAAAATTTCCCAAACGACCCAAGTTAGAAGGTCGCAAAGGCACTATCAAAGCCCAGTCCATCAAGCCCAAACAAGTGCTGAATCATTCTATTTCTGATGATGATGACTCAGAAAGGGAAAGTTCTACAAATTCTAATTCTGAGGATAGTGGTTCATCTAGAAGACGTAGAAATAGGAGGAGCTATTCTGAAGAAGAACAGCAATCCAGCGATTATACCCCAAGACGGAGAAGGCGCGATCGCAGCCAAGAATCAAGTTCCAGCAACTCTTCCTCAGAATCATCTACCCCACGGCGGCGATCTAGAAAAGTAGAATCTGATTCTTCTTCTCCCCCGTCTCGAAGAACTCGGCGATCGTTCTCTCCCGCAAATAATAGTTCTGGTTCTTCAGGTTCTTCACGGTCACAGCCATCCTGGCGGGATCGACTTAGACCGTCTCATGAATGAGGAATTGGGCATTGGGCATTGGGCATATAGGTAAAAATCCTGCTCCTTGTGTCCCTGCGTCCGCATTTCTGTGCAATATGAAGTTGCTTAAACTTAACTACAGGGGGATGTTACGTGATACGCTCATTTGATAATGTGTTAAGTACTGTTATTTAACCTTGGAGAATATACTCATGCATTTATTTATGCAGACAGCAGCACCAGCCATAGATGCTGCTCCTCATTTTCCCTTGGCTTTTACCTTGGTGTATGTCGTTGGTTTTATTGCTGCTGTAAGCATTGGTTCAATAGCTTGGTACAACTCAAAACGCCCCGCAGGTTGGGAAAGCAAAGAGCGTCCTGATTTTGTGCCTAAGGTTGATAAAGAAGAGACTCCGGGTCTGGGTGAACCGAAGCCATAAGCAGTAATGAGTGATGAGTGCTGAGTGCCGAGTGCTTAGTTGTGAGTGCCAAACTTAAAAATCATCTATTTACAGAAGCGATTATTCGCCTCTTGTCAACTAATAACTCATAACTCATAACTCATAACTCATAACTCCCTGTTAGTTTTGCACTTCAACCCAACGGCGGTAAAGCTTTTGAATTTGTTTTAGAAGTTTAGTCTGAACTGGTTGAGTTGAATCATGCGGTTTGGCTATATCTTGCAATTCCGTTAGGAGTCTGGCTTCTTCAACGGCAACTTCACCATCGCTATAAATTAAGCCACTGATGGCTTCAATCAAGTTTTCACAATCTTCAAGGCTGGGGCGATCGCCTAAATACTCCTGCACCCAGTCATAGCACTCTTTTGGTTGTACAGGAACTAATTCGTACAGCCAAGGCTTAATTTCTGGATCGTTAGCCAAACCCTTTGCTTGAGCTATTTCGCGCAGATATTGCCGTTCTTCTGGCTGGATTCTGCCATCGATCCAGGCTGCTCCAATCAGGATTTTAACTAAGTTTTTCACATTGGAAGGGGTAACCATTGCTGCCTCCTCTGGTAGATTCAGACCTCCATAAAATCGTACAATCCCAAACAGTATTCACTCGGAATTATTGGTTTTTCTTAAGCGCACCATAAAAAAGCCATCCATGTCCTGTCGATGGGGCCAGACTTTAAACCAACCTTGAGGCATGGTATGGGCAGAATCAGGGAACTCAAAGCCGCTGGGAGACTCAATTTGCCAATCAGGTGACTCAGCTAAAAATGCCGAAATCACTTGTTCATTTTCTGCTGGATGCAATGTACAGGTAGCATAAACTAGTACACCACTAGGTTTGACAAAAGTAGATGTATGTGTTAATAATTCTTTTTGCAGCAGGGAAAGTTCTCGGACAGATTCTGGTGTCTGTCGCCAACGAGCATCAGCATGACGGTGCATGGTTCCCAAACCAGAACATGGAGCATCCAGTAATACGCGGTCTGCGGTGTTTTGAAATTGGGCAAAATGACGACTGTCACCAGTGTAAATTTGAATAGATTGTAAATTCAGCCGTTGAGAATTTTCTTGGAGTTTGCGAAGACGAGAAGGAGTGCGATCGCAAGCCCAAATTTTCCCTTTATCTGCCATTAATTCAGCGATGTGGGTTGTTTTACCCCCTGGTGCAGCACAGGCATCAATTACCACCTCACCTGGTTGGGGGTCGAGCAAATGACTTACCAATTGGGCACTACTATCTTGTACAGTCCACCAACCTTCTTTGAAACCAGGTAGTTTTTGAATTGACCCAGTATTACCAATCAATCGTAAAGCTTGGGGTAAATGAGAAATCCGTCTCACCAAAATACCAGCAGATTGCAAAGCCGCCTCAACTTGCTCAATTGAAGTGCAAAGGGGGTTGATACGCAAGTCAATTGTTGGTGATCGGTTCATCCATTCACATAATTGTTCTGTCTGGGCCAAACCCAATTGTTCTAACCAAACTTGAATAATCCAGTCAGGAAAGCTGTGTAAAATACCCAAGCGTTTCACCTGACCTGGAAAAGTTACGAAAGCTAACCCCCCAGCCCCCAACCCTTGTAGGGTTGAGGGAGAATTCAAAGCCTCTCCCCTTTTAGGAGAGAGGTTTGGAGAGAGGTTTTCCAGATCAGGTGAAAAGTCAAAGTGTTCCACTAGGTTCTCTGGAAGTTGTAACGGATCTGCCTTTATCTTTTCTGCAAGGCGAATGTACTGGCGTAATAGACCGTTAACAAAACCCGTGAGTCCAGAAAAACCGTTTTCTTTAGCAAGTTGGACGGTGGTATTAACAGCAGCTGAGGCGGGAATACGCTCTTGATAGCGCAGTTGGTAGAAGCCCAGATGTAAAATGGTGCGGAGGTCTTGTGGTTGTTGATCAGATTTCTTTTTAGCGAGTTGATCAATGAGACTATCAAGAGTGCGCTGCCTTCTGACGCTCCCATAAACCAGTTCTGTCACCAAACGGCGATCGTTATCAGCCAAATTAACTTTTTGCAGCACTCTATCTAGGGCAACATCAGCATAAGCCCCCTTATGAACATCTCGCAGGGCAATAAAAGCTAGTTGACGAGGGTTTGTCATGGAAACATGAGTCAGGAGGCTTTTGTATTTTAACTCTGCCAATTTTAGATTTTGGATTTTGGATTTTAGATTTTTCCTTCAATCCAAAATCTAAAATCTAAAATCCAAAATAGAATGACTCTTAACTTCCCTATCGAGTCATATACGGATCTACACTGGCGATTTCTAACTCACATGCTCTAGAAACCTGTTCTGCTGGTAATTTCCCAAAGCTGATTAACGGCAAATAAGTGGGGTTTGCCATCAGTTCTTTTGCTAATAAGAACCCAGTAATTGTCCAAGTTTGATATTTCCTAGCTTGTTTCCCAATCAGTCGCCCTTTCTTACCGTCGTAATACTCTGGCCATTCATCTGTACTCAGCCGTCCTTGGGCAGTTTCAATAGCCTTTTGTGCAAGACTTATTTTGTTAGTTTTCATAGCCGCAGCTGCCAACATCCACATTAAAACTGGCCAACTACCAGCATTATGATACGACCAGGGAATATTTTTTGGGTCACATCCAGTTACAATTCTGTATTCTTCATGTTCCAAAGCTGGGAAACAAATTTTCATTGGCATATCTCCCACCAAATCTTCCCATCGTTCCTCGATGAGAGTCATAATTGCTTGTGACTGTTCTTCGGTGGCTAAGTCTGAAATAATTGCCATTAAGTTTCCCAGTGAAAAGAAGCGAGTATCTAGCTGCGAGGGCCCAACATTACCTGCTAGATAACCACCTTTTTTTGACAGCCACTTATCTAATTCATAATAGGGAACAGAATCTACATATATGTTGAACAGATTAACAGCACCCTTGCCATATTCTTCACTTTTGAAGTGATAAATTGCATTCAGGCGATTAATATCTATCCAATAATGCTGGCGAATATGAGCACATAAAAGAGGCAAACGGTTATCAATAGCTGCAACAATATCGGAATTCCCTTGACAAATTAGCAGTTCACGAGATGCACGCAATGCCGTGTAAAAAAGAACTTGTAGTTCTAGAGGATGCCCATAAATGCCCATCCGACGGTCAATCATACAAGCACCATCTGGAACCAACAGCGTTGGGTACATATCAAAACGATTCGCCAAGCAGATTTCCATGATTAACCTGATTCCGTTTTGGAATTCAGGTTGATAGACTAGAGAAAAATCTTCTGTGGCAACTACATAAGCACGCAACAAAATAATCCACCATAGGCAAGAATCTACAGGTGTAACTCTAGCGATCGCATGTTCACCAAAGTCTGCTTCTAAATATTCTTGCCCATTTTCTGATACAACTTTAAAGCTAGCTGGTATTAATCCTCGTCCCGGCTTATAGGCGTCTAATGCCTTCTCTTTAGGCTGTAACTTTAAGGTTTCTTCTAAGAAATTGCGAACAATATCTGTTCTACCTTTGATCAGAAAAATTAGACCGGCAGAGACAAAATCCCGAACAAAGCACTGGTCATAATTGAGCGCCGCTACAGATGCATCATAAGCAGCTACCGTACCAACGGGGCGGCCTTGATAGTAGAGAATTGATTTTTCTAGTGCTTGCCACGCTGCTTCCACTTCTTTTAAATTTTCAGTAGTTTCCAATTCGTTTAGGTGCATCGCCAGAATAACTCCATTTGGGTTGTGAATTTGTGGTAGATGCGTCTTCATTTATTATTTTTGCTATTCTCAGCATAACAAAAACGCTTCTTTGAATAGCAAATATAACTTGCAGAAAAATTAATCAATTAACTATAAATAAATCTGCTGACATTTATACAACTTTATTGCTAGTTAATTTGCTTATAATCGATTACTCTTTGGGTTAATTATAGTTGTTGTTATTCACTATAAGCAGTAATATAATTCTTAAAAAGAGTTACACAATATATATTTTTAGATTATTTATTGTTCCGTTTCATGTCCGGAATCTTTGCTTTACTAAACAAAAATATATCTTCAGTGGTGTTTAGGGTTTGCGTGAAGTTAAAACTGGTTGCAGTATATTTACTTGAGCCGGATTAGTTTTTGACACTAAGAGGTCAGATTATTCCCCTATAATCTAATAATTTATAACTTTTTTTCAGAATATGCAAGATGAATGCTTTAAAAGTTTAAAATGTCAATACTTCCGAAGAGTTATATATTTTACCCTACTGACATTTGTCAGCGTTTAACTGCTCCTGGAATTCTTTATAAGCTTGATTAATTGCTTGCATTGAAGCTTTTGCGTTCGCAGAACTGTTGACATCAGGATGATACTGTCTTACTAATCGAATGTAGGCAAGTTTTAGAACATTGGCATTATCACTCTGATCTACACCCAAGACTTCCCACCATTTCCCAGATAATACGGAGTCGAGAGTAAATTTATCAAAGCTTTGCATTTGTCTCCAAATCTTGATGCATCCACCATTACCGCCACTTACCACCGTCTTACCATCAGGACTGAAAGCAACGGGATTTCGCCCAGAAAGATTTTGTAGTAATTCGCCAGTATGTAGGTTCCAAAGTTTGATGATACCGTCTCTGCTGGCACTGACAAGAGTTTTTCCATCAGGGCTGATAGCAACAGATAAAACCGCTGCTGAGTGTCCAGTCAGAGTGGAGAGTAATTCTCCAGTTTGAAGATTCCACACCTTTATTGTAGTGTCTGTGCTACCACTAATAAGAGTTTGACTGTTAAGGCTAATAACAACTGTATTCACAGCTCCCAAATGTTCAGTGAGAATGTAGCGCTGTTCCCAAGTTTTGACATCCCAAAGCCTAATAGTTTGATCTGCGCTACTGCTTGCAAGGATTTTACCATCGGGACTGATGGTGACAGACAAAACTGCATCTGAGTGTCCATTCAAGGTGCGTTTTATTGTTCCCGTGTAGCGTCCCCAAATTCTAATAGTCTTATCGGCAGCACCACTGGCAAGAATTGCCCCATCAGGACTGTAGGCAATCGAGTTAACAAAACCATTATGACTATAAGCATTTAAATAAGAGAATGTCCGGTGAAATTTTTTTGTGTCCATCTGCCAAGTGCTGATTTTGCGATCGACACTACCACTTGCAATCTGCTGTCCATCAGGGCTGATAGCAACAGATAAAACTGCCTCTGCTTATCCAGAAAAGGTGTAAAGCCATTTTCCGGTTTTCAAGTTCCACAGATAAACTTGTCTGTCATCACTGCCACTGCTCAAGGTAGTACCATCAGGACTGATAGCGATCGCATTAACTGCCGCTAAGTGACCCTTGAGTGTGCGAACACATCTCCAGCTTTCAGGTAACTGGGTTGTCAGAGATATTCTTTCTGGTTCAATATTGGGAGTAGAAGGTTTAAGAGTAACAAATTCTGATTTTTTCTTGAATTCAGTCTTAAGTGCCTGCAACTCATCTTCGACTTCCAAAGCAGCAAATTTTTGGTTGAAATCCTCACCAGATAAAAATGCTTCTAATTCCATCACTGCTTCTGAATAGGCATCCATCAGCAAAACTTTCTCTTCCATTCGCTCAAAAAGCTGTACTGGAGTTTCGCTAATTTCAGATTCATCTAACAGTTTGGCAATACCATAGGCGGCGAGTCCCACCACTGCACCAATTCCCGCCATCGGGACTGCACCAATACCAAATGCCAGCCCTACTTTAGGTGCGACTAAACCCATACTACCGACGAAGCTATAAACACCAGCACCGCCGACTGCACCAATTCCCATCGTACCAAAAGCAGCAGCATCTCCCTGTGCGATCGCTTTAAAAGCGCCATAAGCAGCTGCACCAGCCACAGCACCAGCACCGACTACAGGAGTTGCACCAATACCGACTGCACCAAATCCTCCGGCTAGTCCCATTCCGCCTACCGTTGCGGAAACACCAGCACCTGCTATGGTTCCGCCTGCGATAAAAGCTGCACCTGTTTTAGAGTTTTGTGTCACTGGTTTTTGTTTTTCGCTTCGATTACCTCCTAGCATTAGCAGTAAATAAGTCAGCACAATAAAACCAAACTAGGTAAAGAAAGATGAACTAGGCTAAACACCCTCTTTCCTCCTGCCTTATGCCAACTATAAATATTTACGCCGACCTACTTATTCTATTGTTTAGCTTCATGCTCCAAGGTGTAGATTAATCTGCTTGAACATTTCAAAGTGCAAATTGGCTATTTATTTGAAAAAATTCTTTGCATCATGTCTTCAACTATAGACCTTTGCTATGCAGCCAATTGATAAACAGGTCAGCAATAGCTAAGTTACCGTGTTCAAGCATTTGCATATGACCGTGACCAGAGAGTCCAACTTCAGGAAGCCAAATAAAATCACCTCGGAAGTATTTTGCAGTTTCTGCATCTACCTCACGAGGATGGCGCGGGTCTTGGTCGCCCGTAATCACACATATGGGAATATCAAATAGTACCTGAGGGTCGCAAATATAAAGCCCTCGTCCTTCAACATTTCTAAGTTCGTTGCTAATCCGCGCACTCTCAGCAACCAAACTGCAAAAGTAATTCTCAAAATTCTCTTGCGGAAAAGTATTTGAGTTAGTGAAGTATTTCTTAGTATCTTCACGCGAGTAAATACGTGGACGGTCTTCGGGAAAAGCCTCGTGAGAGTTTTTTGAGGTCGCTGGTAATAAATCGGCTGGTGGACTTGGTGCAATGGCTACAATAGCTTTAACAAGTTTGGGATGAGTTTTTGCCGTCTGCCAACCAACAACACCAGACATACTGTGGGTAAGAATAACAGCCGGGCCAATCTGTTCGAGTAGCGCGACAGTAGCATTGATTATCCTCTGATATGACATCAGGGGGAAGTCTGGCACAAACCCCGATCGACTATGCCCTGGCAAGTCAACAATATACGTTTCCCAGCCAAGTTCTGCCAGATATGCTGCCCAACCTTGGCGATTATCAGGTGTTTTGACAAAGCAAGTTCCTGTATGAAAAGCGCCATGTAAAAGCACAATAGGAACTGAATTATGGTCTTTCTTCGGTTGGTAATATTGAACGTACATTTGGTACGGAATAGCACCAACAAAGAATTCTGTTTCAGTGTATGAATTCATTTTGATAAAAGACTCAAATCTTTACAGCGATGTTCATTGTTCACTCGCCACAAAAAACTATTAACTGAAATTTTGAACACTTGGTTTTGGCGAATTGTATCATAGTCAGAGTCAATTTTGACAAGTTCTGTAAATCTATCTGGTACAAGTTTGTCTATGATCACTGCCACTAAGTAAGGTAGTAGCATCAGGACTGATAGCGATCACATTAACTGCTGCTAAGTCACCCTTGAGTGTGCGTACACATCTCCAGCTTTCAGGTAACTGGGTTGTCAGAGATATTGTTTCTGATTCAATACTGTTTTCTTGAAATTTTCTAGAGTCATCAGATTTTGTCTGAGTACAGCTACTGTTGCTTCCTGCTGCTGAAGCTGAGTTTGAAGAGTAAGCGCAATTTTGTTTTGAACTTTTTTCTTGAGTACAGCTTTAATAGCTAAATTATCATCATTATTTTTCAAAGCTATATGAGCCTTTCTATTCCAGAATTTAACTTCCTCTTGAGCTTTATCATAATCTTTCTGGATACACTCTTTATTGTTAACAGCGGTGTTTACAGCTTCTTTTGTCTCGCAAATAGCCTCTGCTAATGTTGCTTTAGTATCCTTTTTATCCGGAGATTGACTTTGCAGTTTATGTGGTGATATTTGTTCTTTGAGCCGTTTTAATTTCTCGTCAGTGTCTTCAAAGTTGAGCAAAATATCCTTCTGAAAATCATCGGGCTGTGAAACCACTATTGAACTGGCTTCAATCTGTAAAACTTTCTCTTCCATATACTCGAAAACACCCATATAAATATTAGGATTAGGATTGCTGAGTAACACTTCATTCTGTGTTTCAGAAATTTTGCTCTCCCAAGAAGCCAGGTTAAATTTAATGTTATCTACTTGTGGTGTTTGCTCGTCTACAAGGTTTTTCAGTCTGCTAGCTATTGCTTGGTAACGTTCCTTCTGGAATTGTGCATGACCAGCTAAATCTTCACGACCTTCTTTCAATGCAAGTTTATATCGCCGTACCCATTTATTAGCTTCAGTTTAAGCTTGCTCGTAATCTCGTTGAGCAATTTTTTGAGCTGCACTGGCGCTAGCTGTTGCTGCACGTAACTTTTTTAGAGCGTGCTGCGCTGAGTTAGTTTGGTCGTCAAGTCCCATGAGTTTATCTGAGTAGCCTTATTACCCAGAGCGTAGACTGAATTAAACTGTTACGTCTTCGGAAAAATTACTTAAGCATTGACTGGAGTTACTTCTTCATGTTCCACCTTATCTACTAACACACGCAGAGTTAATCCTTGAACTCTAGCAACAGCTTCTTCTCGTGTCTGCCCATAAGCCAGTACACCAGGAAAATTAATCACTTCAGCTTATTGCGCCCATTTGCTTCTTGTTCAATCTCTATCGTGAAGTTCATAGCGAGTGAAGGTATTGTAATAAAAGCGATTACTGAATAAAACAAAAAATTTACATGACCTCAGTTTCTCCTCACAAAAAAGCCAGAGCCTTAAAGCCTACCAGCCGCCGCCCTGCTAAAGAACTCTGTAGCGAGTGCGGACTAT
Source organism: uncultured Nostoc sp. (assembly GCF_937863485.1). Taxonomy (GTDB): domain Bacteria; phylum Cyanobacteriota; class Cyanobacteriia; order Cyanobacteriales; family Nostocaceae; genus Nostoc. The sequence continues at coordinate 49,254 of NZ_CALMFY010000169.1, read as the reverse complement.
GCGATACATACTATATTCACTATGTCAAGGAAGCCTGCGCTTTTATTAATCAGCAAATAGGCGAACTTGAAGAAGAAACACACACGCGATCGCGCCATCTCGACAACCTTGATGAACTGTACTTTGGTGTTCACCAAGACATGATAGCGGCGCGGAAACAACAGCCCATCGAAGGCGCACAATGGACGGGTATTGTTAGCAGCATTGCCATTGAAATGCTCAATCGCGGCTTAGTTGAAGGTGTCGTCTGTGTGCAAAACACCAAAGAAGACCGCTTTCAACCTATGCCGATCATCGCCCGGACTCCAGAAGAAATACTAGCAGCGCGGGTAAATAAACCAACACTTTCCCCGAACCTTTCGGTGTTGGAACAGATAGAAAAATCGGGAATGAAGCGGCTGTTAGTAATTGGTGTTGGTTGCCAAATTCAGGCATTACGAGCTGTAGAAAAACAACTTGGCTTAGAAAAGCTGTATGTTTTGGGTACACCCTGCGTAGATAATGTTAACCGCGCCGGACTGCAAAAATTCTTAGAAACCACCAGCCGATCGCCACAGACAGTTGTGCATTACGAATTCATGCAAGACTTCCGGGTTCACTTCAAACATGAGGATGGCTCATCAGAAACAGTGCCTTTCTTTGGCTTGAAGACAAACCAACTCAAAGATGTCTTTGCCCCATCCTGTATGAGTTGCTTTGATTACGTCAACTCCCTAGCCGATTTAGTCGTTGGCTACATGGGCGCACCCTTCGGCTGGCAATGGATTGTAGTTAGAAATGACACTGGTAAGGAAATGCTAGATTTGGTGAAAGACCAGTTAGACACCCAAGGAGTCATGTCTAAAGGCAACCGCAAGGAAGCTGCACAGCAAAGCATTCCCGCTTACGATAAAGGCGTTACCCTCCCGATGTGGGCAGCAAAACTGATGGGTGTGGTCATCGAAAAAATCGGCCCCAAGGGTTTAGAGTATGCGCGGTTTTCGATTGATTCTCACTTTACTCGGAATTATTTGTATGTGAAGCGAAATCATCCAGAAAAATTAGAAGCCCACGTTCCAGAGTTTGCCAAGCGTATTGTTGGGCAATATAAGTTACCAGAATAATGTTTACCGTTTGTGTAAAATATTATCTAAGCCAAGCCTGCTTTTGCAAGCAGGCTTGGCTTAGATATGGGCAAACTTTTATACTGAATAGTAAAAGCTTGTTTGTAATTTTCTACTCAAGGACAGTAGTTAATATTTAGTAATTATTAAGACTGCTTAGAACTTAATCGCTTACGGGCTAAAGTAACTGCTTTGACATTTTCGGTAATTAAAGCTACTTGACCACATAATCCGACTAGATTACTTACTCTTTTCATGTTTCCAGTATCTTTCTCTTGGTATGAAACTATACCTAATATAAAACCAGCGACAAATACGTATCCAAGAATTTTTAGATTATTTACTCCTCTGTTGAGATAAATCATGGTAGCAAAAGGAAGAAAAAATGTTAACACACCAGCAACGATAGGGCTTTTTTGTGCTAGTTCTTCAGTTCTGCTTATATCTCTTTTAGTGGGGAGGAAAGGATTCCAAGGAGAATCTGGGGTTTGGTTTTGATTAAAGTCAGTTGCCATTTTTTTAACAGTACTTTTAACAAGCAATTAGTTATCTTGGATACCTTAATAATTCAACAGAAACATCATTCTTGGCTTCAGAGTCAACACGGTTTTTATTTACAATTTTTTGTAAGGTGGTAAGTTAAATTACTTATAATAATATTTAAATAAGTAATACATAATACTAAAATTTTCACAAAACCTCTTCCCGTTGGCGTCAGCCTGCCGTTAGGCAAGCGGAGAGAGGCTTTGAAACCCCCACTCCACACTCAGTTATAATTACTGGCTTGACGAGTAAACATTAAGTGATACTGTCCGCCTAGTGCGATGAGTTCGTCATGAGTGCCTACCTCGATAATTTGACCGTGTTCTAGTTATTTGCCTAAGAGAGTTTCCAAACCGTGATCGAGGTTTTGAATTACTCCAGCTAAACCAGCCTTGGCGATCGCTGAGGTGATAGCGTCGTCATCCTGCATTTTAGGTAAATCCTCAAAGGCAACATTCTCCCGCACAGTAGTCGAAAAACGAGCGTAATCTTGTACAACTACATCAATCCGCGATCGCAAATCTTCTAACGGGAGCGAGCGAAAATCTTGCCCATTCCAAATAATCGCACCTTGGCTAGGGTCATAAAGGCGACACAATAGCTTTGCTAAAGTGGTCTTGCCAGCACCATTCTCACCCATTAGTACAATCATCTTGTTGGGGTGAATCGTTAGGTTGATGTTTTTTAGGATTGGGCGTGGTTTACCGTCGTAGGCATCGTTATTGGGATAAGTAAAGGACAGATTTTTGATGTAAATACCTGTCTGTGATGCTTGATACTCAGTTCCATTTAGACCTGATAAAGCTTGCCGATGATGATTCCCATTTCTTTGAAAGTTCCAATTCTTAACAGCTGATTCCCTGACTTCTCCCCATGCCTTTGTTAAAGTTATTGATGCTAGCGATCGCATCACTCACCAAATTCACCAGCATTGAACCCGCAATACTGGAGAGTAGCAAAGGTTGGGAAAGTATCAGGGCGATAGCATTCTGCGTTGTCCCGATGCTCAATAAGCGGGTAATTTCATCAATGATCACCTTGTTGAGCCAAATGGCGATCGCTGGGCTTGAACCACCCAGTAATGTCAAAATTGTCACGTAGAGTAGCTCCTTTGGAACTACTTGCATTACCGTTGCCACACTTCGGCGAAATGCTTGAAATGGATAAATTTAAATTATTTGCATATAGTTTAAAGTAGCAAATAATCGCAAAATTCCCAGACTTTGTGATCTCAATTTCAACGAGTAGCAAATGCGATCGCACTGATATCAAGCTAATAGCAAACATTAGCGTAGGCGTAGCCCGCCGCAGGCATCGCACAGGTGAGTGATATCATGTCCATCACTTCAAAGAGGGGTAAGGGGCAGATTAAACTAGATAAATTAGCGCGTGTACGCACTATAATTAAGCTGCAAGGCAGCTGCACGCAGAGAAACATAGAAAAACTTGATCGCATCACGCTTAATCCTAATATTTGCTTGGGACAACCGACAATTCGGGGTATGCGAATCACTGTTAGTGTCATCCTCAAGATGCTAGCGAATAGTAAGTCCGTTGCAGAGGTATTACAAGCCTATCCAGAACTAGAAGCTGAAGATATTCAACAGGCACTCAAATACGCCGCTTTGGTTGTTTCCGATCAAATTCAGATAGTCCCAACTGCTTGAGAAACACCTGTAAATGATATCAAGCTACTAGCAGACATGAACATTTCACCTCAGACTGTAGCTGCGTTGCAGGGGGAAGGATGGGATATTATTCGAGTCTCTGATGTTTTGCCTGCAACTACATCCGATTTGAAAATCTTAGAATTTGCCCGCTAGGAAAATAGAGTTGTTGTAACTCAAGATTTAGACTTTTCTATGCTGCTAGCCTTGGGAGGCTACAATCAACCAAGCTTAGTCACCTTGAGATTATCATTAACACTTAAGGAATGTCCACAGGTTGCCACTAGTAACACTACCGTAGTAGGTTTTCCGTTTTTAGCATTAAACCTTTGGGCGGCGATCATTTCTGCAATACACTGCCCCAAACCACCTTTGAAATTTTCCTTTTTGGCTTCCACAATCACCACTGCTGGGGCTTCAATAAATAACTGTTCTAGCAAAAGGCTAATCATAAAGTCGCAAAATTCCGCCAGTCCAACTTCTGGTTCAACATTAAATTCTTCTCCAGAAAAAAAACTGATTTGTCTGTTGAGAATTTTTCGCATTTCAAACAATATTGGGCTGATAATCAATTCTGATCTAGCTTTCCAGAACCCATTGCAATTGCTAACTGGATACTTTCTGCTAAAAATTCAGCCAGCATCGGACTTGGCAAGATTGGTTCTATAGGGGGCAAAAATCGCCCACCTTCTACTAGGGTGAGGTTAAAGTCTTGTTTTACTTTTCTCAAACAAAACTTTTTATAAGACATTCAGTCTACCCCTAACCCCTCTCCGTTTCGGAGAGGGGTTAGGGGTAGAGGTTACGCCGGATAAATCCGCAATCTTCTATTTGGTTCTTCACCAAAACTATGCGACTTGAGGCGATAATGTTCTACCAACTCATGTTGCATTTTGCGGACTTGCGGAGAACGCGGCAATAACTCGACTGGCTGTCCTTTAGGAATCACAATTTGCTCAACAGCAAGTCTGGCTTCTTCAAGAGCATCCATCTCATCATCACTACCACTGTGCAAAAACAGTTGCAGTTCGCGGTCATCAGCCATTTCTGGGTCGTCCATGTTCAGCAACCGCCGCAAACCACGGGTAATTTGGGGAATGGTGCTGGACTTAATCATGTGGATGGGTACATGACGGGCTTTGGCCATTTGGCGTAATTTGGCGTGGTTTTTGACGTGCGATCGCAGTGCTAAAATTGCATCAGCACTATCTATGTCTTTTGTCAATACCACAGGTAAAGTTAGCACGCTGATTACCTGTTCTAGTTGGTGGCGGCTGACGCCATAGGGGTAAACATGCAGTGGCAAATCTTCACCATTAGGCCCTGGCTGTCTGGTAGCAGCACCTAAATCAATGCTCTCCGAATAATTGAAGGATTCATCCAGCAAACGGTCAAACTCACTCCGCCCAGTCACCCGCTCTACTGGTAATTGCGGCAGTGCTACCATTTGCCCAGATGAACGCCAGCCATTAGACGGTCGCGCCGGTGGGAAAGATTCCTCCACTGTCGCTAGCTGTCCAGCGCGACCGTTGACAACGGCTAACTGCCTTGTAACCCCGACTTTGCCGTGGTCATCAACGGTTCTCGTTTGTGGGGTAGGCTGACGCCCCCGCAGCAGATTATCCACTGTGTCAGCAACACTTTCGTGTACTGTCCAGCGTTGCCGTTCCAACATTTCCACAGCAATCTCGAAGGTAGGAGGCGCTTTCCGCTCCAAAACAGTTTTTTGAGAACCCCGGCGTCTGGCTTCGTCGTCTCCCAGTGTTACAGCTTGGATACCTCCAACTAAATCAGCAAGGGTGGGGTTTTTAATTAGATTTTCTATCTGATTCCCGTGGGCAGTACCTACCAACTGTACACCCCGTTCAGCAATGGTACGAGCCGCTAAAGCTTCCAGTTCCGTGCCAATTTCATCAATGACAATGACTTCTGGCATATGGTTTTCCACTGCCTCAATCATCACCTGATGCTGTTGTTCTGGATGAGCCACTTGCATCCGCCTAGCGCGACCAATGGCGGGGTGGGCAACATCACCATCCCCAGCTATTTCGTTAGAGGTGTCAATAATCACCACTCGCTTATCCAGTTCATCCGCCAAAACACGGGCAATTTCCCGTAAGGCAGTAGTTTTGCCCACGCCTGGACGCCCCAGCATGAGAATCGATTTACCAGTTTCTACCAAATCGCGGATCATGCCAATGGTTCCGAATACCGCCCGACCAACGCGACAGGTCAAGCCAATAATCTTACCCGTGCGATTGCGGATGGCGCTGATCCGATGCAAAGTTTGCTCAATTCCTGCCCGATTATCTCCGCCAAAGATTCCGACTCGTTGAATGCAATCATCTATCTGTTCTTGAGTAACGGGTACTTCGCTCAGATACTCAGCTTGATTGGGAAAGCGAGCCTCTGGGCGACGACCCAAATCCAAAACCACTTCTACTAAACTATCTCGTTTGGGATGACTCTCTAGTACTTGTTGCAAATCTTGGGGCAAAATGTCTAATAACTTTTGGAGATCGTCTGTAATCGTCATGCTTTATATGGTGACGGAAACAACAGCAAATGAATACTTTCAGCCTTTAACTGTTCTCAAGCGCTCACTTCATGCTCAAACTCCCTACCTTGACTATACGAGCATCAATTATTAGTATAACTCGACACTCAGTGTTTATGCTTAACAAATGCTCACTCTCTCAACCTATCGGGGAATGAGGGACAAAAGCATACCTCTATCTTATATCTCTAAAGTTGTTGAAGTAATAGTCTAAGAACTTTCACTACGTGGAACCTACAAAAAAAACCAACCTTTTTAGGGTCGAAGACTAGGTGCGTTACGGTTGTAAACTGATTTACTGATTTAGCAGTGCGATAGCTATCTCAAGCTGCATTTTAGCCTTGTGCAGGTTGAGTAAGTTCTCTTGATCCTATCGCTCCTGCTGTGACTTGATCTGGGAAACGAGAGAATGGGCAAGTTCTACAGCTTGCCAAAGTAATCCGTCATCTTCTTCTAAGCGAACAGTCACCTTAATATTGGTGTTACTTACCTCCTTATTCTCTAATTGATCGAGAATCGGTGACAGCAGTACACGCGCGTAGCTACCGTAGGCGACCCCGGCAATTTTGGATTTTGGACTTTCCTGCGGAACGCTACGCCTAGCTTGCTTCCCCGTAGGGGTACGGCATGAGCGCTCAGTCGAGCGATTTTGGATTTCAGATTGGGGATTGGCGTCTTCTAATCCAAAATCTAAAATCGGCAATCTAAAATCGTTTAGCAGTCCCATTGCCTTTAACTTAGCAACGGTATAGCTATTAGTGCCGCCTGCTAACTGCACATATCCCGGTAATTTAGCTGCCAAAACTTTTTGCCCTAATTTCACCGCGGCTATTGTAGTGCCATCGCCAATATCGCCGCTCATGGGGCGACCGTCGGTTTGCCATATTAAAGCACTCTTGAGTGGGGCAATCAGGTCATATACTGCTTTTAGGTAGTCTGTCATCCCATCGCCATCGGGACAGCTGATGGCTAGTACCTTTAATTGGTCGGCCCACGGTGAAATTGCTTGCCACAATCGCTGAAATTCTGCTAACCGCCCTACTTGTGTATGGATTTCTAGGGCATCTACTCCCGTTGACATTATCAATGGCGCGATCGCTCCCGGCGTTGTCACATATGAAGATGTATAAATTATACCATATGGACAAATTGGTATGCAACGACCGCAGCCATAGCACTTTTGGGATACTACTCCCGAAAAGTCTTCTTTTTTATTGTTAAATATGATTGCTTGTGCCGGACAAATCCGTTCACAGGGTCTTGGGCAATCTGTAGGACACTCTGTAGGATTAAATTCTGCTTTCCGAAAATGGGGGTCTTCTCCATCGTTCAGGCTGACCATCAAAAAGGGTGAATTGCCTTTGTAGTCAAAGCCTCGCTTTTGGGCATCTCTAGCAAGAGTTCTGGCTACTTGTAGCGCTGCTTGCGCCGCTGCAATTACCGCCGGATCAGCTGCAACATCTATACAGTCAGCGCCCGCCAAAGTATAGGCTAACGTTAAATTTCTGACTGCCGACAAATGCTGGAAGCTAGCTCCGCAGATCAGCTTGAACCAGTCACCTTGTTTGAGAGATTGTAAAGGGGCGAATAGATCAGTCACACTTACTTGATGTTCTGGTTTCAAAAGCTCTCAACTTGTACAAAAATCTATATTTAACTACAACAATTTTAAAATTTTCACGCAAATAAATGATAAAACAAAAAAATTTACTTTGTATTTTTTATTTCAAATAAATGTTAATTTTATTATGGAAGTATGTTAACCTCATCGCCGATTTGTAAAATTTTTCCGGCTGACGATGGGGGTAATTGGGTATTGACACTCAATCTGTAAAAGTGATTAAAAGGCGATGAAGCAACCCAATCTGGCAAAGTTGCTTGCCGCTGGTTCGCAAAGATTTTTTGAAAGTTTGGGTAAGCTTCCCCTAAGTAAGAATCGCGTGTTGGGACTATACAACGCTGACATGGCTTAACCCCAAAAAAGTGGACATCTCCCACTTGAAAGGAAAATAAATCACCTTGTTCACTAAATAGCTGATCTTCCCAAAATGCTGGTACACCATCAATCTCAATGTTGGCACGCATCCGACGGCGCATTTCATCTACACTTAAACCGGGAAACCAAGAAGCTACCTCTGCCAACGTTGCTGTACTAATTACTGTTGAACCTGGTGCAGATGTATCGTCAGGAAAGCCCATCAGAGAGTTTTGCCTCAATGTGACAGCAAACCCAAAAAAATCGCTCAAAGTTGCTTCTAGCGCTTGCCGTTCGTCATCTAGATGAAAAATTTGTTGTGAGTCGCCGCCTGGAATTTGTAGCGAGATAGTTCTATTGAAGAGTGCAAATTGCGCCCTTAGTAAATGGATTTTAGCATGACGCTTGGCATTGACAAATTTACCCTGTTCGTCAAAAATGGCAAACTCACGGTCATACTGTAGTGCGCCACTGGCAAGAACTTCAGCGTTTTCAACTTCAACACCATCCAGTGACTTAACTGGATACACTAAAATCTTGGCTAGGTAAGGCATCATAGCAATTTTGGATTTTAGATTTTGCAAAAAGTTGTAAGGACCACTGCGTTGCGCGGGTTAAGAGCGTTGTAACAAGTCCCTCCGTAGTAAACTTTTCAAGACAAATTTTAGATTAAAGATTGGTGATTTAGCAGTACCAATCTAAAATTCTTTTGTTACTTATCCACCTTAGGAATAAGAATTAAATAACATACAATTTATGTCCCTGACTTATCTCACCCTCAATCCCTCTCCGATATATTGGAGAGGGAAGCAAGATAGAGGATGAAGTTTTGCATTTTATTTAATCCACGTTCCTTAGTAATATTAATTTATGGATATAGTGGCGATTTATCTATTCCTCCAACATGATTTAGAGGCCAGAAGCGAACTACAGCCCGTCCAATAATATTCTGGCGGGGGACAACACCCCAGCAGCGGCCATCATAACTATTGTTACGATTGTCACCTAATACTAAGTATGAATCGGCTGGTATAGTCTGGAGTTTCGCCAAAAAAGGTGGCTGTGGCCCTGATTGGCAAACATCAATTACTGTACTCTGCCCAGAACTGAGGTAATTGGCTTCTGAGAGGGGTTTGTTGTTGATATAGACTTTGCCATCTCTAAGTTGTACTTTTTCTCCAGGTAAGCCAATTACCCGTTTAATAAAAGCATCCTGGTATTGTTCTTTTTGTAGTTCTTGTGTAGGCGAGAATACTACTATATCTCCCCTCTGCGGGTCAGCAAATTTATATTTCAACTTATCGACAATGATTTTGTCTGCCTCCCACTGGTTTGGCGTACCATGCAGAGTAGGTTCCATCGATCCAGAAGGAATCCAGCGTGCTTCAGCAACAAATGTACGAATTCCCAGAGCTAGAACAATGCTCAATACAATTGTTCTACCTAGCTCTGCGATCCAAGAATTATCAGGTTGTTGACTAGAATTGTTATCAGGCACTTGATTTTGCATGAAATTACTTAACTGAACGAAAGATGTAGGTAATTAACTCGCCTAGTGAGACTTTATTTGTTAATCTTAACGGGAAAACTTTAATTTCCTAATCATGTTCGCATCTTGACTACCAATTTTAGATTGTGGATTTGAGATTTGGGATTGGGGGTGTCTCTTATGGATCATGACTCGCCTTTGATGGGTGAAACCAATGTAAAATCCCCAAGCCGCATCCCTTCTAGGGTACAGTCAATACAAAATCCTAAATCTAAAATCTAAAATTGATTGACGGGCTTCTTCATAAATTAAAAATAAACTTTTTTTTAACACACAGCAAAAATTGGTTACTCCGAGCGCGAATAAGTTTAATCTAAAAGCATGGTTCTCTGTAATACATAGCTCCCTGTCTGAACAAAGTTAACTCTATGTCATCCCCACAAAATTTACTGATTCGCCGCGCTCGCATAATTCTACCCAATGGTGAACTGATGATTGGGGATGTGTTGACGCGCGATCGCCAAATAGTCGAAGTTGCCCCAGAAATCTCCCAAACAGCACTAGCCACTGAAATTGACGCACAAGGGTTAACTTTGTTGCCAGGAGTTATCGATCCGCAGGTGCATTTCCGGGAACCTGGACTAGAACATAAGGAAGATTTATTCACCGCCAGTTGTGCCTGTGCTAAAGGTGGAGTCACTTCTTTTTTAGAAATGCCCAATACGCGCCCCCTGACGACGACACAGCAGGCTTTAGACGAAAAGCTAGAACGTGCCTCCCACAAGTGCTTGGTTAATTATGGCTTTTTTATTGGGGCAACACCAGAGAATCTTCCAGATTTGCTTTTGGCAAAGCCAACACCAGGAATTAAGATTTTCATGGGGTCGATGCATGGTCAGTTGCTGGTTGATGGCGAAACAGCACTCTCGGCGATATTTGCTAAAGGCTCACGCTTGATTGCCGTTCATGCCGAAGACCAAGCTAGAATCAACCAACGACGCCAAGAATTTGCCAACATTCACGATCCAGCTGTTCACTCGCAAATTCAAGATAATCAAGCGGCAATGCTTGCAACCCAACTGGCATTAAAACTTTCTCAAAAATATCAACGTCGTCTGCATATTCTGCACATGTCAACTGCCGAGGAAGCAGATTTGCTGCGTCAGGAGAAACCTAGTTGGGTAACAGCAGAGGTGACACCACAGCATTTGTTGTTGAATACTAGTGCTTATGAGAAGATTGGTACATTAGCACAGATGAATCCACCTTTGCGATCGCCCCACGATAACGAAGTTCTCTGGCAAGCTTTGCGCGATGGCGTGATTGATTTCGTCGCTACAGATCACGCGCCGCACACTTTAGAAGAAAAAGCTCAAGAATACCCCAATAGTCCTTCGGGAATGCCTGGGGTGGAAACTTCCCTAGCTTTAATGTTAACTGCGGCGATCGAGGGAAAGTGTACTGTTGCTCAAGTTGTCAACTGGATGTCTAAAGCTGTAGCTGTGGCCTATGGTATTCCCAATAAAGGAGCGATCGCACCTGGTTACGATGCTGATTTAGTGCTTGTAGATTTAAACACATACCGTCCAGTCCGGCGCGAGGAACTTTTAACTAAGTGCCGTTGGAGTCCCTTTGAAGGCTGGAACCTCACCGGCTGGGCTACAACCACCATTGTCGGTGGTGAGATAGTTTATGATAAAGGCCAGGTAAATACGCAAGTCCGGGGTCAAGCTTTAACTTTCTTATAGCAAATATTTATTTAAGCTTACGTAATAGATAAATAATTATACATCAAAGTCATACTTTAACTGGCAAGATTTTCATCTACCAGAGTTAAGGTTAGTAGTCTGTCAAGTTTAAATTGATGGGTAAGCAAGTTCGTAGTTAGGACTTTAGTGCTTATTTTCTAAGTATTAAAGTGCTTACTACAAACCCTCAAAACTAGCTTGACAAAGTACTAAACCTTGCTTAATTAATTAACTTGTCGCTTTATCCGAAATTGCGACTTGAAACCTTGAATTTATTTAGGTAAAAAACAGTTTCTGTACCCGCGGCCACTCTCAATACAGTTCAGATCAGAAGACCCCCACTTCCATTTACCCCCTCTCTAAAAAGTAAATGGAGGAAAATAGCCCCTTTTCCTTTGGAAAGCAGTGCATTGCAAAAGAATTCTGTCAGAACTTTCGAGAGTTCCTTCCCTTGTTGTACTTCAAAGGAGAATCTGCTATGAAAGCAACTGCAATGGGTTGAGGGATTTTCGAGAGCTAAACAAGATAATGGAACCTAGAAATAATTAAGGAGAATTGCTTATGTCCTTCAAAATTTTGGCTTTAGACGGTGGCGGTATTCGTGGAGTCATTACAGCACGAATACTTCAACAAGTAGAACAAGAAATAAGAAATCAGGGGAAAGGAAACTTTTTACACGAATACTTTGACCTGATTGCTGGCACTTCTACCGGTTCAATATTAGCAGGAGGGATTGCTATAGGAAAGGAGAGTGATGAACTGATTAAACTGTATAGAGATAGAGGTAAAGATATATTTCCGCCAGATAGAAAAGAACGCTATAAAAACTTGCCGTCTATCATCAAATCAATTATTGATGTATTTTCAGCACCTAAATATTCTCATGATGGAATTATTAGTGCCCTCAAAGATGCGTATAAATCCACAAGAATAAAGGATATTGAAAAACCTATTATCTTGATTCTTGCTTACGATACGCTATATCGTAATACAACCTTTTTTACAAATTGTCATCCCGATCTAGGAGACAGATGGTACGATGACTGTTATTTATGGGAGATATGTACCGCTTCTGCCTCAGCTCCCACTTTTTTTCCACCATATAAATTAGAACCTGTAGATAAAGAAAAATTTGGTGATTGGGAATTCCCACACATTGATGGAGGAGTTTCTGCTAATAACCCCTCTCTTGCAGCTTTGAGTCTAGTTATGAGGATCAGTCAGTCTTCAGTTTCTCCAACAATTAAGCAAAAATATAAACTTGATAATCTGCGATTGGAAGATATTTCTATCCTTTCTATTGGTACAGGTCAAACTGGTGAACCATATCAATATGAGCAAATAAGCAAATGGAGAGGCTTAGACTGGGTACAACATATTTCTAATATCTTTATGGAACCTACATCTGAGATTGGTAGTACGATTTGCCGACAAATCATGGGTGGATACGATTCTAAACGTTACTTACGGCTTCAGTTTGACTTAAATGAGACATTTAAACCCAAGCCAAAAGAGACTTATAAAGATCCTCGGATTGTATTACCTCCAGAAGATCGGAAAAACCGATTTACAGGGCAAAAAGTCACTGAAGAAATAGATAACGCTAGTTCGGAGATTCTTCAGCAGTTAATAGATACTACCTCTGCATTCATTGATAAAGGTCTTACGTACTATACCAGAGACGACTCCGGTTCTCAGGTGAAAAAGGCGATCGCTTCTTTCATTAGAGATAACTAGTGCATCCACGTAGGCATATTAACCTCAAATAATTTAGGAGAAAATATCTCGTGTTTCTACGATAATTATGTAGAAACACGAGATATTTTATTTTAATTGTTTTTGACATCAGTGCTAATTACAGATGTGAACATAAAAATCATTTGCTAGTTAAACTTATTTAAAATAATTTAAAAATTTCTCAAATAATTTCTTTATTTGTATATATTTTGAATCTAGCTTGGGAATACTAAGTGTAAGGAAAGTTAGACAAATTATACAGAACTTGATTGTTGTTTAACTTTTCTCTTTTAGCTTTCGCTGCTAAATAATCCAGATTGCTTTTAACTGAACCTGATTGCAAAATATCTGCTGTTGAACAATTATTTCATTTATTTTTGGTTGAGATAACAATGTTAGTAATTTACAATGGTGAGCGTGGTAGTGGCAGATAGGACGAGTGGGGAGTTCTCCCTCGACTATTTGCAGAAATTTTCTAGTGTTATGATCAAAAAAGTGAAATCCCCCGTATTTAAGTCGGGAGATGAGCTTAAATCGCGGCAATGACTTCGCTAATGGTACAATTGAATGGTATAAGTTCGACTTGACGTGTACCCCCATGCCCATAAGTCAAACTCACACTTAGATAACTATCTGGCTTGTAGGGTAATCGTTCCGCCCATTCAACTGCCACAATTCCTGGTATGACCTCAACACCTTCCCAGTAACTTTCTAAATTCAGGGCTGCAACTTCTTGTGGTTCTAAGCGATATAGATCTAGATGGTAAAGGGGGAGGCGTCCTTCCGTGTACTCATTAATCAGGGTAAAAGTGGGACTGACAATAGGTTCAGTGATTCCCAAACCCTTGCCAATACCTTGAACTAGGGTAGTTTTTCCAGCACCTAAATCACCTTCTAGTAAAATTACACTGCCAGGAGTTAGGGATTCACTGAGAGTAATACCTAAGCGTAGCATCGCCTCTGTATCTGCAAGAAAGATTTTCATAATTAGTCAAGAGTCAAGAGCAAAGCCGGAGACTTGCGTTGCCTCCGGTTAAGAGTCAAGAGCTAGCTCACTATGAACTTTGGACTATTAACTCATCTTCCATGATGAGCTCTACCGTACCACCGCAACAACACTTGTGCTAGTTTCTGTGGATTGTGACGGACAAAACCCGTTTCATCTTCATACAAAACATTAGCTGGAACAATCCTTCGCCCTAGCTGAGTTACGGCTTCTCTATCCAGGAAAACGGGATGGGAGTTTTGTTGGGCGTAGCGGATGAGTGATTGCTCCGAGGGGGGTTTTTTATGTATTAGCACAGCATCGAATAGCCGTCTTTGCCCACAAGCAGCATCAATTGCTCTGATGTGATCGGCAACAGTGTAGCCTTCGGTTTCACCTGGTTGAGTCATTATATTGCAGATATAAATACGGGGGACATTTGTTTGAGCGATCGCATCGGCAATTTCTGGTACTAGTAAATTAGGAATCAGGCTAGTATAAAGACTACCTGGGCCAATAATGATGTAATCAGCTTCTTTAAGTGCCTTAATAGCTGCTGGGACTGCTGGGGGATTAGCTGGAATACAGCCAATTTTGACAATTTTACCGCCAGCTTTGGGAATGCTAGACTCCCCATCAATGCGGCGACCATCGGCTAATTCTGCCCAAAGGCGAACATCACTGAGAGTTGCTGGTAGTACTTGTCCCCGTACCGCTAGCACTTTGGAACTGGCTGCAACTGCTTGTTCTAAATCTCCAGTAATATCGCTCATTGCCGTTAAAAACAAATTGCCAAAACTGTGACCCGTCAACCCATCTCCAGCCCGAAAGCGGTATTGAAACAATTCTGTTAATAACTTTTCTTCATCTGCTAGTGCAGCCAAACAATTGCGAATATCCCCTGGTGGTAGTACTCCAAATTCTTGACGCAACCGCCCAGAAGATCCACCATCATCGGCTACAGTCACAATAGCAGTAATATTAGCGCTATAGGTTTTCAGTCCCCTCAACAACGTAGAAAGTCCCGTACCCCCACCAATTACCACTATTTTCGGGCCTCGGTACAATCGATGATGTGCCAGCAAGACATCGATAAGTTCTTCTCCGCCTTCTGCTCTTAATACCTTAGTAATTGAGCTTACAGTGCGAGTTTGCCCCCAAAGCACTAACAGCAAGCCGCCAAGCAGCACCAAAGGCCCACTGATATAGTTGGGTAAGAAGTTGGTGATTACTCCCAGAAAATTCTTAAACAACTCGATCATCCAAAAAATTGGGGTCAGCTTAATCCAAATAGCTAACCCCAAACTCGTTAGCAGTACACCCCCAACACTGATCAACAACCAACGTTTTACCGATAGTCCAGGGGATAACCATTTGAACCACTGATTAACCCGATAGGAAGTACGAGAGCGCGACTGCTTTTGCAGGGCGTTGAGGGCTTGTCTGAGAAAACCAATTGACATACCTGATTTGGAGCAGTGCTACAAACAATAATTAACAGAAAATGTACACCACTTGGTTTTAAACACCAGGCGTGGAACTATTATATTTGTCAATTCCTTTAGACTAAGAGCAAGTCGTGAAGATTGCCAGTATTCCTAGTTAAACAATACCCTGGCTTGGTAAAAGTGAATTTAATGGAAAAACGAATTTTAGGATTAGATCCAGGACTGGCAATTTTAGGATTTGGGGTAATTACCTGCACACAAATTCCCAACAAAGTGCAAGAGAGTACAGTAAATATGCTGGATTTTGGGGTGATCAAAACGTCAGCAGATGTAGAAATGGGACAGCGCCTATGTACCTTGTTTGATGATTTACATACCCTGATGGAGGAATTTAAACCAGATTTAGTAGCGATCGAGAAACTATTCTTCTATCGGATGTCAAGTACAATCCTGGTAGCACAGGCGCGGGGTGTACTCATTTTAGTGTTAGGGCAGCGTCGTCTTCCCTACGTAGAGTTTACTCCGGCTCAAATTAAGCAAGCTTTAACAGGCTATGGTAATGCTGATAAGTTAGATGTGCAAGAGGCGGTGGCGCGGGAGTTGGATTTAGATGAAATTCCCAAGCCTGATGATGCTGCGGATGCTTTGGCAGTAGCTTTGACGGCTTCGTATCAGTTGTAAGTGTATATACAAACAATAAAGTTCTTAAATGAACAATAAACTTTTTAAATTAGAATACATTCGTCAAAATCAAGACGCTCTCTACGAGACGCTAAAAGCGAACGTGGACTCGCTACCGTTACGCTATCAGTGAGAGATTCAGACTCGACACTGATTGTTTTGCACCAAATTTAAAATTTGGTATTGTGTTTCACCGTTTATTCAGCGTTTTTTTCAAAAATCAAATCGAATTGCTATAGCTTTATACACAAGTATATTCAAGCGTACAGAAGTGGTACAATAATTATGAGTACTCAATCGTAGAGAAATTTTAGACTTGCCACAGCGCTAGAGCTACTAGATATACAAAAACTTTCTCCGGCACAAAATATTAGGTTATAAAAAACACGTAAAATTCCATAATGTACTGAGACAAATGCCATCACACGATATTGGCTGAAGATGCTTTAAATAAATCATTAGCATTTAAAAATAGCTTACTCAGTTTCTAAGTAGTTCCGAAACGAGATGTTGCAATAATGTCAAATTGAATAATTCTTATTTGATGTGTGTAAGCTCCTATGGTCAAGCGATCGCTCCAAGGATCAGAAAGTGGGATTCAAGAAGCCAAAAAAGCGTTCGCTCATAAGGGCTGGACACAAGACAATTTGGCTTTTGAAGTCAACTTAAAGACTCGCCAACCAATTTGGCGGTTTTTTACTGGGCGTCCGGTTGAGCGTCATATCTTTATAGAAATTTGTTCGGTGTTGTCGTTGAACTGGCGGGAGATTGCGGCTAATCCTCCAGAAGAATTTACTGAATCAAAAGAACTTGGTGCTGAATTTTTAGATATTGATGCTCTAGTACAACAAGTGCGATCGCAACGCTTTGAGAAAATTGAAGACCAGTGCGGCACTTTGCAGTTATTAGATATTAGTCGCCCTGTTAGAATCGACGACATTTACATCGATGTTAACATTTTGGAGGAGATTGCAAACCTTCAGTGGCTAGAGTTTGATGACTTGCAAAATTTTACGTCAAAAGAATTTGATCGCTTTGGCTTAGGTGAGGTATCCCAGACACAAATCGCGGGTATTAATGCAGTTGAAACTTATTCAAAGCTGCGGGTGTTGGGAAAACCAGGAGCAGGTAAAACTACCTTTTTGCAATATCTAGCGATTCAATGCAACCGAGGTAGATTTGCCGCAAATCGGGTGACCATTTTTGTTACCTTAAGGGATTTTGCAGACGAATCTAGAGAAGCAGGAGAATTCCATTTACTCAACTATATTTGCAAGGAATTCCTCACCTCTGGGATTTCAGATGCATCTGTGGTTGAAACTTTGTTGTTGGAAGGCAGAGTGTTGCTGTTGCTGGATGGATTAGATGAAGTACTCGAGCAATACAGCAACGCTGTCGTCAACGAGATTCGCAGACTCTCTGAAAAGTACCAAAAGAATATGTTTGTCGTGACTTGCCGCACGGGGGCTAAAGCTTCCAGCCTCAGACGCTTCACAGATGTCGAAATTGCCCCATTTACCTCTGAGCAAATTGTTGCCTTTGCTCATAAGTGGTTTAGAGCACTCACAAAAACGAATGTCCACCAGAGGCATGAACAGGCAGTTGAGTTTACCCTGAAACTAGATTTGCCCGAAAACTTACAATTTCGGAGACTTGTCGTCAACCCTTTATTTTTGCACCTCGCTTGCTGGGTTTTTGACCAGCAGAACAAATTCCCAATCCAAAAAGCTGCGTTTTATAAGCAATGTTTAGACCTTTTGCTGGTCAAATGGGACGCAACTAAAGCAATTGAGCGGGATGAAGTGTACCAAGGTTTTTTATTACCACAAAAGCTGAAGTTGCTAAGTCAAATTGCAAGCGCCACATTTGAGCAGGGTAATTACTTTTTTGAACAACGCATTGTTGAGCAATACATTGGCGACTATATCCGTGATTTGCCGAATGCTTCGACAGAACCAGAGGAATTGCAATTAGATAGTGAAGGGGTATTTAAGGCAATAGAGTTGCAACATGGATTACTGGCAGAACGAGTGCGGGGGATTTTTTCCTTCTCTTATTTGACGTTTCAAGAATACCTGACTGCTCGACAAATCGTTGCCAGTCATAATTTACAACCCTTAGAACAACCCTTAGAACGTCTGGTGAGTCATATTACTGAACCCCGGTGGCGTGAAATCTTTTTGTTAACGGTTGCCATGCTGCGGAGTGCAGATTTCCTGGTACAGTTGATGAAGCAACAAGTTGATGCGCTAGTGGCTGAAGATCCATATTTGCAAAAATTCTTAACTTGGGCAAGCCAAAAGTCCCTTGTCGCTCCCCCCCAGCCTGCTGCAATTCGGGCGTTTTACCTTGCCCTAGCTAGGACTCCTCACCTTATTACCCCACCCTTTGCTCTTGCCTGCATCCTTGATCAGAGTATTTTTTTGGATGCGGCATTGGACAAGCTAGTAATGGAATGCACTATTGACAGCAAATCTAATTTTGGCAATGCCCTAGTCTGCGACTATGCTTTGAGTAATGCTTTAGCGATTGTTCAAGATGCTGACTTACATCAAGCTTTACAACAACTTAAAGACCTACTGCCCGATCCAAAACAAAGTAAAGAAAGGTTTCAGACATGGTGGCAAAAAAGTTTCCCTGCCTGGCTGGAGCAGTTAAAGGCGGTGATCGCCAAGCATCGAAACATTGAGCATCACTGGCACTTCAGTCCTGAGCAACAGCAAGTATTGCAACAATATTACTATGCCAATCAGTTGCTTATCGATTGCCTCAATAGCAACTGTCAGGTAACAGACGTTGTGCGGCAGGAGATTGAAGCTAGTTTGTTCTTGCCGATAAAAGAACTCTCTCAGCGAGAATGGCAGGGATTGTGAGAATCAACTTAGGTTAAAACAATTCGCAATTCGCTTTTTCTTAATGACGCTCGTTCCGACGCTCGTTCCTCGCTAACGCTGCGCTATCGCTGCGCGAATGCTAACGCAATTACGTTTTGTGTCGGGGTCTAAATCCCCGTCACAAAACCTGCTGCCAGTAGAGACAGGGGACTTAAAGCCCCACTACTTGTTAATAGGACTTACGCAATAACTCTCTGAAACCTTATTCCTTCTTGTCCTTTGCGTCCTTTGCGGTTCGTTTTTTCATGATTTTGCGTAAGTCCTGGTTAAATCAGATTTTATGCCGCAAATCTGCCTCATTGAGGAATATCATCGTTTCTGCACCAACTCTGCCAAAGTCAGGCTCTAGCCCTAATGCCATCTCAATGAGATACGTCCATGTGCCAGATTCAGGTGTGTAGCTGCGTACAATCCCTTCTCCACCAACAAAGCTCACCCATTGAGTATTGCGAAACTTAGGTACTTTCATGAAGGTTGCAATCATGCTTTTGATTCCTCAATTCATAGTTCATACTTTCTGTTTTAGGATAAAAAATCAAATATATTTTGTATCTTTTTAAGTAAAAATGTCAAATATTATCTATAACTTTTGAATGTTTTAGGGGCAAATTATACAATTCATACGTAATTGAAACGTTTGCTTCAACATGATTTTTGACAACAGCATGTCAGCCCCTTTGGGGAAGTCAAAAATCAAAAGTCAAAAGTCAAAAGTAACAACCCCATAAAGAAATTTAGGGGCTTGTACCTTTTTCTTTCTGGTCAAGCTAATTGCTAGCAACAGATTGATTGTAGAATCCGCCGTTATGACTGTAATGATTAGATAGTTTATCTGCCGACTATATATAGCGGTTCTCATTTTGGTGCAGTACAGTTTTGACCTCTCTCCTAAGAAGAGAGAGGCTTTGAATCTTACTCCCCAACGCTAGCAGGGAAGGGGTTGGGGGTTAGGTCTGTATTGGACTCAACTGCAAACCGCTATAAACAAAATTCTGGTGTTTTTATGTCAATTACACTCGTCATATTGAGATATTTCAGATTAAAAATATTCCAAATTGCTACTTTAAGGTGTTGTTTTTCAGGAGAAAAACTCTTGTTTAAAGCACTATTAAAAGCTCAACTAAAAATTTATACAATGAGGTTGTCTAGTGCAATATGCTTGGTTTAAGGATAATTGTAGGTTGGGTTGAGGAACGAAACCCATCTACGCAAAATCAGGTTTTTAGCTCTAACCCAAGCGTATTGTTTCTAGTGTAGTTTTAGTAAATAAAATTGCTGACGATCGCCTACTTACTAAAAATTTTCCGGCTCAATTTGTCAACTGAGTCAGCGGTACATCCACTCATTCATCTGGCTCGGAGTCCACACAAGTTTGCAATCATCAATACCAATTGAGTCGGGTCAATCGGTTTAGCTATATGCATTTGGAAACCAGCATCAATTGCCATTTGCTGCCCTTGTTCGCTGACATAGGCAGTGATTGCCACTGCTGGAATTTGTCCCTCCGCAGAGGCGTCAAGCGCTCTCACCTGACGAATCAAGGAGTAACCATCTTCCTCTGGCATCCCAATATCTGCTAGAAGCAGATTATATCTATCAGGAGATTCAGTTAGAGCAGCGATCGCTTCCCTTGCCGATGTCACAACCACTACTTCAGCCCCGAAGTCTTCTAACATCCACTTGATTAAGTCGCGGCTGTCTGCTTGATCATCTACAGCTAGGATGCACAGCCCTTCAAGGGTAAGGGATGGATTTTTACCATTTAATGTGTCCATCCCTGACAAAATGGTCGGCTCTAAATAAGTTGGCGGTATAATTTCCGGTGGCATTGAGCGCAGAGGCAGCCTAACGGTAATCATGGTTCCTTGTCCCTCGCCTGGACTTTGCGCTTGAACTGTTCCACCGTGAAGTTCTATAAGATGACGGACAATTGACAAGCCCAATCCAAGTCCCTGAATTGCTTTGCTGCTGCTAGAATTTCCTTGGCGGAAGCGCTCAAACACATACGGCAGCAAGTCTGCCGAAATGCCAATTCCTGTGTCACTGACTTGAATCTGGGCGTGAGTATCTACAGGTTCGAGGGTGATTTCCACTCGCCCACCGACTGGAGTGAACTTAATCGCGTTAGAAAATAAATTCCATAGAACTTGCTGTAAGCGATCAAAATCTCCGATAACCGTCGCCGAGTTCAACTGTGAAAGAATTTGAATGCTTTTCGCCTCTGCGGACAATTTGACAGACTCGATGGCGACATCCACTACTGAAACTAGATCAATTAGACGAGTGTTTAAATGAAGCTTTCCACTCGTAATCCGTGAAACATCCAGCATATCATCAATTAACTGAGCTTGCACCCTAGCACTCCGCTCCACCACTTCCCAGGCACGAGTGATTGCTGCTTGATCTAGTTCCCGGGTGCGCCAGAGTTGCGCCCAGCCCAGTATAATATTGAGCGGGTTACGAAGTTCATGGGAAAGGTTCGACAGGAATTCATCTTTAGCTCGGTTGGCAATTTGGGCCTGTTGACGAGCTGACTGCTCTTGTGCTAGAAGATTTGATCGCTCTACCTCAAATTGCTTGCGCTCGGTGATATCTTCAATCGCCAGCAAAATCATTTGAGCATCTCCCTGTTGAATAATTTTCCAACCATTGAGCAGCATAGTTTTTTGCCCAATCCGCTCAAAAAGATGCTCTATCTGCAAGTTGTCAATACTGGTATCATTGGTGAGAATGTCTTCTAAGAGCGATCGCAGTCCGGGCAGGTTCCACTGACCGTTGCCTAGTTCAAAAATTAAAGATTGCGCTGTCTGTGATGGTGAAACTTGAAACGTTTCATAAAACGAGCGATTGGCTTTGTTCACCCGCAAATCAGAATCAAGCACGATTAACGGTATTTGTACTGTCTCCACAATCCCTTCAGCGTAATTCCGGGCTTGTTCTAAGGTTGCTGCACTGCGTTTGAGAACATCAATATCTATTAACACCAACACTACACCGTCAATCTGGTTTTCTATGGTGCGATAAGGACGGATGCGGAGGTTGTACCAATGTCCCCCTAGAGTTTGGACTTCTAATTCTTTGATGCTGAGTGTGTCAAGCACATCTAAAATTAGAGGTTCTAAGTCAGGAATATCGAGATTCGTTCTGATGTCGCTCAAGGGTCGTCCAGCATCGGCGGGAATTAAATTGAAAAGCCGTTGCCCCATTGGCGTAAAACGTCGAATGCGTAAGTCCGAAGTCAATATCAAAATTGGGATATTGATACTGGCCAGCAAATTCGTCAGATCGTTGTTGACTTGGTGTAATTCCAGATTTCGAAAGCGAAGTTCTTCATTGGTTGTGTTGAGTTCTTCGTTGGTTGCCTGAATCTCTTCTTTGGCAGTTTCTAGCTCCTCATTGGTGCTTTGCAACTCTTCATTACTAGAGAGGATTTCTTCATTGGCAACTTTCAGGTCTTGATTGATATGCTCCTGCTCTTGGATTAGCGCTTGCAGATAGTCTTGAGTCGCAGCCTGCTCTTGCTTGGCGGTTGCAAGTTCCTGCTTAAGCCGAACAATCTCACGCTCTAAGTCTGGCTGCTCTGGGCTCTCACGATTAAAAGAGCTAAGGTTGTTAACCGTGGGTGGAGCTTGTTCAAATAAAACCAGAAAGTAGAGTTCTTCGTCAGTCTTAGGCTTGAATGGAATCACCTCAAGATTGACGATTTTTGAAAGCTCACTCTCTTCAATCCGTAACCCTTCCCTTCTAACTATAATTTTTTGCTGTTGTGCCTGATAAATTGTGGTGCGTAGCTCGACGAGCAAGCCGGAGCGCACCATTTGGAATAAGTTGAGACTTGGTTTGCCAGGTGCAAGTTTGAGGTAGAGATCGATTTCTCCCCTAAATTGCAGCACCTCCATATTGTCGTTGATCACCACACCTACTGGGGCATAGCGACTCAAGATCAGTTGGTCAGTTTTTTTCTCTAAGTCAAACTCATCCGATGGATTTGAATTCCCAGGTTGAGGTTCGTCCAGTTTTGCGATCGGATAATTGCTGGTAACGAACGAAAGAATTGGACGATTTGCGGTTAGCTTCTTGGCATAGATTTTATGCCTTTTGTCAATCACAGTAAACAACTCCGAATATTTACCTATGCTTTCTGAAGTCCCTAGCAGTAAAAAGCCAGTTGGCTTGAGACTGTAATGAAAGATGGGCAGTATCCGTTTTTGCAACGTTTCGTCTAAATAAATCAGTACATTCCGACAGCTAATTAAATCTAAGTTGGAAAAAGGGGGGTCACTGCCCAAGTCTTGTCGAGCAAACACACACAGGTCGCGGACAGCTTTGTTAATTTGATATCTACCGCCCTCAAGAGTATTAAAGAATCTGCGGCGGCGCTCTGGTGAGACTTCCACCATTTGATTTTCTGCATAAATGCCGGATCTGGCTTTGTCAATTGCCATCTCGCTGATGTCTGTGGCAAAAATCTGGATCGGCGGCGAGGTTAATTTATGCGACAAAAACTCCAGCAAGGAGATGGCGATCGAATAGACCTCCTCGCCTGTCGAACACCCTGCCACCCAAATCCGAATCGGCAATGCCGGCTTGGAGAGCATGATCGTGGGAAAGACTCGCTCTTTCAACTGTTGAAATACTTCGGTGTCGCGGAAAAAATAGGTGACGTGGATCAGAATTTCTTCATAGAGCGCTCTGACTTCAGCCGGATTCTCTTGTAGATACAGGGTATAATCCTCTAATCGTTCTAGTTTGTACAACAGCATTCGCCGCTGGATTCGGCGATCAAGCGTATTGGGTTTGTAGTGGCTGAAGTCAACGCCAAGTGCCGATCGCAATAACGCAAAAATAGTCGCCAGGGCATCTCCCACTTCGGGCAATTTCTCAGGCGTTATCAGCGGCTGTGAGTTAGAAATAAAAGGACTACGACTGAGGTTTGCCAGTTCCTCGGCAATTTTTCCAGGCGGTAGCACAAAATCGACATTCCCTGTGGCAACAGCGGTATTGGGCATACTATCGAATTTGGCCGTGTCTTCACACTGAGCAAAAGTCACACCTCCGGCTGCCTTAATTGCCTTCAGTCCTAGTGAACCGTCTCCATCCGCTCCAGATAATACCACTGCGATCGCTTTGCGCCCTTGCTCCGTTGCCAATGAACTAAAGAACGCATCAGCAGGCATATATTTCCCATGAACTTTCTCTCGCGGCATCAGTTGCAACACCCCACCAGACAAGATCATCTTAGTATTAGGCGGAATGATGTAGACTTGGTTTGGTTCTACAGTCACCCCGGATTGCACTTCCTTGACAGGCATTTGAGTTACTCTCGCCAGAATCTCGCTTAACAGACTCCTGTGGTTAGGGTCTAAGTGTTGAATCAGCACAAATGCCATTCCTGTATCGGTAAGCAAATGCTTGAGTAACTGCATAAATGCCTCTAATCCACCCGCAGAGGCGGCAATGCCTACGATGGGAAATAAAGCATTTATATTCTCAAGCTGCTTTACGTCCAACGGTTCATTAGCGGCAGATTCAGATGCAGTTTGCTCAGAGGGTTGATCAGATGTCATAGGATGAAATTTAGTACTGCAATGGTTTGGCAGCTAAGGTTTATATTTTGGGTCAGTTTACTTACTTGCCCAGTATTTATTAAGAGTTGGAGTATAAATTCAATAACTTAAGGCTCATTCGATGAATTAAGCTCTCAAATCACGGATAGTTGTCATTTTCTCGATTTTCGCTTTAGCATAAGCTTGAGCAATATGAAATTCTCTTCTTTTATGCATTAAGAAAGTGGTAAGATAACCAACTTGGAAAACACAGGTTGTTTATTTGTAAAGTATCAAGCAATTAGAGAAACTAGCAAACCTTCTACAACATAGTAGTATTATATTATATTTTATCCCTACACCTTGTTTTTACTCTCTTAGCCCAAGTTGGGGAAATGCAAATCATTGGTTGAGATATTGCCAAAAAGTTCGCCTTTTAGCATAAACCGATTTTTCTAAGGGTAAAGCTCTCAATATAAGTGGTACTAACTTACAATATTAACAAGAAATAATTCACGAGTCAGTCGCCAGAATGGGCTGCACCCTGCTACGCTAACAGAATTGAATTTGTAGTACAAGCGTAGATGAATAAACGGGTTTAAGTTCCTCACCAAATTTTCTATTTGGTGGTCAGCTTTCGTAGTGGCGGGTCTGAATCCTCCACTGATCGCATTCTGACAGGAGGCGGAGCGTCTTTGGCTTTGCTCTTGTATTTTGACTTCTGAATTCTTCAAAGCCTTATCAACAATCAGTGTAATATCAAGTTTGGGTGATTACTTATTTATAAATAAGATATATCAATGTAAGTTGGGTTGTAGCAAGATCCCCGTAGGGGTACGGCAGTGAAACCTAACATGAACTTGAAACAAATGTTGGGTTATTCTGCGGGAAGCCCCTTTGGTTCTACGTTCCTCAAACGCCACTTGCTTAGTTGTCGGGAAACCGCAGACGCTCTCTACGAGACGCTGCGCGAACGCTATCGCCTTTGGGAGAAGGGCGCAGTGGCTCCCCAATCTACAGATATTATAAGTATTTAAGCGAACCTGATATAAGAACTAAAGCATTGAAGAAATTGAAATAAACATGGACATGAACAAACCTGCTACTCTCTAAATTTTTTACAAATAGCAGAGAGGACAATTAACTTGAGCTTTTTAATATGTACAGAATCAACATTTCACAACTACCTTTCAAATTCAAATACTTTAGGTATTTAGTAGGGTGTGTTATCGGCGAGAGTACGGCACCTAGAATTAGAGGTGGTGCGTTAGCCTTTGGCATAACGCACCCTACGTATATTTCAAAAATCAAATATCAGTCCTATAGCGGAGAGGACAATTAACTTGAGCTTTTTAAGATTTACATAGTCAACATTTCAGAACTACTCAAACTCAAATACTTTAGGTATTTAGCAATTTTATTTTTTCATTTAATATCTCCAAGGATAAGTTAGAAAAAATTTAAGTTTTCTAAATCCAAATTACTGCTAAGAAGTAGGAAATTAGAATAAATCCAATACCAAGAATTCCGCTACTCAAAAGCAAAACTAATTGACTGAAAACAGACATTTTATAAGTCATAAAATTAGTCCTATCGTTTATCAAGTTCATTAGTAGCATTTCCAAAATAATGATACCCACCAATAAATGACCCAGATCATTACTTATCAAAACTTAGACTACTATATCTAAAACATTAATTAGAGCTAGTTAGCATGAGCACGAATGAAGATTATTGGTAATTGCTAAAATGCCAAGCACAGCAACGAAATCATTAATAACTATGGGTTTAGCAAAGCATAGACTAAACCCAGCTAAGAGAGCATGTTGATACATATCTTCAGTTACAGTGCCTGTCAGAGCGATCGCTGGTACTACTTTGCCACGTTCTCCTGTAAGTGTTCTTACTTGTTGAATCAGAGCATAGCCATCCTCCTTTGGCGAGGAAATACCATTCAAGAGGATATCAGGTTGCCATTGCTCAAATATTTCCAGAGCTTGCTCTCCTAAAGATGCCGTTTGCACCTTCACACCATAGGATTGCAACATCGGCGTCAACGAATTGCAGAAATTGACATCATTATCTACAAGAAGTACTCGTAGCCCTTCAATAAATGAAGGATTAGTAGGAAATCTATTATTTAAATCCATCTCAGTTCCAAAATTGAGATTTTCTTGAGCCTTGGAATTTCCTTAAGCAGTACATCTATTGTGCTTGCTTGAAGTTCAATAAACGTCTCACCAGTAGGCACAAAAACGCTGAACAGGCTATTACCTTTGAAAATATCTACTCCCTGAGCAGCTTTGATTGCAGCAACTAGGATACTAAAGATATTATTTCATGGCAGCATCGCCCAACTATTTATTTGTCCCACTAAACATAATTTTTATTAACAGATTTGACTATAACATCCTTTTGTTAAAGCTCATGTTTGAATAAATGTTTTAATAACGTATAAGTTGTATAATTTGTATAAATTTACCAATAAATATTATATAAAAATTTAAATTTTTCTGTTGGTTTTATTCGTTTATATTATTTGTTTATTCTGCTATATTATTTGTTTATTCGGGGATTTCATTTGTTTATTCGGCGATCGCATTTGTTTATTCGGCGATCGCATTTGTTGATTCGGCGATCGCATTTGTTGATTCGGTGATCGCATTTGTTGATTCGGTGATCGCATTTGTTGATTTAGCGATGCCTGCGGCGCGCTACGCCAACGCATTTGCTGATTGCACCTGAGTCGCAGAGGTATAGGTTTTGCGTAGTAAAACCTTTTAAACCTCATCTATGTTGAGAACCGTAGTTTTTGCCCTCACCCTAAATCCCTCTCCCAAGTAGGGGGAGAGGGACTTCTTTGCGGCTCCCCTTCTCCCAAATTTGGGAGAAGGGGCTGGGGGATGAGGGTTTTTTGTTTTCACACGGAAAGAACTACAAGTTTTCAAGGTGGACGCGGTTTAGACGCATTATTTTTGATTGTGGCACTCTCCACTCGAAATAAATATTTTTGCTTTTGGGCATAAATAAATTTATTTGCTCTGAAACTCTTTTTGCACCTTGTATTCTAAGTAAGTCGGTACAATAAAACCAAACTGTGTGAAGAAAAGTAAACAAGGCTCAAACTCTTTTTCCCCCTGCCCCCTGCTCCCTTGTCTCTTCGGTGACGGATAAGATAAAGAGGTAACGTAGCTCCTCACACAAGTAGCAATGACTTCAACCCTACGGAAATTTCCTCGTCTTAATACCCCAACGCTGCATCAGTTGCCCAATGGTTTGACAATCATAGCGGAGCAAATGCCAGTTGAAGCTGTGAACCTCAACGTATGGATTAAAGTTGGTTCAGCGGTAGAATCTGATGCCATTAACGGTATGGCTCACTTTTTAGAGCATATGATTTTTAAGGGAACAGAACGGCTGGCTAGCGGTGAGTTTGAACGGCGAATTGAAGAACGGGGTGCTGTTACCAATGCCGCTACTAGCCAAGACTATACTCATTACTATATAACCACTGCGCCCAAAGATTTTGCCGAGCTGGCTCCACTACAAATAGATGTAGTATCAAATGCTAGTATTCCTGATGATGCTTTTGAACGGGAGCGATTAGTAGTTTTAGAAGAAATTAGGCGTTCAGAGGATAATCCCCAACGACGGACATTTCGACGGGTGATGGAGACAGCGTATACTGAGCTACCTTATCGCCGTGCGGTATTGGGGCCGGAATCGGTGATTGCCGAACTTAAACCCCAACAGATGCGGGATTTTCATACTAATTGGTATCAACCCCAGTCAATTACTGCTGTAGCTGTGGGCAATTTGCCTGTGGAAGAATTAATTGCAACCGTTGCTGAAGGATTTACAAAACTCAGTACAGACACGATTAATCGCGTCTCTCCTCGCTCACCAGTACAGACGGCATTAATCGCGTCTCTGCCTCCTGAGTTACCATTTACAGAAATTGTCCGTCGAGAATTTGTAGATGATAGTCTCCAGCAAGCAAGGCTAGTGATGGTTTGGCGGGTTCCAGGAATGACTCAGTTAGATCGCACCTATGGACTGGATGTTTTAGCAGGAATTTTGGGACACGGACGGACATCAAGACTGGTGAGGGATTTACGAGAAGAACGGGGATTGGTTTCTTCAATTTCTGTGAGCAATATGAGCAATCAGTTGCAAGGGACATTTTATATTTCAGCTAAATGTGCAGTGGAAAATTTAGCAGAAGTAGAGGATGCGATCGCTCAACACATTCGCAAAGTTCAAACCGAGTTAGTCACAGAATCAGAAATTGCCCGTGTGCGGCGGCGAGTAGCTAACAGATTTATATTTGGCAATGAAACACCAAGCGAGCGCTCTGGGTTGTATGGTTACTATCAGTCCTTGCTAGGAGATTTAGAACCCGCCTTTAACTACCCAGATTATATTCAGAGCCAAGATGCAACTGACTTGATGCAAGCAGCCAAAGAGTATCTTTCCCCAAATGCTTATGGTGTAGTTGTCGTCAAGCCGTAAATTAGAAAATAGGGCATTGGGCATACGTGAATTCGATGAGTACTGTTTTGACCCCTCTCCAAACCTCTCCCCGAAAGGTCGAGAGGCTTAAAAAGCTGATTTTTGTGTTGCTCCTCCCTTTCCGCTTCGGAGAGGGAGGCTGGGAGGGAGAGGTCTGTTGAATTCCCGTTGGGTATGGGGAAGAAGAGAATAACCAATAACCAATTCCCAACGCCCAGTTACTAATCCAAAATCCAAAATCTAAAATCCAAAATTGCATGATGTGGACTCAAATCGATGCTCAAATTAGCCAGCTGACTGGTGAAAAATTTCAGAGTCAGCAACGGCGATCGGTTGGTGGCGGGTGCATCAACCAAGGTTATGCTGTTTCCAATGGTGAGATAACCTACTTCGTCAAGCTTAATCAAGCATCCGAAGTTGCGATGTTTGAGGCTGAGGCATTGGGTTTAAAGGAAATGCTAGCAACGGCTAGTATCCGCGTCCCAAAACCTCTAAGCTGGGGTGTAGCTGGAAATTCTAGTTACATCGTGCTGGAATGGTTAGAACTTGGTAGCAGTAACAGCAATTCGTGGGAAGAGATGGGGCGCAAGTTAGCGGCGATGCATCAAGCTAGCAGTAGTGAAGGTTTTGGTTGGAAAATAAACAATACCATTGGTTCAACGCCCCAAATCAATACTTGGACAGTAGACTGGGCAGAATTTTATATTAAACATCGCCTGGGTTATCAATTTCAGTTGGCAAGGCGACGGGGAGGAAATTTCCCTCAACAAGAAAAATTACTAGCAGCTATCCCGGAACTATTGGCGCACCAGGTGCAACCTTCTTTAGTACATGGCGATTTATGGGGCGGAAATGCTGGGTGTACAGCTTTAGGAGAACCCGTGATTTTTGATCCAGCAACTTATTTTGGCGATCGCGAAGTTGATATTGCCATGACAGAATTATTTGGTGGATTCCCCGCAGCGTTTTACAAAGGTTACAACGAAGTCTTTCCTTTAGATGCAGGCTATGAGCAGAGAAAAACGCTCTATAACCTGTATCACATTTTGAATCACTTCAATTTATTTGGGGGCAGTTATGGTTCCCAGGCGAACCGGATGATTGACCAGATTTTGCGCTAAGTACAGCATTTTATTAATTCCTAGCGAATTAAATTTAGCAATACCCTACAATGCCAATGTGTCGGGATGCATTGTTAATGCATCGGCCGCTTTATTAATGCGTCGGCTTGCATTGTTAATGCATCAGCTTGCATTGTTAATGTATCGGCTTGCATTGTTAATGTATTGGCTTGCATTATTAATGCATCGGCCGCCTTATTAATGCATCGGCTTGCATTGTTAATGTATCTCAATACAATGCCAATGCATTCCCTTGGAATGTTAATGCGTTCCCCTGCATTAAAAACACTACGCTTTTACGCAAAACTGTAGTAAGTACTGGATTGCAGAAACACAGGAACACCCGATTGCTTGATTCATATGATGTCCGCCAAATTAGCCATAAGAAAAGAACCCCACCCCCAACCCTTAAGAGCAGGCTCTTAGGTTAGCTCAAGCGTAGCTTTGGCTCTTTGAGCTTGGGGGTATTATGATTAATTGCCCGGACATCATATCACTGCTGCAAATCATCACCTCCCTCACTCTGGAAGAACGCCTTAATAGGTAACAAAAAACAGGAGGATGGTTATTGCTTGGAGACTGATGCTACCTTAAAGCCACAAATTGATTTACCATCACCGCCAATGCCAAGATACCCAAAATCGTCATTAATCCCGCAGGCATAAACTTGCGTGTTTTAGCCAGTCGAAATCCAAAGACGACTACTAAAACAGCAGTAATTAACCCTGCTAAAATCGAACCCCAGGTTTGTCCTTGGAATTGAAAGTAAGCGGCAAGTATTAGTAATAAACCGCTAATGCTACCGCTTAGGAGTGAAACCTTACTTTTAGCCTGAATGTAGCCAATAATGCCACCAACAATCGCTAATATGCCGTAGGCAAGAGCAGCAATCATACTTAAATTCATTGTTAAAACCTATGTAGACTTTGACTTTACTGCCAGGGTCAGCAGACAATTTACCATAGTTATTTAGCTATACCACACAGTTTATTGATGGACAATCAAGCAATGCCAATCACAAATACTTCTTCATATACAAAGGTTCAATATCTCCAGCGCCAAGCAGCCTCACTTTTACTCTACCAGTCTGTTCTGCAAGGCGAAGTGGGGATAGCATTTCTGGAACTGTTGCAAGCTATACGTTACACTGACGCCGATGCACGCGGTTGCCTTCAAGCCTACGGCAGTTACTTCTACGCTTTGGCTGCTAGAAATCAAAACTGGGAAGACTATTTAATCACTCAACTTCTTTTCTCTAAGAATCCTTTTACAAGGCTGGCTGAAGTGCGAGAATTTGAAGATTTGCCCCCAGCAATAGTTGCAGCAGTTGAGCATGATTTACAAATATTGCAAAGTCTCTATAAATGTAGCAGCGCTTCTTTGAGTGAGTGGATACAAGGCGTAGCTCATATGCCGGTTTCACCAGTAGTGTGGTATAAAGAGCAAGAATTGGTAGGAGTAGAGACATTCGCTACATATCTACAAGAGTTAGATAATTGGGGTGATGCTGTAGAAGAGTTAGCAGCTTATTATCGGCAATGTGGCTCTGGTTTATTTGCAGAATATCGCGCTTTACGCTGGCAAGCTGGGCAGTTTATCGGTATTCGGTATTCTGACCCAGTTAAGCTGAGTGCGCTTGTGGGTTACGAGTCTCAAAGAGATGCTTTGCTAAAAAATACAGAGTTTTTATTATCAGGAGAGATGGCACTGCATGTATTACTTTACGGTAGTCGAGGTTCTGGCAAATCTTCTTTGGTGAAATCTTTGTTGAATGAATATAGTAATCGCAGCCTTCGCTTGTTGGAAGTGTCAAAATCTGATTTAAAAGACTTACCAGAAATTGTGGAACATTTACGGGGAGTGTCACAAAAATTTATCATCTTTGTCGATGACCTTTCATTTGAAGAAGATGATGATGCCTTTAAAGCCCTCAAGGTAGTTTTAGAAGGTAATTTAACCGCGCGGCCTGAAAATGTAGTCGTTTACGCTACTTCCAACCGCCGCCACCTGATTCGGGAGTTTTTTGTGGATAGACCTGCACCTAAGGATAACGAGGAAATCCATGCCTGGGATACGATGCAGGAGAAACTTTCGTTTAGCGATCGCTTTGGTTTAACCTTGACTTTTGAACCAGCCAATCAGAAAACTTATTTAAAGATTGTACAACATCTAGCCGCACAAGCTGAAATCAATATTACTCAAGAAGATTTGGAATTTCAAGCATTACAGTGGGCAACTCGCCATAATGGTCGTTCTGGACGGACAGCACGGCAGTTTGTAGATTTTTTAAAAGCAGATTTAAGGCTTTTTAATGTAAATAAAGATACATTAAACACTTCTGATTAAAATTAGTTCATTAATGATTGCACTTTTTTGTTACTTACAGAACAATGTTATGTACCAGTAACTAAAATTAGATATTTCAGAACGACTATGATACCAAATTTGGGAAAAAAGTCTTGTTTCACCAAACAGAACAACAGATTGAAACTGTTTTTTAGTAAGTATTATTCTCTGTATATTCTAATTACGAATTATGTTAGTGCAGCGTAAAGCCTTCTCTTCTCCCTACAGCGCTTCTTCTAAAAGAGACGCTGTTCGCGTTCGCTCGTTAGCGAGTCTGTAAGCGTCATTACGAATTATAAATTAGTATGAGAGCTACTTATTCTGATAATTTAACTACGCTAAAAACCAGCAATATGCAATCAGTAATGATCAGCAATCGATTTATCTTAGGGATAGTTGCCTTTAGTGTGAGTTTTGGCCTTAGCCTCGTCCCAAACTGGGATTTTAATAAAGCCTTTCTCACAGGTGTAATTACTGCCGTTATTATCTATGCAGCAGCATTATTCGTAGATAAGCGACGCAGAAATTATGAAATGTTTGTTTTAGGTTCTCTCCGCAAGCGAATTAAAGAAATGGAGGGATTGAAGGCTCGTGTTGTCAGAGAAATTAATCAAATCGAAGAACATCATAATTTATTATATGCTGAGTCACAACATCTACAAAATCAAGTCACAGAAAGCCGTAACCAAAGGGATAGTATACATCGAGAATTAAGAACATTTGCCGGGCAGAAAAAGCAGTTAGAAACTGAAATTAATAATCTGCAAACTGAAATTAATAACTTGCATAAAAATCAAGCAGAATTGAACAATGCTTTTTCTGTCCTCACAGCAGAGAAGCGCCGTCTAGAGTCGAATTGTAATGGATCTCGCACTGAAATTACTCAGTTGCAAAGTCAAATTTCCAAACTTCAGCAGGAGAAACAAGAAGTTGAAAGCAATTTAACTCTTTTGGGCAGACTCAAACCCCAATTAGAAGAAAAACTATATGAACTACGAATTGCAATTCAAGAACTAGAAGTTAAAACAAGCCAAAAAAATCAATTGCTGGTAGCAACAAAAACCGAAAGAGAAAATATCCAAGCTATCCTGAATTATTCACAAACCCAACTAGTAGAAAAAAAAGCTGAATTACAGGAGTTGCTAGGGCAAGTTTCATTATTACAAGAAGAACGAGACTCATTACAAAATCAAGTATGGGAATTACTTCAACAAATAGAAACATTCAATCAAGAGCCTTTGTCTGATAATTCCCCGGAAGATGATCCTGAATTGTTTCCTTTTTCTGAAATAATGGAAACTACAGCAATCAGAGATACTTCAGAAATTGAAACATCAGAGAATATACCTGAAGAATGGACTAATTTTTTAGAAAATCTTCCCCGATCTGAACTAGAGGTATTAAAAGCTATAGTCGAACAAGATAATCCCAAGGCTGCTATTAAAAAAATTGCCGAAGCAAACATCACTATGCCGAATCTGTTAATCGATTCTATAAATGAACGGGCAAATGATATTATTGGTGAATTAATTATTAATTCAGATTTGGAAATTCCAAAAGTTTACCCTGAGCATATAATGTATGTCAAAAAAATGATTGCAATGTATGAAGACTTTATGGCTAGACATGCTTCGTCAAATTAAATTATTATTGCTGTCGTCAGATTAGTAGTAAGGTGAATATGTGCCTTACCTACTTACTGCGTGCTTCTGCATTTAGAATAAAGTGATGTGTAATATATGGCAAAGCTTAAAATCTCGAAAAAAATCTCCACTGCTTTAATCAATTCCCTTGGTGCGGGGGTAGTACCAAGAGTGGGAGTTGAACATATAGCAGTAGGTCGAGAAAAAGAACTAAAAAGCCTATTACAAAATCTCGATGATATTGCAGAAGGTGTAGCAGCATTTCGCTTCATAATTGGTAACTACGGTTCTGGGAAAAGTTTTTTACTGCAACTAATTCGCAACCGTGCTATGGAGCAAGGTTTTGTAGTAGCTGATGGTGATTTATCCTCTGAACGCCGATTAGCAGGAAGTAACCATGAAGGTGTAGCCACCTATCGAGAATTAATGAGCCACCTAGCTACAAAAACTCGTCCTGATGGTGGTGCTTTAGTCTCAATTTTAGAAGGATGGATTAATAAAATTCAACAAGAAGTGGTTAAAGAAAGTGGAATGCGTCCGAATGACGATGGCTTTGATGACCAAGTTGAATCGAAAATTAGGGAAGTAGTTCAGTATATTGAAGACTTAGTTCATGGATTTAATTTTGGTAGCGTTATAATCGCTTATTGGCGTGGCTACCGATTGGATGATGATAATTTAAAAAATGCGGCGATGCGCTGGTTCCGTGGAGAATTTACTACTAAAGTTGAGGCAAAAGCAGCTTTAGGAGTGCGCGTGATTATTGATGATGATAGTTGGTATGATTACATCAAACTATTTGCTAAATTTGTAGCTGAAATTGGCTATAAAGGACTGTTAATTATACTTGATGAAGCTGTACATTTATATCAAATATCTACTACAGTCACGCGGGAAAAGAACTATAATAGACTTTTAGCAATGTTTAACGATACCATGCAATGTAAAGCAGAACATCTTGGTATTGTTGTTGGTGGAACAACTAAATTTTTAGAAGATCCCAAACGGGGACTTTTTGCAGACCAAGCTTGGCAAAGACGTACAAAAGAAAGCCGTTTTGTTGCACAATCTGGTGTTCAAGAGTATTTGGGGCCAGTAATTCGATTGAACCCATTGAGTGAAGTAGAAATTTTGACGCTTTTGCAGCGTTTAACTGAGATTCATGCACTCAATTTTGGGTATGAACAGACTTTGACAAATCGTGAGTTGAAGGAGTTTGTGCAAGAAACTATTAATCGCTTGGGTGCAGAAGCATTACTCACACCAGGAGAAATTGTGCGAGATTTTATGAGTGTGCTAAATATTCTTCACCAAAATCCAGGAATTGCGTTTGGTGAATTAATTCATGGTTCTAAATTTAAACCTACTGCTATGGGTAAGGATGCAGATGTAGATGAGGATGGCGCAGCGGAATTTAGTCTGTAATTATTGCTAGTAAGAGCATCTCCGACAAAAGAAGCAACTGACGCGACACAAAGAGAAGAAAGAGAAGGAAAAAATTTCTTAACCCAAGCGTATTCTTTCAAATACTAATGAGTAAACCTCTGACAAAAGTCAAAATCTATCATCAAATTCATCTGTTTTGAGGATTGATTAAAATAGCTTTTGGTTGATTAGCATTAAATAGAGAAGCAGACAACAGAATAATCGGTTTGTTTGTTTGGTTTTCTGCATAATGAACCATTCCGGCAGATTCAACTAAAGAATCTCCAACTGTAAGCTGTATAGTTTTCCCTTTTTGAAGAATCAATTCTGTGCCGTTAGCTTTCGTTACTTTAGCTTTTCCTTCCACAACGGTATAAGTTAAAGTTCCCGCTTCTACTCGTTCAATCTGCATTCCCGGATGAGTATGAGTAGGGAGTTTTGTTCTTGGTGCGATGGTGTAGCGTACAAGTTCAAGAATCTGCTTTTGATCTTGAGTAGGATAACCACTCGCTAAAACTTCACGGTTAACAGATTTAGTGTAAGTATTGGGTGAGGAGATTTCTTGGCTCTTAACAACTACACTGCCAAAAGCCAGGATAGCTAAGGGGAGAATCAGAGACAGTTTTCTCATCTTAAAAGTTTTTTGTTTGGGCAATACCTTTAATTAAATCATTTTGTATTTAGTTTGTCTAATAAGCCTAAGTAGCTTAACTCGCTTTAGAAGACGAGCGAAAATTATTCACCTGCAATCTCTGGAAACAATCTACTCAAGTCCAATAATGCATTTTCAAATCCAGGAATCGCCACTGACTGGTTAGATAGAAAAATCTGCTTGCTGAGATAGCTAAACTTACTTTGAGCATTCTGATATGGCTGGCTATGACGCTCAAGTTGACGAGCCGGCAAATTCACAATCCAGTAATCAGAAATTCCGGCTTCTGCATACAATGACAGCTTGGTTGTTTGGTCGTAATCTATTGTTTTATCCGAAATTTCAATCACGAACAAAATATCTTCGGGATAGGGATGATGAGCGAGATAATCTTCATCTTTTCCTCGTGCGATCACAACATCCGGCTCAGGCTCACTTTGATTAGAAAGGGTGATAGGATCTTGTCCACGGATGACTGCTTGTAGACGCGAAGCGGCTTGTCGCCAGACATCACCTAAAAGCCGATCCAATTGACGGCACAGGATAGAACTACAAACTGTATGAGGTGTTCCCTTTGCTGTCATTTGAATCAGTTCTCCTCGAATTAACTCAATATGATTGGCCTCTGTGAGAAATCCGAGTTCAATCAATCGATGGTATTCAGCGATCGTAAATCGCTTAGGTGTCACAGCATTCATGAGACATTCTTCCTATGGCACTGATTCCAATTTTACTTGTAGATTAAACTGACTGCGTTGTTTACCGCCGCAGGCATCGCAATAACTTAAGCTGTCGTTACCACAACTGAAGCATTCATAAGTAACGTTAAAGCTGTGGTTATGAATGTTGAAGCTGTCGTTACCACAACTGAAGCATTGATAAGTAATGTTAAAGCTGTGGTTATGAATGCTAAAGCTATCATTATCTATACTTCAAAGTTCATAAGTAACTTTAAAGCTGTCGTTACCACAGCTTAAGTTGTGGTAATGAAGATAAATTTTTGCAACAAGTCTATTGCAAAGGAGTAGCGATCGCCTCAAATTGCTGCCAACAAAGGTACAAGGCCCGCGGTACGTGAAAACATCCTTTCCATTTGCCACCTTTAAGGTTCAACAATACTTCCCCACGCCGATTGAGATAGCCAAACCACTCTCCGTATTCTGAATCAGCAAAGTGTGACCAGGTGTAATCGTGCATCTTTTGATACCATTCCCAACACACCTCACGCCCAGTCAAGCGATAGCCCATCGCTAATGCAACCAAAGACTCTAGGTGAACCCACCACAGCTTTTGATCCCATTCCAATTGTTGTGGGGGATGACCGTCTGCATCCATAAAGTAATACAATCCGCCATACTCACTATCCAAAGCAAAATCCAGGATATTTAGCACCACATCAACGGCTTGGTTAATAGTTTTGGTATCGTTTTTGCGACGGGCGATGTCCATGATGAACCACATAGCTTCGATACCGTGACCTGGGTTAATCAGCCGTCCCTCAAAACAATCAATGTGGGAACCGTCAGGGGCAACGTTTTCGTACATTAGTCCCCGTTCTTGGTCGAGAAAATCGGTCATCACTTCGCGGACTGTCTCAGCTAAGACATTATCTAGTGTTTCCTTTGGCAGCAACCATTCCATTTCTAAAGTCAGGTTGGCTAAAATCATCGGTACAGCCAATGATTTCATCGGGCGTGTGCCGGGATAGGTTTTATTATATTTGCCCTTCGGGTTGTCCTTGCGGCGTAATACGTTGTTATAAGCCTGCATTGCCACATCCTTTGCCCATTCTTCCCCCCCAGCGAGTGCATATTGACTAAATGCCATCGCTGCAAAGCAATCAGAAAAGATATTGTAAGGCTGAACCAGTGGTTTCCCTTCACGGGTGAGGGAAAAATACCAGTTACCATCACTATCTCTGCCATGTTGGGCGAGAAAATTAGCGCCATTACTAGCAATTTTCAGCCAGTTTTCGCGTTTTTCTAGCTGGTTGCAAAGCATGGAAAAAGTCCACACTTGGCGGTTTTGCAGCCAGATGAATTTGTCTGTATCATAAATTTTGCCATAGCGATCAAGGCAGGTGAAATAGCCGCCTTGCTGCCAATCAAGGGAGTGTTTTTCCCAAAATGGAAGGACATCGTTGAGGAGGGCGTTTTTGTAAAGTTCAGCGTAGGCGTAGCCCGCCGGAGGCATCGCTTGAAAGTTATGCTCCATAAATTTCCTCCCCTTTTGTGCTAAAGCTAACAGCTTAACAGTTATCACATTTTGGCTCGAATATGGAGCAATCGCGTCACTCTCTGACAAGATTTCGTCAGCAGCAGTTATACTTCTATCTTGTATCTTGCACCATTCTCAATAACCGTAGGGGAGCCAGTGCAATCTTGAGTAGAACAATTGGTGTTGGGCATTATAGCGTCCACTTGACAAGTTTTTTAGATATGAGGTTGTTATGAGTCAGATTGAACGAGTTGCGATCGTTGGAGGAAACCACGGTAATGAGTTAACAGGAATACATCTAGTCAAAAGGTTTCAGCAATATCCTAATTTAATCAACAGAGCAAGTTTTGAAACTCTGGCATTACTTGGCAATCTCAAAGCTATTGAAGAAGGCAAACGATACATTGACAAGGATTTAAATCGTTGCTTCACCAATCAAGGCTTACAAAATCAGCAACTTTCAAGTTATGAAGATACACGGGCAAAAGCAATCCAGCAGATCCTGCAACCGCAAAATCAACCCTTTGTAGATGTAATTGTTGATTTGCACAGCACAACTGCCAACATGGGGTTAAGTCTGATTTTTTGTGATCTGCATCCTTTCTTACTTCGGTTAGGCGCTTATTTAAGTTCTATCAATCCGATGGTAAAGGTTTTTGTTAATCAACAATCTAGAGAAGGTGGTTTTCTCCGTTCTTTGTGCGAATTGGGTTTTGTTATAGAAGTTGGTGCTGTGGCTCAAAATATTTTAAATGCAGAATTATTTCAGCAAACAGAGCAGCTTATTTATGCAATTTTAGACTATTTTGAAGGGTGCAACCAAGGTAATATTCCGCAGAGAAACAGCACGCTTACACTCTATCAATACATTGAGACTATCGATTATCCTAGAAGCGATGCCTACGGCGGGGAAATTCAAGCCATGATTCACCCCCAGCTTCAATTTAGAGATTATGAACCTCTGAATCCAGGCGATCCAATGTTTCTGACTTTTGAAGGAAAAGATATTCTTTATGAGGGAGAGTCTACTGTTTATCCTATTTTTATTAATGAAGCAGCTTACTACGAGAAAGGAATTGCGATGTATCTAACTCAAAAACAACAAGAGGTAGTTTAAGAAGCGTTGCATAATAGGAAAAGCCAGTAGTTTAATTTATTCGCCCTTTTAACCAAGATTGCAAATTAGTCAAGGTAGTAAAATAAAGCAATGCATCGCTCAATTCTTCCAGAACAGGTAAAGGTAAACCAGAAATTGAGGAGCGCATTTCCTGAGATAATTTTTCAAGCCGCTTAGTCAATAATGTTTTTTAATCCAACATTTCTGGGTCAATTCCTAAAGCGTTGAGTTGTTCAATAGGGAGCGATGTCTTCGACGGGCTACGCCTACGCAATTTCTCTACAATTCTCTCCCGTTTTTGTCGCTCAACTTCAGTGCGTTCATAACCTGTTAACAATAAATTTCCTTGTGCATCCCACCACCGCAGCCAAGGTAACTCTGCATTTTGATACAAACCCTGCCAGATTCCTAACTCTACCCCCATAGGAGCAATTGGGTAATGTCCTCGTTCATTGGGTTTCATCAGTTGATAAGTATTATCGACTAGGTGGTAAACTTCCACCTGCGCTTTTGCTACTTCATAAATCCCATAATAAGGCACTCGAATTGCTTGCTCATAAACCCAAAATTTACCAACATTCCCACCTTCGCCTTGAGATGGTGGTGTGTTATCTCGTTCTTCCGAACCATCTCCAGAGACAAATTCCAACACAATCAACGGCGCGACATACTCCTTCCACAGTACATAAGAACGCCGTGTTTTACCTTCAAGGGTCGGTGGTACATTGGGTACATAAAACCAGTCTGGTGCCTCAGCCCCCTTCTCAGGAGGATCTGTCAATCGCCAGTAGATACCTAAATCTTGTCCAATACAATATTGACTATTAGGATGAAGTTCCTCTAGAACAAGTGTAATTGAGTCAGTAAGTAAGATACTTTGGGGATGCTCTTGCCAGTTTTTCACGAACGTACCATCTGAGTCTGGTAACTGGGTGTGGTCAGGTAAAGTTAATGCCGATACAGAAGTCATAGGCTTTAACCAAAGGTTTGTCTGATTCTTATTGTAGATTGCTATTTCACTATTTTTGAATAGATGCGCTACTAGGTTAGATGCTATTTATACAACAAAAGTCAATCTTTCTATATGAAAAAAGCTATTACGATTATTGCGGATATTCTCTATATCCTCAGAATCATTCGTATTCGACTAGACAATAGAAAACGAGAACCTATTGCTCGTAAATCGTATGGTATTACATGAGTTAATATATCAAAAATCCATCCTGTGCCTGCCCATGCAGTATTTTCAGAGCGTTCCCAGATTACCCTTGTGTATCCCCCATCCAAGTGAAAAATTACTCTTACAGTTTCTCTGGCTAACAGAAATATTTCATTCATTACAACTATTCTATTTCGATGCTTTTAAGAGGGTGAGCTTTCCGGCCCACCTTACAATAATTACAAACCAGATACCTTTTACCCAGCAACCAAATTCCGCAGCAATAGGCGCATAATACCCGATCGCATTATTGGCAAAGCACCCTGAAAGCTAATCGTCAGCAACTCTTCTTAACTTTTAGCACTGAATAATATGATTTTCATGAAACATTAGGCTGATCACCAGTTTTGATCTCTCGTAAGATTCGTTCGACTTGGTTAACTTTTTCACCTCTATTCTGTGCTTTAAAAATATTTAAAGCTTTTTGTAGAGAAGATAGTGCCTCATCTTTTTTATTTGTTTGCCACAATGCCAGTGCAAAATTAGTCAGCCCCTCGCCATAATTAGGATTAATTTCTAGAGCTTTTTTATATTCAGTAATAGCTTCTTCCCAACGACTTTGGCTAGCATAAACAATACCGATCGCATTGTAGGCTAGAGCATATTTTGGCTGGATGCGAATGGCTTCTCGATATGAGCTAATTGCTTCTTCTAATTTTTTTTGCCGAAAAAGCACATTTCCCAGTTGAAAGCGTCCAAAGGCATCGTCTGGGAATTTTTTTATTAATTTGCGTAAATTTTCCTCTGCACCTGTTAAGTCTCCCTGATTAAATGAAGCATTGGCTTGTTGCATCATCTGCGATCGCTCTGTTGATCCTTTGTCTGGAGCTTGAGCCTGTGCTAGTTTTTGTGGTTGTCTCTGTGCATACTGTTCAGGGGAATGCAAAAAAACTTTTGCCGGAACCGCTAACACTAGTGGTGATATCCCCATTACAGTGATCATACTCAGCGTCATGCCGCTAAAAGATTGAACAAATGCTGATTTGGATTTGTGCTTCAACTTCATCGCCCTAAGTGCCTCAATAATGTTCTAATCTTTATAATAAATTGAGGTGCGTTAGCACGTAATGCATTACAAGACAGACGGGGCGCAGATATATGCGCCCCTACTAGGCTCATAAAATTATTTACGTACCTTGCCGTAATTTATCCAACACGCTTTTATCTTCCAATGTCGAAATATCCCCCGATACCTCTTCACCCGCAGCTAGATTCCGCAGCAATCGGCGCATAATCTTACCCGATCGCGTTTTAGGCAAAGCATCGGTAAAGCGAATTTCTCCCGGACGAGCGATCGCACCAATTTGTTTGACAACGTGCTGTTTGAGTTCTTTACTC
The DNA here is from genome assembly GCF_937863485.1 of uncultured Nostoc sp. Classification (GTDB taxonomy): domain Bacteria; phylum Cyanobacteriota; class Cyanobacteriia; order Cyanobacteriales; family Nostocaceae; genus Nostoc. The sequence goes on along the minus strand of NZ_CALMFY010000169.1, from coordinate 7,291 downwards.
AGTTCCTCACTTCCCTGATAACTGCCTTCTAGAGTCACAAAAGCAACTACTTCTTCACCCTTAAGTTCATCTGGTTTACCCACTACCGCCGCTTCTGTAACCGCTGGGTGAGAAACCAAGGCTGATTCTACTTCCATTGTACCGAGCCGATGTCCTGACACATTCAGTACATCATCCACACGACCCGTTATCCAAAAGTAACCATCCTCATCGCGTCTGGCACCATCACCAGCAAAGTAATTATAGTTACCATCTTTGGGCGGGATGTGTTCCCAGTAGGTGCGGCGGAAGCGTTCTGGATCGCCGTAGACTGTCCGCATCATTCCTGGCCAAGGATGTCGTACCGCCAGATAACCGCTTTCGTTATTGGGTACGGTGTTTCCATCCAAATCTACGATATCTGCGATAATTCCTGGGAAGGGAAGAGTTGCTGAACCCGGTTTGGTGGGAATTGCTCCTGGTAACGGTGTAATCATGATTCCGCCTGTTTCCGTTTGCCACCAGGTATCAACAATTGGACAACGTTCACCACCAATTACTTTGTGATACCACATCCAAGGCTCCGGGTTAATCGGTTCGCCGACGGTTCCCAGCAAACGCAACGAAGACAGGTTTCGCGCATTCGGATGTTGTTCTCCCATCTTAATAAATGCTCGAATTGCCGTAGGTGCAGTATAAAAAATATTGACACCGTATTTTTCAATCACATCCCATGTACAACCAGGATTAGAAGCACGGGGCGCTCCTTCATACATCAGGCTCGTTGCACCGTTGGAAAGAGGGCCGTAGACAATGTAGCTGTGTCCAGTAATCCAACCTACATCGGCGGTACACCAGTATACATCTGTATCTTGCAGGTCGAATATCCACTTGGTAGTAATGTGGCTATATAAATTATAACCAGCAGTTGTATGCACTATCCCCTTCGGTTTGCCGGTGCTGCCTGAAGTGTAGAGGACAAACAGCATATCTTCGCTGTCCATTGGTTCGGCGGGACAATCTGCTGATACTCCTTTTTGCAAATCATGCCACCAATGATCGCGTCCGCCCAACTGCATATAAGTTTCTTGTCCGGTGCGCTTCACAACCAGGACATTTTCTACGCTGGGAACAGCACCATCAGCTAAGGCTTTATCTACCTGTTTCTTGAGAGGAACGATCGCATCTTTGCGCCAACCACCATCAGCTGTAATTACCAGTTTAGCTTTAATATCAATTAAGCGATCACGCAAAGCTTCGGCACTAAAACCACCAAATACTACACTGTGGGGTGCGCCAATTCTGGCACAAGCTAACATAGCGATCGCAGCTTCGGGAATCATCGGCATATAAATACCAACGCGATCGCCTTTTTGTACACCCAGTTGCTTCAATACATTGGCGAACTGGCAAACTTCTCGGTGCAGTTGGGCATAGGTGAGGGTACGCGAATCACCTGGTTCTCCTTCCCAAATCAATGCTGCTTTATTTTTACGCCAAGTAGTGAGATGTCTGTCAAGGCAGTTGTAAGAAATATTAATCTTACCGCCAACGAACCATTTAGCAAAAGGCGGTTGCCAGTCTAATACTGTATCCCATTTTTGGAACCATTCTAATTCTGTTGTAGCCAAATCTGCCCAAAATTGCTGCGGATCAGCTTTGGCTTTAGCATAGAGACGCTGATAGTCCTCCAGGCTTTTGATATGGGCATTCTGTGAGAATTCCGAGGCAGGATGAAAGAGGCGGTTCTCTTGTGGGATTGATTCTATACTTGGTTGAGACATAATTATATTTGCAAACGGTATTGTTACTGAAAACTATTTTTAGCTTAGTTGTGCCAGACAGTGTTTAAATTTTCCTGAAGCTGAATAGAAATTGCAAGGTGTTTAGCTTACACCAACCAAAACCAAGCAATAAAAAAAGTTATGATATCTATAGGTCATTGAGCCTGAGAATATTTTGCCATGAAAAGATACAAGTGTTGTGCAAAGCACATATTATACCGCTTGTAGTTGAGAATAGAGTGCGTAAGCCGCTATTATTGCCAGAATCAGACTTTCACCTCGATTTAATTGGGAAGAAGTTATCTTGTCATCCCCTGAGAGTTTATCAATTTAAACAAATTGCATAAATTCAAATAGAATCGATTATTGAGGTAGAAGTTCTCACTAAATCTTTATTAGAATACTAATGTGAATCTGAAGCAGTCGGCATCCGAATCTGGGGCTTTATTCCTGCTCAAGAAGCTTTAGATATTGCTGACAGGTTGTTAAAGAGTAAAAGCTTGTCTGTAACACCTATAAAGCAAGGAGTAAGGGTAAATATATCTTTTTTTTTGGGCTATAAACTAGAAATGCCCCTTGTATATTGGATTGAAAAATTAAAATGTTACCGTCTCTACCGACAATGTTGCAAAATGTAAATAGTCTTTACAAACAACGCCTGAAACTATGACACTTACCGTCGAAGCTAGCAGCCTATCTCTCAACGATGTTCATCGCTTTCTTAAACTGGAAGAGCTTTCCAATGGTTCTTTCACTGATTTTTTAAATTTAGAACCGTTAACAGAGTTTGAAGAACAGGATTTATTGCGAATCAGAAACGACTTCCGTCGTTATCTATCAGCAGGTAAAATTTCCGAGGGTTTAGTTAAATTCTTAACGATTGCACCCTTAATGCGGTTAGCTGGCTTTTACGATGTGCCGATTCGGTTGACAATGGAAGATAGCGTTGCGATCGCAGTCGAAGATGAAGACAGAAGAATTACTGGACGGATGGATATTTTAGCAATCAACAGTCCTCAAAGTAATATTGCGCCGCTTTTTTGGGTTGTTGTTATTGAAACGAAAAACAGTGCGATCGAAGTGGGTGAGGGTTTACCTCAATTACTGACTTATGCTTTTAAAAGTTTAAATCAACAACCATTTGTTTGGGGACTGGTAACTAACGGACTGCGTTATCAACTTGTTTATTTAAGATGTGGCCAGCAACCAACCTATCAGTTAATGCCATTATTAAATCTGAATGAATCTCCAGATGCAATAGAGTTATTACAAGTTCTTAAAAGCATCTGCAAGTTACCAAATTTTCAGTAAAATGAATGGAAATCGCGGGGCGATCGCTGATGTCTGAACCTGCTACCTTAGAATTCATATTTAATGGTATTTCAGAGGATGAAGTTGTATTTCCTCATGATGATATACTTAGTGACTAACTACCCTTAGAAAGTGACCTACACCGAGAGCAAATCGATTTGCTGATTCGCATACTCAAATTGTGGTGGTGAGAAAGGCAGCATTTCTATACTTCTGGCAATTTGACGATTTACCAAAGTCCTAACCAAAAAAAATCAGAACATTTCCGTGGTTCAGACTTTTTTGTAGTTTTGGGAACTCAGAAAAAAGACTGTAAGAGTTGGGTAGTTTGGCAAGAAGACGGCAAATATCCAAACCTGATTGTGGAAATTTTGTCAAATTCAACGGCAGCAGTTGACAAAGGCTTAAAAAAACAAGTTTACCAGGATACCTTCCGTATACTAGATTATTTCTGGTTTGACCTTGTAACAATAGAGTTTCAGGGATTTCATCTAGTTGATGGTAAGTATCAAGAAAATCAACCCACCACTGATGGACGTTTGTGGAGCCAGCAGTTAGAACTATTACTTGGGAGTTTATGAAGGTAAATTAAGATTATTCACTATTGAAAATCTATTAATATTATCATCTGAAGAACTAGCTGAACAAGAAAGTTTACGTGCCTAACAAGCAGAAGAACGTGCCCAACAAGCATAGCAAGAAATTGCTCGATTGCGGGAGGTTTTAGGTACACAGGGCATTGAACCAGAGAATATTTAATGACATCAGGAAATTAACTAAAGACATTTTCAAGTTAAGATTTAGTTATTAAGTGTGTAAAAAAAGCGTTATCTTCTGAAAGTAGGGCATCGTTTGCAAGCAAAAGAGATTAAGGATAAGCTAAAGTCCCTTATCGAGCAAGCTTCCTCGATAGATCCTGATTTAGCGAGAAGATTAGACGAAATCAATCGTTGGGTAAAGGATATTAGGCCAGGTTCCCTGACTGCAAAACCTTTTGTGATTGCATTTCTCTTAGAGGTGATTACGGATTCTACAATTTGGCTGATAGTGAAATCCTTACCTTCGGAAGAAGAACAAAAAGCAAAGTTCGATCAAATGACGCCGATTGAGAGATATTGGTATAGTTATCTTTTTCCTAGATGGATTAATGCAAGTGACTCCAAATTTTATATTTGGAAACAAAAATTGATGGGAGGCGAATTTAATCAGGTTGATGATGATATAATTAAATCAATAGCCCAAGATATTGTTCAGCGTGAAGGTAGTTTTTGGCAGCGTTATATTGCCGACCTTTCAATGGCAACAGATTTAATTGTTAGTCGTAACAATCAACCACTGTGCATTCAAGTTACCAGTGTCTCAGAAGAACTTAATTACCAAAAGTACCAAGCTTGGCAAAATACACTGCGATCGTGGGAAATAGAGAGAGGACTGTTCTTAAGTTACAATCCCAAGGACGCTAATTTTGTTAATCAGTTAGTCAACGTGGCACTGTATAACAGTGATTATCTTTCTGGTGGCAAATATTTAAAATTTTCGTGAACTTCCATTTGATGTTCCAGATTTTGATTTCAGCCTACATACCTACCTGCTAATTACAGCTTTTATGCTTAATAAAAGAGAAACTCACAGCTGCAACAATCAAGTAGATGCATTTGCTGAAGCTTTAGCAACAGCGCGAGAAATGCAGCAAAACTGGCTAACTTACGGGGTTAATTTTGTCAATTTTTACGTTGAAGATGTAGATGGAGACTGGCTAGAAACCTGGGGACATGACGAAATATTAGGTAATTCTCGATTAGATGCTATTAAAGAATTTTTGGTAAGTGATGAGAGTGTAGCTGTTAAAGTAAGAGAGCATTTAGGAGAGCGATCGCTATTTGATTTTGCAGTAAACTTAGAAGAATCTTGGAGAATTTCTGAAACCAATGATAGGTTATCTGCTGTGAGAAGGTTGTTAGCTGGTGAAGAAAATAGTGTTGATGCAGATGATATGAGGTTAGGGAATTTAGCAAATAGTCTGCTGGTAAAGTTGGCAGAGATTTTGTGAAATTTTGAATTAATTACAGTATATCTTAGCTGAATTGAATACAAAGTTAGTAGGGTAGCACAGCTGTGCTACCTTACTAATTATCTATTATTAGAATAAAGTTATAATCTGTGGCCACGCCAAGAAGTATTTTGTTAGCAACACTCAAGTAACTTTGTGAAAAGTTAGATACTCGACTTTGTAAAAGTTGTTGGGGATCTGGACATGTATCTTTATGGAATACAAACATCTGTTATTGTATCCATCAAAGAACATGTTGCTAAATAAGGTAGGATATTTTGGAACCAATCACAGCTAGTGCGATCGCAACTCTTGCTTTTACCAAAGCATTTGAGAAAACTGTCGAGAAATTCACTGAAGCAGCCCTTGTAAAAATGGACGAGCTGCGAAAAAAGATTTGGGGTAAGTTACGGGGAAATCTGAAAGCAGAAACAGCCCTCGTTGCTGCTGAAAAAGGCTCGAAACCCGATTTAGACAGGGTTGCTGCTTACTTGCAGACAATTTTACACGAACAACCGGAGTTTGCTAAAGAAGTAGAAACACTGGCTCGTGAAATTCAGGCTGGTAAGATAGTAGACAAAAGCAATATGACCCAAATCAATCAAGACAATGCCAAGGGATGGCAAACTAAGGTTGAGGATGGAACAGTTTATCAAGGCGATATTAACATTTATCATGCACCTCCCAATTCTTGAAGTGAGCCATCATGAACCAAAGCAACCAGGATAACGCCAAGGGCTGGCAAACTCAGGTTAAGGGTGGAACGGTTTATCAAGGCGATAATATTAGTATCTACAATTCCCCTACTGGGCAGTTACACTCATCTCCTCCAAATAATATTCCTTATCGGGGTGTCGCCCACTTTGTCGGGCGGGATGAGAAACTTGTAGAACTACATAAAAAGTTGCTGCAAAATGACAGCGCGGCAATTTTGGCTGTGGCTGCTATGGGAGGAATGGGTAAAACTGAACTGGCGACACAATACGCACAGCGCTACAAAGTCAATTATCCTGGTGGGCTTTGCTGGTTAGATGCCAGAAAACCAGATTTAGCAGCAGAGATTGTCGAGTTTGCTAAGTCTTACATAAAACTGGAAGTACCGCAAACCTTACTAACTTCCCAGGAACAAGCAAAATGGTGCTGGCATAATTGGCAACCACAAACAGGACTAGTCTTGGTAGTATTGGACAATGTTGACGATGTAACTAACTGGGAAAATTCTCGCCAAATATTACCAACAGATAACCGCTTCCGTATATTGATGACAACTCGGTTGCGAAATCTTGGTTCAACGGTTCAACAGATAACTTTGGATGAACTCTCACCAAACGATGCTTTAAATTTGTTGATAGCTTTGTTGGGCGAGAATGATAGGCGGGTGCAACGGGAACCACAAACGGCAGCAAATTTATGTAAATGGCTGGGATATCTGCCTTTAGGTTTGCAATTAGTGGGTGCGTATTTGGCAGAAGATCCAAATTTATCTTTAACAGAGATTTTACAGCGATTACCAGCCCAGCAAAAATCTCAATTGGAAGCCGTATTTGAGTTAAGCTGGCAACAACTTGACTCTATGACACAGCGTGTCGGTGAGTTGTTGAGTTTATTTGCCCCAGATATCATTCCTTGGCAAATCGTTGAATCTGTCAGTCAGCAGCTAAATTGGGCGAAGGCAGATGTTGACGAGGCAAGAAAGCAACTTTATCAGCGCTATTTAATTCAAAGCGTAGCAGAAAGAGAAAGTTGCTATAAAATTTATCCTTTAATTATGGAGTTTTTGCAGGGTAAATTGGTAGGGTTAAACACAGCTGATGACCTTAAAAAAGCCTTTGCCGCAGCATTAGTAGAAATTGCTCGGAAAATACCTGAATCTCTCACCCTTGAGGATATCAAATCAGTGCAGCTGGCAATTCCCCATTTAACTGAGGTGGCACAAAATCTGATTGATATTGTGGAGGATGAAAATTTATTTTGGGTTTTCAATAGCTTGGGCAATTTTTATCAAGAACAAGGTTTGTATACTCTAGCAGCACCTTGGTATGAGCAAGGATTATCAACGGTGCAAACCCGTTTGGGAGAACAAAATCTCAATTTCGCCAGCAGCCTGAACAACCTGGCATTACTCTACTATTCTCAAGGACGCTACGACCAAGCCGAACCCCTGTAT
>NZ_CALMFY010000168.1 GCF_937863485.1 uncultured Nostoc sp. | reverse complement strand
CGCTCCTCTGCACCCCTGCTGCCTCAACGATTTTCCCTTTTCTTAGTGCCATTCGATGCTCAGAGTCAGAACTGGACGATGAAAGCCATTTTACAAGCGTTTTCGCGGCTATTAGTTGTCTTACTGTTTGCAGAAATCATTACTCTTACATGGCAAGTGAATTCTGAACATTAGTGTCTAAATCAGACGATACCGAAACGAACTCGTCTCAGCAGCGCGAAATATAGTCAAACGTACTGAATGGAGAAACATCATGAATAAGCCCGAGTTTTTTGTCACCCCCGGTTATGGGGAACGCCTGTCGAATGGATTGCATTACTCTCAGGCGATGAAAATTGGCAATCGAGTGGAGACATCAGGACAAGGCGGGGTGGATGACAATCTGCAAATTCCCGAATCGCTCGCAGACGAAATTGCTCAGGCGTTTCGGAACGTAGAGCGAACCTTGGCGACTGCCGGTGCTGGCTGGAAGCATGTTGTTCACATCAATTCTTACCATGTTGGAGGGTTTCCCCCGGAGGTTAACGATGTGATGGTCAAGCTATTTCGTCATTATATGCCCAACCATGCTCCTATTTGGACAGAGGTAGGAGTCGCGGCTCTTGCGCTTCCAACGATGCGTATTGAGATCCGCGTTACTGCAATCACGAGCTAAAACCTATGGAGAGATTCAGATGTCAGAGAAAAATAAAGCAATCTTAGAAGAGGCAAACGCGGCGATCGCTGAAGGCAACAATGAAGGATTTTTGTCGTTCTGCGCCGACGACACGCATTGGACGTTTGTAGGCGACAAGACTCTTAAAGGAAAAGAAGCTGTTCGCCAATGGATGGCAACGACATACATAGAGCCGCCAAATTTTATGGTTGCTAACTTAATCGCTGAGGGTGATTTCGTCACGGCACTCGGCGACATAACAATGAAGGACGAAGACGGGAAGGCGGCTCATTACTCGTACTGCGACATCTGGCGCTTTCGCGGCGGCAAGATTGTTGAATTAAGGGCTTTCGTCATCAAAACCGAGGTCAAGGATGAAACTAGTAGTTCGCCAAGTTCACTTGGCGGGGTAAAGGGTAAGGGGGAAGGGGGAAAGGTTTTAAATCCCTTAACCTTTCCCCTTTCCCCAGACCTCACAAGCGCATTTTTGGGTTGGCAGACTACTAGCGGCTCATCGGCGCGGGCTGATTCGATGCGATCGCAACCTGGAGGCGAATCGCTTCTAAATGGTTAATCAAAATTAGTTACGTATGAGCGAGGCAACTAGCAAGCAAGTGTCGATCAAAGTTGGCAAAGCGTAGTTCAGTCTCTTAAGAAGGTGCTGAAAGAATTTGATCAAAACAATGTAATTAATTTTATTTACCTACTTGCGATCGTTTAACCCAGGTAGTTACGGTCAAGCATTCTGTTAGGTAGGTCAATGACATGTTCAAAACTGCAAAATCACGACAAGAAATACTAGAGTTCAACCTCTTTGGATTTCGACTCTCATTTCAAAAGATAAAGATACCGATGCGCCGCGCAACCCTTTTCGCGATCGCGCTACTCTTTACCACCCATTTCGCCTCCGCTTGCTCGGAGTCCACAGCAATGATGCTTACAATTACCTATCCTGAAACCAAGCGGGTCGATGTCGCCGAGGAACATTTCGGGCAGACGCTCACCGACCCCTATCGCTGGCTGGAAAACGATGTCCGCAACGACAAGGAAGTCGCCGCCTGGGTCGAATCGCAGAACAAGGTCACCAATGATTATCTCAATACGCTGCCGGGTCGAGATATCTTCAAGAACCGACTGAAACAGTTGTACAACTATGAGCGGTTCAGCATTCCGGTCAAAAAGGGGGGGCGGTATTTCTACCTCCATAATTCCGGACTTCAGAACCAGCAGGTTCTTTATGTCCGCGACAGCGTGGATAGCGCAGGGCGCGTGCTGATCGATCCCAATAGTTGGGCAAAGGACGGGGCGACCGCACTTGCCGAGTGGTCAGCTTCTGATGATGGCAAGCGCGTGGCTTATGCGGTGCAGGATGGCGGTACCGACTGGCGCACGATTCGGGTACTGGACGTGAACACGGGCAAGGTACTTGATGATCAGGTCAAATGGGCGAGATTCACCAGCATCGCATGGACGAAGGACGGATCTGGCTTTTTCTACGCCTGTTACCCTGAACCGAAGCAGGGCACCGAATCGCAAGCAAGCGTAGCCAACCATGCGGTCTATTTTCATGCGATCGGCACCCCCCAGGCGCACGATCAGCTGGTCTATACAAACCCGGATCAGCCGAATATGCTGCATACCTTGAGCATCACCGAAGACGGGCGTTACGTCGCGATCGTTTCCACGCCCGTTTCAATCGGCAACACACTGACCGTGGTGGATCTTCAGAGCGCCGACTGGAAACCCCGCAAGCTGGTCGATAATCTTGATAATTCATGGCTGATCGTCGGCAATGTGGGGACGAAGTTCTTCCTCATGACTAGCCAGGACGCGCCGCGCTTCAAGGTCGTGACGATGGACATCGCCGCTGCCGACCCAGTGATCAGGGATGTAGTGCCGGAGCAGGATTCGGTTTTGGGTAATGCGTCGCTGGTCGCTGGACGGTTGCTGCTCTCCTATCTGGCTGACGTGAAGACGGAAGTTCGACGCTACACGCTCGATGGCAAGGCTGATGGTGTGGTGAAGCTGCCCGGTATCGGCACCTCTGGCGGTTTTAAGGGTAAACAGAGCGACCCGGAAACCTTCTTCATCTTCACCAGCTTTAACGCTCCGGACGTGATCTATCGATATGATGTCGCCAGCAACACGGCGCGGGTGTGGGCACAACCCAAGGTTGCGATCGATCTCAGCCGGATCGCAGTCGAACAGTGTTTCTACAGGTCGAAGGATGGCACCCGTGTTCCAATGTTTATCGTCCGACGCAAGGATGTGACCCGTTCGGCACCGACCCTGCTCTATGCCTATGGAGGATATGGAATCCCCCTGGTTCCTGCTTTCTCGCCGGATCCTCTGGGGTGGGTCGAACAAGGCGGAGTGTACGCGATCGCCAATATTCGCGGCGGTTCCGAATATGGCAAGGCATGGCATGAAACGGGTCGTCGTCAGAACAAGCAAAACGTCTTCGATGATTTCATCGCAGCGGGCGAGTATCTGAAGGCGCAGGGGATCACCCCACAAAACGGCTTGGCGATTCAGGGCGCCTCGAATGGCGGACTCCTAATTGGCGCGGTGGTCAATCAGCGACCGGATCTGTTCGCCGCCGCGCTGCCCCAGGTCGGGGTCATGGACATGCTCCGCTTCGACCAGTTCACGAGCGGGAAAACATGGGTAGACGAGTTTGGGTCTCCAGCACGGGAAGCGGATTTCCGGAACCTCTTGAAATATTCGCCTTATCACAACATCCAATCTGGCAAGGCATATCCCGCAATCCTCGCCACCACTGCCGACACGGATGATCGCGTGGTGCCGGGTCATAGCTTCAAATATGTCGCCGCGCTTCAGGCAGCGGGTATCGGACCCAAGCCGCACTTTGTCCGCATCGAGACACGCGCGGGACATGGAGCGGGCAAGCCCACGGACAAGATCATTGAGGAAACGGCGGATATGTGGGCTTTCGCCGCTCATTGGACGGGGCTGGATGTGAAGCCAGCGAAGTGATCGCGTCAAACAAATACAACATACGTCGAACTAATCGAGGAAGCGTAACGCCTCACACCACTCTATTTTCGTCAATGCGTAAGTTCTAACAAACTAATTTACAGTCTGCGCTTTGGTGGGGTCATCGATGACCCCGTTAATACCTGAACCCATCAACAACTAGCTCGAAGGAGTTTATCCCCATGTCTCACATTTCTTCTAACCACAAGCAAGATCGTGGCCTACCCACGCACGGCTCAGAGCCAACGGTTCCCGCTGAGAGGAGAACCATGCTTGCTCACAAGCCCCATATCCGAAGCTCGCTAATGATTGGGGCGGTGATATTGGTTCTTAGTGCCTGCGGCCAGCCCACATTCGGGCACCCGTCAGAGCCAGGAGGAAAGATCCCTGCGGATCTAAAACGCTTCTACGACCAGAAGCTGACCTTCGGCTCGTGCGAGGGCTACGCCATCACGGATGCCGACGCTAAGACCTTTGCCAACGATACCTTCAAATGCGCCCGGCTTGAGGTGCCGCTCAACTACCAGAACCCCGGCGGGCGAACCGCGCAGATTGCACTGCTGCGCGTACCGGCGAAGGGCAAGCCGAGCAAACGAATCGGCTCCCTGCTGCTCAACCCAGGCGGCCCCGGCTTCTCCGGGATGAGCTACGCGGTCACGGTGGCAAAGGCCTCGGCCGACAGTCCGATCACCAAGCAGTTTGACCTAATCGGGTTCGACCCACGCGGGGTCGCCGCCTCGACACCAGCCCTAGACTGCTTCACCGATGCCGAACGAGAGGCCGACAAGTTGGTCAACTCGATCAACTCCGGGGGCAAGGACTACACCGACCACGAGACCCGTCAGTTGTACCAAAAATGCGCCGAGCGTTCCGGCGGTGAGGACGTGCTGGCTCACGTCGGCACGCGCGATGTCGCCCGCGACATGGACGTACTCCGCGCGGTGCTCGGCGATGACAAGCTCTCCTTTTTCGGCACCAGCTACGGTACCCGGCTCGGCGCGATCTACGCCGAAACCTTCCCGCAGAACGTGCGGGCCATGGTGCTCGACGCCGCGGTCGACCCCACGACCGGCACCATCGAGCGTCGCCTCGTCCTGTTCGCGGGTTTCCAGCGTGCCTTCGACAACATGGCGGCCTTCTGCGCTAAAACCCCGACTTGTCCGCTCGGCACCGATCCCAAGCAAGCTACCGCCGCCTTCCAGCAGATCGTGCAGCCACTGATTGATAAACCGATCATCACCGCAGACGGACGCAAGGTCACTTACACCGCCGTAATTGACGGCGTGATCACTGGGCTTTACGGCGAGGTGGGTTGGCCTGCGGTGATCCAAGCCATCACCGAACTCAAGGCCGGAAGCGGTAAAACCCTGCTGTTCTTGCGCGACATCCTCAGCCAGCGCAGTGCCGACGGTAGCTACGGCAATGGCAACGAGTCCCTGGTGGCCATTAACTGCCTCGACGAGGAACGCCACACACCCGAGCAGGAGAGCGCAATGACGCGCGACATTTTCAAGGTTGCGCCCTTCCTAGACACCGGCCGGCCCGTCAACGCCCGTGACCTCTGTGAGCATTGGCGCGTGAAACCCACCCTCGGTTACCCCTACGCCCAGAACATCAAAAGACTCCCTAAAACCTTGGTCGTGTCGGTCACCCGCGATCCGGCCACCCCGCACGAGGGCGGCATCAGCCTCGCCAAGACGCTCGGCGCGAGCCTGCTGACCGTCGAGGGCGAACAGCACGGTGTAGCCCTCACCGCCGGCAATGCGTGTGTCAACGACATCGTCGCCGACTACCTCATCGGTCTCAAAATCCCCGCAGACGGCGCTCGCTGCGTCCTTTAGGCGCGTTGGGAGACTAGAGCGGATAGCCTGAATACCGGGCGGTCCTCACGCAATCAATTGGACTCATGCGAATGAGGTGAACTCCATATTGCTGGACTTTCTGCAACAATCATTTAACTAAGAGAATCACATTGAGATGAAAACATTAGAAGTTCCTCCCCAAGAAAAGATGCTGGAGCTAATCGCTGGATTTTAGATTGCTCGATCTCGCAGCAAAGTTAGGCATTGCTGATGTGTTTGACGATCAGCCAAAGACGATCGCTCCAAATCTCGCAAATTAGCTAAGAAGTTTATGGCTGCGTGGCAAGACCGACATCCTGATGATGTGATCACCTATCGTGATTTAAGACAAACGCCAGTTCCTCACGTCACCGAAGACTAGATTGCGGCTGCTTTTACTCCTCCAGAGGCACTTACTCCGGAGATGGCTGAACCGCTGAAGTTTTCTGATGAGTTGGTGGATGAGTTTTTGACCGCTGATCGGTGTATTTTCAGTGTACCGATGTACAACTTCAGCTCAACTCACGCATCAAAATCCCTACCTCAAGGATTTAGCGCCGATTTTGACGATATTCCTCCAAGTTGTCGATAACATCCAGAATTTCAACGAAGCGAGAGCCAAAGTCTGTCAATTTATACTCTACACGCGGTGGGATCTCAGGATAAGCAATCTTTTCCACAATGCCAAAATTAACGAGATCGGACAACCGCTCATTCAAAACCTTGGTCGTCAATCCCCCAGTCGCACGGGTCATCGCTCCTGGACGCTTAATGCCTGCGCGAATTAAGCGTAAAACTTCCAACATCTATTTACACCCAAGCGTATGCTCCACAATATAGGCAACGTTTGGCTGGGAGCGAGGAAACTTTTTTGGTGTGCTACAAGGCTGTGATATCTGCATTTGCTACTAAACGGTAACTACCTTACCGGGACTTAAACAAAATAAAAGGGGAAAGTAGAGTATAATGCTTTACCAGCATAGCTTTCACGTCAAAGTAACACCCATGAAAGAGACAACCCCCGCAGCCATGCCTCCGTGTTTTGAAAAATGGTGTCAACGGTTTGATGAGGCATTTACTCATAAAGCCCAAAAAAGAGGGTTTAGGCACTATTTAGGGGGATTATTGGGAGAAAGCGAAAGAAAAAAACTGTCCCAGATGGCTTCTAACGCTATAGGAGTTGAATACCATCAATTGCACCACTTTATAACCGAAGCACCTTGGTCTGATTCCAAGATCAATGAACTTCGATTAGAGATTATGAACAAGTGTAGTCAAACCAGGATCAGTCGAGGATTTAACTTAATAATTGATGATTCTGGTCACAGAAAAAGTGGTAATTTTACTGATGGAGTGGGAAGGCAGTATATTGGAGAAATCGGCAAGACAGACAATGGCATAGTAGTGGTAACAACACATTTATATGATGGACGAAAAAGCTTGCCATTAGATATAGAGTTATATCAGCACAGGGATTCTTTGCCAGAAGGTAAACAAGATCCAGAGTTTGAGAAAAAAACTGAACTAGCAATCAAATTAATCGATAGAACATTGGCGAGAAAATATCAACCGGGAATCGTACTTATAGATGCTGGATACGGCAACAATACATCCTTCTTATTAGCATTAGAGAAGAGACAATTAAAGTACTTGGGAGGAATAGCCAAAAATCGAAAAATAACTATTAATGTATCAGAGAATATTCAACAAACAATTAGGATAGACGAATTAGCACAAAGCTTCCCCAAAGAAGATTTTACCGAAATCCAACTAAGTTTAGATAAACCTAGAATAGTATGGGTGGCAACTAGAGAAATAGAGATATCACAACTGAAAGGAAAGCGAAATATTGCTATCGTTATGAATGCTGCGACTTTCTCTGAAGCCACTGATATTGACTATTTCATCACTAATGTCTCTACATCACTTGTCACACCAGAATGGATAGTTCAGACCTATTCTCAAAGAAATTGGGTGGAAGTTTTTTATAGAGAAGCCAAGGGGTGGTTGGGGTTAAAAGAATATCAAGTTCGAGATAAAAGAAGCCTACTTCGACATTTTATCTTGGTTTTTTGTGCCTATACTTTTATCCTTTGGCATCAGATGACTGGGGGTCTGAGACGAAGGTGGGCTTCCAAACCTTTGAACACTTTTACTGAAGCAATAGATGCCTTTAGAACAGCTATGTCTTTTCGATTTTTTGATTGGTTGACTCATAATCGTGACGTGTTTGCCGCTTATAAAGCTAGTTTAGGCTACATTTGGGCTTAATTTTTGTTTACAGCAATTTTCAGGTAAATAGACCACAGTGGTTGAACCAACCGAGAGCATCATCTTCGGTAATGTAATTGACAGCAAGCGCCATTGCTTGGTTTAGTGATTCCAGTGTACGTGCTTCGCAGGAACGGAGAAATTGCTTTAGTTTCGACCAACAAAGTTCTATAGGGGATAAATCAGGAGAATAAGGGGGCAAAAACTTGATTTTTGCACCGACTGACTCGATTGCCACTCTGACACGTTCGGCGTGATGAACCCGGAGATTATCCATGACCACGATTGCTCCTTTCCATAACTGAGGTATTAATATCTCAGTTACATAAGTGAGGAATACATCAGTATTTGTACTTCCTGGTACAGTCATGGCTGCAACCAGTCCACCAAGGTTTAAAGCACCAATCAAAGAAACGTTTCCACCCTTACTTCCAGGTATACTACCAACTGCTCGTTCGCCATTCACTGCTCTAGCGAACAAGCGTGACATCGATAAATTCAATCCAGCTTCATCGACGAATATCAGGTTTCTGACATCAATTTTGTCTAAAGTTCGGCGATAGTCATGTCTTAACTCGGGAGCAACGCGATTTTGTGAGGTTGGACAAAAAAGGTGCGATCGCTAATAAAT
>NZ_CALMFY010000167.1 GCF_937863485.1 uncultured Nostoc sp. | reverse complement strand
CTACCTTAATGGATTATTGTCGGTTTGAGGTACTTCAAAAACTGAGATGCTCCCTTTCTTAAGTGTTATTTTCCTGAGGTAATTACCAAAATAAATAGTTTGTAAGAACTGTCACATTAGACCACAATTTTTATTCCTATAGAGAAAAATAAAGAAATTATAAAAACTAATATTTTCTCATTGAATTAAAAATATTACTCATAGAGCACCTCAGCCTTTTTCCTTAAGGGATCAGCTTTTCTCAAGTATCAAAGTAGGGATTGAATTATAAAAAAACGCGAATTAAATAGGCAGTGAAACTCACTTCTACTAAGGTAGGTAGCTTTGTGGGACTAACATCCTTACAGATAAAAATTGACAATTTAAGTAAGGTCTGAACCCAAGTATCACAATGTGTTAGTAGCAGAAACAAAATCTCTCAGTATAACCTTGATCTGTGTTAGTTTGTCAACTTAATTCACATCTTTTTTTAATTTGCCCCAACATCATAAATCTAAAAAACAAAGCGAAATAAAAAACTCCATGTCAAAATCTGCCCCGAATGTGGGAATATTAGTTAGATTCCGCCTGGAGAAAGGGCGGAAAAATATAAGAAAATTTTGTTAGCCTGGACTAAGATTTAAAATCTAAATTTTTGTGAAAAGCTAGAATCAGATCAATAACCTTCAACAGCTTAACCAGCAGCAACAATTACCTGTTTGATTGACTCCTCAGAAGCTGCGGATTCTACCGTGACAGTTTTAGCATTAACATTGACATCCACCTTGGCTTCAGGTTCCATAACGTGGATGGATTCAGTAATTGTTTCTGCACATCCCTCACAAGCAATATTTGATACTTTCAGCTTAAGTGCCATTTGTTACCTCATTAGGAAGATTTTAAATCATTTCTTAACGATTAATCCTAACGACCAAAATGCGCTCCTGCATCCTACTAAAGTAATGTAGTGGTGTAAAAGCATCACAATAACCGCATATAGCTTATCGACTGGTACAATTCGCTAGCACTAATATGAAACAAAATGCAAGAATATATAAAGCTATTTATGAAAATACACCTACCTAGTGCCGCTACGCCCAAGTCTAAAGTCTAAAGTTAAAAACACCCATGTCTTCAAATCCTCAGTACCTAAGCGGTAACGAAATTCGCAACATATTCCTCGACTTCTTTGCCCAACGGAAACACCAAATTCTCCCAAGTGCCTCCCTCGTGCCAGAAGACCCAACCGTGCTGCTGACGATCGCGGGGATGCTACCATTTAAGCCAATATTCTTGGGGCAACGCACACCAGAGTTTAAGCGGGCTACGACTTCGCAAAAGTGTATCCGTACCAACGACATCGAAAACGTCGGACGCACCAAACGGCATCAGACGTTTTTTGAGATGCTGGGCAATTTCAGCTTTGGTGATTATTTTAAAGAACAAGCGATCGCTTGGGGTTGGGAAATCTCTACACAAGTCTTTGGCTTTTCCCCCCAAAATCTCGTCGTCAGCGTTTTTGAAGATGATGATGAAGCTTTTGGTATCTGGCGTGATCAAATCGGTGTGCCGATAGCGAGAATTAAACGCCTGGGCGAAGATGATAACTTTTGGGTATCTGGACCAACTGGGCCTTGCGGGCCTTGTTCAGAAATATATTATGACTTCCACCCAGAACGCGGTGACGAAAATATAGATTTAGAAGACGATTCCCGGTTCATCGAGTTTTACAACCTCGTCTTCATGCAATATAACCGGGATGCTTCCGGCAATTTAACGCCGCTGCAAAACAAGAACATCGACACCGGCATGGGTTTGGAGAGAATGGCGCAAATCCTCCAAAAAGTGCCCAATAACTACGAAACTGACCTAATTTTCCCAATTATCCAAACAGCCGCGCAAATTGCTAGTGTTGATTACCACAGCAGTGATGAAAAAACCAAAGTCTCTTTGAAAGTCATTGGTGATCACGTTCGTTCTGTTGTTCACATGATCGCCGATGAAATTCGCGCTTCCAACGTGGGACGGGGTTATGTGCTGCGGCGATTAATTCGGCGCGTGGTGCGTCATGGGCGATTAATTGGGATTTCTGGCGAATTTACTACCCAAGTTGCCGAAACTGCGATCGCTCTTTCTGAATCAGCTTACCCCAATGTGCGCCAACGGGAAGCAGCAATTAAAGCTGAACTGCAACGGGAAGAATCCAATTTCCTCAGAACTCTGGATAGAGGCGAAAAACTCCTAGAAGAAATTATAAATCGTCCATCTTCAATACAAGATGAGCAGTATCGTCCATCTTCTTCTCCAGAACCAAAAGTTTCTGGTTTGCCAGAATTAAACGTTTCTGGTTTGCCAGAATTAAACGTTTCTGGTTCACCAAAACAAAAAATTTCTGGAATCGATGCTTTTACCCTCTACGATACTTACGGCTTCCCCTTGGAACTGACGCAGGAGATTGCAGAAGAACAGGGACTAGAAGTTGATGTTGAGGGATTCAATATCGAAATGCAAAAGCAGGTGGAACGTGCCAAAGCAGCACATGAAACCATCGACTTAACTGTACAAGGTTCCCTCGACAAATTAGCAGAAAACATCCAAGCGACGGAGTTCTTAGGCTATACCCAACCTGCGGCGACTGCGAAAGTTGAAGCGATATTAATAGAAGGTGTTTCCCAAGAGGAAGCAGAAGCGGGAACACAGGTGCAAATTGTCCTTGACAAAACGCCATTTTATGCTGAATCTGGGGGACAAATCGGCGATCGCGGTTATATCTCTGGTGATGGTATTCTAGTCCGGGTGGAAGATATGAAGAAAGAATCTGATTTCTTTATTCACTTCGGACGCATCGAACGCGGTACACTGCGCGTCGGTGATCATGTTACAGCCCAAATTGATCCAGCTTGTCGGCGTCGTGCCCAAGCTAACCATACCGCAACGCACCTGTTGCAAGCGGCGTTGAAGAAAATTGTTGATGATGGCATATCTCAAGCTGGTTCCCTAGTTTCCTTTGACAGGTTGCGCTTTGACTTCAACTGTCCCCGCGCGTTGACAGCAGAGGAAGTGCAACAAATTGAGGAACAGGTGAACGCTTGGATTGCTGAAGCACATGCTGCAAAAGTGGAAGTATTACCTTTAGCAGAGGCGAAAGCTAGGGGTGCTGTTGCCATGTTCGGCGAAAAATACGGCGAGGAAGTGCGGGTGATTGACTTCCCTAGCGTATCAATGGAACTGTGCGGTGGAACCCATGTCACTAACACTGCTGAAATTGGGGTGTTCAAGATTATCTCAGAAGCTGGCGTAGCTTCTGGGGTAAGGCGGATTGAAGCTGTTTCCGGACCGGCAATCCTAGATTATCTCAACCTTCGGGATAAAGTAGTTAAAGATTTGAGCGATCGCTTTAAAGTTAAACCAGAAGAACTACCAGATAGAATCACAAGTCTGCAAAGCGAACTCAGAACCAGCCAGAAGGAATTGGAAACCTTGAAGGTACAGTTAGCGATCGCAAAATCTGACAGCTTGTTGCAAACAGCCCAAACTGTAGGCGATTATAAAATCATCGTCGCCCAATTAGAAGACGTTGATCCAGAATCTTTGAAAACCGCAGCCGAACGCTTGCTGCAAAAAATCGGTAAAGGTGCAGTGGTGCTGGGTTCTGTTCCCGAACCAGGAAAAGTTAGCATAGTTGCAGCTTTTAGTCAAGAAGTGAACAAAAAAGGTTTGCAAGCTGGTAAATTTGTAGGTGCGATCGCTAAAATCTGCGGTGGCGGTGGCGGTGGAAGACCGAACTTAGCCCAAGCAGGCGGACGTGATCCGAGTAAATTACCAGAAGCGTTGGAACAAGCAGAAAGTGAGTTAAAGTCCGCGTTGGGTTAACCATCTCCCTCACTTTAAGAATTACTCCCCTTCCTGCAAAGGAAGGGGCTGTTCTTCTTAGGTCTATATTGAACTCAACCCAGAAGCGCTATTAGACATGAAATGAATACAGCGATCGCAAGTGTAGGATAACCACTGCTATCTATAACTAGTTTATGCGTCTAAGGGACTTCCAAATAAAAATATCCCAAAACAAAAATCCTCTTTATTTCTCCTCTCTGTATTCTCTGCGTCTGGAGTGGTTTGTTTCTTTGGATAATTTATTTCTTGAAAATCTCTAATTAAACCCAATCTCATCTATACCATCTCAAACTCTAATTGATGACTCTTAAAAAAATCATGAGTGAAATGATCCACCACATTTGTATCAGCTAATTCCAAATTATAAAAATCCACAGCTTCATGGTCAAAATGGGGGCCAGCGTGCCAAGTACCCTCATGTAGCTTGATAAAACAATTCCCTGGAATGCGAAATGCAGCAATCTCTTCTAATGCTGGTTCATTCAGATCATTATCAGGAGGACAAACTGCAATTAACCAATCCTTCCCTGACAAAGAACCCAGACATTGAGTGCATTGGACATGGCGAGTAATTTTATGAAACTTTCGCCCTCTCTTTTCCAATCGCATAACATAAAATCGTGGAATTCCGTTTTGCAGGTTTAACTGGGCATCTTCCCCATCGTAAGCTTTGCCATCAAGACTCGCAAAAATTACTTGTCCATAACGACAAAAATTTTCAGAACTCACCCATTGTGCTTGCAATTGTTGCACTGTCTTTAATGTGCCCATATCAAATCTTTTAGAGATTACTTAGGTTTATTGTCCCCCAAAATGACTGAATTTTATATAGCCATTCTGGTGACTTCCTGAGTTTAAATGCTCTAAATTATGAAAAAAGAACCTCAACTAGCTAGATAACTACGTACTTGTTCCTTTTGGCGGCGGAGGAGACTGAGAGCTTTTTGCTCAATCTGACGCACCCGTTCTCGACTAATACCCATGCGATCGCCAATCTGTGCTAAAGAAAGTTCATATCCATCACTCAGACCAAAGCGCAAGGTTAATATTTCTCGCTGCTGGGGAGACAGCTTTGCCAATAAGTCTTGTAAGTCTTGGTGGAGAGATTCTTCAACCGCATAGTCTTCCGGAGAAGGGCCATCATCCTCCAGTATGTCCTGCAATTCTGTATCCTGTTGTTCACCAACTCGCGCCTCTAAGGAGAAAGGTTGACGGGCCAAGTATAAACACTCTCGAACTTGGCTGGGTGTCAAAGATAACGCATTGGCAATTTCAATGGTAGTGGGAACACGACCTAGCTGTTGAGATAATTCTCGCTGCACGCGTTTAATTTTGTTCAGTTTCTCAAAGACGTGGATAGGTAAGCGAATTGTCCGTCCTTGTTGAGCGATCGCTCGTGTGATTCCTTGACGAATCCACCAGTAAGCATAGGTAGAAAACTTATAACCAAGAGCCGGATCAAATTTATCCACCCCTCGCTCTAAACCCAAAGTACCTTCTTGAATTAAATCCATAAATTCCAGGTTACGGTGCTGGTATTTCTTCGCTACTGCTACCACTAACCGGAGATTAGCCTGAATCATTTTCTGCTTGGCTTGGTGTCCTAAATTTAGCTGTTGCTCTAACACCTCAACACTTAACTCCACCTGATCTGCCCATTCTTGCAGCGTGGGTTCCTGCTTTAATTTCACAGCCAATTCTTCCTTAGCAGCTAGTAAAATCATCATCTGCTGCACTTGTTGGGCAAAAATAACCTCTTGTTCGCGAGTCAACAAATCTACACGCCCGATCTCTTGCAGATAACTACGCACAATATCATCTGTAGCTCGAGGTTTTTTATCTGCGGCTAAACTTTTTTTCTTCGTTTTTTGAACTTCGGTATGTGGAGATGTTAAGTTGCTCATGGTTATTTGCTCCTCTGTAACCTCATCAATTTATTGGTATCAAGTCTAGATATTCAGACCCATAGCCATTTCACACTGCTAATCAATCAATTGGCAATACTGATGAATTCTGGTCTATGATACATTACAAGTCAATTCTTGGAGATAATAAACCCAAAATCAACCCACCCCTTAATAATAACATCATCACCAGTCACAAATCAATTACCTAAAGCATCATCAGCATATCCTTTGAAGTAATTACACTCCTTATCTTGTTTATTTTTGCATATTTTTAAACCCCAATTATATTTAGCTTAATTATCCAATGCAGCTCATAGAAAAAATAAAAAGTTTGCCGAACAAGGATTTTATGATCTAAAAAATAAATGAATAAGAGCAACTTTTAAAATAATTACCAATAGTCAAGTCATCAGCAATTTATTTTTTGAAATATTAATAGTCTGGTTATACTTCCAGAGAATTCTCATTCAATGGGAATTAATTAAATATAAAATGTCCATTTGTTAACCTCTAATTTTTTGCTAGATAATCCAATCATCTGAAGCCGGGTACGTAGCGGGCGATCGTTAAACATCAAAGAAAGTCCTTCTCCTGCTGCCCCTGCTCAAGAACAGGCTTTCTTTAAGAGTCTGGTTAAATACTTGTAATTAGGGATTTAGGATGACAAAGACGTGGGTATCTGTGACAATTGCACTTGTGTGATACTGCACGCAGACATCTGCATCGAGTGCGGTATTATCAATGTAATTACTTCTGGAGACATTTTTTGGACTAAAAGTAGTAACAGTGGTCACATTAACATCAAGGATAATACTTGGCAAGACAGCAACACCCACGGATCACCATTAATATCCTAATTTAAGCGAAAAGATTTACGTTTAGAGGTGGGTGGTTGATTGTTATGCAGCATACTTAAACGACAAGATTTCCCACTTATTTAATAAGTCGGAAATCATCTGAGACTCTTAAGGAGACAACATCTTAAAGCTTTCTCTTCTACTAATTTTCAGCTTAATTTGACACAATTACACAGTTATGCATCCATATAAATGATTGACTTTTTGCAAAGATTTTTGGGAAAATGGTACTACGTTGTAATTTTAATCTAACTCTTCAACTATCACTTTATTAGATATTGGTTAAGAAAAGCATTCACATCATTGGCGCATAACCCGACATTAACTGTCTTTCCTGCGTTTCTGAGAATGTCTAATCCTTGACCATTATTACGGGGGTCTGGATCAAGTATAGATACATATATTTCATGTATCCGCCGATCTTGAGCGATCGCTAAAGCACATGCGGGTGTGCGTCCATGAAAAGAACAAGGTTCAAGAGTTACATACATTTTCAAGAAGTCGAAAGCTTTGTCTCGAATCTGGTTAAGTGCGTCAGCCTCAGCATGGTGTTTTCCTGGTGTCCGTGTGTATCCTTGAGCTACTATCTCTTGGGCATCTACGATCACACAGCCTACTGGTGGGTTGGGTAAACATTCCGGCAAAGCTTTTCTGCTTTGAGCTAAAGCAGCCAGCATAAATATTTCATCCATATGTATTAGCAGAAATTATCTAGATAAATTACACTACTAAGAATTAGTTATCTCTTGTTAAAAAAGTTATTATATCAAAACTTAGTGACTGTCACACTAATACCAGAATCGAGTTTAGGAACCTTAAGATACTCAATTGGCTCACTACTGTGAGAACTTTGGGTATTTGTTGGTTTCTGACATTGCTTAAAGAAAGCCTCTGGGTTATTGATGAACTCAAGCGGGTTGATTTTTTCGCATCCTCGCTCCCGCACTAGCGAAATTGATTCAGCAGTTTGTTTTCGATTATTAGTCTGTCCGATAAAATTACTCCATGTAGTGTTAATCGTGGCTGGTTCCGTCAATAAAACTTCAGCCTGATTGCGATCGTGAAACGGCTCCTTCAGAGCATCGCCTGTTGTCATGGGAACATTCTCTTGGTTAGCATAGGCACTCTGGGAGAGAGTAAGTGCGCTAATCACAACGACTAAGATGATGGAAGAGGATTTCATAATTCGATTTTTTAACATTTAATATCAGTTTAATAATTACAATTGGCTAGATACAGAAACAAAAAAATAGCAGCCTGGTTTGAGTCCTTCAAATTAACACAGTTAGTAAGAAGTATAGCTAAACTTCATTAAAAATATAGTGAAGTCTAATCAGATGTAGACTTTTGTCTGGGAGGAGGCTATTGAGCAATTCATGCTCTAACCACATCGAAATTTGACACTTGCCTGTTATCTGCTTGCTGCTACAACTGTACTAACTCATATTCTGTTAGGCGTATTAATAGCTAGGTAAGCGTAAAAATTTGTTGTTGGCACAAGGCAGGAGGCAGAGAGAAGTTTGAGCGCTAGCTTCCGTCCATCAAACTTCATAAAAGGCAGGCGAAAAGAGGGTTGTAGCCTAATTTATATTTATTAACATAGTTTGGTTTTATTGTCCCAACTGACTTACTAGCCGTTTATCTCTCCTATATATTACCAATAGGTTACATTTATACTACAATATTAGATAAACTTTGGAAGGCTCACTGTGTTGTAATTTCCACACCTCAAGCAAAATTAAAAAAAGTCTTTCACCAGTCTAGGCAAATTAAACTGATAGCAAGTCTTTACAAGTTCAATACTAAAATCACACAATCTTAATATTGCCAGTCCCCTATCGTTCCCAAGATTGACCATTATTCAGAGCAATAATTAATTGTTCCTGAAAGCTTTTAAGCAGCTTACGTAAATATCCATCCAGTCTTTCCAAGTGTCTACTTTAACTGGACAAAGCCTATCTCTGAAGTTGTTCCATTGCTTGTAGGCTGGCACAATGGTTCTATTCCTTACCCTTAAGTAATTAATTCCTCTTGTCTTTTCAAAATCAGTAAATCGCCAGCTAATATACAGCATGTTCTATGAATTTTTTGTAAAGTTACGCAATTCAGTGTTCTTACATAATATGATGTTGAGTATTAGATTATTAATCAATACTTGCATCATTACTAACACAAAACTAAGTTAATCCCAAAAATAGAAATCCACTAAACATGGAGAAAGCTGTTAGTTATCCTGTTTTTACTCTCAGGATAATATCAAGCAATCTAAGTTAAAATTGCGACTGGTAAAACTATTAGTCTACTTCACCTATTGAACAACCTCAGTAAAAAGGCATTAGCTGACAATTAACGCAAATATTACCATCGCGAAGTCGGCTACAGTGCTACTGCCAGGAAAATACTGAGAAAAATCTGCTGTCAGGAAATAGTCTTTTTTTATAAAAATTTGCATATATATGACGATGGAATCTTTGCCCAACTTTGAAGAAGTAAATATTCAGAAATACTTAGAAGTTTTTCAACGCCGTTGGCTACCTCTAGTCGGAATTGTTGCCATATCTGTTGCCTTTGGATGCTTGTATGCATTTTCACAAAAACCTTCATACAAGGCAGAAGGAAGTTTGATGATTAAAACAAATCGCTCTTCCTCCCTCACAGGCTTACCAGAAGACATAGGACGCCTAGAAGCTCTGAATATGAACGACAATCCCCTGGAAACTCAGGTGAAAGTTATTGGATCAAATCCAGTGATTGAGAAAACAATTAATTCCCTCAACCTCAAAGATAATCAAGGGAAACTACTCTCGATTCCCAGTTTGGCAAAACAACTAAAAATAGAAGGAATCAAAGGCACTGATGTTGTACAACTTTCTTATCAAGGCGGTGATCCGGAACTGGCTGCCAAAATCGTCAATGAAGTTATCGACAGTTATATCGACCTAAATATCAAGGCTAATCAGAATGAAGCGCGGACAGCCAAAGAGGTTCTTGTAACGGAAGTACCTAAAGCTGAAGAAATTGTCAGAAGAGCCGAATCAAAACTGCGGCTATTTAAAGAAACGAATAAAGTTGTTGTCCTAGAACAAGAAGCAACCGCAGCAGTCGATACAATTTCCAAGTTAGGAAACCAAATTTCTCAAGCATTAGCTCAACTAGATGATGTCAAAGGTCGTTTAGAACAGTTAGGTAGTGAAGCTCAGGTAGATTCACAGCAAGGTGTAATCTCATCTGAATTGAGTCAAGCACCTGGAGTTCAAAAAGTGCTTGCCCAACTCCAAGAAACAGAAAGCCAACTGGCACTAGAGCGTACCCGTTTTGAACCTGAACACCCTACAATCACCAGCTTAGAAGAAAACAGTCGTAGCTCTTAAGAGCTTGCTAAAACAGCGGACAACACAAGTCGCTGGTACAGCGCAGATAACAGAGAGAAGTTTGCAGGTTGGACAACTGCGGCAAAGCCTAATTGCAGATATTACTCGTGCTCAGGCAGACCGCGTTGGTCTAGAAAGACAAATTGGCACACTCCAGCGACAGCAAGATGCTTACATTAAACGAGCAAATAATTTGCCAAGGCTAGAACAGAATCAACGAGAACTAGAACGGAAACTGAAAGCAGCTCAAACAACTTACGAAACGCTCTTAAACAAACGCCAAGAAATTGATATTGCACAGAACCAAAAAATTCCTAATGCTCGTGTCATTTCCTATGCCTTAATCCCGGAAAAAGGAGAAGGGCCTCGCAAAATCCTGTTTATTGTTGGTGGAGGAGGAATTGGTCTTTTCTTAGGTATCATTGTCGCCTTTAGTTTAGACTTGATAGACCGCTCGGTGAAAACTGTTAAAGAAGCCAAAGAAGTCTTGAAATACAGTATTTTGGGAGTGATTCCCACACAAGGTAGAAATGGTAAAGATCATTCTTCTATAGCAGGACTTGATAGAGCTATTCCCAAAATCATTGGCAGAGATATTCCTTACTTCCCTCTTGGTAACGCATACCAAATACTACAAGTGAACTTGAAGTTCCTCCGTTCTGATAAACCGCTCAAAAGCATTGTAGTTACAAGTTCCGTTGCCAAAGAAGGAAAGTCTGACGTATCTGCAAATTTAGCTGTAACTATGGCTCAGTCCGGGCGTCGGGTGTTATTGGTGGATGCAGATATGCGTCATCCCATACAGCATCATATCTGGGGGCTAACAAATACAATGGGACTAAGTAATGTCCTTGTTGGTCAAGTTTCTTTAGATGCAGCTGTGCAAGAAGTGATGCCTAATCTTGAGGTTCTTACTTCCGGAGCTTTGCCTCCCAATCCGGTAGCAATGCTAGATTCTCAACGGATGGCAATATTAGTTAGTGACTTCGGAAGAGATTACGATTTTGTAATTTTTGATACTCCTCCTCTATCAGGAATAGCAGATGCTGCTGTTTTAAGTACCCTGACTGACGGTATCTTATTAGTTGTTCGTCCTGGAGTGGTTGACCTTAACAGTGCGAATTCAGCTAAAGAGTTTTTAACGCAGTCAGGTCAGAAGGTGTTAGGGATAGTCATCAATGGTGTGAATACTAAAAATGAACCTAATAATTATTTTTATGACACCAAAAAACGACAAATTGAACAAGATTTAGTATCTAGTAGCTTAACAAAATTTTCTAAAGAGCGTTAAGTTATCCTATAAATCGTGAAAGCGATCCTTACTACAACTATCTCAATCCCTTTTATTTTTATGAGCAAGAAATTTTTACATGGATAAAAATCAAATCAAAACATCTTGTTTAATTAATAATTACAATTACGCTGAATTTTTATCAGAGGCAATTGATAGCGCTTTAAATCAAACAGTGAAATTTGATGAAATTATTATTGTTGATGACGCATCCACAGATAATTCTGCGGAAGTCATCACTAAATTTACTCAAGTAGCTAATGTTAAATCTATCTTAAAAGAAAAAAATCAAGGACAATTATCATCCTTTAACGAAGGATTTTTAGCTGCAACTGGGGACATTATCTTTTTTTTAGATGCAGATGATATTTATGAACCTCAATATTTAGAAACCACCTTAAAGTTTTATAAGGGACGTAGTGAATGTGATTTTCTATTTTGTGCGTATAAAAAATTTGGAGCAGTAGAAGGAACGTTTCAAAGTGATGCAGTTGATTTAGATTTGGGTTATTCAGTAATCAGAACTTTATATAATGGTGAATGGATTGGTTCCATAACTTCAACATTATCAATACGTAGAGAAATAATCAGAAAATTTTTACCTATTCCATATATAGAAGATTGGCGTGTAAGGGCTGATGACTGTCTGATCTGGGGAGCTTCTTTAGTAGGAGCTAAAAAGTTTTACCTGTCTAAACCTTTAGTAATGTATAGAATCCATCAAAATAACCAGTATCATAATAAAAATTTTTTAAATATAGACAACAACTATGAATACAAAAGGTTCTGGAAACGCAATTCCCTATTTAATTACATTCTGCAAAAAAATAATCTTAGTTCACCATTATTCTTAGCTTTCACATCTCTCAATGAGTTAAAAACAATCCCATGTCCAAAATATAAAGATTTTATTTTATATTTAAAAATAATATTTTTATTTGAGCATAGTTTTTTTTGGAAAATCAAGGGCATAGTGTTATTATCTAGCTACTTTTTTAAAACTTTTATGACTGGTAAATTAAAAACTTTATAAGCGATAAATAATGTAAATTCATGCATAAATGTACGTTATTTTATCTGTAAAAAAATTCACAATATTGAAAAAAATAGAGAATTTTAAATAATTAATTTATAAAAATAATGTTAAGTAAATTAAAATTTAAAAATTTATCAAAATTTAAATCTCGTTCTGGACTGCGCGCAATTATTGCCAATACAGGTTGGTTGTTTGCTGACCGCATTCTACGTATGGGTGCAAGCTTGGTCGTAGGAGTATGGGTAGCACGGTATTTAGGAGTACAGCAGTATGGTCTCTTTAACTATGCTTTAGCTTTTGTTAGCTTATTTAGCCCAATTTTCACTTTAGGACTGGACGATGTAGTAGTTCGCCATATTGTCCGTCAATCATCAAACAAAGAGGAAATTTTAGGAACCACTTTTTGGCTAAAATTGCTGGGTGGAATTGCTTCTGTCTTATTAGCAGTTAGCACTATGTTTTTCTTAGGTGAGCATGAAACACTGAAGATATGGCTAGTTGCAATTTTAGGAATGGCAGGAATTTTTAGGGCGGCTGATACTATTGAACTGTGGTTTCAATCACAGGTGCAGTCAAAATACACTGTGATTGCTAAGAACACAGCATTTCTCCTAAATAGTGTCATCAAAATTGCACTAATTTTAACAAAAGCACCATTGCTAGCTTTTGCTTGGGTAACGTTAGCAGAATTTGCGATGAGTGCAATTAGCTTGCTGATTGTTTACCAACTCAAAGGGTCTTCATTGTGGTTATGGCGTTGGAGTTTTGCGGCTGCCAAAACTCTTTTGAAAGAGAGTTTACCTCTAATTTTTTCGGGCTTCGCTATCATGATTTTTATGAGAATCGATCAGGTGATGTTAGGTCAAATGATCGGAGATAGCGAGGTTGGAGTTTATTCTGCTGCTGTGCGTATTTCTGAAATTTGGTATTTTATTCCGGCAGCTATTGTTTCTTCTGTTGCTCCTGCAATTTATGCAGCCAAGGAAAAATCAGAAAGTCTTTACTATCACAGAATAGGACAATTACTCAGTTTAATGACATGTATATCTTTGGCAATTGCTCTTCCAATGACATTTCTGTCTGACAATATAATTATGGTGATGTTTGGAAGTGGATATGCAGAAGCGGGGCCAATATTAGCAGTTCATATTTGGACTTCTTTGTTTGTATTTATGGGTCTTGCAACATCACCGTGGTTTATTGCTGAAGGTTTGAACCACGTTTCTTTAGGTAAGACTTTATTTGGAGCCATACTAAACATTATTCTCAATTTATTACTGATTCCTAAATATGCAGGACTTGGGGCTGCGATCGCAACCATAATCTCTCAAGCTGCTGCTACTTTTGTATGCAATGCATTTGATTCAAGAACACAAAAAATATTTCAGATTCAGGTGCGATCGCTTCTTACTTTTTACAAATATTGATCGTTTATATTTAACCTTTATGCAAACAGCAGTAACTTTTATTATTTTCAAGCGCCCAGAAACAACAGAGAAAGTTTTTAATGCTATTCGCCAAGCCAAGCCAACAAAACTTTTTGTAATTGCAGATGGTCCCCGCACTGACCGTGAAGGTGAAGCAGAAAAGTGTGAAGCAACTCGGGCAATCATCGAGAGAGTTGATTGGGACTGCGAAGTGATCAAGAATTATTCTAATATCAACTTAGGTTGTGCAAAACGAGTATCTAGTGGTTTAGATTGGGTATTTAATAATGTTGAAGAGGCAATTATTTTAGAAGATGATTGTATCCCTCACCCAACATTTTTCAGATTTAGTGAAGAACTGCTGGAAAAATATAGAAACGATACTAGAATCGCGACAATCTCTGCTCAAAATCTTCAATTGGGACGAAAACACACAAATTACAGTTACTATTTTTCTCGCTATAACCACTGCTGGGGTTGGGCAAGTTGGAGACGTGCTTGGCAACATTATGATTTGACCATCAAACTCTGGAAAGAGGTACAAGCAGAAAATCTTTTACATGATATTCTTATAGACCCAAAAGCAGTAAATTTTTGGCGACGAATATTTCAATCTGTTTATAACAATCCTACAGGTATAACCTGGGATTACCAATGGACATTTGCTTGCTGGATACAAGGTAGCTTAAGTATTATTCCCAATATTAATTTAATCTCTAATGTTGGTGTTGGTGCAGACGCAACTCATTTCACTTCCAATCAAGAATTTTCCTTCATCAATATGCCGATGCAAGCGATGGAATTTCCTTTAAAACATCCACCGTTTATTGTGAGGAATATAGAGGCAGATAAATTTACCCAAAAAACAGTCTATAAAGCAACTGCATTGGATATTTTTAAAGAGGAAGTGAAGAAAAGATTGAATTACTCAACGATCAAAAAATAGTAATATATTTAGTAAATTAACAAATTAAATGTCAGCAATGAAGGTAAAATTAACAGAAAAAATATTAACTATTTTGCTATTACTCATTGCTGTAGGGGCATTAACAATCCACCCTGCACAAGAAATTTCTATGTCTACCCTTGGAGGCGATAAGGTAGATACTTTCTTGAATATAGTTTCATATTTAATTTTATTTTATTTCATAAGTTTATACTGGAAAGGTTTTATTTATGTAATTACCAAAAGTCCATTAGAGTTTTTTTTACTAACAATAGTTATATTTTCTATATTGTGGTCAGAAGACCTAAGTTCTACTCTAAAAGATATAAAAGGTCTAATCAGAATATATTTTATTGCAATCTATTTGGCAATGCGTTATCCCCTTAGGGAACAAATGAGGCTAATAGCTTGGGCACTTGGTGTAGCGGCATTATTATCTATGATATTCTCTGCATTCATGCCAGGTTATATTCACCAATCACCTGAATTAGTAAATATGTGGAGCGGAATTTTTGGTCATAAAAATGAATTAGGTTACATGATGGCTTGGAGCGCAGGAGTCTTTTTACACCTTGCTCTTAGTAGCCATCAATATCGCTGGTTGATGTGGGCACTATGTGGGATATCTATATGTCTAATTATTCTCTCACGTTCAACAACATCTTTAACGATCCTATTAGCAATGATATTATTTTTACCTTTCTACAAATCCCTGAAAAAAACTAATTATAAATTACAAGTTATTATGATAACTTCAGCTTTAATGTTACTCATTATTTTTTCAATATTACTTCTCAATAATGCTGAAACTGTAGTTGGTACTTCTGGTAAAGACCTTACATTCAATGGACGCTCTGACCTCTGGGGGCTAGTGATTTCCAAGATTTTGGAAAGACCTTGGCTAGGTTATGGATTTTCAGGATTTTGGACTAGTAATACTGCATCTAATCTCAGAGCTACTTATGATTGGGCAAGTAATGCTCACAATGGTTTTTTAGAACTATTGTTAGAATTAGGGTTATTAGGTTTTTTGACTTTTGTAGCAGGGTTTGTCCGGTTTTTTGTAATGGCATTGACTCGAATTATTTATATCGCCAAAAAACCGGAAGATTATTGGCCAATGCAGATGCTACTTATCATTGTCATAGTGAATTTCTCAGAAGCCAGATTATTAACTCCTAGTTGGAATTGGTTAATGTATGTCACAACGTCGTTATCTTTGACTCTTGAATATCAACGAAATCATAAAAATATTTTAGTCGATTAGCTATTATCGCAGTCAGAAATAATTTTAGTGATTATAAAGTTAATAAAAATGAAAGTTTTACATATTAGTACCAATGATATTAGTGGAGGTGCAGCGAGGGCTGCATATCGTTTGCATACAGGTTTAGAGGATATAGGACTAGAATCAAAAATGTTAGTTCAGGAAAAATATAGTAATGATAAAACAGTAATTGCACCTAATATTAAACTCTTTCAAGGCATTGCTAAGGCAAAGTTGACAATTGAAAGTTTACCATTAAAGCTTTATCCTCAAAAGAAAAAGACTCCATTTTTCATTCAATGGTTGCCAGATAGAGTTATTCCTAAAGTTGCTCAGATTAATCCAGACATAATTAATTTGCATTGGATTAGTGCAGGTTTTATGCAGATAGAAACATTCCCTAAACTGAAGCGTCCTCTAGTTTGGACTCTCCATGACATGTGGGGGTTTACTGGCGGATGTCACGTTACTGGAGAATGCGATCGCTATAAAGTATCCTGTGGAGCTTGTCCTCAACTCAACAGTGGTAAAGAATGGGATTTATCCCGTTGGGTATGGCAACGCAAAGTAAAAGCTTGGAAAAATTTGAATTTAACTTTAGTTTCACCAAGTCATTGGTTAGCGCAGCGCGCTCATTCCAGTTCTTTGTTTCAAAATTTGCGAGTTGAGGTAATTCCCCACGGACTGGATACTCAAAAATATCGACCGATTAATCAACATTTTGCACGAGAAGCACTCAATCTACCCCAAGATAAGAAGCTGATACTGTTTGGAGCGATAGAAGCAACAAGCGATAGAAATAAAGGATTTCATTTGTTGCAACCAGCTCTACAAGAATTGAGTAAATCTGGCTGGAAGGATGACTTAGAAGTTGTGATTTTTGGAGCATCTCAACCCGATAATCCACCTGATTTGGGCTTAAAAACACACTATTTGGGACACTTACACGATGATATATCTTTAGCAACTGTTTACTCAGCAGCTGATGTGATGCTTGTACCGTCTCTTCAAGAGTCTTTTGGACAGACAGCTTCTGAATCACTCGCTTGTGGTACTCCAGTTGTTGCGTTTAATTCTACTGGCTTAAAAGATATTGTTGATCATCAGCAGAACGGGTATTTAGCTAAACCTTATGAAGTTGAGGATTTTGCTAAAGGAATTACCTGGGTACTTGAAAATGAGCAGAGATTGCACAAGCTGTCATTCTATGCTCGTGAGAAAGCCGAACAAGAATTCACTTTGGAACTTCAAGCACGTCGTTATTCAGTTTTGTTTCAAGAAATATTGTTTATGGCAAATAAATCTTCATTTATTAATTAACTTAGTAAATAAACACTTCATAATATGTCAATACCTATAGCGTTTATAATTTGTACAGAACCTGGTCGTTTACAAGGTCAATCTTTGATGCTTGCAGAAAGTATTCGTAAGTTCTGCGGTGAATTGAAAAATACACCTATATATAGTTTTCATCCTAGAGTGGGTGAACCGATATCAAAGCAAACCCAACAAGCATTTGAAGCGTTGCAGGTGACTCATCAACAAGTTCCTATCAATCAAGAATTTCATGAATATTATTTAGCCAATAAACCTCTGGTTTGTGGCTATGCCGAACAACATATCGATGCAGAAATATTAGTTTTTTTAGACAGTGACAAATGCTTTTTTTATGAGCCAAAGGAATTTTTATTGCCAGTAAATTGTAACATTCGCATACGTCCTGAGTATGGTCAAGGAATTGGTTCTACAGGTCTGCGAGACCCTCAAGAATGGTACTGGCAAAAACTATATGAAGTGCTGAATGTGAAGCGTGAGGTATTTGTTGACACACCAATTGGTAATAAAAAAATCAGAGCCTACTGGAATTCTGGTTTGGTTGCTGTAAGAAGGAGTGTAGGTATATTTACTGCCTGGAAAGAAAACTTTGAGAAGGTAATGCGTATGAATATTAC
Source organism: uncultured Nostoc sp. (assembly GCF_937863485.1). Taxonomy (GTDB): domain Bacteria; phylum Cyanobacteriota; class Cyanobacteriia; order Cyanobacteriales; family Nostocaceae; genus Nostoc. The sequence continues at coordinate 14,300 of NZ_CALMFY010000167.1, read as the reverse complement.
CCCTCCTCAAGGGATTTATTTTGTGGAACAGTCAGTCTTATCTGTGACTTTATGCTCGCTGGAAGAAAATATTTCTCATTTTTCTTCTGCTTACAGTTATCCATTACCTTTACACAATCGCTTATCTAAAGAATCAAGACTTAAAGCTTGGGATGACATAGTGTCGATACATTATTTTAATTTGTTTTTTTATAATGATTGGAATTCACAAATTCAAAGCTTAAAAAACTTTAATCGAAGTTCAGATAAATATCAATGGTTATGCGAAGGAGTTGTTAGATATAAGATGCCGCGCACATCAGTAATGCACCGATATATGTTGACTGTGAGGAAAATAGAACAAAAGCTACGCGTGTTTAAATTGAATAGTCAAGTGAGTAATTGGATAGAAAAAATTGCAAAGTTTTAAATGATTATTATCACCTTTGAGTTACATACTTAATTGAGGCAAAGTATTTAAATGTTATTTCACGGTTTTTATATTTTTAGTACTCGGCCGCTTATTGTTTCCTTTCTTGGAAGCTATCCTTTACTGGGGGGAGTGGTTTACGAAAAAAGCAAAATCACATATCAACCTCTACCTAAATGGTTTCGTCCTAAACACGTTTTAGAACATATCCCTGGGTGGTGTGGAACACCTAAGCAAATTTTACTAAGAAAGATAAAAGCAACCATACATGGCGTTGAGGGAAGAACGCATCACTTAATGGTAAATGCGTCAGATGAAGAAGAATTGCGAAAACGTTTTTTAATTCGTGGAGCGCACTTCAACCAAAATTTTTATATTAATGAATATTTATATCAAGTTATCGAGCAACCAAAGCTTTATGATGCAATTTACACGGCACAACTCAATCAATCAAAGCGTCTTTGGCTGGCAAAAAACGTAGAGAAATTGATGGTTGTATCCTATGGTGGTGACTTACATAAATTCTGTCCGGAATTGAAATATGCAGATTTTAACAAAGAATTTATTGCACGTACAGAGTTAGCAAAAAAGTATAATCAATCCTCTGTCGGTTTGATTCTTTCAGCAGTCGAAGGAGCAAATTTAGCATCAAGCGAGTACTTACTGTGCGGAATTCCTGTTGTCAGTACTCCAAGTAAAGGTGGACGAGATGAATTTTTTACTCCTGAGAACTCCGTTATTGTTGCTCCAGAGTCTGAGAAAGTTGCTGAAGCTGTGCAAACTTTAAAACAGTTAGCACCTGACCCAAAAAAGATTCGAGAACAAACTCTGAAAAAAATGAATGATTGGAGGTTAGCTTATTGCACTTATATCGCTAATCTTATTGAACAAGAAGGTGGTAGAAAAATACAACCAGATGTCATGAGGGAAAAATACTTTGCTGCGCCGAATGGCATTCAATCTCGATATATAAAATTAGAAGAATTGCATAAATATAATTGGAAAGATTTTCAAGAGCTTTTTTCTATCTAACAAACGAAACAAGCCTTTAATTTTTGTTTTATAAAATTAGATTAACATCATAAAAAATACTCCATGAAGCAACCACAGTTAGCAGTAATAATGACTTGTTTTAACAGGCGTGAGACAACTCTGAATTGTCTGCGTGCCTTAGCTCAACAAACAAAGTCTTTTGATGTTTACTTAACCGATGATGGAAGTTATGACGGCACTTCAAAGGCAGTGAAAGTTTTTTATCCACAAGTCCAGATTCTTCAAGGCAATGGGAATCTATTCTGGGTGGGAGGAATGAGACTAGCGTTTGCTGAAGCAATGCAAAAAGATTATGACTATTATCTCTGGTTGAATGACGACACAATACTAGAATCAAACACCCTAGAACGTCTATCGACGCTTCATCAACAATTATTAGAATCTGTCCGAGAAAATTCAATATTAGTTGGTACGACTCAAGATTCAATAACAAGAGAAGCTTCATACGGCGGTGCAGTGAAATCTTGCAAATGGTACTCTAATAAATATGAATTTTTAGGCTCAACTCAGGTTTTTCAAGAATGTGACACGATGTTTGGTAACTGCGTGCTAATTCCTCGTGCGGTTGTAAAGAAAGTAGGGAATCTTGATGCAGCATTTATCCACAGTTTAGGAGACCTAGATTATGGTTTGAGAGCAAGAAAGAATGGTTGCTCGATATGGGTTGTACCTGGATATGTCGGAACCTGTGGTAAAAACTCAATCCGCAATAGTTGGGTAGATACAAAATTATCTGTTTTAGAACGCTTAAGAAAGGTAATTCAAGTCAAAGCATTTCCACTCAAACCTTGGACTGAATTCTGTCGTCGCCATTCTGGGTTTTTCTGGGTAATTTATTGGTGTTTACCTTATCTCCGAGCCATTATTGGTTACAAAAACTTGGCTGCATCTCCCACATTTGCAGAAGAAATTCCACAAAGTAGTTCGCAACCTTAAGGAGTTCCAAAATGCAGCGACGGCTTGGTTTTTTAGCGGCAGCACCTCGGATTTCAACACATCCTGATGCAGAAATGTCTGGGCCCCGTTCCCGAATTTTAGGAATCCTGAAGGGCTTTCAAACACTTGAGTGGAAAATCGAAACATTTATTGTCGGAGATAAAGTTTCAAAAAAATGGTCGGCGAATGGTTCTGGTGAATTAATCAGCAAAGGATTTTTCTACACCTTAGCAGTAGATTTTATGCGTATCGGGCTTGGTGTCATTAACTCCTGGAGAAGCTACCAAGAACTTAAAAATCAAGTTGATTGGGTCTATGAGTACGCTGCGACTTTGCAATGTTTGGGCTGGATATTCCAACGTCAGGGAATACCTTGGATTTTGCAAGCTGAAGCATTACTTTTTTATGAAGCAAAAGCAGAACGAAAAGCATTGATCCTGTATAGATTAGCTCAATGGATGGAAATTAGAGCATATCAAAAATGTGATGTTTTAGCCTGTGGAAGTGAAACTTTAAAAGAAATTTTAGTAGAGGATTTTGGAATTTCAAGTGAAAAAATTGTCTTGATACCAAACGGAGTTGATATTGATTTTATTAATCCTAAAATACATGTCCCCAAGCGAATATTTTCAGGTTTTACTATAGGTTTTATAGGTAGTTTATATGCTTGGGCTGGTTTAGACTTATTAGTAGAAGCAATATCTGAATTACGAGCCGAAGGCTTAGACATTTCGTTGGTAGTAGTAGGCGATGGTGCAATGAAATCTGCTTGGGAAAAGCAGAGTCAAGAATTAGGTATTTCGCCTTATGTAGCTTTTATAGGTCGAGTTTCTTGGCTAGAAGTACCCCAGTATATCGCTGGATTTGATGTTGGTTACTCTGGGCAAGTTCAACTAAAAATGGGGAAAATGTATCTTTCACCTATGAAACTTTATGAATACATGGCAATGGCTAAACCAGTCATAGCATCAGCTTTTGAAGATGCTAAACGGTTGATTTGCGATCGCAAAACAGGTTTCCTATTTAAACCAGGTGATAAAAATGATTTAAAACGTACCTTATTGGAAGCTTATCAGAAAAGAGAAACACTGGCAGAAATGGGACAATTTGCTTGTATTGAGATAGTAAATCATCACAGTTGGGCTGCTAGAGTACAGAACTTAGTTGAAGGTGCTGAACAAATCTTGAAAAAACAGCGATCGCATACTCAGTAGTATTAAACCTTTACTCATATAATCTAATACTAAAAAAATTTATGATCCGGACTTCATCTTATAAACTTCTTGGTATTCAAGTGGATGCCCTTTCTATCCCTGAGTTGAATTTTTTGATTAAAGAATCTATTGAGCAAAATCAGAAATTGATTATTGCTAATCACAACTTGCATAGTCTTTATCTCTTCCATAATGATCCAACAATGCAAGCTTTTTATGCCAAGGCAGAATATATCCACATTGATGGTATGCCTCTATTGTTTATTGGAAAGCTGTTGGGTTTTCCAATGAAACGAGAACAAAGAGTAACCTATGCTGACTGGGTATGGCCTCTGATGGCAGAAGCAGCTGATAAAGACTGGCGTGTATTTTATTTAGGTTCAAAGCCAGGAGTTGCTGAACAAGGAGCAAGTATTTTGCGTCAGAGATTTCCTGGTTTACAGATTTCTTGCGCTCATGGCTACATTGATATGAATAAAGATAGTCAAGAAAATCTTGCCACTCTGGCTGCAATTAATGCTTACAAACCCCATATATTAATGGTGGGGATGGGTATGCCACGCCAAGAGTATTGGATTTCCGAAAATCTTGAACATATTCACACCAACACCATTTTGACTAGTGGAGCCTGCATGGACTATGTATCAGGAGCAATACCCACTCCTCCTCGCTGGATGGGAAAGGTCGGCTTGGAATGGTTGTATCGCTTGTTGTGTGAACCTAAAAGACTTTGGAGACGTTACTTACTTGAGCCTTGGTTTGTTGGCACATTATTTTTACGAGAAATTTGGAGTATTTCAAGTAAACAAAAAAGAAATAAAATGCTGCTATTTCTTAGTACAAGATTTCACAAGTTTGTAGCGTGATTGAGTCTCGCCAGGCCTTACCAGTAGGTCGCTCAATTCGTCATGAATTTATAAAATACTGGTAATACCAATTCTGTATGAAGATGCGCCAAACTATATGAGGAACGAACCGCATACTCCTGCAAAGAAGCAAGCTACGCGCAGCGCGATGCCCTGAGCGGCTGGTGAACGCAGTCGAACCATGCCGTAAAGCCTGCGGCATAGCTACGCCCTAAGCGCCAGCCTCTCTAAGAGTTGGGTCTCCAAGAGTTGAACGCATAGACACGTACTCCTACGGAGAAGCAAGCTACGCAAAGCGCCTCGTAAAGCCTGCGGCATCGCAACTCTTAGAGACGCTCTTGCGTTTGCTTAGGGTGCAGCCTCTCCAAGAGTTGAGAAGTGGCTGACCGTAGGGTAGGACACAAAGAAAGAAAATAAGAAGCCAAGAAAATTTGGCGCAGCCTCACAAAGAAATGGTATAAGGCTTAATCATTAATTATAATACTTCTCAATTGAACGCAATACAGACCTAACAAGAACCGCCCCAACCCTTGTAGCGTTGGGGAGTAAATTCAAAGCCTCTGATGCCACATGCAAGGCTCGTCGGCAGAGCCGGACGCCAGTCGTTCATGTACAGCCCTTCTCAAGACAGGAGACGCTCTTGAAAAGGGCATCCTACGGCAGGCGCTAGCCTCTCACGAATGGGAGAAGACCGCGCTGGCTTCCCAACGTAGTGGCTCCTCCTTTTAGGAGAGAGGTCAAAGTGGATTGCGTACAAACGAAAAGCGCTACAGTCAAGATGTTTTATTCAACTTTCATCCTTGTAAATAAGGAAGAATCTCGCCACATACTTCGTTCAGAATGACACTTAAAAGCGCTATTTACATCTGGGTGCGAGTATAAGTTGCTTATTGAAAAGCTTGAGCAATAGCCTTGCGGGCAAGTTTAGGTTTCAGGTTCTCATCGAAGGGAAGCGGACGCAGAAATTTCTGGAACTCTGGATTATCCTTGTATTTTTGTGGCATCCATTGAGGATAACGTATCCAGGTGTGACGATCAGTAATTCCCCATGTAATCACGGTATCAACTCCACCTGCAAAGCACAGCTCAAGAAATCGCTTGTAACCATCCGCTACCATTTGATCGAGCTTTTCAATACTATCAGGAAATGGAGTATCAATAATAATATCTAATTCAGTGATTACTGGTTTAACTTCCAGGTCTTTTAACCGTTTTAAGACGCTACTAAATCCTTTCTCGTCAAAAGGATAGTTCTTAGAAAACCATAGATGCGATTGCAGACCTGCCCAGTCAAGTTTGACCCCATTATTTTTCAGATATTCCACCATTTTTAAATAATGGTCTGATTTCCATGTAGCGCCTTCAATGCCAAAATCATTTAGGCAAAATTTCTTATTTCTATCAACTTCAGCTGCTATTAAAAATAAGTCTCTAATCAATTCTGGTTTTACCCCTCTACGCAAACCATAGCGGTTGTCAGTTCCATCTGGAGTATCAGCGATAATTTCGTTGGCAATATCCCAAGATTTTAAAACCGGACTCTTGCGATAATGCCCCATGACACCAGTAACATGGCGTTCGAGCATTTTAAGAGTAGGGGGGTAAGGAACCCAGTCTGGTTTTGACAAGTGCCAAAAAAGGGTATGACCATGCATTGTCATATTATGCTTTTGGCAGAAATTGGCGATCGCATCTGCTGATTCAAAGGTAAATTTTCCTGGCTCTGGTTCAGTGCCGGCCCATTTTAATTCACCATTTGGTGTCGCAATCGAACATTCACGAGCAATCAGGTCAGCGTAATCCTTCTCTTTTCGCAAAAAGTCACCATCAATTGCTGTGCCATAACGCTTTCCTTTGGCGGCAGCTAATTGCCGAAGTGGAGAATTTACATTTTTAATTGGATTATTTGCTGCGATAGAATTCGTGCTCTGGTCTTCTCTTTGCTTATCCTTTTGTAAAAACCCCATAGTCAATAAGGCAGAAAGGGTAGTATATCCTGCTCTTGTTAAAAATTTTCTCCGATAAGGCATAAATTGTATTTAATAAAAAACACATAGTTTATTATATTACAGAATAATTTTTGATACTTTTTGGGGGTTTAGTAATGATTCCCACAAAACCATTGTATTCCAAAGAGCTAAAGCTACTGTTTGTCTCCCTCTTCAGTAACTTTTTTAAAATATATTGTACTAATATTAACAAAGAATTCTAAGTATTTATCGGTCTTCATCCAGATATACGGCAATACGCTTGGGTTAGAGCCACATAAAATATATTGTGTAGGTTGGGGAGCCACAGTGCCCAAGCGGGTTTCCCGACTTGTCCCTTGCGCGTCTCCCCTTATCACATTGGGAGAGGCTAACGCCAAAAGAGAAGCAAGTAGCGTTTGAGAAACGAAACCCAACCTAGACGTGCCTTAATCCGCCTCCTTTGTCTACGTTCAACCCAACCTACAATTATTCTTAACTGAACTGTATTGAGATATTGCCAAACAGCAAGTAGACGAAGCCAAAGCAGTTCTCAACCGGATTAACACCACTGCTAGTAAACAATTAGCTGAAGCCAAAGCAGCACTCACCCGCACTAATGCCACTGGTAGCAAACAAGTTAGTGAAGCCAAAGCCACACTCACCAGTATTGCAGAAGTCCGACCTGTAGATGTAGCCGCAGCCAAGACAGAAGTTGAAAATGCGATCGCCACACTCAAACATGCCCAAACCGAGTTGGCGGGAGCCTACATCAAAGCACCGATGGCGGGACATATCCTTTACTCTGATGTTTCTGACCACTTGCCAGAATACGCCACCCTCAAAGCAATGGGATACACTGATAACTATCTCTTAAGAGTCCTAATTCAAGAAGCATTGTTATTAGCTATCTTAGGTTTTCTTCCTGGATTCATCCTTTCTTTTGGATTGTATCAAGTCACCTACGCTGCCACAATGCTTCCTATTTTTATGAAAATGGAACGGGCAATACAAGTTTGGATTTTGACCGTGATCATGTGTAGTGTTTCTGGGGCGATCGCTATGCGGAAGTTACGAACTGCTGACCCGGCGGATGTTTTTTAATGTCAATAGTCAGGAGTTAGAATAGAGAGTTTTTTTAACGCCCTAAGCAAGAGTGTATTGTACACAATTAATAACCGCAAGAGAAAATGTGCGAATGTCCTTAGAGTTGCATGACGATTTTTTGAATCAAGATATTGACGCCAAAGCGATCGCAATTTTGTCAACTGTCGGTTTAGCAGATCGTGTAGATTACTACCCAGAGAAACTATCTGGAGGGCAAAAGCAACGGGTAGCGTTGGCGTAGCCCGCCGTAGGCATCGCTCGTGCCTTAGTCAGCCATCCTAAGATTGTCTTAGCAGATGAACCCACTGCTGCACTTGACAAAAAATCTGGGCGCGATGTTGTAGAAATAATGCAGAAGCTAGCTAAAGAACAAGGCTGTACGATTTTGCTAGTTACCCACGATAATCGCATTTTCGATATTGCCGATCGCATCATTTATGTGCCCTTACAATGTGGTCTATTTACCTGAAAATAGTTGTAATAATGGCTGCTTAGAGGTCATTTATAAACTAAAAGTAAAGATAAAGTCGAATTTAATAAGCGAAATACCTAATTGCTTTCTCAAAATGCCTGATTGCTTTCTCATTTCAGTAGATTCAGCAAGCAATCAGGCATATTGCTTTCTCAAAATGCTTGATTGCTTTCTCATTTCGGTAGATTCAGCAAGCATTTCGGTAAATTCAGCAAGCAATCAGGCATATTGCTTTCTCAAAATGCCTGATTGCTTTCTCATTTCGGTAGATTCAGCAAGCAAAATGGCATATTGCTTTCTTTAAATGCTTGATTGCTTTCTCATTTGAGTAATTCACGCATTCACTTTGGTGTATCCTTGAGCCGAAAGCTTGCGATGTCTACGACGGGCTATGACGCTCGAAGACTCGCTAACGCTTCGCTATCGGCGTCGCCTTTGATTCATTCAGCAAAAATCGTTCAACGGCTTAGTGTACTAATATAGTTTTATAAATTAGGTTTCTAGCTCTTGTTATGACAACTCAGTTCTCATGGGCTAAACAGTGGTATCCTATTATCCCTTTAAGCTACTTAGATATTTTGAATCCCACTCCTATCACTCTTCTGGGGAAAAAGCTGGTGATTTGGAGAGACAAAAATCAAAAGTGGATAGTAATGGATGATGTTTGTCCTCATAAGTTGGTGCGACTATCTATGGGAAGCATCACTGAAGATGGAAACTTAATGTGTAGACATCACGGTTGGTGTTTTAACAGTGAAGGGAAATGCATTCATATTCCCATGTTGGCTGGTAGCCAAGCAGAAGTAACTGCTTGTGATAGTTTAAGGTCAAGAGTTACTACATATCCTACACAAGTTACCCAAGAATTGCTTTGGGTATGGCCAGATGATAGTTCAACAGCCTTTGAGGATTGTAACTCCAAGCAGCCAGCAATCATACCTGAGTCCGAACTAGATATATCTTCTACTTCCTGGCACATGACAGAAGTTCCTGTTGGTTATACCGTATCTGTTGAAAGTACTTTTGATCCTTCTCATGCAGAATTTCTTCATGAAGGAATAGGTATTTTTTCACCTAAAACAGCTGTGCCTATGGAACATTTTGAATCTGTTGGAGAAATATCTGCTCAAGAAGGTTTTACTCTCAAACATCAAGGCTACAATCTCTTCAACAAAGATATGGAAGCGATGCGGAAGTTTATTCCACCCTCTTCTAATACTACGATATATCGTTACCCCAACGGCAAAACTAATATTTTTCAGTTGTATTTTGTTCCTACACAACCAGGTTACTGTAGGTACATAGGCAAGTTTATTTCTGATGGAAGTTTAGTTAAAAGAAATTTTTGGTTAGAGATTCTTCCAAAGGATTTACAAACTGGGTTACAGCACTTATCCACGTACAAGTTAAGTGACCAAGATTTATCAGCTATGCATTCTCAGGAAGTGAATCAGTCATTGTTAGATACAAAATGGCAAAAGGCATACTTTATGCCTTCTCCGGCTGATGTGGGTATTATAACTTTCAGAAAATGGCTAGACGAATTTGCTGGAGGTAGTCCTTCATGGCAAGGGTGTGTAGAAGGCAGTTTTAAACAATTGAATGATGAACAACTATATGACCGATGGCATAGACATACAAAGCATTGTCCAAGTTGTCGTAATTCTCTGGTTCTTATAGAAAAGGTACAAAGATTTTCTAATATTTGCACTTTGATATTTGCACTTTTAACATTGGTTTTTATCTTGACTGGTCTTCATCTAAGTTTGGTATTGATATCAACGATCATTGCAGTCTTGAGTTCTTTATTATCGTATAAATCGAACGATATTAAACAACTTTTTCTTAGTAGTATTCCCAATAAAGGTTTACCTTTGGTCAAACTTTATGGTAGCAATGCAGAAAAGTGAGTTTATAGCTCAAACTCAATAAGCATTATTTGTCAACAAATCTCTTGTGGCGAGCCTCCAAACTTTGGAGGCTGCTTTGTCTTACAAGCAAATGGAGATTTATGTTGTGGTCGAATTGAGAAGTCAAAAGTCAATAAGATTTCCTCATTTTGGTAAATTTCCTCATTTCGGGAATATTTTGTATCAGAGATTCCCGACCCTATACCCCACAAAAAAGAAGAAACTGCCTGAAAGTATTATCAAACAAAGACTTCAGTTATTGAGTACATTATTAATACATATTAATAGATGCAATATTGCAGATGAGATATTAATAGATGCAGTATTTGTTGAAAGTTAATTTAAGAGCTAAAAGCCATCAGTAAATTATCCTTTAAACACAGAGTAAATCCTAGTGATAAATCTTGAATGCATATAATCCACTCACTTTCTAGTTCGGGCTATTTCTGATTCTTATATTCACGTGTTCTGATAATGCAGCTTAGAGGCGGGGACAAAAATCATATTATGAACAAAACTTTTGCAACCATCGACGGGAATGAGGCTGTCGCCCGTGTTGCTTACAAATTAAATGAAGTGATTGCCATTTATCCGATCACCCCCTCTTCAGCAATGGGTGAATGGGCAGATGCTTGGTCAGCAGAAGGTCGTCCCAACCTCTGGGGTACTGTTCCCAGTGTCGTGCAAATGCAGAGCGAGGGAGGAGCCGCAGGTGCTGTGCATGGGGCATTGCAAACAGGTTCCTTGAGTACCACCTTCACGGCATCTCAGGGATTATTGTTGATGATACCCAATTTATACAAAATTGCTGGTGAACTGACTAGCGCTGTGGTTCACGTTGCCGCCCGCTCTCTGGCTACCCACGCTTTATCAATTTTTGGCGATCATAGCGATGTGATGGCAGCTCGTGCTACTGGTTTTGCTTTGCTGTGTTCGGCTTCGGTGCAAGAAAGTCAAGATTTTGCTCTCATCGCCCATGCTGCTACCTTAGAAGCGCGAGTCTCGTTTATGCACTTCTTTGATGGCTTCCGCACATCACATGAAGTGCAGAAGGTGAAACTGCTCTCAGATAGCGATTTGCGATCGCTCATCCACGATCACCTGATACTCGCCCACCGTAGCCGTGCGCTCACCCCAGATCGTCCAGTCTTGCGGGGTACTGCCCAAAACCCCGATGTCTACTTCCAAGGACGTGAAGGCGCTAACCCTTACTACAATGCTTGTCCAGAAATTGTCCAGCGGATCATGGATGAATTTGGAGAATGCACGGGAAGGCATTATCAAATCTATGAATATTACGGGGCCAACGATGCTGATCGCGTTATCGTTCTTATGGGTTCAGGCTGTGAAACCGTCCATGAAACAGTAGATTATCTTAACGCCCGTGGTGAAAAACTTGGTGTAGTGAAAGTGCGACTTTACCGCCCCTTTGATGTCCAAAGGTTTGTTGCAGTATTGCCAACTAGTGTAAAAGCGATCGCAGTTCTTGACCGCACCAAAGAAGCAGGTAGCGCCGGGGAACCGTTGTATTTGGATGTTGTAGCTGCTATCCATGAGGCGTGGGGAGCAGGGGGAGAAAATACTCTCTCATTCCCTAAAATCATTGGTGGTCGTTACGGTCTTTCTTCTAAGGAATTTACTCCGGCGATGGTGCAGGGCATTTTTGACAACCTTGCTCAAGCTAAACCGAAAAATCACTTTACTATTGGGATTAATGACGACGTTAGTCATACTTCCTTGAGTTTTAACCCTAATTTCTCCACTGAATCGGATAATGTTGTTCGGGCAATGTTCTATGGATTAGGTGCTGATGGCACTGTTGGGGCTAACAAAAACTCCATCAAGATTATTGGTGAAGAAACCGACAATTACGCCCAAGGCTACTTTGTCTTTGACTCCAAGAAATCTGGCTCAATGACCGTCTCTCACCTACGTTTCGGTAAAGAGCCAATTCGCTCCACCTACCTAATTGACCAAGCCAACTTTATTGGTTGTCATCACTGGGGATTTTTAGAACGCATAGATATTTTGAAGACTGCTATTCCTGGGGCGACTTTGCTGCTTAACAGTCCCTATGATGCAGATAGCGTTTGGGAAAATCTGCCGTTCAAAGTGCAGCAGCAAATTATCGATAAGCATTTGAAGTTATATACCATCAATGCTAGCGAGGTTGCCCGCGAAAGTGGCATGGGTGGGAGAATTAACACTATTATGCAGGTATGCTTCTTTGCCTTAGCGGGTGTCTTGCCACAAGAAGAAGCGATCACTAAAATCAAACAAGCGATTGACAAGACTTATGGTAAAAAAGGCGCAGAAGTTGTCCGCATGAATTTGCAAGCTGTAGACAACACCTTAGACAACTTGCATAAAGTACATGTACCACAGACAATCAACAATCCAAAATCCAAAATCCAAAATCCAAAATTGCTAGACTCCGCTCCCGAATTTGTCCGGGAAGTTCTGGGCAAAATCATGGTCTGGGAAGGTGATGACTTACCTGTTAGCACACTACCCGTTGATGGCACCTTTCCCGTAGGTACTGCCAAGTGGGAAAAACGTAACGTTGCCGAAGAGATACCTGTATGGGAGCCGGATGTCTGCATACAATGTGGTAAGTGCGTCATGGTTTGTCCGCACAGTGCCATCCGTGCAAAGGCTTATCAAGAGGATGAGTTAGTTAATGCACCAGAAACCTTCAAGTCAACTGATGCAAAAGATAAAGACTTTGCCAATCAAAAATTTACCATTCAAGTTGCCCCAGAAGATTGTACCGGATGCACTATTTGTGTAAATATTTGCCCTGCTAAAGATAAATCTGAGCCATTGCTGAAAGCGATTAATATGGCACAGCAGTTGCCTTTACAAGAGCTTGAGCGCAAAAACTGGGATTTCTTCTTGAGTTTGCCTAATCCTGACAGGCGATCGCTAAAATTAAACCAGATTCGCCAACAACAACTGCAAGAACCTTTATTTGAATTCTCTGGTGCTTGTGCAGGTTGTGGTGAGACACCTTATTTGAAATTATTAACACAATTGTTTGGCGATCGCGCCGTCATCGCCAATGCTACAGGTTGTTCCTCAATTTATGGCGGTAATCTCCCCACAACTCCTTGGACAACAAACGCCCAAGGACGCGGCCCCGCATGGTCTAATAATCTATTTGAAGATAACGCCGAATTCGGTTTTGGCTTCCGTCTTTCTCTCGACAAACAAGCTGAGTTTGCAGCAGAATTGTTGCAACAATTGGGGAGTGAAATAGATGAAAACCTTGTCTACTCTATCCTCAAAGCTGAACAAAAATCTGAAGCTGATATTTGGGAACAGCGGGAAAGAATAGAACTGTTGCAGCAGAAGTTAGATGAAATCGTAACTCTCGACCCCAATCTCAAATCAAAAATCCAAAATCTCAAATCCCTTGCTGATTACCTGGTGAGAAAAAGCGTCTGGATTGTTGGCGGTGACGGTTGGGCATATGACATTGATTTTGGTGGTATCGATCATGTAATTGCTAGTGGTCGAAATGTGAACATCTTAGTAATGGATACAGAAGTGTATTCTAATACAGGCGGTCAATCTTCTAAAGCTACACCACGAGCAGCAGTTGCTAAATATGCCGCCAGTGGTAAGCCTGCACCTAAGAAAGACTTAGGGATGATTGCCATGACCTACGGAAATGTTTACGTAGCGAGTGTAGCGCTTGGTGCTAGAGATGAACATACTCTCAAAGCATTTCTGGAAGCAGAAGCTTATGATGGGCCATCAATAATTATTGCTTACAGCCATTGCATCGCCCACGGCATTAACATGACCACAGGGATGAATCACCAAAAAACTCTGGTAGAATCAGGTCGTTGGTTGCTGTATCGGCATAATCCAGAGTTGCTCAACCAGGGTAAAAATCCTTTGCAATTGGATATGCGATCGCCTAAGCAATCGGTAGAAGATTCGATGTATCAAGAAAATCGCTTCAAAATGCTCACCAAGAGCAAACCCGACGTTGCCAAGCACTTGTTAGAACAAGCGCAAGCTGAGGTTGATGCACGTTGGCAAATGTATCAATATTTGGCAAAGCGCGACACTCTCTGAACATCTACCCTGGTTTTGGTGACAAACATCGCGATTGTGGTTATAAACATCGCGATGTTTGTCACAAATATTGCAATTTTACTTACTAAATACAGCATTTCATTAATTCGTAGCGAATTAAATTTGCTAATCTTTTGCAATACCAATGCGTCGGCTGCAATGTTAATGCATCGCTTTACAATGCCAATGCGTCGGCTGCAATATTAATGAATATATATACAATTCAAATGAGTCGGCTTCAAGATTAATGGATCTATATTCATTTAAAATTCTTGGTATT
>NZ_CALMFY010000166.1:36328-104031 GCF_937863485.1 uncultured Nostoc sp. | reverse complement strand
AACTGCATCTGGTTGATAATTTCCTTGTGTCCAGCGCAAGTGCCAAGGTATACCGAAGTTCCCAGAATTTTTTGCTTGCAGACAGACTTGCTGTTGCCCAACCAATTCTGAGAACTGTAATTCTTGACTAGCAGTTTGCTGGTGGTGAAAATCACGTTCTGCTATCAGCAGTCGCAGCCGTAAAATCGCTGTATCACTTCCTTCATAGCGATATTGGATCAAAATTCTATGACCAAATTGGGCAGGGGCATTGCTTATCTCCCTTTGTCCCCAGTCCCCAGTCCCCACTAACCCATAGGGCATCACCAATTGTCTAATTAACTGCCAGTTATCTTGACCCCAAATCCATTTTGGAACTGGGTTAATATCAAAACAGCGTAGCAGTTCGTAGCCTGTCAGTTCAATCTGACTGTTACCCCAAACATTTGTCCCCAGTGCCACAACGCCCCCGAATACTTCTAAGCTAGCTTCTAGGTGCGAAAACAGCAGAGTCCGCCCAGAAGGCGGGTTTGTTGCGGTAAACAGCCAACCGTGATAAGTGCGTGTGCGGACATCAGAAACCGTACCGCTGGCAAAACTTCCCAAGCCATTGGTAAGCAACCATTCTCTTGTATCTAAATCGGGCATTTGCTACTCAAAATCGTTATGAGTATGATATAGTCGTAACAGATTGTAATTAAACTGTGACAGCGTAGATGGGTGAGTTTTAGCTGACCCGAATTCTAACGCTACTAAACGGATAAAGGAGAATTAGGTTAATGTCCCTCACTTACGGAACCGAAGGAAGCCTCCGCGTTGGTCAACAAGCTCCCGATTTCGCAGCAACGGCTGTGGTAGATCAGGAATTTAAGACAATCAAACTTTCCGATTATCGCGGTAAATATGTCGTCCTGTTTTTCTACCCACTAGACTTTACCTTTGTTTGTCCCACTGAGATCACAGCATTTAGCGATCGCTACGAAGAATTCAAGAAAATTAATACAGAAGTCCTTGGGGCTTCCGTTGATAGTGAATTCTCCCACCTCGCTTGGATTCAAACAGATCGTAAGTCTGGTGGTGTCGGCGACCTGAATTATCCTCTAGTCTCAGACATCAAGAAAGAGATTAGCGCCGCTTATAACGTGCTTGACCCAGCAGCAGGCATTGCCTTGCGTGGTCTGTTCCTGATCGACAAAGATGGTATTATACAGCACGCTACTATCAACAACCTAGCTTTTGGTCGCAGCGTTGATGAAACCCTGCGGACATTGCAAGCAATTCAGTATGTTCAGTCTCACCCCGACGAAGTTTGCCCAGCTGGTTGGCAACCTGGTGACAAGACAATGAATCCTGACCCAGTGAAGTCTAAAGTCTACTTCTCTGCTGTCTAAATTTTGCTAGCTAGCAAACTCTAATCCATCCTGTTGGAGTTGAGAGTAAAATCAATGAAAACCACAGATAAACAGAGATACACATTAAACAGTGTCAACCTCCATATGTATCTGTGGTTTTTTCATACAATAGTATTTAAATAATCAGGATTAATATTATGCTTACTTCAACTGATTTTAGTGGTTTATTGAATGAGCGCTTCTTCCGCAATTTTTTACCAGTTCCAGCAACACATCAACTCAGGTTGGGAGTGGGAACACCAGATTTTCAACTGCCAGATATTACCAACGGGACTTTAGTAAAATTGTCTGATTATAAAGGCAAGCAACCAGTATTAGTCGCCTTTACTCGCATCTTTACCGAAAAACAATATTGTCCTTTTTGTTTTCCTCACATCAAAGCTTTGAAGGAGAATTACGAGCAATTCAAAAAGCGAGGTATAGAAGTTTTAATGATTACTAGTACCGATGAACGGCAGAGTCAAATAGTTGTGAGAGATTTAAACTTACAAATGCCGTTACTAAGTGATCCAAGTTGTCGCATATTTCGTACCTATCAAGTAGGACAAGCACTGGGAGCGCCTTTACCAGCCCAGTTTGTATTAGATAAAGAAGGAAAACTCCGCTACTGGCATTTATTTTCTTTTCTAGATCACAACGCCAGTGTTGAGACATTGTTAGAACAATTCAATTGAGTATAAGGTGTAAGATTGGCAATGTCCGCCCTACTTATAAAGCTGTGAGATTTTCTCATGTTGAAACTTTACCACACGCCTTTTTCTCCCAACTCGCGCCGCGTCTGGATTACTTTACTAGAAAAAGGACTTGAATTTGAATTGGTAGAGATAAAACTGGATGGAGAGCAGTTTAAACCAGAGTTTTTGGCAATTAGCCCCTTCCACCATATTCCAGCTTTGGTAGATGATGGCTTTAATGTAGTGGAATCCTTAGCAATTCTGGACTATTTAGAGGCAAAATATCCTACACCTGCGATGTTGCCTAAAGATGCCAAGGATTTAGCGATCGCCCGAACGGTACAACTGGTAACTGTGAATGAGCTTTTTCCAGCGACTACCACCTTTATACCTCAGTTTCTCGGCTTGCCTGGAGGAGATCCAGAAAAAATCGAGAAGGCACAGCAAAAAATTGCCACAGTGCTGAAGTTTTTTGAAAATTTATTAGACGAGCGCCCTTACTTTGCCAGTGAAAACCTCACTCTTGCCGAAGTTGTGGCTGGAACTGTAGTAACTGTGCTGCCAAGTGTAGGCATTTCCTTAAGTGACTATCCAAAACTGAGCGCTTGGAATGATCGCTTAGTAGCACGCCCATCATGGCAAGCTACCGAAACTACTCCAGAGGCAATGGAAGCGTTTAAGTCCATCGTGGTAGCGAGAATGGCACAGTAAATTCATACCTAACTAATTTAGAGACGCGAAGCTGACTTCGTGCCGCAGTGCTTTCGTGTCTCTACAATCCAAAATATTTACAGCTTGACTTGCTGCAAATGACTGCGGGGATTATAAGTACGTATAGCCCGGATTTTTTCATAATATTCCCGCTCTTGTTGGCTGAGGTCTTTTGGTGGGGCGATCGCCACTTTCACCAACTGATCGCCACGTCCACCCTTGGCGAGAGGCCAACCTTTGCCACGTAAACGCAGCGATTGACCAGAACGCACTCCCGCTGGTAGTTTGACATTAACTGAACCATCAGGTGTGGGTACATCAATAGACGCTCCTAAAGTAGCTTCATCTGGTGTGATTGCCACTTCGCACACCAAGTTATCGCCTTCCATTTGGAAGAAGGAGTGCGGCTGAAATTCGACTTTTAAGTACAAATCCCCTCGTTGTTGAGTCATCGGGTTGATTTGACCTTTACCCCGCACGCGCAGGCGAGTACCAGGTTTAGCCCCAGATGGGATACGAACATCAATTGTTTCGTTACCTAAACTGAAGCGCTTTTGCACACCATTAAATGCTTCAGCAAAAGTTAGGCTGATTACAGCTTCTGTGTCCTGGGAAGTACCCGCACCTGCATCACCAAACCCATAATCGTTAAAGCTACTAAAACCAGTTGACGAACCTGTGGAAGTCCGGTAAGAGTAATTTTGTGAGTAACTTTGTTGTCGTCCACCACGAGGGCTAGCACCGCCAAAGCGTCCTAGCAACTCATTAATGAACTCATCAAAATTGCCGTATTGACTGAAGTCAAAGCCACCCATATCAGCACCAACGCCACCAGATGGGAAACCTTCACCAGCTTGTTTCCAATATTGACCAAATTGGTCATATTTTTTGCGTTTATCTGTATCTGACACAACTTCGTAGGCTTCGCTAACTTCTTTGAAGCGTGCTTCTGCCTGTTTGTTATTTGGGTTGACATCGGGGTGATATTTGCGGGCTAGTTTACGAAAGGCTTGTTTAATCTCCTCCTGACTGGCAGTCTTACTAACTCCCAAAATTGCGTAATAGTCTTTGAAGTCGGTTGCAGCCATCTACTAGTCTCCTATAGAAATTCCTGTTATGTTTTTTTTTAAGATCACAGATGTTTAATTGCTAGGTATAGTGCCAAGCAATAAAGAATCTAATTTTAAATTAGCAAACAATATAGAAAATCAAGTGTGGTTCTTGCTCACCGTGCGATCGCAATTTCCGTACTCCGATTTTTCTGATCAGCGGATTAGCCTGTCTAACCCTTCTTCCAGGCTTGGGGGAGCATCCCTGAGTTGACGGTGCATCCGTAAAATAATTTCTTCTGGAACCTGGCGCGATCGCCTTTTATTACGTGCCAAACACAGCCAAACTGGCGTATCCACCCAAATTCCCGTAATCTGGGTAAAGCCCAAGTCACGGGCTAAAGCAATGACTTCACGTCGATGGCGACGCTGGGCGTTGGTAGCGTCGAAAATTGCTGTATTTTCTCTAGAAATAGCTTGCTGAAATTGCCGTTCTACTTCTCGCCAAATCAGCAACCATGACCCCTGAATGGCTTGCGAACCGAACAGTTGCCCCCGGATGGCATCCGTAGAAATCAGCGACATCTGGGGGTATTCTGCCAGTAATATTTTTGCCAAAGTTGACTTACCGCTACCTGGAAGACCAATCAGTAATAAAAGTGAGGAGTGAGAAGTTACAGCAGTTTTCATGTATTTGAATCACATCTGTCGTAGGGGCGCAAGGCCTTGCGCCCCTACCGTGTGGTCTATTTACTTGAAAATAACTGTAATAGTGAAGAATTAAAAGTGAGGAGTGAAGAGTAATCAGAATTTTTAGTCATTAACTCCTAACTCCTGTACAGACAAAGATTTTTCGCGTCTCTTCTAACTCCTAACTATTAAATGATTGTTCCATCAGGAATTACAGCATTTTTCAGCACCACGACGATACCACTACGGATATAGAAACCTTGACTTTCGCGGTCAGCTTCTTGCACATTATCTTTATTGATAATTTTGACATCGTGACCGATACTGGCGTTTTTATCGATGATCGCACGGCGAATAAGCGAGTCAGTACCGATACCTACGGGGATGTCACCTTTTTCTACGTTAGATTGGCGTTCTACAGAAGCTTGATAAAAATCTGCACCCATGAGTAGGGACTCTTCAATGACGCAGCCAGATTCAATCCGCGATCGCACTCCTAATACTGAATGTTGGATGCGGCAATTTTTCAAAATACAACCTTCGCCAATAATTGATTCTGTGATCTGGCAATCTAAAAGTTTACTTGGAGGCAAGTAACGAGCGCGGGTATAAATTGGCGCTTCTTCATCGTAGAAACTGAAGGGTGGCTGCGGCTGCTGAGTCAGGGCTAAATTGGCATGATAAAATGCTTCAATTGTTCCAATATCTTCCCAGTAATCATCAAACAGATAAGCTTGAACGTTGTAATCCTTAGAGGCATCAGGAATAATTTCTTTGCCGAAATCAGTCCTTTCTAAACCCTCTTTTAACAACTTGAACAAAACCTCTTTTTTAAAGACATAAATCCCCATCGAGGCGATGTAAGGCTGTTGCTGGGCTTGTTCTTTTGATAATCCCAGTACACTTGTATCAACGCGCATTTTGATTAACGCTTCACCTTTGGGTTTTTCGCTAAAATCAATTACCCTACCAGAATCGTCAATTTTCATCAAGCCAAAATCCGAGGCGCGGCGCTCATCGATGGGGATGACTGAGAGAGTAATATCAGCACCCGTTTCCCTATGGCGTTGGATAAAGTGGCGATAATCCATGCGGTAGAGGTGATCACCGGAGAGGATCAAATATTCGTCCACATTCCATTCTTCCAACAGCCACAGGTACTGACGCACAGCATCGGCTGTACCTTGGAACCAGTTGGGGTTTTCTAGAGTTTGCTGTGCGGCTAGCACTTCCACAAAGCCTTCGCTGAAGCCACTAAAGTTGTAGGTACGGGCGATATGGCGATTCAGGGAAGCTGAGTTGAATTGTGTCAGGACATAGATTTTGAATATTTCGGAATTTATGCAGTTACTGACAGGGATATCGATTAGGCGATACTTCCCCGCTACTGGTACTGCTGGTTTAGCGCGTAGTTTCGTTAGGGGGTAAAGCCGAGTACCCGCGCCACCACCAAGGATCATTGATAATACTTTTTTCACAAAATTTCTCCTGACTGCCTTTCAACTCTCATCTTCAGTTTAGGACTGTATGTGGCAGCTGGTAAGGGGGGAGCAAATATTCTCAGGGATGAATTTTACAGAATGCTGTTGGTGATGGATAGTGCGTCCACTGACGAAACAAAATAGAACATTTGTATTAAAAAGGGATATATATAGAAGCGATCGCTACACAAGTTTTATGACTATTACCATTTTTCTATGGATTTGCACATTAAGATACCCCCAATTCCCTCAAAAAAGGGGGTAAAAGAGGCAGGAGAATCTGATTTGTAGCAAAATCACACAGAATTGGTATTAACACCTTTTTTTGGTAGACATTGTGGACATTTTATACTCCTTTGAGGACATCGACGATCGCAAAGTTCAATTAAGTTAATGTCAATTCCATTATCAAAAATTGGTTGACTGCTTCCAGGGAGGCGATCGCTCGGATGCAACAAGCAAAGCCAAATGATTCGCTCTTATACTATCTATGCTCTTAGTGCTTTTAAAGACTTCAATACTGCTGAGATTGAGGAGGTAAAACTTACATTTGGCATTAAGTTGGGTGGCAAAGCCGGCATTCCTTACATTACTGAAGGTTCAGCTGAAAGTAATCTGCAAATTGAGGTGAAGTGTAAGTTTCCAGAAAAACAAAAACCTGATTCATAGTAACTGCAAAAAATTATCCGTGCAGTGTAGGGTTAGGCAATGCCCATTAAACACCCAACTTCCCTATATTTATTTTCTTATTAACCAAATGTAATTGCTGCGATCGCTTCAAATACTTCACCCAATGTTGCTCTGACAACTGGGAAATGGCATTTTGTGACAGTGTTGCCGTAAAAATATCTTTGCCACTGGTAACACCACTGACGCCTAAACTTTCTAAAACAGCAGTTGCAGCAGAGTCTAAAATTGGTTCAGTATGGATGAAAACCTCCAAACTAGTTTCTTCTGGGTCTTGAACATCATTCAGCCCTGTAGCAAGAGCGGCATCTAGTTTCTGATAATTCATCAGCAATTCCTTGGTAAAAAGGGTAGACAATAATTGCCTACCCCAATTTATCAAATTTATATGTTTTTATCGCCTACCCTTGTACAGAAATAATATCCACCTTTCTCAGTCTAAACCGCGTCCACCTTGAAAACTGTAGTTCTTTCCGTATGAACAGAAAAAACCCTCATCCCCCAGCCCCTTCTCCCAATATTGCCAGAAGCGGAGCCAAAAATAAGTCCCTCTCCCAAGTAGGGAGAGGGATTTAGGGTGAGGGCAAAAACTACGGTTCTGAACATAGATGAGGTTTAATTACAGATTTAAAGCATTAATCACTCCATAACCCCATTTGTGATCAAATGTGCCTGCGGGTTTTCCGGGAATGGCACTATTTTTGCGTAGTAAGTCTTTCACAGCAGCCGGATCAAGTTTAGGATCTCGCTGCAACAGCAGTGCTACTAATCCACTAACCAACGGTGTCGCCATACTCGTACCAGCCTGAACTACAAACTTGGAATTAATCATCGATGAGCGGTCAAAACTGGCATCGGCGGAAAGGGTGGAAACAATCATTGCTCCTGGTGCTGTTACATCGGGCTTGTGTCCATCATTGCGTAGTGGACCTTCACTACTGAATTCCGAAATAGTATGCAATTCTAAGCCCATTTCTCGCACTTGGTTATCAATATCTGTGTACTTGGTTTTAGTAGTATAGGCAGCAACTGTAATTGCACTGCTGGCGGCTCCTGGCGAACCAATTTTTATCGCATCCTTCACACTTTTACCAGTGAAAAACACTGACGAACTGTCATCTAATGTCCACACATCTAAACGTGTGTCAGTTGAAGAAGTGTTGCGGACTCGCAGCTGCCAAACACCTCCCATTACTGGTGAGGGGCCATTACCACGTATTTGCACAAAGAAATTATGGTCGCCGTTGGCTTGATCTGGCCCTGGTGTCGCTAATTGCACCCGTGCATCTGGTAATTGGTAATCTTGTGCAGGATTGCCGTCAGTAACTATTTTTTGGAAAGGGGTGACAAAACCGTTAGGACTCCGCACCGACACTTCCAATTCGCTATCTTTGGAATACCAAGCGTTTAACCAAACTATACCTATTTGATTCAAAGGAACATTAAAGCGCATACCACGAGTGCGCCCACTGTGTATGGTCGCTTGACCATGAATATTGGCGTCCCCTTCGTTACCCGCAGCACAGCAAACAATTCTTCCAGGGCCAGTTTCAGCGTCAATGACTTTGGATAAAGAGTCGCTACCATCATGGGGATCAGCGTGTCCACCCAAGCTGAGATTCACCACTGCTGGGCGTCCCAATTCTCTAGCAACTCGGAAAATGTAACGGACGCCATCAGCAATGTGGGCATCCTGTAAATCTGATCTGACGACAACTAATTCCGCCTCTGGTGCTACACCGCCATAGGTAGTATCAGCACCAGCGGCAATTCCAGCAACGTGAGTTCCATGACCGCCAGTATCTTGAGAAATTGTCAGTTGCGCTCCCGTAAATTCACCCCCATAGCCGCCCTCTGTGACTCCTGGGCCTGGTAGTGTTTGATCCCAAATTTGTAAAATTCGTCCAGCAAAGGCGGGGTGTTTCGGATCAATGCCACTGTCTATAATGCCGATGATTACTCCTTTACCAGTCAGTCCGGTATGGTTCTTAAACTCCGGCAGTTTGACTTTTACTAATGCAGTGTCCATCCTCAAATGAAGTTTGCGTGATGGCTTAATCCGCTGAATAACATCTTCTTCAGATAAGACATCTAAACTCTCTATTGGTAAGAAAGCTGTCCGCACACTCCCAGAGTTCTGATTGACTTCAATATTATATTGTGATAGATAACTCAAGTCTGCATCAGGGTCGCAGTAAATAAAAACAACGCTCTTAGTTGGCTTGACCGGGCTTTTGTGGGCAGTTATCCCAAGCGATCGCTTGTGTGTAACTAAAGCTTGATCTCCTTCATTTTGATAGTCTTGAAATGCCAAAAGTAGTCCGGGAGAAAGTTTTTCGTGTCTCATTTTTACCTCAAATTTAATTTATTGGGTGAAAGCAAAGTAGTTTACCCTGATAAGTCGCTCTAGCATTAATGCAGACTATGTATTTTTTTCGCCTTGATTATTTGATGCGACTATAGTTATCTATTTTTTTTCTAGATAACATCAAATAAGCTTAGAAGGCGGGAAGTTATTCCTAAGACAATTGCTAATTCATAACTCATATTCATAAATTATGTCTCCCTCAATTTTCTCTAGCTCGTGAGACATCTTTGAGCAGCCGCATCTAAGAATTACCCAAGACTGGGGTCACTGGGAATTTTTCTGAAGCTATTAAACTAATCCAGTGTCTGCCTAAATCATTACGGACAAAGTAAATAAAATAAAATTAAGAATAATTAAGTAATAAATAAAAAAGATAATTTTAATAAACATTAAATACTAACAAATTGTAGTCAGAATAGTTAATAGTGATTATCTGCGAGGTTGCTCCAGAACAAGGGGATTTTGCCCCTTGTTTCATAAAAAATGGGTATAAATCGTTAATGACTACTGAGAAATCACAGATTTTCTATCATAAGTAAGAGCCATAAAGAAGCTAATATTTGCAACGATTGCTTCTGAAGGTACAAAAAGTTATTCATGCAAATTCAAACACCAGACTGGGTAAAACACGCTGTTTTCTACCAAATATTTCCAGATCGTTTTGCCAGAAGCAAACAGCCGCGCAAACGGCTGCTGCGTGAAGCCCGTTGGGAAGATTGGGACGCTATGCCAACACTCCAAGGTTATAAAGGCGGCGACTTATGGGGCATCATGGAGGGTTTAGACTACATACAGGATCTGGGAATCAACGCGATTTACTTTACACCCATTTTTCAATCCGCTAGCAATCACCGCTATCATACCCACGATTATTACCAAGTTGACCCGATGCTGGGGGGTAACGAGGCTTTTAAGGAATTGCTCGACGCAGCCCATCAACGGAATATCAAAGTCGTTCTGGACGGGGTGTTTAACCATTCCAGTCGTGGCTTTTTCTTTTTCCACGACGTTTTAGAAAATGGCCCCCATTCGCCTTGGGTAAATTGGTTCAAAATAGAAGGCTGGCCTCTTGCAGCCTACACTGGTGAATTCCCTGCAAACTACGTAGGTTGGGCGGGAAATCGCGCCTTGCCAGAATTTAACCACGACAATCCAGAAGTACGGGAATACATTATGGAAATTGCCGAATACTGGATTAAATTCGGCATCGACGGTTGGCGGTTAGATGTACCATTTGAAATAAAAACTCCTGGCTTTTGGCAGGAATTCCGCGATCGCGTTAAGGCAGTCAATCCCGAAGCTTACATTGTGGGCGAAGTCTGGGGAGATTCTCGGGAGTGGTTGGATGGGACGCAATTTGACGGGGTAATGAATTATCTATTTACCGGGCCAACAATTGCCTTTACGGGTGGCGATCGCGTAGTCTTAGAACAAGTTCAAAGCCGCGACTATCAACCCTACCCACCCTTATTTGCTGCCGAGTATGCCACTAAAATCCAGGAACTACTGGAACTTTACCCTTGGGAAATTCAGCTAACTCAACTCAATTTGCTCGCAAGTCACGATACAGCCCGATTGATGACCATTGCAGGCGGTGATAAAGCTAGCGTCGAATTGTCAACTCTACTGTTACTCACCTTTCCCGGTGCCCCCAGCATCTACTATGGTGATGAAGTTGGTTTACCTGGTGGCATAGATCCAGACTCACGTCGTAGCTTTCCTTTAGAAGCCAAGTGGGAGCGAGAAATTTTCAATAGTCATAGTCAATTAATTGCCCTGCGCCACACTTACCCAGCGTTGCGTACAGGTGATTACCAAGTCCTCCATGCTCAAGGACAACTTTATATCTTTGCGCGAACTTTGGGGACAGAGGAATTGATAATTGCCATCAACGCTGGCACAAGTTCGGCAACAGCGAATGCAGATGTCGTCAGTTTGCGTACTCAACCCAACAAGCTGTTATATGGCACTGCTGAGGTTGACTGGAATGGTGAAGCAGAAACTCAGCAGTTGTCATTAACTATTCCTGAACGCAGTGGGTGCATCCTGGGGACTGGGGACTAGTACCGCAAGGCGGAAGTCAAAAGGAGCCAGTGCGTTGGGCGGCTCTGCCGACTTGAAGCAACTGGCGTTCAAAAGTCAAAAGTCAAAAGGATTATGGAATAAGCTCTTTAGGACTTTTCAATGGTCTGCTTATTTACGCCCTGCTGTACTAGGGACTGGGGACTGGGGAATAGTAGTTTTCTTTGCCAATGCCCCATGCCCCATAACCAATGCATTAGCTTCCCGCCACCATTGCAGGCATCAACACCCCATCAATAATATGGATCACGCCATTGTCTGTCAAAATATCTGTTTTGAGGACATTGGCGTTATTTACCTTAAATTTGCCGTCGGCAGATTCAATGGCTACAATTGACCCCTCAAGCGTTTCTGCTTCATTAATCTGTACTAAGTCATCAGACCGAACATCCCCACTAGCGATATGATACGCCACAATTTTCTTGAGCTTGGGGATATCTTGTAGTAGTGAATCTAAAGTTCCCTCTGGCAGATTCGCAAAGGCTTCATCAGTTGGTGCAAATAGTGTAAAAGAACCAGGACTCTTCAGAATTTCTATGAGATTTGCAGCTTCAGCAGCCTTTACCAGGGTCTTGAAGTTTCCCGCGTTGACAGCAGTTTCCAAAAGGTCAGCCATAAGGGTATGTCACTTTAGTTAGGTAATATTATAAGTAACTTAACTTATAAAGTGATTAAAACATTCTCAATCTCTATCAACACAGAGGTTGCTAGCGATTAAATACACAGCAGCAGATTTATTAGGACTGCTACACTGGGGAATGACCCCAAGAACCACTAATTATGCTAAAGCGTTCTAAGTTCGAGACAACTCAGTCTCAGATTATGCACCGGGCTGAGGAGCTGATTGGTGCAGCCTCAAATCGTTACCGCATTACGGTTCAGGTGGCAAATCGTGCTAAACGTCGGCGTTATGAAGACTTTGAAAGTAACGAAGATGTGATGATGAAACCAGTGCTAAGGGCAATTATCGAAATGTCCGATGAATTGACTCAGCCAGAGATTATTGGTGAAATATAAAAAAAGACTTTAGAGAAGGTAGGATGAGCAAAAATTTATCGTTCATTCCACCCCTACTCAAGCCCTGGCAGACACTCACTGCCTTAATGGTAGTGGGTGTAATTGTTTTGAGTTCAGGGGCTGACAAATCAATACAGACAAATTTATTTAGCATCCAACCTGCGATGGCTCAGAGAATCACTCCTGGCGATGTTTGGCAGCAAGTATATCAGCAATTGCCAAATTTACCACGGGAAAATAAGTATATCAGCAAAGAAAATGGAAAAGTTGCCGAAAACAACACCTTAGTAAATCGCCTGATTAAATATCACATTTATACCAAAGGGCGTGCCCCAATTTATCGCTTAGATTGGAAGCTAACTTTAGCTGATTACCTGGGCGCGAACGAAATTATCTATGATGCTAGCTATCCAGGAAATGATTCACTACGGGAAAATCCTCTAGAAGGCGATCGCAAAGCCATCAGTCGTCTCACCCGCAGCCAGCGAGATGCCTTAGTGCAAGTCTTAGTCAATATATTTAATCCGACTTCTCAAAATACCCTATCGCCTAACTCGAATACCATAGCCAATCCTAGTACATCAACTACCCCACAGCCACCCCAACGAGGAGGTGCCGAATTACTGAAGTAATGGGAAAGTTATGAGTTGTAAATTAATAAGTCCTAACTCTTAACTTTTTATGGAACGCGTTGTAAAAAGCGGATCTGGCTGGCGTATTGGCTGGAAACCCGAAGCACCTGATTTTAAAGGTTTAGTCGGTACAGATGATTGGGCAATTGAGTTAACCGAAGCCGAGTTGAATGATTTTTGCCGTCTACTAGCACAGCTAGCAGACACGATGAAGCAACTCGCAATTGAATTGATGGAAGAGGAAAAAATTGCTTGTGAAGCTGAAAGCGATTTGTTATGGATGGAGGTGGAAGGTTATCCTCATGCTTACAGTCTGCGCTTCATCTTGAATACAGGGCGGTGTGTAGAAGGTAAATGGGATGCTTCTGCTGTTCCAGATTTACTGCAAGCTACTGGGATACTTAAGGTTTTTTAAATTTGCCTATTGATTATCCTAGAGTTTTGTTATAGAATAGTAATTCTGACCGGGGCGTAGCGCAGCTTGGTAGCGTGCCACTTTGGGGTAGTGGAGGTCGTGGGTTCGAATCCCGCCGCTCCGATTGATGATAAGCCATGCCTGCTAGTCTTTTCAAAAGATTGGCAGGTTTTTCAATCATGTCTGCCAGATGATACCAAATCTTTAGCATAAAATCATTCCAAAGCTTCACTACAAATAATAATTGGAATTGGCACAGACAGTGTAAGCAAACTATTATTATTTAGCAATTCGCGCATATTATGTTGACGGTAAATTTGCACCAATTGATTAAACAATTCCTGACCGATGAAACCATTACGTCGCAGTATATTTAACTCTCGGTTGATTACTTGAGTAATAGAACTGCGAAACGCTTTTTCTAGAATATTGACTTGACCTTTTACTTCTTCGTCTGTAATTAATTTAAAAAATATTCTCAGTTCACGGAGAATATAACGTTGTCCCTGAGTCAAGCGCTGGTTAAATTCCCGTTCTGCTTGGCGATGCTTCACTTCTTCTGCAAATTGACATTTGACACGCATCACAGCAGAGTTATGTTCTTTGCAAACTGTTAAAGTGGGAGTAGTAGAATCTGCTTTAATTGCACCCAGGATACGAGAGATATCTCTAGAAATTATATTTCCCTTATCGTCTAATAAAAACAACTGCTGATAGCCTTTGATTTCAGGTCGATTGGGGTCTGAAGCTTCACAAAAAACGTATGTCCCCTTCTGCTGCATAGAGAATTTAGCTGTACGAATACCATGTGGTAAACTAGCAATCCGCTCAAATTCACTTGGGTCTTCTTTCTGTAGTTTTCTGAGAATTTCTTCAGCTTCATTTAAATCCAAAAAATCGTCTTCTTCTTGCATATCAAAAAGGCTCAATTGTTTACCTTGTTGCTCATAAATGGCGTACATAGCTTCTTCATTTAATTGTTCAGTTAGGTCAAGAATTGCAGCATCTTCACCAATTGAGTCATGAATTTCTTGAATTCTATTTTTGAGCTTTTGTTTCAAGCCTAAATTACGTTCAATGCCTAATTCAGGTAAAAAGTTGTATCCATAAATTACATCTTTATCGCTACCAATTCTGTCAATGCGACCAAAACGTTGAATTAGTTTCACTGGGTTCCAATGCAAATCATAATTGATGATGAGGTCGCCATCCTGGAGGTTTAAACCTTCTGCTAATACATCGGTAGCGATGAGTGTATTAATTTCAGACTCACCTAGCTTAAATTTATATTCTTTATTGGCTTTAGGTGCAAATCTGCCAACTACACGAGTTTTATTCTTATTACTTCCGCTATAAATAACATCAATATCATCTTGCTTATCTTGTGGGTTTAAATTCTCATGCAGATATTTTGCGGTATCAGCATATTGAGTAAAAATCAGCCGTTTTTTATCTTTGAGTATAGGTTTATCTAACGAATTTATCAGAGTCTGTAATTTGGCATCTTTATCAGGTGTAATTGGTTCAACTAATGCCTGAATTTTTTTGAGTAGGTTAATATCATGCTCAATATGCTGTTGTAATTTCTGTCCATTAAAATCCGCCAAGTCATATTTACCAGATACCTGACGTAATACATCCATCAAATCTTGTTCTTCAGCTTGGTTATAATCTACTGATAGCAAGATTTGCGCTTCGTCTCCTGCGGGAATAAATCCTTGAGATAGTCCATTCAGAAACCTTTCATGAACTATCAATAATTTTTTAATAGTTTCTTGAAAGGCATAAACACTTGACTCAAAGCGCTTAAATAATAGCACCCGCATTAATCCTCGCAGGTTAGCGCCAGCGCGTTGTAAAGTGTTATAAGGCTCTTGTTTTTGTTTGTCTTTTAAAACATAATTCCATAACCCATAACGAGCATAGCTAAGTTCATTGACTAGTGGTTTAGCTAGTTGACGCTTGCGAGATATGCCTAAATATTGACGTAATTCTTGGTAAAGCCCTTGATATGTGTCTTCGATGCTATATTCAATGGTTTCTAGTTCTCGCTTAGGGAAAAATCGATGTTTACCACCGACAATTACGTAAGCGCGTCGGGTTCCGTCAAGGTATTTTCGGAAGTTAGCTGAGTCTACTGTTTGATGGGTTTGTGCGTCAAAGCCGTAAAAACGTAAGATATGGTTGCGGGTGCGACGAATCAAAATATGAGATAGTAACTCTGGTAATTTCTTTTCGCCCTTTTCCACTAACTGGAAGTATTGTTTTAAGTCGGGAGGGTCTATCGGTAAATCTGTTTTGTCATCTTGATGGAATAGTTTTAGTTGGTAGTAGATATCCCAAGCGCTTTTATTCCGGGGAGTTGCTGTCAATAAGCAACAACGTTTACCTGTGGCTAAAAATGTTTCTACTACTTTATATCTTTGAGTAGTGTGATTTCGGAGATTATGGCTTTCGTCAATTAATACGAAATCTCTATCTTTATATTTAAAATCATCTAATAAAAGTTTGAAACCGCTTTCATCGTCTTCTTTGAGCATTCCCATTGATAAAATCCGAGCATTTAGCTGGTAGACTTCGTTGTAACGTTCCCACATTTCTAACAGTGGTGCAGGACAAATAATTAAGGGACGGGCGCGTTCTGTTTGTTCAAAATGTTTGACAATTGCAGCACCAATAAAGCTTTTACCTAGTCCGACTACATCACTGACAAAAGCGCCGCCATAATCTCGGATATTTTGCACAGCATGATTAACAGCAACTTTTTGAAAATCTGCTAATTGTTTAGTAATTTCGTCTTCTAAAATCAGGTCTTTTGGGGTGGTATCTTCCAATCTATCTTTGACTAAACTATAGAGAGTTTTCATGTAAACATCATAGGGACGGACTGGAGAACCCGCCCAAGATTGTTTCATTTCACGCATCAAGGCTTCATTAAAATCTTCCGCCTCGTTCCACAGTTCCTCGAACCAGTTGGTTAATTCTGTATGATTGTCGTTTCCGTGAATTATGACATTGAGTTCAGTATTATGGGTGATACCAGAAAGGGTAAGATTAGATGAGCCAACAATAGCAATACCTTTTTCTGTGCGTTCTAAAGCTCTACCTTTGTCATCATAGATAGTACCATAATCAAAAATATAGGCTTTGGCGTGTAAAGTTCCTTTGGTGTAAACTCGGACATGAAGCCGTTTTTCTTCAATCATCTGCACTAGATTTTTTACCAGTGTTTCAGCTTCATCTGTCTGATCCATTAGCTCTATACTAGAACGGATATTGGCTGCTGTATCGTTAGCCATCCGTTTTTCTTCACTGCGTTTCGGATATTTTTGAGCTTCAACTTTATCTGCAATTAATTCTAGTCGTCGATATCCTTGGGCGATTTGTTCGACGGTTTCGCGGTTGCTGGTATTACCAATTAGTAAGCGTAGTTCTTTAATATTCGTGAGGCGTTCTGCAATAGCGGTGAAGCCAGAAAGGAAAAAGTAACCTACCGCAAAATGGGCTGCTGTTGATGAGTCGAGAATGCAGTTGATTTGGTCTACTAATTTTTGATTGCGGTTATCTATAATATCATGTATAGGCATAAGTTCTATAGGTAGTAGTTGAATAAAATTATGAGCGATTCAGAACGGATAGAGAAACTGGTTGAATCTAACGCTAAAGCAATTCAAGCATTGACAGAACAATCAAATCAACTTATTCAATCTAACGCTAAAGCAATTCAAGCATTGACTGATTTATCTAGTAGCATTTTACCGAGATTAGATGAGATGCAACGGCAAATGGTTAATACACAACGCCAAATGATTGATAATCAAAGAAGAATTGATGATAATACGGCAGATGTTAGAGAGTTAATGCTGGAAAATCAGAGAATTTTGAAATATCTAGAATCTTTGAAAAAATAATTATCACCACTGATGTGTCTACATAGATAACGCCAGAAGAAGGAAGTATTAGCTGTCCCATGAATCGCGTTGTTGTTGCAGTTGTCTATCTATATCCTCGGTGGTTCTGAAAGCGTGTTTACTGCGGGCTTGTTCTATTAACTCTAAGACGGAACCCCGTTTTGATGCAGGCTTTTCTGGCAAAATCACAAATACATCAACGCTGTCACCAATCTCGGCTTCTGGAAGTTCTATTTCTATTTTGTTTCCTGGTAAAACTTTAGTTGTGATGCGTAAAGCTGCTAACATGATTTTTTTAACCTTATATAGTTAAGACATCTTTGTAAATATTTGCCATTGTTAGGGTTAACCCTATTGAGTTTAATATTAGTCTATTGTCCTTTCTCCAAATTTACAGTAACCAATTGCTTTAAGTTTCTTTAGGATAGATTTCTCTGATTTTATATTAGTAAATTAAAACATATTTTTAGATAAGTTTTATTTGAGCAAAGAATGATACTGAAAGCAAGATTTTTTCTTTTCTATCTTTTCCTATAAACTATATAATATTTTAGTAACTTGCTCATCACCTTCTGTTGCTTGGGTATGTGACACTATGGTTAGTTGCTGTTCTAAACCTTGGTTGCAAAGTGCTAAGTATTCAGCATATTTTTCGGATACTTCAGCAAGTAAGCCCTGTGCTTTGGCTAATTTTTTATATCGGCGACAATACCATAATTCAACTTCACGAATATCTTCATCGCTTAGTCCATAAAGTTGGTAAATAACCGCGTCAATCTCCTTTTGTTCGTAAAGACAGTATCGGTAGTATGGATTATCAGCTTGTTTTTGAATAATCTGGTTAACTAGACCTTTTATTCTCTTTGTAGAACTTGTATCTAATTTAGGTAATATTAATCGTGTCAATACTTCCTCTCCAGTTTCAACTGTATGAGAGGCATAAGACTTGAGCAAATATCGACTTAGAGTACTTGTTAAAATACCAAGCATAACTTTTGGGTCTACTCCTCTAAAAAAGATTGTCGAACCCTTGTTTCCAAATATAGCGCCGCAACCAAGGCGAAATGTTGGACTGTAAATACCTGTAGGTGAGAAAGTTAAGCCTTGTTGGAAGTAATAATGAGGGTTACGAATAACAGCCGCGCGTTTTGTGCTATCTCCTGGATTCATCTTACTACTCTGCCCTTTACGTTCCTTTACATCAGCAATAGTGGCTGTTTTAAGACGTTGAACGGCATCTTTTGACCAGTCAATAAAATATTGTGTCGGCAC
Organism: uncultured Nostoc sp.; assembly: GCF_937863485.1. Lineage (GTDB taxonomy): Bacteria > Cyanobacteriota > Cyanobacteriia > Cyanobacteriales > Nostocaceae > Nostoc. Next base: position 85,651 of record NZ_CALMFY010000166.1, on the reverse strand, counting down.
ATAATAATTAGGCAACCAACCTTCATCAGTGTCACTCTCACCACCCTTATCATAAGGTAAAAAGCAGTGTCCTCCATAGTCTTTTGCATCTACACCATTGACTTTTTCATCTTCTCTTAATTGAGAAATTTCTTGTGCTGTTAACAACTTGCTCTCATCTAAAATTTGGTAGTTCCCACGTACTGCCTTTCGTTTACGTATGTAATATTCATTGTCCGCAGTTGCTAGACCTTGTTTTACATCAGCAATACTCCCAATCCGAGAAAAACGATTATCATTCATCAACTTATAAAGATTTGGAGAGGCAATAAAGAATGATAAATTATCGTATGTATAAATTAATGATTGTGGATAGGTATAGCGAGCATAATTTAATGGTTGTAAATCTATACTGCGATTAGCTATAGCATTGAGATTTGCAGTTAAAGTTTGCCAGTCACCGCCCTTAATACTACGCAAATCAGCAGCAATTAAATTGTGTTTTTCTGATGGCTTACTTATGTTGGCAGTAAAAATGCAAGTGTTTACAGTAGCATTAAAAATCCAAGCAGGTAAGTCAATAATATGAACAATACTCGTATTTTCTAGTAAGCGCTTTCTTAATGGTTTATGACTCTTGATCGTCCGCCAAGTGTCTGAAATAATGTAGCATAATTGACCACTATGTTTTAACAATTGTAGACCACGAGCCATAAACAGACCATAAGTATCTTTTGATTGTGCGCCTTCACTTCTACGATCGAAATAGAGATTACGCATATTATCATCTACACTTGCACCATATGGCGGATTTGCTATCACAAGGTCAAACCCACCATCTGCAAATACTTCTGCATACTCTACTGCCCAATCAAAACCTTCAGGTACTTTTGGATTTCCATAATGTATCAGCGTAATTTGAGTTTTTAACTCATTAATTTGCTGCTCTAACTTTTGCTTCTTACCCCCTTCATGAGTCCGCATATATTCAGCTTTTTTCTGACACAATTGGCTGATAAACTCATGTCTAATTACTCCTGTAGTTGCAGGACTTGGTGCAATCAGGCTATCACCCACTTCAATTTTGTATTTTAGGTTTGGTAGTGGCGGCGGGTTGTCTCCCTCATACTCTACAGCCAGCGATAGCCATAATCGTAATCTAGCAATATTGACTGCAAAAATATCAATATCTACACTATAAAGATTATTTTCGATAATATCTAATTTGCGCTGATAGACAGTATTACAATCTAGACCTTTGTTAGCAAATAAACATTGACGCAAATCTAATAATTCATGAAGCATTCCGAGTATATAAGCACCGCTTCCAGCCGCTAAGTCGCAACAGTTGACGCAACGCAATGCTTCTAATATTGCTTCTGGATTCTTAATATTATCTGGATGATGTTCATCAACAAATTCTGATATATTATCGGTTGTTTCTCCTAATACCTGGGTTTTTAAATATCCCTTTAGTGCCTCACGACACATAAACGAAACTATCGGTTTTGGAGTATAATAACTGCCAGATTCATGCCTTCCTGTAACGAGTTCCTCGAACACCTTACCTAACATTTCTGGATCTACTGCTACCTCTACATCTAGCGGTGTACTCTCGGTGACGGTGAAAGCAAAACGTTGAAATAGGTCATGAATGATACTGTCTATACAATCATCTGAAACTATAATTTCATCGTTGATGTCATCTTCATCTTGCTCAAATAAACCACCGTTGAGGTAGGGTACATGACCAATCAGGTCTTTAAGTAAACCACCATTATTAATACTTGCTATATCATATTCTTGGGGATTATTCAGTCCTAAAAAGAAAAGGTGAGAAAGTCTATCTTTATAAAAGTTTTTATTTGATGTAGTATCATCTTTTAGATAAGCTTCCCATAAAGCTGATAGATAATCTATGCTTCCTTGGAATTTTAACCAACCTTTTTTCTGAATAAATCCAATAAACATTAGACGGTTAAATAACTTTTGGGTAAATAACCGTTTACGTTCCTTGTCTATATTCCAGTCAATTAATCCTTCAACTTTCTCAAAAGTTTTACGATATTCTTTAAAAAATTCCTGGGTAACTTTTTCAACATCAAATGCTTCATCATGAAGTGTCTGAATATCTAAGACTGAAGCATTAGAATGTTTTTCTAAATCTAACAAACTGATTCTTTCTGTGGCTGTGCGTAATTGTTCCCCTTCTCCAACGGTAATGCGCCGAAATAGCTTGCGTTTTTGCAGGGTGTTGTCATATTTGACATTAATAAAGTGCCACTGCGATCGCAATTTATTAGAAAATACAAAGAGTGCATAGGGATGTTCTTTCAAAAGATAATCGACAACTCTTCTTTCACTTTGTCTTGACAACTCTTCTGAACTCAAGCGTGCATAAATAATGTGAAAAGCATTATTAGCACCACCTGATGCTAATAATAACGGATCATCTGTAAGTTCATTAGCAACTGCATCAGTCAATTTTCGCTGAGAAAGTTCTTTATTAACTCGTTCGTAGTTCAACTGATTCCAAAATAATTTTTTGAGCGCATCAAGACTTTTCAGGTTTTGAAGTGAATTTAAGATAGATTGTTGTAGTTCTAATACTGACATAAATATTGTGTATTTTTATCAAAAAACGCGCAGTAAACTCTGACCACGAAGCTTACACATCGCAGTATTTCCAAGGGTTTTAAAATATCAAAAACTGCCGCTAGTCAGATAAGAATCTGCTGCGTTTAAATTGTTCTATACCTCTAAATTAAAAACAATTAATCTGCAATGAGATATTTATAGAAGTAGTATGTTTCAACAAAGCTACAAATTATATAAATTTAATTTATCCGCATGATATTTTGTGCAGTAATTACACTGAATTAGCTGAGGTTGAGTATAAAACTTTATAAAAGCTGGAGAAGTTTACAGATGAAGCGTAATGCTGAAACTATAGCGCTTCTGGGTTGAGTCCAATACAGACCTAACCCCCAGCCCCTTCCCTACTAGCGTTGGGGAGTAAATTCAAAGCCTCTCTCCTTTTAGGAGAGAGGAATGGAAGTGAGGTCAAAGTGTATTGCAAACAAATGAAAAGCGCTATGGAGGATAAGTTTTAAATCCTGTCCGCAAAAAAGGCTAATAATAAGATTGCGTTCAGTCAGTGAATACTCTCAAAAATTTAGTATATTACTTATGCTCAGACGCAAAAGCCGCCGTAAAATCTCCTCAGTGGCTATGCTTGCCCTTGTTATATGCTTTATGGTAAGTGTGCGTTTATTTGGGCAAACAATTATGACATCAGCACCCCAACTGCTCACCGACCCATTTTTACAACTGCCAACTGAAACCTCAGTGCGAGTAGTTTGGTTTACTGAGTTTGCTGGTGTTAATCACACAGTAACCTACGGGGAAAATCTCAAACAAACTGCTAAGGCAAATACTACCAAACTTAGTCGCACGCGTGAAGACCAAGAGTCAAGAGTTGCAAACCAAACCAAAAATAACCAAGTTTATCAAAAACCCGTCCAGCGCCACATTTGGCGACATGAAGCTGAGGTGACTGGATTAACTCCTGGTGTGCGGCTAAACTATCGTGTTACGAGTGGGGGAGAAGACGGCGAGAGTGTTAGCAGTGATATTTTTAGCCTCGCAGCTACTCCAAAACCGAATACACCATTAAAAATTCTACTCACCTCTGACCATCAGTTAAAGCCGATGACATCTGCAAATCTGCAAAAGGTGGTAGAAACAATTGGACGAGTCGATGGGGTATGGTTTGCCGGTGATTTGGTCAACGTTAGCGATCGCGCCTCAGAATGGTTTGATAATAATAGTGGTGGTGCATTGTTTCCCGGTTTACAAGGTCGTGCTAAATATGACATGACGCATAACGGTGTTAAGACAACCTATACTGGTGGACAAATAATTCAACATGCACCCATGTTTACTTGCGTTGGTAATCATGAGGTGATGGGGCGATTTGCCAGGATAGGAAGTTTAGATGGTGAATTTGATGATACAATTCCCCGTGTCGTTGCTCAAAAAATCTACCGGGACAAATCTTTAATAGATAATTCTTTTAATACTAATACCTACGAAGAGATTTTCTCTTTACCAAAAAGTAAAGAGGGTGGAAAAAGGTATTATGCAGTCAGTTTTGGTGATGTGCGTTTGGTGGTACTGTACACTACGAATATGTGGCGCACTCCCAGTTTAGATGGAAAGCGTAAGGGTAGATATCAGGAAGCAGAAAAGGATTTAAATAATCCTGAAAATTGGGGTTATGGACAGCTGATTTATGAGCCAATTGCTAAAGGCAGCAAGCAGTACAATTGGTTAGAGGCAGAACTCGACAGCCCTGAGTTTAAACAAGCAAAATACAAAGTTGTGATGTTCCATCATCCGCCTCACACTCTGGGTGATAATATAGTTCCTGCTTATACAGATCCAGTTCAAATAATTGAACGGGATGGTAATAATATCAAAGCAGTGCGTTACGAATACCCAAAAGACGCAGATTATATTATCCGCGATGTTGTGCCAATACTTGAAACGGCTAATGTGCAATTGGTATTCTATGGGCATTCCCATTTGTGGAACCGCTTTGTTAGTCGCAGTGGAATGCACTTTCTGGAAACATCTAATGTGGGCAATACTTACGGTGCTGCTTGGGGTGACAGAAAGCGAGAAGTACCAATTGGGTATCAAGAGGATTATGTTAAGCTTGGTGATCCCAATGGTTTAGAGCCGATAGTGCCAACAATTGCTCCCTTGCTGGGCGAAGATGGGAAGCCGATGCCTTATATTACGAGTAATGATATTACGGTTTTCAGTATCTTTGATACGGGGACGGGTACGATAAGTAGTTATCGTTTCGATACTCGCAAGCCGGATTCGGAAGTATTGAAGTTTGATGAATTTAAGTTGAAATAGTATATATGCACACCAATGCACAGATGTCAATTTAAGCCAAAACTTTTGAAAATCTCGTTTCCAGGTTATATCTGGAAATGCTATTTCATTGGGCTGCTGCCGCTAATGAGGGAGGCGGAGCCTCTGAGTAGGCATTCCCAGTCGAAGACTGGGAACGAGGCAATTTGGAATTATAGACTAGCGATCGCTTCGGCAACTAGTTTAGAAACAAAGGGCAAAATATCCCGACTCTTAGCCTGCGCTTTCCCTTCAGTAAATACCACTAAGAGGTAAGGGCGCTGTTCTGGTAACTCAATATAGGCGGCATCATGGTGAACTTGACTTGTCCAACCTGCTTTTGACCAAATTTGAGCATTTTTAGGGAGTCCACCGCCTAAAAAACCTGTTGCCTGATCCTCGTCTCTGTCAGTGGGCAAATCGTTGAGATTCCGTTTGAGCAAAGCCATCATTGCTTGCGATCGCCCACTTGAAACTGCCACCCCGCCTACAATACTATGCAGTAACCTAGCGATCGCATTTGTTGTCAACATATTGCGATTTTCCAGTAACTCTCCCACAAACGCCCGTTCTCGTCCATAGGCACCATCACTCCAAGTTTTTTGACAGACGTTAATCGTCTCCATTTCTTCCCAACCCAAGGATTGGTAATAGCGGTTAACAATATTACGCTGATATTTCCAGGTTTCAAAGGGCCCAGTTGGTAAATGTGGCCCTGAGGTGGTGCCACTCAAAATATCCACAATCAAGCTGGTAGCATCATTACTAGAATCTACAATCATATCCCGCAAGGCTCGCTCCAACTCCTTGGAGGTTTGACTCATGCCTTTTTCTAACCATTCGTTTACCGCCACCAGATAAAATAGCTTGACTACACTGGCGGGATAAATCCGCTCAACACCGCGATAAGTGAAACCACGAACTGGGTGATCCCAAAAAGCTTTGGGAGTCAGAGCGCCACCAGTATTTACTAGCACTGGTGGATCGTAAACAACCCAAGTTAACGCAATTTGGTTACGGGCTAAAGTCCCAAATGCTGCCCAAGTTGCATCTAAAATGCCTAACCCAAGATTTTCGAGTTGTTCGTCTTTATTAAAAAAAATCATTCTCGAATAATGTCCTTTAATCTAAAATCCAAAATCCCAAATCCAAAATCAGGGGAATATCAGTGTCTCGCTAACCTGAACTTATATGATTCTCCTGAATGTACACGCTTGGCAACTCAAGCCGCATCTGGGCGACATTTGTGGGTAACATCAAATTATCAAAATTCAGCGGTTGAGCTGTATTTGTGTGAAGATGACTATCCGGGATGGGTATCCCTTTCAGATTTTGATTCATTACAATCTGCTACTGTACCTTATCAGGCTGCAACATTTTCTGAATCTGAAATTAAAAAACTCCTAGCAAAGGTGATCGCCTTTACTCAAAAAGCGATGCAACAATCCAATTATTACCTTTGGGGTGGTACAGTAGCACCAAATTATGACTGTTCTGGATTGATCCAGGCGGCATTTGCTTCGGTGAGCATTTGGTTACCCAGAGATGCTTATCAACAGGAAGGATTCACTCAACCAATTACTATTGCAGAATTAGCAGCCGGGGATCTAGTATTTTTTGGAACTAGTCAAAAAGCAACTCATGTCGGACTTTATTTGGCGGATGGTTATTACATCCATAGTTCTGGGAAAGAGCAGGGACGGGATGGGATTGGGATTGATATTCTCTCGGAACAGGGAGATGCGATTAGTCAGTCCTACTATCAGCAGCTGCGAGGTGCTGGTAGAGTTATCAAGAGTTACGAACCACAGAGACGCACAGGACGCACAGGTATATGAGGAGTGGGTTGGTTGAGCAAAAGTTGAGTCAGGAAAATGGGGTGATTTCAGCAATTGTCCCAGATGTTTCGGTGGTGGTGCCGATACATGACGAAGTGGAAAGTTTGCCGCTTTTACTAGAAGCGATCGCATCTACTTTATCCTCTAGTCAGATAAATTATGAAATAATTTGTGTGGATGATGGTTCTACAGATGGTTCCGGGGAGTTTCTCAAAAAACAGGCGCAAATCCGCACTGATTTAAAAGCGGTGATTTTGCGTCGCAACTACGGTCAAACTGCGGCTATGGCTGCTGGGTTTTATTATGCTGTAGGTAAAGCGATCGTCACTTTAGATGCTGACCTCCAGAATGACCCAGCTGATATCCCGATGTTATTAGCAAAGCTGGCCGAAGGTTACGATTTGGTGAGTGGTTGGCGACAAAAACGCCAAGATGGTGCTGTAAATCGGTTACTTCCTTCCAAAATTGCCAATTGGCTAATTCGTCGCACCACCAGCGTGAATATTCATGACTATGGCTGCTCGCTGAAAGCCTATCGGGCAGAACTGTTGGCAGATATGAATCTCTACGGGGAACTACACCGATTTTTACCTGCCCTGGCGTACATTGAAGGAGCTAGAATTACTGAAATACCAGTGCGTCATCACGCCCGTCGCTTTGGTCGGAGTAAATATGGGATTTGGCGGACATTCCGGGTGTTGATGGATTTGTTAACCATTCTGTTTATGAAAAGATTCCTTACCCGCCCGATGCACGTTTTTGGGCTATTGGGCTTGATTTCAATGGTTTCGGGGACAGGGATCGGAATTCACTTGACGTTCGTCAAATTTGCTTTCCATGAGGACATTGGCAATCGCCCTTTGCTGATTTTGGCAGTTCTTTTGTTAGTAACTGGAGTGCAGTTGTTTTGCTTCGGTCTTTTGGCAGAATTGCTCATGCGTACATACCATGAATCCCAAGGAAGGCCTATCTATCGCGTGCGAGAGGTAGTAGCAAAAAATATTGACTAAGGTAACAATAGTTATGGTGGAATGGCACTAAGAAAAGCCGAAAGGCTTGTGTAACCTTGTTCCCAGTCTTAAGACTGGGAACAAGTTCCAAGAGGCTCTGCCTCTGGTCAAGAAAGAGGAGGCGGAGCCTCCCAAAATAGTTTCCCAGCCGTCCAGGCTCTTAACGAGGCAAAACAAGACTTTGGACTTATCTTAGTGCCATTGAGTTATGGGGCATTGGACATTGGACATTGGGCATAAGTAAACAGTCAAGAGTAAATATTGGTTTACTCTTGACTCCTAACTCCTAATACCATTTCTTTGTGAGGCTGCGCCAAACCCTTTTAACTTCTTTCTTTCTTTCTTTGTGTCCTACCCTGCGGTCAGCCCCTTTGTGTCTATGCGTCCTTTGCGTCTACGTTTTTCTTTCTTGCACTTAAATATGGTTTAGCGCATCTTCACACAGAATTGATATAACTCCTAACTATTGACAAAAAATTCATTAAATTGCATCTACTTTGAAAGCATTTAATACCTTTGACGCTGGACTACGGCGCAACCTGCTGATTTTATTTACAGCAGGTTTATTATTCTGGTCGAGCATATCTTCGCTCTTACCAACTCTACCGCTTTACATCGATGATGTGGGCGCAAGCAAACAAGAAATTGGGATTGTGATGGGCAGTTTCGCCATTGGGTTATTGCTATCTCGCCCGATGCTGGGACGGTTAGCCGATAAAGATGGTCGAAAAATTGTCTTGTTGATTGGTACGATAGTAGCTGCGATCGCACCCTTTGGTTACTTGGCAACCCAATCAATTCCACTGTTGATCCTGGTGCGGATTTTTCACGGCATTAGTGTTGCTGCTTTTACCACTGGCTACAGTGCGTTAATCGCTGATTTAGCTCCCGGCGAAACTCGTGGTGAAATCATTGGTTACATGACCCTAGCAACTCCCCTTGGTTTAGCAATTGGCCCTGCCTTGGGTGGGTATTTGGAAGCTACAAGTGGTTACGGGATATTATTTCTCTTCTGTGCCGAATTGGGTTTTGTCGCTCTCTTAGGGATTGTACAAGTCACGAATCCGCCAGTGCAGACACAACAGCAAACAGAGGGAAACGATCGCAACTTTTGGCAAATTTTGAGCAGTCCACGGGTAAAAGTTCCAACGATAGTTATGTTGTTGGTTGGTTTGTCCCTCGGTGCTGTACACACTTTTGTGTCGTTATTCCTCAAATCCACTAATGTGGACTTCAATGGCGGACTGTTTTTTACAGCTTCGGCAATTTCTAGTTTTAGTATCAGAGTGTTTGCTGGTAAGGCAAGCGATCGCTTCGGTCGTGGTTTGTTTATTACCTTTGGTATTTTTTGCTACGTTTTGGCCTTAATACTGCTGTGGCAGGCTCACAGCGTAATCTTTTTCTTACTGGCTGCGATCGCTGAAGGTGCTGGTGGTGGTACACTGATCTCCATGATGATCACGATGATGGCAGACCGCTCACTGCCGCAAGAACGGGGGCAAATTTTTGCTCTATGCATAGCTGGACTTGACCTGGGAATTGCGATCGCTGCTCCTCTTCTGGGTATCATCGCTGAACAGGTAGGCTACCGCGATATGTTTGGCTACGGTGCTGCGAGCACTTCTGTTGCACTTGTCCTTTTCCTCACCCAGTCGAGCAAAAACTTATCCAACTCTCTGCGCTTTGCACTAGGTTTAGCTCCAGATGCCTACGCCTTGAACAACTTAAAAGTTAGGAGTGAGGAACTTTAATTCCTCACTCCTAACTTTCAACTCTTAACTTTGAAAAACGGGCGAGGAGGGATTCGAACCCCCGACACCGTGGTCCGTAGCCACGTGCTCTAGTCCACTGAGCTACACGCCCTCACCGACAATCTATATTAACACGTTCTAATTAAATGATGCAAGATAATTCTCCATCTAATTTTGCCAACTTAACCCATCTAGATCGCCAAGGACAGGCACAGATGGTGGATGTGTCTGACAAAGCACTCACCGTCCGCCAAGCAGTAGCCGCTGCCAATGTGCGGATGCTGCCTGCAACCTTCGCTGCCATTCAAGCCGGAAATGTGCCAAAAGGAGATGTGTTAGCGACTGCAAGATTGGCTGGGATTATGGCAGGCAAGCAAACAGCCACTTTAATTCCTCTGTGTCATCCGTTGCCTTTGCAAAAAATCGCAGTTGAAATTATACCCGATCCGCAACTACCTGGTTATCAAATTCAAGCCACAGTCAAAACCAAAGCTGAAACTGGTGTAGAGATGGAAGCCTTAACTGCCGTTTCTGTGGCTGCCCTGACTTTATACGATATGGCAAAAGCCCTAGAAAAGTCGATTCAAATTGAATCGATTCGTTTAATCAGTAAGAGTGGCGGGAAATCAGGAGATTATTTCCTGCAAGAGCATTAGATAAGGGCGCATTTTACTTTGAAAAAAATCTTTGATATTGTTTCACAATAATCCACAGTTCAGTTATGGGAGGTTATCAGGGTCAATACCGAGACTACGTAAATATGCTGCCAATTGTTCTGCCCGTTGACGTTCTTGCTCTACCAATAACTCAGCCTGTTCTGCCCGTTGATTGAGTTCCAGCGAATTCAAAAATCTCTGTCCATCTGGACGGTAAATTATTAACTCTCCTTGCCCAGTTTGAAATCTAATTCCCAAGCGGGGGCTGAACCAATCATCCATTTGCCATAGCTTATTCAAATGGTTGTTTTGCCGCAACCAGCCATCTAGTTGAAAACTTTCAGGGTCATATAAATAGTATTCTTCAACACCATAGGTATCGTAAAACTCTAGCTTGCGATCCATCTCTTTGGTATCATTACTATAAGAGAGAATCTCAAAGACTACTTGCGGTGGAATATTGTCTTCTTGCCACTGACGATAGGAACGACGTTTTTGCTTTGGTCTACCTAAGGCAACCATCACGTCAGGTGCAGTCGGTGCAATCAGCCGAGAACGGACGGGATACCAGAGCAAATCTCCCGCAATCAAAACATTGTCATTATTAGCAAACAGAATCTCTAAATTCTCCTTAATCAGGACAATCCAACGATATTGCTCTGTATTGTCTGCCATTGGTTTCCCGTCGCTATCTGGATAAAGGAGATCGGGATCTATTTGCTCAAAGATAGTCATAGGATTTAACCCATCTGCTCTTGACTTTTAATTAGATTATCACTGGTTCTAGAGGTCTAATAGCAACCGTTGCCCCAAATACCTTAGAATGAGTAAGTGTATTTAAATTTGTAACAAATATTTATGCCTCCTCGTTGGCCTCGCGAACCCGATCGCAAAGACCCTGATTACCGCAAGATAGATGACCGGATGAATTTTGCCATCCATGTGGCGATCGCTGCTAGTATTAATTCTGGCTTGTGGTTTTTCCACATCTTGAAAGCCACTACCTGGGAGTGGCTGCCTGGGGTGACTTTAACTTGGACAGGAATATTGTTAGTACATCTAATTTATATTGCTGCGATCGCTAACTACAGTGATCCATCTAAATCCATCTGAAGACGGATTGCTGATGCTGGGGCGATTGTAACCTGTGGTAGTAGGATTAGCCTGTTAATGGAGCGATAATGTAAAAAAGCCTGAGATTTCGCGCTCTTTTTGAATGTAGGGTTATTTTTATGGCTAAGACTAACACCACAGAACTACTAGAAGCCCTAGCAGCTGAAATTGGCGAAAACGTCTACATAGACATTGCCAAATGGCATCTTTATTTATCTAATGCCAAACTGCATACCCTTGTTGCTGAACAGTTGTATCCCTTAATTACTTCCAACAATGTAAATGAAGACCAAGTTATAAAAGTCTTGAAATCAATTCCAGTAAAAATTGGTGGAGGTAAAAGCGAACTTCCTTTAATCGATTTACTACCACTGCAATCCCAGGTCACCTTAGTAGATATTCTAGAAAAATATCAACGCGAAATCTAATCGCTAAAACTAAGATTATTTTAATTATATAATTTTATCGCTCAGCATTCCCTTATTCAGTTTAAAATTGAGATGCTGAATTGGGGATTTATTTGTTATGTAAATTTTATCACAGTAAAAACTACAAATACATATAGATGAATTTCGGATAGTTTATATGTATGTGGGAAAATTTCCTTTAACAATTAAGGAATGTCAGTGTTCTAAATCAGTTGATATCTGAGCAAGTTTATCTTCAGACTCGTTTTGGACTTTCATGCAAACTCATTGAGGCAATTTCTATGCTTTTACAAGTCAAAGATAGTGGAGAATTGGTAAAAATTCTTGAAATTCAGGAATTACTTGACCCTAATAGTGATGTTGTTCAGGCAAAAGACCAAGAAGGTCAAGAAGAACAGCAACCTGAAACTTTTAAAAAAGAAAATCTTATTTTCCCTTCAGGTGAAGTTCTACCACGCTGTTGGTTAGATGCCGACTATAGACATGACAACACTTAATAATTTTAAAATCAGATAATTGGTAATGAGAGTAAACTGATTCCCTAATTATCAAGCCACAGATCCCCGACTTCGCAAAAGTTGTCGGGGATCTGCTTTTTCATAAACAGTTTATGATTACTATATATAAATATAACTATGTGCCAGATGATGCAGCTTTTTCTCCTACCGTCACCGCTTCATTCTGCTGAAACTTCGGGAAAAATGTCTTAGTAATCCAGCCAGTCAAGATGTGAGATAGTAATCCCAAAGGCCCAGCAAAGAAACACAGTGCAAGGGAGTGAATTGTCCAAATACCTGTTTTTTGCCCTTCCCAATAAATCCAGCGACCGACGAATAAATCCATCGTTAAAAAATGAATCCAACCCGTTGCAGCAGCTGTTTCATTTGCAAAAAATCGCGCAATATCAGCTAATTGGGGATTCGATAAAGCTTGGGCATTTTCTGGCGTAATGCTGTTGATAAACAAATACAAATATGCTCCAGCTAACAGCACAAAAGGCAGATATGATTCCATTATCCACCGTGTCACTTTCCAATTTGGCAAGAGAATCATCAATGTCCAAAAAGGCAACACAAAAAGATTGGCAACGTTAAATAGTTGAGAAATAGTCATAGTTTTGTAAAGTGAGGATTGAGAATTTAAGTTAGGAGTTATAAGTACTCATAAAGCTACTAGCTGCGATTCGATTTCTGAGGATTTCAAATCACGACCGATGAAAACTAAGCGGGTTTGCCTGGCCTCTTCTGGTTTCCAGGGGCGATCGTAAAATTTATCAAATCGAGTTCCCACACCCTGCATCACTAGGCGCATGGATTTATTTGGCACTGCCACAAAGCCTTTAATCCGGTAAATTTCTTGTTGTTGTGCCAATCTTTGCAACAGCAGTTGCAGCTTTTCTGGGTCAAAGGTACGATCCAAAATTAAATTAGCTGAGGTAATCTCTTCGTCGTGATTGTGGTCTTCTTCGGTATCGTGATGACTGGGACGAGAATCTAAGTTGTCTTCAACTGCGGCTTGGAATCCTAATAATATAGATGCATCAAGTTGAGAACAATCGCTCTCGACAATCTTCACCACTCTGGGCAACTCTTGTTTAATCAATTCCTCAACTCTAGCTTTTGTCTCGGCATCTACCAAGTCAATTTTATTTAACACCACCAAGTCTGCACAAGCAAGTTGGTCTTCAAACAGTTCTTGCAAAGGTGTTTCGTGTTCTAGACTATCATCTGCTTGGCGCTGGGCTGCGATCGCCTCTGGATCACTGGCAAATGTCCCTGCTGCTACCGCCGCACAATCGACTACCGTAATCACGGCATCCACAGTGGCCGCATTCCGAATTTCCTGCCACCGAAAAGCCTTGATCAGCGGTTTTGGTAAGGCTAAACCAGAGGTTTCAATCAAAATGCAGTCGATGCTATCTCGTCGCTTGATTAACTCTTGCATCGTCGGGTAAAACTCTTCCTGCACAGTGCAGCATAAGCAGCCGTTGGTTAATTCAAAGATATTACTGTCGCCCTCAGCATCTTCCGGGCAAATTTGACAGGATTTTAACAATTCGCCATCAATTCCGAGTTCGCCAAATTCATTGACTAAAACTGCAATCCGGCGTCCTTGATTGTTTTGTAGCAGGTGGCGAATTAGGCTGGTTTTTCCACTACCTAAGAAGCCTGTGATCACTGTGACAGGAATTTTTGTTGCCATTATTTAATCAATTGTGCCTGTTTATATTTTCCCTGATCGCTGACTAGATTAGAAATCAGTGTTTATATATTCTGTAGATAGAATTAACTAACAAACAGCAGTAGGGGCAACATCCCCGCGATCGCCTGATTTTATTCAGGTGAACCCAGAGAGGTTACCCCTAGATTTACAAAATTTTACTTAATAAAATTTACTTAGCGGTGACAAGTTCAGTACTACCGCGTGTACGACGCCGTGTAAGGCTGTTGTACAGCATCACACCGATCGCTTTGATCAAATTGCCTTCCAATTCTTGAAACATATTCATGTTCGTGCCAAAGGCAGCGTTAGCTTCATCAACGATGCGATCGGTTGTAGCATCATCAAGGGGTAATTCGTCCAAAGTTTGACGATATTTCGCTTTGAATGCCTTCTCATCAGGAATCTCTGGAAACTCATAAAAGGCTGTTCCTTGCCCATCAGACAAATTCATCGCCGTTACAGCAATATTTTTGAGAATTTGTCCCCCAGATAAGTCACCCAAGTAACGAGTATATGAATGAGCGATTAACAGTTCCGGTTCTGTGGCAGATATTTCTCGGATGCGCTTTACATAAGCTTCACCTGCGGGAGATAGTTTGATTTGCTCTCTCCAGTTAGCACCGAAGTAATAACCCAGGTCTTGCTCTAGAGTATACTTACGGTTTAGCTGGGGAAAGTTAATTTTAGAAACAATTGGGTGCTGGCTATGCTTTTCCATTTCCTCTTCCATCGCTGAGTAGACGAAGTAGAAGTTAGCAACTAGTTTTCGGTAAGAGTTTTTCTCGACTACTCCTCTTAAAAAGCACTTGACAAAACCTACATTTTCTGCCATTGTGTGGGCTTTCTTAGTGCCTACACGTAATTTGGTTGCTAAATTGCTGCTCATGCTAAAATTCTCAACTTTAAAAAGTTAACTGCCGGAGTTTCGATTCACTAACGGCTAAAAAAGCCATTAAAACGTTACCTTAAAACTATTTGATGAGAATTTATATTAAAATTTTTTAAGCCACCATCGTTTTGTAGTTTTTTACACAGCAACAACGCTAACACCAATTACCTGTGAGGTTGCTCCGGAGCTAGGGAATTTTGCCCCAAGTCTGACCAAGCTAGCTTGATTTTGTGCAGTTTCACAAAGAAGGGGATATAACTTTACAATTTTTTGTTGTTATTAGTTAAATTTTGCTTTCATTCTCAGCTTTCCGGAAAACACTTCTGAGAGAAGTATGGTAATAGTTGTTACAATGTTTCTAAAGAAGTAAAATTGTAAGGTGTGAATTAATACAGATAAAAATCAAGACTAAAGTTGAGAGCATAAAAGGAACAATTATTTAAAATGTGGAAATTTTACTAATAACGGAAAAACTAATACTGACTTTATGAAAGATTTACAATTAAAGTTACTTAAGTATTATTACGTACAAAAATTTTGATTTAGAATGAATTTCTAAAGATAAAAAGCATGTCGAAATTGCTGAATAAAGTCTTAAGTGCTATTTTTCAGTGTGATTGTGTGGAGTATTTAAACATATGGTTTCATCTATAACTCGGACACCAGGCATTCCTGGGGATTCTGCTTCCGAAGCTGACGAATTGGACAAAGGGATTGAGAGCAGTTTTGCATTGAATTTAATCCCATTACCAGCAAATCCCTTATTTGGCACAGATGGTATTCGCGGACGAGTCGGAGAATTACTAAGTGCGCCCCTAGCATTACAAGTTGGTTTTTGGACAGGTATTGTTTTACGTAACAATGCTACTCAAATAGGGCCAGTCATTCTCGGACAGGACTCTAGAAACTCCAGCGATATGCTGGCAATGGCTTTGAGTGCAGGTTTAACAGCAGCGGGGTTAGAGGTTTGGTATTTGGGATTATGTCCCACTCCTTGCGTTGCCTATCTTACCAGCATCAGTGATGCCATTGGCGGAGTGATGATTTCTGCCAGCCACAATCCCCCAGAGGATAATGGCATTAAGGTTTTTGGTGCGGATGGTGGGAAGTTACCTCAAATATTGCAGGCAGAAATTGAAGCGGGACTGCGTGGCAAGATATCACCTATTGCTATCAGTAATTGCGGACGGCATTACTCACGTTTGGAGTTAGTGGGGCATTATAGCGAGGCGTTGAAAAAACCCTTAAACAGTGCCCTAAATCTTCAGGGAATGAAGATTGTCTTAGACTTGGCGTGGGGAGCAGCAGTAGGATTAGCACCATCAGTATTTACAGAAATGGGGGCAGAGGTGATCTGCTTGCATAACGAAGCAGATGGCGATCGCATTAATGTTAACTGCGGTTCTACTCACCTAGATATTCTTGCAGCAACAGTACAAGAACACAATGCTGACATCGGCTTTGCCTTTGATGGCGACGCCGATCGCGTCTTAGCAGTAGACAATACCGGAAGGCAAGTTAACGGCGATTACATTCTCTACCTATGGGGACGCCAATTACAACAAAACCAACAACTGCCAGATAACCTGATTGTATCTACAGTCATGGCTAATTTAGGTTTTGAGAAAGCTTGGCAACAAATTGGTGGTAACCTGATTCGCACCGCAGTCGGTGACCAATATGTGCAAGCAGAAATGCTGCGGACTGGGGGAATGTTAGGCGGCGAACAATCGGGTCATATTCTTTGCCGTCATTATGCCGTGACTGGAGATGGCTTGTTAACAGCCTTGCATGTAGCAGCTTTGGTGAAACAGGCGGATATTTCCCTAGCAGAATTAGTAGATCAAAGCTTCCAGACCTATCCGCAACTGTTGCGGAACGTGCGAGTCGTAGATCGCGATCGCCGTTTAGGATGGCAAGATTGCCAACCTGTACAACAAGCGATCGCTCTTGCTGAAGCTGCAATGGGTGATTCCGGCAGAATTTTGGTTCGCGCCTCTGGTACAGAACCAGTGATCAGAGTTATGGTAGAAGCCGCCAATGCCGAACTTACCAACTACTGGACAAATGAATTAGTTTCAAAAGTCCAGCAACATCTGATGGACTAAATTAGCTAATATCTCAGCTTTTAACAAGCGCCAATTTTCCGTCACAGCTTCTGCAAATTAACCAGCCTTGGTTATCTGTAGAAGCTGTGACATTTGTATTGTTAGATCATGTCCGACTAACTACTTGTCAAAAGAACTCACCACGTCCCCATAATTAGTCCTGGTATCAGTCGGAACGTGTTATTATTTACTTCGAGATTTTTAGCTATCTGCTCTAAGATAATATAATGCTTGTTTTTGTTATTCCACTCAAAAGTGCAAAAGTTTCCAATTCTTGGGAGCGTGTTACACAATTATTTGAAAGATGCATTAAATCAGTTTGCAATCAAACCTCACCTAACTTTCGCGTTATTGTAGTTTGTCACGAAAAGCCAAAAATAGAATTCACTCATCCTCATATCACATACATTATAGTTGATTTTTCCGCTCCAAACGAGACTGACCCTGTAGCTAAAGGAGACACAGATAAAGGGCGTAAAATATTAAAAGGATTGATTTATGCTCGTCAATTTTCTCCCACTCACACTATGACAGTTGATGCTGACGATTGTGTCAGTAAAGAATTAGCCAAATTTATTCAACAACATCCCGATTCTAATGGATGGTTTATAAATAAAGGTTATAAATATCAAGAAGGCAGTAATTACATATATATTAAAAGAAGCAAATTTTATAAAATGTGCGGCAGTTGTAACATTATTCGATATGATTTGAATGATTTGCCAGAGACCGCAGAATACAATCGTGGCTACGGATACTATAGATACTATATAGATCATGCCAAAGTTAGAGATATTTTAAAGAACAAAGCAAAAGCCATTAAATCATTACCATTTCCAGGTGCAGTTTATATTTTGGAAACAGGAGAAAATCTTTTTGATAATTCAAAAAGATTAAAATTTAGCATTTTTAATCGTAAATTCTTAAATCCATCAGTTAGAGATGAATTCGGATTGTACGACTTACAGCAATCTAAAGAAATTTGTCAACTATAATAGATTCTCTAAGGCTGATAGGCTACAGCATTACTATGCCGAAAAGAAAGTCAAAATCCCGCCCATCTAAAAAGTCGAAAAAGCAGGCTAAAAAGGAAACTTCTACCCTTAGCCTCAAAGAACAGTTAGCCCAAAAGCGCAAAGTAGCCCTAGCACGTAAAGAATTCATTAGCGTACTCACCACCGCCACTATTGGCGGTGTCTTCTTTGGCATTGTGCTTTTTTTTGTAGGTGGAATTAAAGCAGCAGTTCCTGGTGTCTTGGGGATACTCGTCATCTCCCTTTCCTACAAATACCCGCGCCAAGCGCTATATGCCTTCATCATTTACGTACCAATTGGGGGTACTATCACTTACTACTTGGGCAATAGTCCCATACTCCAATTAGCTAAAGATGCTTTTTATGTTCCAGCGCTAATTGGACTTTGGCAGACTTGCCGTAAACAGGGGCTACCCCTAATTATTCCCCAAGGCATTAAAATCCCACTTTATATTGTTTTGGGTTGCAGTCTGCTAACGCTGTTGTTTATCAATGGTGGACAGCAGTTTAACCCGCCCAGTGTGGGACTATTGGAAAAAGCAGAGACAGAAATACCCTTAGGAATGGGAATTCTGGGGCTGAAAGTATTTTTAGGCTATGTCCCTCTGATTGGTTGTGCCTACTATCTAATTCGTGATAAGCGGGATTTTCTATTTTTATCGCGCCTCCAGATTGCCCTTACACTGATTTGCTGTGTGCTGGGATTTATTCAATACCTGTTACTACTAACTGGTGTATGTCAAGGCACTAGAGGTCTTGAAGGAAATGCCCTATTTGTTACATCACTAGAAGCCCGGTGTTATTTTGGTGGAGCGCTCTTATATAGTCCCGACGAAGGGGTTATTCGCCTACCAGGGACATTTGTAGCCCCTTGGCAGTGGGCATGGTTCTTAATTGCCAGTACCTTTTTTACCTTTGCCACCGGCTTCACCGACCCTTCCCCCATATGGCGGCTGGTCGGTTTAGGTTCTTTAGTGACAGTCTTTATCAATGCTGTAATCTCTGGACAGAGAATCGCCTTAGCTTTAGTACCAACCTGCTTCGGGATTTTGCTATTGCTCACTGGACAAATTGGCAACCTTAAACGATTTATCCCCATAGGGATAGGACTTGCTCTAGTTTTGGGAATTGTGATGGTGACTAACCCTGCTGTCGTGCAAGAGAGAACCGAGAGTTTTACTAGTCGCTGGGACGCTTCACCACCTCAAGATTTTATCGTCCAGCAATTTCAAGAGAATTGGAAAAACGTAGACGGCCCCTTGGGAAGTGGCTTAGGTCGAGCAACTAACTCTGCTCGTGTAATGGGTTCAACCAAACTCGTAGAAACCTACTATCCCAAAGTCCTTTATGAAGTTGGAATTGTTGGAGTACTAGCTTTTTTGGGTTTGGTAACAAGTTTAACAATTATTGGCTTTAAGACCTATCGCTCTATAAAAAACCGTAATTTCCGCAGTTACGGAGCAGCTTTGTGGGTGTTTATATTGTTTATTAGCTACAACACCTACTACTATCCTCTGGATGTTGATCCAGTTGCTGTCTATTATTGGTTTTTTGCCGGAGTTCTTTTTAAATTGCCAGAACTGGAGAAACAAGATCAAGAAGATGCCAACCCTCAGCAAAAAAACAAGAGAAAACGTCTAAAAACAATTTAAATGAAATAAAAATGGCAAAAGTTATCATAGCAGGTCAAAAACACCTCAGCATTCCAAACCTACCTCGAAATTCTCGGCATACACTCATCCGCCCCAAGCCTTTCCCCGCAGGCAGATATCCTATAGAAAAAATTTGGTATCCTTTAAGCAGCTTTATGGCTTGGCAACCTGTATGGGGAAGATACCAAGCAATTCATTCTTTCAACAGAATTTTATATACAAATAAACCTTGGTTTTTCACCTTTGAAGATCATCGTGTTTTATATAGAAATCCTCAAAATAAAAGCGAAGCTGCAATTTATGAATTATTAAATAATCGGTTAGCATTAGACAATTGCCAAAAACTTAGCGCTATCTCCGATTATGCCAAGTTGAGATTAATTAAGCGGATAGAAGGCTGGAAGATAGAAGAAAAAGTAAGCAATAAATTAGATGTTATTCATCCAAACTTCCCAGTCAGAGTTAGCCAACCGAAACTATATCAAGAACAGCAAAATCTCCAGCTTGTATTTATCGGAAACCACATTGCCCGCAAAGGTGGAGTTGTTGCTTTAAGACTCGCCAAGAAAGCTGAAAAATTAGGTTTACCTATTACTGTACATATAATTTCAGATATGGGGCATGGTTCAGGAGTCCCGACTGATTTTCCCGATACTACGAAATATGTAGAGGATTTAAAGTTACTAAAATTAAATAATGTTGTGTTTTATAACAATATTGTTAATGACAAAGTTATTGAGTTATTATCGCAAAGTCATTTTCAAATAATGGCGACATTACATGATACTTATGGTTATAGTATCATCGAAGGCTTTTCCGTTGCAACTCCTGCGATTACAACAAATGTATGTGCTTTACCAGAGTTTATTCGTCATGGCGAAAATGGCTATATTTTAGAATTACCAATTAATGAACTTAGGCACTGGAGCAATTGGTTGCATGGAGATAAAATCAAAACTAATGAATATTGGGAAATTCTAAACAGCACCTATGACTATTTGGCAGAGCAAGCATTGCAACAAATCATTCAATTTCTTGATAGAAGTGATAAACGAGAACATTACGAATTTTTAAGTGCAGGAGCATTAGCTCAAGCGCAAATTGTGCATAACTCCGAAAAGCAAAATGAGTTATTTGATAATCTCTATGCAGCAGCAGCATGAACAATTGACTGAATGTGAATTATGACTTTTCAGGTCATGTGGAAAAACCAACAAAGAATTTAATAGGGTGCGTTATGGACATTAGTCTTAACGCACCGAAAATCTAGGATGGTGCGTTAGCCTACGGCATAAGACACTCTTGCATTACTTTTCAAACAACCTTTTAGCCAGTCCTTGAGCTGTTGACTGAATTTAAATTAAGACAATAGTAGCTTACTAAAGTTAATCAAAATTAATTTTTATAAGGTTATTATCAAAGTAGAAAAATTGCTTAATAAAAATCATGAATAATTATCCTTTAATTACTGTAGTTATCCCGACCTATGGTCGAGAGGAAGCGCTACAGGATAGCATTGTAGATGTCCTGAAACAAGACTATCCAAATTTTGAAGTTTTAGTGGTAGACCAAACCCCAAAACACCAACCAGAAATTCAAGCCTACCTAGAAGAGATGGGGGGGGCAGGTAAAATTAAATGGTTGCGCTTAGATTGGGCGAGTTTGCCAGGGGCGCGAAATTACGCTGTGCGGCGGTCTTCTGGTGAAATAATATTATTTATTGATGATGATGTTCAGCTAACCCCAGAATTGTTAACAGCCCATGCGAAAAATTATTTGCAAAATCCAGAAGTGGGGGCTGTGGCCGGACGGGTATTTGACAGAATGAAATTGGGTGATTCTGGGGGAGATTTACAGATTGAATATCTGCCTCCCGAAGCAATGGACCCAGGAATTGCTTGGTATCATATTGATTTAGTACATACCATCAAACCCCAGCAAGTGCTGACAGCAAGGGGTTGCAATATGTCATTTCGCCGTGAAATTTTTACTAAGTACGGGCTGAGATTTGATGAGAGGTTTGGCGGTAGTGCAGTGCGCGAAGAGTCAGATTTTTGTTTGCGGGTGCGACAAACAGGATATAAGATTTGGTACGACCCAGAGGCCCACTTGGTGCATCTAGGCGAAGAAACAGGGGGTTGTCATGATATTAGTATGCGATCGCTCAAATATCAACTCACCTTTTATCACAACCATTTCCTGCTAGGGCTGAAAAACCTTACTCCTATTCAAGCTTTACGCTTATACGGCCGTTTATTTGACTGTCACGTCCTGGGACGCCCACCTTGTAATAAAAGCGGTTCCCCCATCAAAATTGCCACTCGCGCTTTTTTCTACACTTTGGGTTTTTTCAAAGCCTTGGGTACCGTCATCCAATCAATATGGAACGATGGTCAAATTTACAGTCGATTGGATGAACAAGTTTAGTTAGGAGTAGAGACGCGACGCCAGTCGCTACAACGGGGGGAACCCCCGCAACGCGCTGGCTGATTAATCGCGTCTGTACAGGAGTTAGAAGTTAATCAAAAACAAAGGACAACTGACAAAAAATAAATAATAATTAATATCAATGAAAATCTTAGTTGCTAGTCACACTTATATCGTAGACCTCAACTGTGAAAAATTACGCGCTTTATCTCAACTAGAACCGGGAGTTGAAGTGACAGTTGTAGTTCCAAAGCGCTGGAAACCAGGTGGCGTGCAAAACAGAATTATTGAAACTGAATACCGTGATGAAGGCACATTTAGAATAGTTCCAGTTTCTAATTTCAGTCAAAATCATCAGGGACTCCTTACCTTTGGCACTGATTTAATATCTTTGTTAAAACAATTTCGTCCCCAAATCATCCAAGTGGAACAAGGGTCTAGAGGACTGGCTTATACTCAGATGATTGCCTTAAATAAGCTATTAGGACTCAAGGCAAAAAATATATTTTTTACCTGGTGGAATTTACCCTATGAACTTAAATTACCAGTTGCTTTATTAGAAAAATATAACCTCAATCACAGCCACGGGATCATTTCTGGCAATCAAGATGGAGCAGAAGTTTTGCGACAACGGGGATATAAAGGAGCAATTAAAGTCATGCCACAACTGGGTGTAGATGAAAGTTTATTTACTCCCAAAGCCCAACCAGAGTTAGCAGCTAATTTAGGCATTAATCAAGAGGATTTTGTAGTAGGTTTTGTTGGACGATTTGTACAAGAAAAGGGTTTGTTAACACTTTTGCAAGCCTTAGTGACTTTGAAAAATAAACCTTGGAAATTACTGTTGTTGGGACGGGGAGAGTTGCAAACTGAGTTAATCAAAATAGCGGTAGAAAATAATATTAAAGAACGGTTAATTTTGATAGAAAGTGTCCCTCATGATCACGTTACAAACTATATCAATTTAATGAGTACTTTGGTACTGCCTTCAGAAAGAACTTCTAAGTTTAAAACCTTAACTTCTGTTGGCTGGAAAGAACAATTTGGTCATGTAATAATTGAGGCAATGGCTTGCCAAGTACCTGTAATTGGTTCTGATTCTGGTGAAATTCCTTATGTAATTGGCGATGCTGGTTTAGTATTTCCCGAAGGAGATGCTCAAGCCCTTGCTAATTGCTTAGTTCAATTAATAGATAAACCCTATTTTGCTCACACTCTGGGTGAAATGGGTTATCAAAAAGTAATGATTAAATATACAAACAAAGCTTTGGCTAAACAGCAATTAGAGTTTTATCAAGAATTAGTTAATAGTCAAGAGTCATGGGTTATTAACAAATGACAAATGACAAAAAAATCAAAATATTACAAATTGTCCCCTCAATTTCTCTGATTTACGGCGGTCCCAGTCAAATGGTACTAGGATTAGCTCCAGCGTTGGTAAAAGAGGGAGTGGAAGTTACAATTCTCACAACTGATAGTAATGGCGATAATGGTCAAACACCTTTGAATATTCCTTTAAATCGCCCAATTAAACAAGATGGCTATGAAATAATTTACTTTCGTTGTGCCCCATTTCGTCGCTACAAATTTTCCCTAGATTTATTAAACTGGCTAAAACGTCATGCTCATGAGTTTGACATAGCACATATTCATGCTCTATTCTCTCCTATAAGTAGTGCTGCTGCTATTGTGTGTCGTCAGCAAAAGCTACCTTATATTTTCCGTCCTTTAGGTACTCTCGACCCGGCTGATTTACGGAAGAAAAAGCAATTAAAACAGCTTTATATTGCAATTATAGAACGTCAAAATTTAGCTGGTGCCGCAGCAATTCATTTTACCAGCGATCAAGAAGCTAAAATATCAGAACGATTTGGAGTATCTACGCCAGATTTGGTGATTCCCTTGGGTGTGATTCCCCCTCAATCGCCCCTTAAAAATGTATGTATTCAGTTAGAAATACCAAAGGATGTGCCTTTAGTGCTATTTATGTCACGAATTGACCCGAAAAAGGGGTTAAATTTGTTGATTCCGGCGCTAGAGAAGCTATTAGCAGTTGGTTATAAGTTTCATTTTGTCTTAGCTGGGACAAATCCCCAAGATCCAGATTACGAACAAAAGATAATATCCCAAATTCAAAATTCACCGCTGCGATCGCACACTACAATTACCGGCTTTGTCACTGGTGAACTAAAAGTTAGTTTACTACAATCTGCTGATTTATTTGTTTTGCCTTCCTACTACGAAAATTTTGGGATTGCTGTAGCTGAAGCGATGGTAGCAGGAACACCTGTAATAATTTCTGACCAAGTGCATATTTGTCAACAGGTGCGTGATAGTGAGTCGGGTTGGGTATGTGCAACAGATGTCCAAGCACTGGTAGAGTTACTGCAAGAAGCTTTGCAAAATCCCGCAGAACGCCAACGACGCGGATTAAACGCCCAAAAATATGCATTGGAAAATTTTAGCTGGGATGCGATCGCTAGGCAAACAATCCAAGCCTACCAGGAAATTCTGACGAACAAATTAATTTAACTCAACGCAGATAATAAAAGTTTTTGCCAAATAGGTGCTAGAACCGCTTTGACAATATAATCCCAATACAGGCTTATCCAGTCTCACACCAGGAGGAAGTAATTAATGAGTATCAATCTGACTGAAAAAGAAGCTTATACTGCAATGTACGCCTTCTTAGTTCAAGTGTATGAAAGAACCCAATCAAATGACTTGGGAGGATTACTTGGAGACATGAGTACTATAGAAGATAGTGAAACTGCTGATCCTGCTGTTTGGCATGAGTGGTTACGATGCGTTGCTCAAGTCAAACAAGGTAAAGTTGATATAGACTTACACATTCACAGCTAAGATAAGTAAGTCGGCGTGGAAATTTATAACTATAGGATTCCTATTTGATTTTTGAAATGTAAAGAAAAACCTGTAGGGAAAACATACTAATTAAAAGCATATATGTGTATTTTTGTCAATAAGTTTTACCTCACTCTCGGATAAGGGACGAGAGTGCTGACAACCTAAAATTTTGTTTCAAACCGCTAAAGCCCGATTGGGGAATAGGGGTTTTATGTCATGATGGCAAAGTAGAACACATATGCTTTTCTAACTACAGGGAATCTCACATGGCTCTCCGTTTAGGTGACACAGTACCCAACTTTACGCAAGCCTCAACACACGGCGACATCGATTTTTACCAATGGGCAGGTGACAGCTGGGTAGTGCTGTTCTCTCACCCTGCTGATTTTACACCTGTTTGCACAACAGAACTCGGCACAGTTGCCAAGCTCAAACCAGAATTTGACAAGCGCAATGTCAAAGCGATCGCACTTAGTGTTGATAACGTTGAATCCCACAAAGGCTGGGTGGGAGACATTGAAGAAACTCAAAGCACCACCCTCAACTACCCAATTTTGGCGGATGCGGATCGCAAGGTTTCTGACCTTTACGACATGATCCACCCCAATGCTAATGCGGCTGTAACAGTGCGATCGGTTTTCGTGATTGACCCCAATAAGAAACTCCGTCTAACTTTCACTTACCCCCCCAGTACGGGACGCAACTTTGATGAACTTTTGCGGGTGATTGATTCTCTGCAATTGACTGATAATTACAGCGTGGCGACACCAGCTGACTGGAAAGATGGAGAGGATGTTGTAATTGTCCCCTCACTGAAAGATCCAGAAGTACTCAAAGAGAAATTCCCCAAAGGTTATGAAGAAGTTAAACCCTATCTGCGGGTAACTCCTCAGCCTAACAAGTAAATCTGAAAATGATTTCGGATAAAAAAGCAAAGGCGCAAAGTTATATCTTGGCGTCTTTTCTTATTTGCGTGAGAATATAGTTAACTCGGCTAGGCATCTGAACCTGGAGGAAATCTTGATGTTTTCATCCCCTTTGGTTTTACAAATTCCGTCATCAATGCAAATGACAGACGAACAATTTTTTGAGTTTTGTCAGGTGAATCGTGACTTACGCATTGAGCGGAATAAATTTGGAGAAATATCAATTATGCCACCTACAGGAGGGACAACAGGCAACCGTGGAGGCAACATCTTTGGGCAGTTATGGGTGTGGTCGGAACAAGATGGTACAGGTATAACTTTTGACTCTAGTACCGGATTTAAGTTATCAACAGGTGCAAACAGATCGCCAGATGCTTCCTGGATTCAACTAGAACGGTGGAATTCTCTATCTCCAAAACAACAAGAAAGGTTTGTACCTATTTGTCCGGATTTTGTAGTCGAACTCAAATCTCCTAGCGACAACCTCTAAACTTTGAAGGAAAAAATGGAGGAATATATGAATGAGCCAGGAATACAGTTAGGCTGGTTAATTGATCGTAAACAGCGTAAAGTTTATATTTATCGTCCTGGATTGCCAGAGGAATATTTGGATAATCCTGGTAGTGTAAGCGGCGAGTCGGTATTGCCTGGGTTTAATCTCAATATGAGTAAAGTTTGGTAGAGAAAGTTTTATAAAGCAGTTTAACTTATTCAGAACTTACGCACGGGTCATGAAAGAACGTAGACGCATTGGCGCAGCCTCTCGTAGAGAAGCGGCTTGCCGCAGGCTACCACTCCAGACACAGAGTACACGGAGGAATGAGAGTTTGAGAGGTTTTTTGCGTAAGTCCTATTATTCACAAGCAACAAGGTTAAAAATGTTAACTAGTGTTGAAGGGACATATCGTAATGGTCGAGTGGAACTCACTGAACAACCTACCGATGTATGTGAAGGAATGCGAGTAATTGTAATTTTTATCAGGTCGGATGAGATTAACCTAGTACGCCACGGGGGAAATAGAGCAACCATTCAAAAACCCTGAAAAGCCTATTCCGTAATATTTTTGACTTTTGACTTTTGAATGAGTGACTTCCGCCTTGCGGTACTAGCCTCTCAAGGAATTAACGAAGCGCAAGCTGAGATTTTGCGATCGCATTTAGCAACCTTTGCAGATGACTGAGATAGCCCGGAAATGAGTATCTATGACAACTATGACG
This sequence comes from uncultured Nostoc sp., assembly GCF_937863485.1. Classification (GTDB taxonomy): domain Bacteria; phylum Cyanobacteriota; class Cyanobacteriia; order Cyanobacteriales; family Nostocaceae; genus Nostoc. Next base: position 58,608 of record NZ_CALMFY010000166.1, on the reverse strand, counting down.
CAGCCAAAACAAATTTTGTTATTTGCCAATTGAGAATGCGCCGCACTTCATCAGGAAAGAGAGATTAGGCAGTAGGGGGTTGCTGGCGAATCTACACAAATACTTAATACAGCATTTCATTAATTCGTAGCGAATTAAATTTGGCAATGCCAATGCGTCCCTCTGCAATGCCAATGCATCTCTCTACAATGCCAATGCATCTCTCTACAATGCCAATGCGTCCCTCTACAATGCCAATGCGTCCCTCTGCATTTAAAAACACTACGATTTTATGCAAAACTGTACTTAGGCTCACTTGTTATACCAAGTTTTTCGCCACTGCTGCATTTGCTTAATCTCTGTATTTTGTGCCTTGATAATTTCTTGGCCTAATTGCTTGATTTCAGGACGCTTAGACTTACCCAATACATCTTTTGCCATTGTTACAGCCCCTTCATGGTGAGGAATCATCGCATTGATAAAGCGCAGATCAAATTCAGCATCAGCTGCACCTAAATCCTGACTCATCATCATGGTTTTAGTTTGGTCAGACGACATCTCCATCATATGACCCATTTGACTGTCATAAGCCATTGGTTTATCTCCCGCCTTGGGATACCAAGCTTGTCGCCACTGCTTCATCTGAGTGATTTCTTGATCTTGTGATTTGATGATATTGTCCGCTAGTTTTTTGATTTCAGGACGTTTTGATTTCTGCTGCGCTTCTTTAGCCATTTCCACAGCCCCTTGATGGTGTGGTATCATAGCGTCGATAAATCGTAAATCAAAGTTAGCGTCGGCTGGGCCTAAATCCATAGCCATGCTGTGATTCATCTGCTTGTCGCTAACATTGGTAACGGTTGCGTTTGGGGTTTGGCTTTGGTTCTGGGAAGCCGTATTGCTACAGGCTGTAATTAACCCGCCGGCTGAGGCGATCGCAGTCAAGGTTAACGCCAAAAAGCCATTCCTCAAAGATAACAGTTGCATAAATCTCACCTAAACAATTTCCTAATTGTAATCAAATTAGGATGAAATCTAAAGATCCCCGACTTTTCAAATAAGTCGGGGATCTGGTTGTTCATTTCTCACTCAAAATTGTGTAAGCTTCATTAACTAAGTGCATTTTCTCTTGTGCTTGTTTTAACAGTTGCGGCTGATTCACAAACAAATCGGGATGCCATTTCTTTACTAAAGTTCGATAAGCCTGCTTTACCTCAGCCTGAGAAGCATTTGCTTGCAATCCTAAAATGTCGTAGGCGTGAGTGATCTTATCTGTTTGGGCTTGGTTGGGTGTTTTGTTGCTTTGAGTTGTATTTTGCTGTTTGCTAGTTTGAGAACCAGGCGTTCGCATCTCTGCTTTCATTCGCGCTATTTCCTCATTGAGTTCCCAATCACGAAATTTCGCCTCCAACTCTTCTGGACGTGGAGAGGGAGAAGCTTTTGGCGGTGGTGGAGAAACAAATTCTACCCTTGTCCCAGTATTTTTAGCACTATTTTCATGTTGTTGCTTAATATCAGGATCTTTTTGTGAGAAAGTTTTAACTCTCTCTGGCTGTGGCGAATATTTTCTATTGATATTCGTGGATTTTGGTATTTCTTTATAAAGTTGATGATTTGAGAGGATTTTTACTTTTTCTAACTCTTGTAGCAACTGATTAAAACCGTTTTGTAACCGCTGCAAAGTTTCACGTTTATTAGTAATCTCTAACGGTTCTTGACTGAGTTCAAAACAAATTATTTTTTCGGCTTTCTGCTCATATTCAATCAAAATTGATAACCCTTGAGCGCTGAAGCGAGATAAATAATCTTCAATTGCAGTTATACAAAGTTTAGCAACTTTTTGATGATAAGAATCCTTTGCTAATTGTTCGTCTTGGTTTTGGATATTCTTGTTTAACAAATAAGAAATACTCCCGACAACAGCAGCACCCACCGGGCCGCCTAACAACCAACCAATACCACTACCAACAGCGATGGAACCTGGTTCACTCAAATCATCAGTATTGCTTGACTTTGAGGGTAGTATTACATGTGGTTCGATAGGAAAGGGAATTAATAAATCTTGCGGTCGTTCTTCGTGGAAAAATTCGTAAGCTTGATCAAGCCATTTCCCCGCAGCCAATTGCAACTGAGTCAAGTCTTTTTTAAGAGTATTTGTTTGCCAAGATGTAAAGTTATTTTCTGCTAATGCAACTGCCGCCTCAGCTTGATATTTTGTGAGCAGGTTAGGTAATGCTAGCCAATCTCGTAACTCTCCCACACTAATAGCAAAACCTTTATAAATTAAGTTGGCTGCTTTTTGTTTAATTTCAATTTTAGTATTTTGTTTATCATCAAAAGATTTTATTTCAATAGCAATATGGTCAATTTTAGCTTTTAATGAGAGTTGGATTTGAGAAGCGATCGCTTGCACTCTTGGCAAACGCACACTACCACGATTTGGTTGCAAAATCTCCACAATATTCTGCAAAGCTGTTTCAAAAGCTACTAAACCGCTACTATTGGCAGCAGCAACATCGCCTTTTAATCTGGCTCTTAAGGCAGGTAAAGCATCAACGCGATATAAATTACTAAAACCTGGAGGTAATTCGGCTCGAAAGCTTTCCGCAACAAACACCAGGCGATTTTGGACTTGTTTTTGCTCGTCGGGTTCGAGTAAGTTAATAAAATTAGCAACAAATATAACTGTTTTAATACCGCGATCTAATAGCCAATCTCGTAAATTTTCCCGTTCACCCAAAGTCATTAACTTCCGTGCATCTAATAATTGGATGACTAAATCTGCACTTAATAGTTGCTCTCGGACTAAATTATCTTGTTCTTCCCTATCATTTGTTCCTGGTAAATCGAGGAATTCTACACCTGTTTCTAAGAAGGGATGCGAACAAAAAATTTCTACAGATACTACATCTTTTCGCATCTGTCTATTATTATCAAGAATTGCAAATTCTTGTAAAACTTCTGTGCCACTGCGATAGATTTCTGTATCATCTACCAACATGATACGAGTTTGCAGATCAGAGCCATACTTGACAGTAATTGCTGCGCCTGTGGTGGGAATTAAATCAATTGGTAAGGTACGATTCCCTAGCATGGCATTCAGTAAGGTAGATTTGCCATGATTAAAGGGACCAAATACCGCAATGCGAAAGCTAGGATTAACTAAATGATTGCAAATGGTAATTATATCTTGATGCAGTTGCGATTTGCGTTCTAAATTCAGTAATGCCGATGCAGATTTGAGAGAATCTGCTAAATCCTTATAACCTTCATACTGTTGTTGCATAGTTCCTCGTTAGTTTCTCGTTCCCAGCTTCTAGCTGGAAATGCATATAGTTGAGGCTTTGCCTCACATTATTATGTTTATGGTTTATGCTATAGCAATCCTAAATGAGTCGTGAAAATCTCTGATTCCTCTCTCTGCGCTACGGGCAGTTTGCTCAAGTCGGGAAACCCGCCCATGCAACTGCCCTCCTCTGCGCTTCTGCGGTTAATTTATTTTTACAAATGATTTAGGACTGCTATAGGCATAATTAAACATACAATAAAATTCTAGTTCGTAGTGAGCGAATCATCGCTCATAGCAAAGTTTATCAGGACTAAAACCCTTACTAAAAACTTTAATTTATTTACGTTTAGCTACTTATGGTTATGGGAGGCGGAGCCTCCCAGTAGGCATTCCTAGCTTCAGATGGGAACGAGAGTAATGAGATGTATTAGCTATAGAAAGCTAATAAATTACTATAAGCTGCCTCAATTTTTTGCAACTGAGCTATTACATTTTCCTGTAAATCTTTTAAACGTTTGAACTCACTCTCACGATTTATTTCGCGGGTTTCTTTCTGCTTGACTAGATTATCTAATTCAGATTTGCGAGATACAATATCATCGTTAATCCGCTTACTCACTTCTCTTTCGTAAGAGCCAAAACACTCTTTCACGGCATTGTATACAACTTGGGATTGCTCATGTGCCACTTGGGGTAAATGTTTAACTAACTCTTTTTTAGCAGTTTTAACTAACTCTTTACGCGCTTGATCTGCTTGCAAAAATCCTACCCCCAAACCTAGCAGCGCAAACCCGATGGGGCCAAGAAAAATACCTGTCACTGCGGTAATTATCCCGCCAACGCCAATTACAGTGAAATAGTTTAACAAGATATTTTTCCAATCAAATCCAGCCCCGGCTAGTGCGAAACCAGCAAGATTTCCGTTAGATAGTGATAACAATCCCATTGCCCATTTTGCCCAGCCAGGAGAGTTATCATCTTCAGTAGTAGTGGTATTTACTTTGACGTCTTGTCCGGTGAGCTTTTCTGTAATTTTGTCTGTGACTTGACTGTAAGATGCGCCATATTGTGCAGCACTACGAGAAAGTTCTCTAAAAGCTGCATTAATATCTTTTTCAGCAGTTAATGTCCAAGCAGCAGATTTATCAGTTATATATTGCTCAAAGGCTTTGTGCAGTGCGGTGTTAAATGCTTCTCGTTTACCACTACTGAGAAAATCAAACAGGTTTAATTCTGGCTGATAGCGTAAGAAATCGGTTTCAAAGGTATTACCTAAGTTTAAAACGTAGCTACGAAAAGATTCCGAAATTGTTCTTGCTTGAGTGTCTCTTGTATTGATAATTTCTTTTTGGAATTCATCTCGGATACCTGTGAGTTTGTTAAACTCAGGTTCTACTGAATCGATCCGTTTTTTCAATTCATTTACATCTTGGTCAAGTAATGGTAAGCGTCTAGCAACTGCTTCGCGGGTATGATTGCAGGCAAGTCTTGCTAAGGTTCTGACTTGACGGAGTTCTGCGATCGCCCGTTCTCTGGTAAGAAAAGTATTAAGCGAATCCATAAACTTCGGAAAGCCAGTCCCCTCTAAATCAGCTTGGGGATTTTTTAACCGTCGTCTGAGTGCTTGAATTGACGAAAGCTCAAATACGCGTTCGTCATAAATATTCTGACCTTCTACAGTACAATATTCTGCTAAATTCGCGTTAAATACTTGCCGCAATCTCTCCTCAGATCCTTTTAACTCCTCTAGATCATCAGGATCAATCAATGATTCCCGCACCTGATCCCAAGCATTAACTAAGAAGAAAACCGTCAATCCTCGACCTTTGATATAATTTTCTAGGTAGCGACGCTCACCCAAAGTACAAGGTTGAGAAGCTCTCATTACAAATAGAATTGCATGGCAGTTATTTACATAACCCAAAGATAATTCGTTTCGCGCTTCTGTATCATTCAATCCTGGACTATCGACAATTTCAATTCCCTTTTCTAGTAGCGTTAAGGGATACTCAACTACTGCATAATCAACATCTGGAAATGCTTTTTTTTTCTCCTGCTCTAGTTTTTTAGCTTCAGTTGGATCAATGGTATATTTATATTTAAAGTTCTGAAAATCTAGCTGTTGCGGACTTTTCCCATCATTAAAATGAATGGTGACTTTCTTTTCTGGCCCATAGCGTAAAACTGTTAACACTGCGGTACAAGGGTTAACATCGCTCGGTAGTAAATTTTCTCCAATTAAGGCGTTAAGAAAGGTGCTTTTTCCCCGTTTCATATCGCCCAAAACTAAAAGGCGAAATACACCTTGACGGAGGTTTTTACTAGCTACTGTAATATCTTCAATATCTTGCTCTAAACTGAGTTTTCCTGATGAAGAGTCTCCAGCCAACTCAGCTTTATTAATTGTTTCAGCCAGTTTACTCAAACACACAGAAATCTCAGAGCGCACTTGAGCAACACGCTCTAAATCTTGGATAAATCTGTCAGTTGCTACCTGCTCAATCATAATAGTTACACCTTTATTGAAGATTGGTTATTTTAGATTCAAAAAATAATTTATAAGACACCCACCCCAGCGCTGCAACAACAATAAACCCAGCCACCAGTGAGGCTATTTTCACTGCAACCAGCCCTACCACACCAAGAACAAACAGCTTCCCACCGAAAATCACTTTTTTCATCCAAGGTTCCTGGGAATTTTCTGGCTGATGCTTCACAGTTTCATCCAAAGCTGCATCGGGAGCATACATTTTAGCTTCCATTTCCTGGAGCCGCAAATCAACTTCTCGTTGTATACGTTGCCGGTGTTCAAGTTCTTTTTGGCGATCGCTTTCAGATGTCATCGGTGTCCACCCCATATAAGACAATGAAATGATATCAGCATTTACTCATTAATTATGCTGTATATTAACTCACTTGGATATTTTCAATCCCCAGTAAAATTACTATTTTCATTTTCATTGCCTGGTAAACTTAAGCTAGAGTTAGATCCCCCAAAATGCACTTGCTTTCCGGAAATTTGTGGCGAAAACGAATATTACCGGATCACCAAAAGTTAGTATTACCTGGGTTTGTTTTGAAAATGAGTAAAGTTTGGTAGTGTAAAAATAATATTTGTGAATGTGAATAGCTATTACTACAGAGAGGCGATCGCTTCTCACCAAGCTTCGTTCTAAATTTGAGTAAGATGCAGTAGCAATTTTGGACAACAAACCGCTACACTGCTACGTACTTGCTTTGAAAATAGAAATAAGCGATGCCTTCTCTGTATTCACGTAACGTGTCGTAGACAGAGGCTTCTCTAACGAGACGCTATGGCGTAGCTTGCTTGTATTGTAGGGGTACGCCAACGGCAACCCCGAAGGTGTATGCATTACATTTAGGTAAAGAAGCTATAAATCATGCCACCGCTATAAGCCAAAATTTTTATAGATACTCACACAGGTACAGTCAAAATGGATATTAAAAATGGCTTCGTCGGCGCTGTTGGTAATACACCTCTGATTCGCTTAAACAGCTTCAGCAAAGAAACAGGATGTGAAATCCTTGGTAAAGCAGAATTCCTCAATCCTGGCGGTTCCGTCAAAGACCGCGCCGCACTTTACATCATCGAAGATGCTGAAGAGAGAGGTTTACTCAAACCCGGTGGCACCGTTGTAGAAGGAACCGCTGGTAATACTGGCATTGGGCTAGCACATATTTGCAACGCCAAAGGCTACAAATGCCTAATTATTATTCCCGATACTCAGTCACAAGAAAAAATAGACGCACTGACAGCACTAGGAGCAGAAGTTCGTCCCATCCCCGCTGTACCCTACAAAGACCCGAACAACTACGTCAAGCTATCTGGCAGAGTCGCTGCTGAGTTAGAAAATGCCATTTGGGCGAATCAGTTTGATAACTTAGCCAACCGCCGCGCCCACTACGAAACCACAGGGCCGGAAATTTGGACGCAGACAGATGGTAAAATAGATGGATGGACGGCTGCAACTGGTACTGGTGGTACTTTTGCTGGTGTGGCATTGTACTTGAAAGAACAAAATCCGGTGATTAAATGCGTTGTTGCTGATCCGCTGGGTAGTGGACTTTATAGCTATATCAAAACCGGCGAAATTAACATAGAAGGAAATTCCATCACCGAAGGCATTGGTAATGGTCGTGTCACAGCCAATATGGAAGGCGCACCTGCTGATGATGCTATCCAAATCGATGACAAAGAGGCTTTGCGGGTAGTTTACCAACTGCTGAGGAAAGATGGGCTGTTAATGGGCGGTTCAACAGGTATTAATGTTGGCGCAGCTGTTGCCCTAGCGAAGCAGTTGGGGCCAGGACATACCATTGTCACCATCTTATGTGATAGTGGTTCCCGGTATCAGTCGCGGATATTCAACCCTGAATGGCTAGCCTCAAAAGGACTTTCAATAGATTAGTTATGGGGCATTGGGCACTTGGACTGAGCATCTCGACAACTCTTGGAGACGCTACGCGTAGCTTGCTTCCCCGTAGGGGTACGCTCGATGGAGCCGACGCCGTAAAGCCTACGGCATAGCTACGCTTCGGGCGGTAGCGTCTCCAAGAGTTGTATTGGTTATTAATTATTCTCCTCTGCCCCTCTGCCCCTCTGCCCCTCTGCTCCCCTGCTTCTTTTCTATCCCCTTTCTCCTCCTCTGTATCCTCTGCGTCTGGAACGGTTCGTTAAAAAATGTCAAATATAACTCAACCATCAAACTTCCCGATCATAGACCAACCCTCTTCTGCTAAATGTGTACAAGTTTGTCAAAATCGCACCTGCAAAAAGCAAGGTGCCCTCAAGGTTTTAGCAGCTTTTATGGCTTTGCCAATCCCTGGTGTAACGGTAACGGCTAGCAGCTGTTTGGGACAATGTGGCAATGGGCCGATGGTGCTGATATTACCCGATATGGTCTGGTATAGCGGAGTTCAACCCGATGAAGTATCTTTACTGGTAGAAAATCATTTGCTAGGTGGTCAAAGAGTCGAACAGATGCTCTATTATCGGTTTCATCCCCGGAAATCAAATTAATTAACAATATCATGGTCTGTAATCTTGTTGACTGAAGTGAGGCATCCAATGAATATCCAGCAGCTGCGTCAATCCTTAAAACAAAAGTGGCTGATTTACTACGAGCAAAATATTCCCTGGCTGGTCAAAATCCGAATTTGGGCGACTTACGATGGTCTGCGGCGTCCTTTGTCCGGTTTTATTTTGGCAACACTGTCTGTTTTAGAACCCCAGTTTGATGAAATACTTTCTTTTATGCTGGATCTGAATAACGATCCAGATAAAATAGTCGCCGCTTTAGGTCTTAACTTCAATCCTGATCAAGAGTTACGTTTAATAAAATCAGAACATTCTAGGGCTACCAGCCAAGTTGAAAGCGAGTCGCCACATGAAAAGCATTCTGAGGATCAACATGTGTCATCGGTTGTAACTGCCAGCCAGATTGCGCCTCATTCTCCTGCCAAGACTCTAGACTTCAACTTGCCACGCGCCGATCAACTTGTACCATCATTTACAGCTACCACTGAGGTAGTTCATACAGGCAAACCTGAGTTGATAGGTGCATTTGCTACTAAAATTGCTCCTGATACTCCAGTAAAAACGCCATCCTCTAGTTTCATAAGCGAATATCAACCAGCGCGATCGCACTCTGGTCAATTATCTTCAGAAGCATCGCTGACAATGACCAGTGAGGTTAACAGCAAAGCCAAAACTATGCCATCTGTGGCATTAGCTACCAAGGTTAAGAGCAACGACAAAACAGTGCGTAGTAGCACAGCTTGTAGTCAGACATCGCCCAAGGGGTGGCTCCCTGTAGGCGCATTGCTGGCAACTACCATTGAGATTTGTAGTAACCGCAAACCAGTGCGTAGCAGCAAAGCAGCTTGTCGTCAGACATCGCCCAAGGGGCGGCTCCCTTCAGGAGCATCGCTAGCAATTACTACCGAGGTTAAGAGTAACGGGAAACATCCGAATATCCAACCACAACACGTTAAAAGCAAAGTTAATTTAATACCAACCAGTAATGCCCGTAGTCTAGCTTCTTGGGTAGATGAATTCTGTTACGGCGCTCGGGATAAAGAGAAAGATATTTTGATTTGAATTGCTTATGGGTATTCCTGAGAAACAAACGGGATTTCTACTACTTCACCTTCAGTTTCTCCCACTTGGACTTTCAAGCCCACGCCACCAGCTTTAGTGCGAATATAACCTAGTCCAAAATAACCATCAGCAGTTTCTGTGTAACTGGTAAGTTTGCCGACCTTTTCATCTCCAACTGCGATCGCACTTCCAACTGACGCCGGGGCACTGAGGCGGATACCTAAAAGGTGTTGTTTTACACCTTTGTATGTGTTTAATCGAGCGATGGTTTCTTGCCCAATATAGCAACCTTTATTAAAAGAAATTGTTTGCCACAAACCAACCTCCAGAGGATTGTAATCATCTGTGAGTTCAGCATCTGGAGCGGGGCGGCCTTGTAAGATTCGTAAGGCATCCCAAGCGCGATCGCTCATCTCTACCGCCCCAGCTTCTAACAATTTGTTCCACACAGAAGATTTATCAGTATAGGGGAAAGTTAAGGTGTATCCGGGAGCCGCTAACCCACTACCCACAGCAATCCGCACTCCCTCGGCAGAAGCAATTGTGTATACTTTGTGACTACCGTAAGGTTGCCCGATGAGTTCACTAATACCCAACTTTTCTAAAATAGCGTCGCTTCCTGGGCCAATCAGGCTGAAGGTGTTGGTGTATTGTGTGATATCAGATAATTCCACCTTATCGGCAAAGAAAATATATTTATCCAGCCATTCCATGAGAAACTGGCGGCGATTGGGTGAAACCAGCAGGATTACTGCATCTTCTCTAACGTAGGCGGTTACTAAATCAATTGTCCTGGCTGTGGAAGTGACAAAAACCGTATCACAACCTTGTCCTGGCTTAAGTATTTGGAAATTGTTAGTACTTTGGTTGTGTAAGAAATTGAGGCGATCATCGCCAGACACTTTGATGCGTCCCCAGCCAGAGCGATCGCATATAGCAACCCCAACTCTGGCGGCTTGGATGGCTGCTGCGTCTTTACTGTCGATTGTAGATGTTGGCATGGTGATCAGAAGTTGCCCTGTTTCAATGTTGTCGCACTGAAAATCTTAGCAAATAAGCGTTTGCGGCTTCAATGCACCTCCGGTTTTCTTCTAGCGTATAATCAAATCGAAAGAAAGTGCCGATCGATAAAAACTTATGAAACAAACTTTTGCTGCAAGTGTATGGCAGGAAAGTAACTGGTTTGTGGCACAGTACTTGGAGATTGATATTGCTAGCCAGGGCGAAACTGAAACTGAGGCATTGGCTAATCTTGAGGAAGCTTTGTCACTGCGTTTTGAACCATCAGTAGCTACTATTATTCCTCATTTTTGTATCACTGAATGCTTGATATTTAAGTGAAGAACTCGGACACTGTTTTTGTAATCAAAAGTACAAAAACATGAAAAAAATCAAGATTTTCAAATTTCTATTGCCATTTGTGGCGGTAGTTTTGTTCATAATTGGGTTGGCACTGATAGTACTAGCCCAGTCATCAGTAAGTGTTCACCTAACCCTTGGCAACCCCAGCAACGCTGGAACTTCCAGCCTAAATAACTACTTGCTGGTAAAACCACAGTATGTAATTAGTTACAACTGCCCAATAGGTAGACCAAATTGGGTGTCTTGGCAGTTGAATAGTAGTTGGTTAGGTAGCACACCAAGGCAAGATACTTTTCGGGCTGATACAACACTTCCTTTTGGGTGCTATCAAGTTCAATCTACCGATTTTAACGGAAGTGGCTTTGATCGTGGTCACATGACACCTAGTGGTGACAGAACTAGTAGTGTTACCAATAATTCTGCCACTTTTTTGATGAGCAACATGATTGCTCAAGCCCCAGATAACAATCAGGGGATTTGGGCAAACTTAGAGGATTATGCCAGAACTCTAGTAGGACAGGGTAAAGAACTCTACATCATATCTGGTGGATATGGGATGGGCGGTACCGGATCTAACGGAAGGTTCTATACAATAGCTAATGGACGGGTTCAAGTCCCTAATAGAACTTGGAAAATTATTGTTGTACTGAATACTCCAGATTCAGGCGTTGCTGGCGTGACAACTAGCACCAGAGTAATTAGTGTCAATATTCCCAACACCCAAGGGGTGCAAACAGCGAATTGGAGAAACTATCGAGTTAGCGTTGACTCATTAGAATCCCTAACTGGATACAATTTTCTTTCAGAAGTTCCAACATTTATTCAGTCTGTAATAGAAGCGCAAGTTGACAATTTATAAGTTTGGATAATTTCAAAAATGAGAAAGCCTAGCCGCACAGATGGCTAGGCTTTTATTTAGAAAAATTTCCAAACTGCTTACTAGGTTTCAACCAGTTTTGTTGCTACTCCAGCTAAGTCACCATCTTTAGTTTGTCCGATGATGTAAGCGTCAATATTTGTTTGTCCAACCCGATAAACGCTGATGTCACTAAGATTATCTTTAAGCGTCTGGACAAGTGTTTGAAATTTTTTAACATCTTTTTTCTGTAATTCATTGTGCCACTCTTGCTCAAATGCACAATTACGAAAGAGATAGTCCAAGTCTACTACTTCTACTGGCAGGTCTTGAGAACCTGTTAGCTGTAAAATTTTCTCCTGTGTTGCAGGTGCAGCACCTTCCCACTGAACAACCTCGAAAGGGTAATCCGACTCGCTCATCATTAACAAGCTAGTACTAGCTTCCTTTAGTTTTTCGACAATCTCGCCGCTCATAGTCATCAGTTTCTAGCAACGCTCATACTGTATCATTCAGCTAGCAGCAAGGTGGGAAGCCGAAAGATACTAACTATTAGTATTTCCAGTGGAAGGAAGCAACGCCGGAGCGATGCCTACGGCGGGCAAAGCCTACGCACCTTACTAGCAAATATAGTGTGATGTATAAATTACATAGAATTGAAATTGTGTCAAGTAAAATTTGTAAGCAAATTTATGTTTACCATCGCGCCGGATTTGATTTGGCTATAGACTACACTCGTGAAGCAGTTCCGCCCCTTGGAGAAGTTAATGCAGCTTGGGTGAGTGAGTTGTTAAAAGAGCAAGGGTTACATTAAGTTAGGTTGATTTGCTTTGTTACCCATTGACGAAATGCTCTGCTCTACTCGAATCAATCTACGAGCATTAGCTATTAGTACATAATACATCTAGCCCAGGTAAAGAAAAAACACCACTTGTGCTAAATATAGTGTCCCAAAATATTTCTAGGTTCAGTTCACCTCTTTGCAAGGCACAAAGGGCGTTATAAAGCTGCATTGTTGTAACTAGACATTGATTAGACTTTTTTGCAGCTTGAATACAGTTAGGCGGGAAAGGCTCACCTCGATTCCCTAAAGGTTCATTACGGAATGCATTTACAATTAATATTCCTTTACTTTCCCAATCTTCATCAATAAGCGCATCCCGTACCCACTGATCGAGTTGACGCACCTCGCGTAGCTTTAATTGGTGTGTTAAGCCTTTAATTTCTAGCATTCCTCTCCGCTGCTTAGGATCAATTAATCGTCCATCTTCTTTACCTGGCTGTTTTGGTTCATCAACCTGAGCACCTAATTCCCTTAGCACATCACGCACAACCGGTTCTAATGCAGCTTCACCTTGTTCGTAAAGTAATTTACGAAATCGTGACTCTTCTCCCAATCGGATTGTAGCTGCTGTAAGTTCCTTTTCCAATTGTTTAATTGCATCTTTACACCGATCTATCTCAGCTTCAATGGGCAACTCGTGAGGAAGTTTGTATGCTTCTACCCATGCTGGTGGAGTTGACTCAAATTGTAACTTATATCTTTCTTGTAAAATTAGATCAACTGCTTCCTGGGCAGAAATTTCTGTTGGTATGGGAAGACAAATGACATCACCTGATATTCGAAGAACTGCTGGAGGTTTCTGTGAATCAATAAAGTTTCCTCTATCTACACTCAATACTTGAAACTTCATTCGGAAAGCAATATCTTCTTGAAATCGGGTTTGTGCAAGTGAATGACATTGAATTTCTAAATTCTCAGCTTGAGGATGAACTAAGTTTAAATAATGAGTCCGAATATATTCGTTAGGAATATTATAATTAGAGGTTCTATGAGAGAACCATCGACGCACATACTTGAAGTAATAGCTAAACTCAGGGTTAATATTGCGAATTTCTTTACCCAAATCAAATACCAACTGTGGAAGTAATGGTGGTAGCCACATGGAAATATCAATATAAGAATTTTTTCCAGTGTAGATTGTAGGCTCTCCAATAATAATCAGTTCGCTTGCTTGGCTAAATACAAGTCGGGCAAATTGCTGCCAAGAGGGAAATGTCTCTATATTTATGTTGTCAGCAAAATTCTGATCAAAAAATGGTTTTAGGTTAAGAATAACTACATCATAATCAGCAACATTAAGAAATTCCGGCAATCTATCCCAAGTGTAAGCGCTTATCTGTCTTGTATGAGGTGCTGAACCAAGCACAAGAATTCTTTTTTCTAAACGTTCTTCGCCATTATTTAAATCACAATTTACTTTTGCTTCAGACACTAACGTTTTTCTCCTTGAGTGCTTGCTTAGTGGTAGTGCTTACCTACGACTTCACATCATAAATATAAATACTTAACCTAAAGTGATTACAAACATCTTACACAATTTTTCGTATTTTTTATTACATGAAGTACAATCTACAGATTCTTTATATTTATCATGAAAATCAAAGCCGTTATCTGGCAAGAAAATGATGTGTGGTGTGCTTCAGTACCAGCCCTACCAGGGTGTCACACATGGGGAGAAAGCTACGAACACTTGTTAGAAATGCTTAAAGATGCGATTCAGGGTTGGCTTGAAGTTGCTAGCCAGCAGGAAGAACTTGAACCTGATAAACAGTTGATTGAAATATCTCTATGAAATCTGTTTCTGGTAAAGCCTTATGTAAAATTCTTAAACGGTATGGCTGGAACCTGAAACAGATTTCTGGCAGTCACCATATTTATGCCAACAAAGGTGTCATTCTCTCTATTCCTGTTTATGGCAATCGCGATTTACCTATTGGAACACTGAAAGGACTGCTAAAGGATGCAGGTCTTACTGAAGAAGATATAGACTGACAACGATTTATTAGACTTTAGTTATTAGCCCGAAACTTAAAGTTCCGGGCTAGTGTTGATTTTAGATTAATCCAAAATCTAAAATCCAAAATCCAAAATTATTTGCCGTTGGCGTTACCACCATTACCATTGCTGTGAATGACACGCTCGGCAAGCTTTTCTGGCACTTCCTGAAGATGGTCATATTCCCAGTGGAAGGAACCAACGCCAAGAGTGAGCGATCGCAGCTCTACAATAAAGTTTTGCATCTCTGCTTGTGGCAAGTATGCAGAGACATTATCCCAGCCTTGCCAATCGTTTTTACCCTCATAACCTAAAATTTGCCCCCGTCTACCACTCAACAGTTGCAGCACTTTGGAGGTAAATTCGCTAGGTGTCGTCACATCCACCCGCAGAATTGGTTCTAACAGGGTAGGTTCCGCTTGGGGTATCCCCGTTTGCATTGCCAATCGGGCAGCTTGCTTAAAAGCTTGTTCGGAACTGTCAACGTTGTGATACGAACCATTAGTCAGAGTTACCGCCACATCGACTATTGGGAAGCCCAAAGGCCCATGCGTTAGAAATTCCCGCACGCCCATTTCCACCCCAGGAATGTACTGTTTGGGAACCACGCCGCCGACAATGGTTTCATTAAAATTGAAACCTGTACCGCGTGGTAAAGGCTTGATTTCGAGAAAAACATCACCAAACTGTCCGTGACCACCGCTTTGATGCTTGTAGCGCCCATGAACTGAAGCCACCGTTTTGCGGATGGTTTCTTTGTAAGGCACTTGCGGTAAATGGGTTGTCATCGGTAGGTTATATTTGCGGCGCAGTCTGTCTAGAGTGACTTGCAAATGAATCTCGCCTTGACCCCACAAGATTACTTCGTGAGTATCGCCGTGTTGTTCCCACGCAAGTGAGCAGTCTTCTTCCAATAACTTGGTAATGGCACCGCTGAGTTTAACTTCATCGTTGCGCTTTTCTGGTGTGATCGCCAGAGCATACACTGGTTCCAACTGTACAGCTTTGGGTAATTCTATTGCAGACTGCTGTTCTATAGAGATTGTATCCCCTGTCTTGATTCCTTCTAAACGGCTCAATCCGACAATTTCACCAGCACTAACTTGGTTAACAAACTGCTGTTGTTGTCCCATGAGGCGGTAAATTCCACCAGTCCGAATCCCATTGAGGACAATACCATCAGTTAATTTGCCCCGCCAAACACGCACCAGAGAGAGTTTGCCACCTTGGGGAGTGTAGTAAGTTTTTAATACCTGCGCTAGAGGTGTATCACCTTTTAAGTTTTTTAAGCGACGTTCTGCTGTGGTTTCTGGTTCGGGGGCTTCCCGTAACAAGGCTTCTAATAGAGGTCTAACACCATAATCTTGTTCTGCCACACCAAAGAAAACGGGCACTACCAAATCTGCCCCTAATTCCATTTTTAAATCTTTGAGGATTTCCTCTTGGGGTGGCTCGATGTCTTCTAAAAGTTCTTCGAGTAAATGGTCGTCAAAATTTGCTAATGCTTCGAGCATTTCTGCCCGTGCTATATGTTCTTCTTCTTTTAAGCTTTCGGGAAAGGAGATGGGGTCAGCAGGTGCGCCTGGATGATATTGATATGCCTGTTCACTCACCATATCAATAAAGCCGGTGAGTTGTTCCCCGTTCATGATCGGATATTGATGCGCTACCAGGGGACGGCTAGATACTGCTTTCAGGGCGTGTAATGTTTCCAAAACGTGAATATTTGCCCGATCCATTTTGTTGACAAAGACGAGGTGGGGAATTTCCCAATCGTCTAGGAATTTAAATAGAGGGGCAAGGGTAAGGACTCGTTCGCGTATGGGTTCGCAAACTACAATTGCCGCATCCACTCCGATTAAAGCATTGTACGTTTCTTGGGCAAATTCTACACTTCCCGGACAGTCTATAAAAGTGAAGCGAATGCCGCTATACTCAGTGCTAGCAGCGCTGACTTCTACACTCATGTGGCGATCGCGCGACTCGGCAGCACTATCTCCCACTGTATTGCTATCCTTAATACTCCCTTTGCGGGAAATTGCCCCTGTGACAAATAACAAGCTTTCTAGTAAAGTGGTTTTTCCACTTAAATAAGGACCGACGATTGCAACATTCCGCGAACCCGATTTTACTTTTTCGTTCATAAAACCCCCCTTGCGGTAAGTCTTTCCTAACCGCATTATTCTGCTGTATATATCAGGGATAAAAAATGGTTCTCTGGAGTCAAAATTACCCCTTCTTTAATTTGTTATTATCCTCCCTTTAATCGAAACTTCAAAAAATTGTAGTCTGTCGTAAGATTTAGCTTAAGAAAAGTTAACTATCACAAACTTTCATAGCAAATTAAAAATTTTTGTAAAAAACTTCTGATGAAGTAAATTTAACTGAAAGTGTTGCAAGTTAGGAAATCAATGGGATTATCATTATCTAAATATCGTATAGCAGGGTTAGTAAGTTTGACTTTACTGGTTGTTAGCATTCCTTCACCTTCTCTTTCTTTATCTCCTCCTGTCCCCTCAAAGCTGGCACAATCTAAAGGTAAAACTGCCATAAACTGGTTAAACCAAGGTTTACAGGAAATTCAGGCGGGAAGGGTACAAGATGCGATCGCAGCCTTTAAACAAGCAGCCCAATTAGATCCGACATTAGCACCAGCGCACTATAATTTAGGGCTAGCATTCCGACAAACGGGACAATTACAACCCTCTGCGGATGCATTTTATCGAGCGACGCAAGCCGATCCCAAATTTGCTCCTGCTTTTGCTAATTTAGGTGGTGCGTTGTTAGAAGGTAATAATTTAAAGTTAGCTAACGATTATTTGCAACGCGCCCTAGAACTTGATCCCAAACTAGGATTTGCCCATTATAACTTGGGGTTGGTGCGAGAACAGCAACGAGATTGTGAGCGAGCGATCGCATCTTTTAAAAAAGCCATAGAATATAGCAAAAATGCACCAGAACCACCTTATCATATGGGGATGTGTTATCTCCAACAAGGTAAACTTGAGCAAGCAAGAAATGCCTTTAATCAGGCAGTAAAAATTAATCCGAAGTATCCAGAAGCTTACTACAATCTTGGTTCAATTTTGTTTCAGCAACGCAAATCACAAGAGGCATTAGAAGCTTTTAGAAAATCAGCCGAAGCTAATTCCAACTATCCCAACGCTTATTATGGTGCAGGGTTAGTTTTTATGCAGCTACAGCAATATGGAGATGCAGTACAAGTATTCCAATTTGCCAGAGATTTATACAATGCTCAAGGTAATCTCCAGTGGGCAAAAAATGCCGAGCAATTGTTACAACAGGTACAAAATTTAAATTACCAACCTCGCTGAAGCACAAAAGCTTAATATTGCATAACATAAAACTATTGGGTTGACTCGCTGGTGTTGTCTTAACTTGTCCCGATTGGAATGAAACGTACATGCAAAAGCGCCTGAAGAGTCGATTTTTATTTTCTGATCGCTGGCTTGATCGGCACTCAATTGTTCGCAACATGGAAGCCTTTCAAGACTTAATTGTGATTGTCTTGTGTTTGGCTTTGTTTGCCGTCATGCTGATGCAATTGTGGGGGTTATTTATCGCCATTACGCAGCAACTGGATTATAAACATGTGACTGCAAAAATCCTATTCGTGTTGATTTTAGTCGAGTTATTTCGACTGTTAATGGTCTACTTGCAAGAACATAGTATCTCTGTGGGAGTAGCAGTTGAGGTAACAATTGTATCTCTACTGCGAGAAGTAGTAGTTCAGGGAGCGCTGGAAATTTCTTGGGTTAATACAGCTGCAATTTGTGGTTTGTTGTTTGTTTTGGGTGGATTACTTGTGGTCTGTGCTAAGACGCCACACATGGATTGTATGAGCGCTAACACTAAGTTGTGCCCGATTGTGTATAGAGGAGATAGGGAACGGCAAAATGAGTTGGAATTGCAGTATTCACGTCAATGTGATGAAAATCAACCTCTTGGATAAACTTCTATGAAATTAGGGAGTGAGGAGTGGGAGAGTAGGGAGAAAGAGTTGAAACCATATCGGTTTTTTTGACGACTGTTAAGCCAGAAGTATTAGTACCTAACTTACCCTCATAAGGTACTTCCGACGTATTCAACTATACTCTTTTGGGGAGATGAATCGCTCTTGAAGGGTGAGTATAAAGTTAATTAGAAATTCTAAAAGAGGGTCAAGCAATGACTACAAATACAGGTAACGGACAGTCTCAAGAACCAATTAGCAACTTAGAGTACGATTTTATCACCGTATTGCACAACAAGGCTGAAGCCGTTAAAGCTTATGATATTTACATCAAAGATGCAGAGCAAGTAGGTTCTCAGCCTTGTGTAGAGTTGTTCCAAAAATTGCGCCAATCTGATATTGAACACGCACAAGAGGTTCGCCGACATCTACAAGAAGTGCTGCAACACGGTAAGATGTAACCCAAGTGTTTAACTGCGACGACGGGCTGTTCGGCGTCGCACTTCAGGTAAAAAATTTTATTGATATCTTGCACGCTTTGCTTAAGCAATATATAGCAGAGTGTTTCCAAAGATAAAGCGCAATACTCAAGTAGCGCCCACTATCAGCCAGACTGATTTTGGGCTTCCTGTACTTGTGCCACTGTCAAATCGAGAGCCACCGCCACTTGTTCTGCACTCAACCCCAATGCCAACAACCGGGGAATAGCTTCTAATTTAGCTTGTTGGCGACCTTCCTGGCGACCTTCTTCCAAGCCGTCTTGCTTGATTGATTGATACATCCTTGTCTTTTTGAATTCATCGTCTATACCCAACATTTCTGCTAACTCCTCTCGGCTTAACCGGGTAAATTTGTACAACAGGATAGTCTTTATTAATTCTACAATTTGCCTTCTGGTTGCTTCATCTGTCAGTTGTTGTCTTGCTTGTAAAATCAATTCTTTACCTTTGTCAACGGCCGTCTCTTCTCTTTCAATAATTAATTTAACGATCGCAACTTGAAGTGAGTTCTCCCCCGTATCTAATTCATTTAGATAAATGCGTTGCACTTGTGAACTGTTTAGCAGCAACTCATACGGTAACTGATCGGTGGGATCTAAACTTCGTTGCGGATAAATAACAACAGCACGCCAAAAATTTACTGATTCGTTTTGACGCAAGTAAAGAAAGATTTCGGCAAAAAAGCGTTTATAAAAAGTTGAGTCTAATTGAAACTGGACTTCCACAAAGTACAGTGGTTGATTTGTAGTTTGATTTGTGGGGATGAATACCCCATCAATCCTAAAAGCAATTTCTTTTAGTTCGACTGAAACAAATTCATAGGCGTTGACATTGACAGTCGGATCGCAAATTATCGTAAAAAATATGCTAGGAAAAGCTTGAAATAAGCTATAAAATATTTTGTCAGTTTGCACCTGGATTTAGTCAAGCGAAAATTGGATATTGAAAGTTTATCAAAAATAGTGTTGACGCATCTGATTCAGCATAAAAAAAGCAGATGGTTGCTTCCATCTACTTTAATAAAAAAATCCATCATTTCGTTTACTTGGATACCAACTGATTAACTGGAGCAACCCCAGCTAAATCCAAAATTGGCGCGATCGCATCTTCACGCTTCACCGCCATCACATGGACTCCCTGACATAATTGCCGCGCTATTTGCACTTGCTCGGCGGCAATTTTTATCCCTTCCTCAAAAGGGTCTTTGGCTTTTGCCAATCTATCAATAATATGTTGGGGAATATTTACACCCGGAACACACCTATTAATAAACTGGGCATTTTTCGCCGATTTTAACAGAAAAATTCCTGCCAAAATCGGTTTTTTATAGCCAGCAGCAATTGTGTCCATAAACTTTTCTAGCAGGTCAAAATCGGTAATCAACTGACTTTGAAAAAACTGCGCTCCTGCTTCGATTTTGCGTTCAAATCGACTTTGTAAACCCGACCAACTTTTACATTGCGGATCTACCGCTGCACCAACAAATAAATCTAGCGCTCCATCAGTCAAGGGTTTCTCGTTGCAATCAACGCCTTGATTCATCTTCCGAATTAGTTGCAGCAGTCGCACAGCTTCCAAATCAAATACTGATTTGGCATCTGCATGATCGCCTGCTTTTACTGGGTCGCCAGTCAAAGCTAAAATGTTATGGATGCCCAAAGCATGAGCGCCCATCAAATCAGCTTGTAAACCAATGCGGTTGCGATCGCGGCAAGCAACTTGACAAATCGGCTCTATGCCGTTTTGTGACAAAATCACCGACGCCATTAATGAAGACATCCGTAACATTGCACGGCTACCATCAGTAACATTAACAGCATGAACCCTTCCCTTAAGAGTCGCCGCCATTTGAATCATGTGGGCTGGATCTCCCCCTTTCGGCGGTGCTACCTCGGCGGTAACTAAAAATTCACCTGCTTGTACAGCTCTCTTGAAGGCTGTGCGGCTATGGGTGTAATGCATAAAATTAAGAATTTCCATTTATTAAATGGTATAGCAAATCACACCTGAAGGGAAAACCTATAAAGGAAGAGAGTAGCCTAAAGCAGTTTTTACTTGTGATAAAGTTTGATTTGCGATCGCTCTAGCTTTTTCCCCTCCATCCCGCAACACAGATTCCAAATAGCTTTTGTCCGCCGTTATTGACTGATATTTTTCTTGGATTGGCTTCAGGGACTCAATTATCGTGTCTGTCAATAATGGCTTAAATTGTCCCCAGCCCATATCATGACACTCAACTGCTACATCTTCCTTTCTCTTACCAGAAAGCAATGTATAGAGCGTTAACAAGTTATTACACTCTGGACGCGCTGGATCATCAAAAGTCAGCCCACGAATCGGATCAGTTTTACAACGCTTAATCTTGTATTGAATCTGCTCTGGCGGATCTAGCAAACTGATTCGGCTTAACTCTGAAGGATCGGACTTCGACATTTTGCGTGTACCGTCTGCTAAACTCATCACCCTTGCTCCTTCCTTGCGAATCAAAGGGTCTGGTAACTTCAGAACTGGTTGATCTGGTTTACCAAATTGGTGATTTAACCGAGCTGCAATATCCCGTGTCAATTCCAAGTGTTGCTTTTGGTCTTCACCCACTGGGACTTTATCGGCTTGGTAAAGCAAAATATCAGCCGCCATTAGCACAGGGTAATCCAATAAGCCTGCACTCACATTTTCTCCCTGCTTGAGTGCCTTTTCCTTGAACTGGATCATATCTTGCAGCCAGTTTAGAGGTGTAATGCAGTTGAGCAACCAAGTAAGTTCACTGTGGGCGGAAACGTGGGATTGGACAAAGATGGTGGAGTGATTTAAATCAAGACCACAAGCTAGATAGAGCGCAGCAAGGGTGTAGGTATCAGCGGCCAACTGTATTGGGTCGTGTGGCACTGTAATCGCGTGCAAATCAGCCACAAAAAGGTAATTTTCGTATTCGCTCTGACCTTCTACCCAGTTGCGAATGGCTCCCAAGTAGTTGCCTAGATGGTAATTGCCTGTTGGTTGAACTCCAGAAAGAACACGTTGCTTGCCCATAAATTTCAACTTAGTTATCTCAAATCCACGTTATGTAAAGTGGCGATGTCTGGCGACAAGTCGCAACTCTTCTCTACGAGAGGCTGCGCCAAGGAGACGCTACGCGTAGCTTGCTTCTCCGTAGGAGTATGCGCCTACGCAAAACTCATTTAATTTTGACATTTTCCAGGTCAACTCGCTGTTGTGGATTAGAGATTTTAACTCAACTCGGATTGGTATAGAAACTCTTCATGAAAGAAAACGACAACTTTGTGTAGTAACAATAGATTGTAGGGTGGGCATTGTAATGCCTTATTGTAGTCTGCTGTAAATAAAAAGTCGCTACAATCGC
>NZ_CALMFY010000166.1:0-36228 GCF_937863485.1 uncultured Nostoc sp. | reverse complement strand
ATTGTAAATCGATGCATTAGCATTGTAAATCGATGCATTAGCATTGTAAATCGATGCATTAGCATTGTAAATCGATACAATCGCATTGTAAGTCGATACAATCGCATTGGAAATCGATACATTAACAATGCAGAAGGTTGCGTTTAGATGGCACGGCAATAGAAATACTAAACCGTAAGACCCTGTAAATAACAATACTTTTTCTCTTAATCTGAGCGCTTTATGTATCTTTAATTTATAGAAACAGACAAAATTTAAGTTTTTGTCAAAGAAAGGAGGACTAACCTGAGAATTGTAAGTTAATTTTTCCACTCCGGGAAGTCTGTTGATGAAAGCTTTACTACTCTAGCCGATAATGGAATGGCACTAAGAAAAGGTGAAACCTTAGCCTGGACTGTCTTTAGTACAACACGGCGTAAATAGCGCAACCATTTAAAAACCCTAAAAAGCTTAAATAGTGTAAGCTTAAAGTATTGTAAGTGTAACCAATGGCTAGACGAAAATTGACTTTATAAGACTGAGCATTGAACTAATTAAGATCCTACTTTTGATTGCAAATGTCGTGGCAATGCTTGCTTGGAGGGTGCAACTACCATATACGGTAGGACTGATAGCAACAAGGGTCGTACTTGGTTTCTCAGAAATTGCTTAGTGCCATTCGCTTACAAAGGAACTCATTTTCAATACTTTTTTTGCCATCGCTTGTGTTTGAAGCTGCTTTTCATATTCCAAGCGAATTATGCCAAGATATCCCTGTGGTATTAACGCTGGCAACGGTGGGCGTTCTGCTGTCCATAAGCTAAACTGCGGCGAAGATGTGGTGCATTTCTATTTTGAAGCTTAAGGACATTAAAAGACTAATGAAGCACTACTCTCAGCTCACGATTATTTCTTACATATTAGGGCCTATTTTGATCGTGGTGAGTCATTTAGGATCACTACTCATTATTGTTACTGGCTTATCGTCGGGTGCTGCCTTGTGGGCCGTGTTGTTATATATAATACGAATGCTTGCAACTACCGGCATCTATCATCGGCTACTCACCCACAAGAGCTACCAGGCTCCAACCTCAGTTCTATGCGTTGGAAGCATCGTGGCTGCTTCAGCTGGGCAGATGGGGCCAAGTTGGTGGAAAGCTCACCACATGGCGCATCATCAATGCTCAGACCAGGAAAAAGATCCTCATTCTCCCTATATGCCTTTCAAGGGAATCAAAGGATTCTGGTGGTCTCAAGCTGGATGGCTATTCTCGCCACAGTTTTTTCCCTCGAAGCTTCCTACCGATGTTGAGAGTAATGTGGTTTTGAAGATTGTTGACCGTTTGCACTTCATTCCCACCGTTGCTCTTGGTGCGCTCTCGTACTACATCGGTGGAGTTGAATATCTCGGCGCTTTTTTCCTCAGCACGACTGTCCTCTTCCACGGTGTCGCTACCGTCAACTCACTCAGCCACATACTAGGTGAGCAACCATTCATAACCAACGACCACAGTAAGAACCATTGGCTCGTCGCGTTTCTGACCCTGGGTGAAGGCTGGCATAATCTTCATCATGCATTCCAGTGGTCAGCCCGGCATGGCATAACCGTGCGAGAGGGTCAGGTTGCCTATCTTCCAGACCCAACATTTTGGTTCATCAAAATCCTTGAGTTTCTGAAGCTAGCGTCAAAGATTAGAGTGCCTTCTGAAACAGAACTTCTCGCTCGCGCCAGAAACCGCAACTATCAGAACTCAGTTTTCAAGGTGGAAGCAAAGACATCTATTTGATATTCTGGTTGACAGATTGCTCAGAAGAAAAGTCTGTTCCTTGCCTTCTCAGTCAAGAATCCAAACATTTAACAGAATGAAGATGTTTTTGTCAAGAAGCCATCTTCAGCCAGTTAAATAAGGACAGGCAGAATGTCCATCCTCTAGTAGGTGAAACATTAGCTTTGTCCGGTTAAGCATGAACCATTAAAAATTGACCATTACCATTATATTCTCCATCACAACTAGCAAAATTACGAATAAACCATATCAAATAAAACCTCCATATCCGGCGAAACTTGGCATAGTCCATGCCATAATTTAATGTTTTTATTGTTGCCTGGTTGTCGTCAAAATTTTGTAACCAGTTACTTAGTGTTTTAGAGTAATTAGAGCCATTAAGATACCATCTTTGAATTGTTTTGAGGTCTTGTTTATGGCTTGGAACTGCGTCGTAATTCCAGTACCTACCGTGTGGAAAAATATATTTGTGAGTGTAAACGCTGGACATATTGTTAGGGATGCGGACTGTGATGATGTGAATTAAAACTTTGCCATCATCCTTCAGAAACGAAGCTAATTTTTTAAAGGCTCCCGTTAAGTTACCAACATGACAAAAAACACCAATCGAGAGGATTTTATCAAACTTCGTCTCGAAATTTGCATTATTCAAATCACCTTCATATAGGGTAAACCGATCTGAACTGAGATAACTCTCAGGATCTTGCATTTTGTGGCGGATATATTCACATTGCTCGTGGCTCAAATTAAGACCCGTAAACTTGACATTGGGGAACTTAGAAAGAATGTAATTAGGAACACATCCCCACCCGCACCCAAAGTCTAAGATATTGTCTCCGTCCTTGATGTCTAGCTTTTCAATCACACCATCAATCATGTGCATCTGGGATTGCTCAAGGTTTAATGCTCCTTTTTCCCACAATCCCATGCTGTACTTAGGATAAATGAGTTTCCCGTCCCCCAACATAGTATTCAGCATGGCTTGAGGCAAGTCGTACTGAATTTTCATTAGTTCCCGTGATCCTACCGCGAGATGATCAGTTTCTTTTAATACCCATTCATACGGTGCCAGGAGGGATGGGAAATACTGAAAGAAAATTGGCATACAGGTATCGAAAAGCGATTCTAGAACGGAATCAGGAACTTCTAATCCGTTGATATAAGCTTCTGCCACTGCCATCTGAACTGTGTTGACTACCTCAACCGCCCCACGAGTTGCTTGGTATGCTAATGGACTCTTAATATTTATATCTCCCACAATAGGGATATACTTTTCTATTTCTTGCAGTAGGGTACTAGTAGTCATAGTCATACTCCTAAACAATCATTAAAATCATGCAACATGAGTATAATAATTAATTAGATTTTTTTAGTTTTTTAACACCAAAATGTAAGAACTTGTAACATACATTTAGGAATATTTATCTCCAACGCACCTGACGCCACTTTAACTTGATAAAAGGTAAGCATACCAAGGGCAAACGTCCTATAACTTGGCATGAACTGTGTTTATTTCCGATAATTGTTTGACGTCAGGGTATTGTTCGCTCAACTCGTTTCCGTTTCTGGTGGCAGTTGGTTGCGATCGCCCTTCAAAAACCGTATTTATTGTATGATTACCTTGTAGTATTCACCTTTCTGCTAAACCCACCTGTCCTCCAATTAACCCTAGAAATCCAGTTCCAGAGTGCTGAATCTCCAAAAAACTTGCTTGATCCGGTGAAGTTTTGTAAATTCGGAATGTCTTCATAATTCCCAAGGTTGCAGCACTTTCTAGAGGGCCAACAAAGCTAATATCCCGGTCAAGGAAATAAGTTTGATTAGCCCAATGAGTCATCTGATTTGCATTCAAAAAATAGCAGCCTGAATGAGGATTGAGGGCACGACGAAAGGCAATTGGTGCATTCATAATTGTACCTTTGAGTTCCTGTTGCTCCTGCACATTTTGAAAGGGAGCAGTTACTCGCAAAGCCAAATCCCCATCAATGTAAGCTTTGTGAACCAAACCGTGGGGCGAAACTTCATAACGATTTGGCTGGAGCAAATTTAAATCACCCGCTTGTTGGGTAAACCAATTTAATTTTATAAAAAACCAAGGGTCATAAATAATTAGGTCATCTTCAAGAAAGCAGTAGTAATCATACTGACCGAGACAACTTTGTAAAACAGCTTGGCACTCAAACCCCAAAAGCAGAGGTTCTATATTAGTAGAATGATGCTTATATAAATGGGATGGTAAGGGAAGCTGATTCAGAAGATGATTATCTTTGGTTGTACAAATAACAATATCTAGTTCATGGAACTGGGGTTGGTTAGCAGGGAAAGCTAGTCGTTGAGCAATATCGATGATCCGTTGAGAGTTGCTAAATAATTGGTGTAAGGCGGTAAGGCTTTTAGTTAATGCCTGCAAGCGGGGTTGTGGGTCTTTGCGTTGGGAAGCATGACGACCCTCACCGCTAGGTTTGAAAAAATGGGCAATGGTAAAAATAATTCGCATTGAGGCTATTAATTTATTCTTTGTAAATATCCTAGTTACATTAGTTTTTCCCAATCAAAAAACTTCAGTGTACCCCAATTAAACTTCGGGAAACTCAACCCCAACTACTCATCTAATTTCTGCCAAATCCTTTAGAACTTGGGCGCTTTTTCAAACTATCAGAACCTTTACCAGCGAACATCCATTGCAAATGCTGTGGTAACAGTTTCGCTAAATCATAACGCTTGATAATTGTCTCTCGCGCATTAACACGAATTGCATTCATCTCCTGAGGATGATTCAGCGCCTCTTCAACCCGATTAGCAATATTCTGCGGAGAAAAGAAATCTACCAGCAGTCCATTTACCCCATCCTGTACGACTTCCAATACTGGCTGAGTCTTGGAAGCTACTAGTAAACATCCTGCTGCCATGACTTCTAACATTGACCAGGATAAAACAAAAGGACGGGTTAAATAAACATGAGCAGAAGAAGCTTGTAAAACCTGAAGGTACTCATTGTAAGGAAGCCTATCTGTAAAGTGGAGCCTCGATAAATCCAAAGATAATTTTTCTAGCATTAATTTTTTATAAGTCTGACCATCGGGGAGATTCTTCCCATAAGCCACCCTATCTTCTCCCACAACTACCACATGGCACTTAGGTCTTCGCTGCTGAATTAGCGCCACCGTTTCCATAAACTGCGGAAAACCTCTATAAGGTTCCATCCCCCGTCCCACATAAGTTACCAACTCTTCCACATGGGAAAGATCAAGATTGATTCTTGGTAAAACTAACTTTGCGCCTGGTTTGGGGACAAAAAAATTGGTATCAATACCATCATGAATTACAGTGATTTTGCTATGATATTCTTTAGGAAACTGCTGTCGCTGCCAATTCGTCGGAGAAAGACCGCGATCGCAACTATATAAATCAGTCAAAATCGGCGCATTTTTTACGCGAATGCGGCATTCATCATCAGCATTCAGTGGATCTTTAGGATCAAAATCTGCATCCGAACCGTGAGCGTGGTAAAACCACTCGAAATAACACAATAATTCGGCTTTGGGGAAAACATCTTTCATAAATAAAGTCGGCCCCCAACCAGAATGACCATAAACTATATCTGGAACGAAACCCTGAGCTTTTAAGTTTTCTGCCACGCGATAGATAGCCTGAGCAGTGAGAACAGCATTTTCCAGGTTGCGAACGTAGTGGTGGGTTTGGGGAGCAGCTTCACGAGAAGGAGTGTAAATAGCTTTATAAACGCCAGGTATTTCTCCTTCACGACGATTTGTCCCAAAGACGACTTTGTAATTAGGATTTTTACCTAAAACTGTCGCCAGGTTGCGAAATTGCGAGGGAAAATTGGGATGTAAAAATAAAATTTTCATTGGAATAATCTTGATTAATTTATTGCGAGATAAAATAAATTAAGACAAGCTGCTTAAGATTATAAGATTATTTACCACGATTTTTAGCAAGTAAACTTAGGTAAATGGTTACCCGAAAATGGGAAAATAATCACAAATTCGTGTTATAACCATGAAATTTATTGGCATTGATTTAGGTTGGAAATCACAACCAAGTGGATTATGCTGCTTAGAATGGATAGACGGACAACTGCAACTACTTGATCTAGACCGCAAAGAAGCTATTGCAGACATCCTCACCTGGATTGATCAGAGTGTAAAATCAGATGAACCAGCCATCATCGCCGTAGATGCACCTACTCTCATACCTAACGATAGCGGGAGTCGCTTACCCGACAAACTCAGCCACAAGTACTTTGGCAGATATCATGCGGGATGCTACCCAGCTAACAAAAACCTACCCTTTGCAGAACGCACCATCAACTTTGGTTTAGAATTAGAATCACGCGGTTTTGCACATGCACCCACCATTGAAGCGCAAAAACTCAGCAGATATCAAATAGAAGTCTTTCCCCACCCAGCGATCGTTAACCTATTCAACTTAGAACGCATCCTCAAATACAAAAAAGGACGCCTCAATGAGCGCCGCCTAGAATTAATCAAACTCCAAAATTATCTTCTCGATATCCTCCCCTCCTTCTCTCCTCCTCTGCGCCGCGCCAGTTGCTTTAAGTCGGGGAACCCGCCCAACGCACTGGCTTCTCTGCGCCTCTGCGGTTCGTTCCTGCTTGAAATCCCTACCACAGGCGCAGCCCTCAAAGCAACCGAAGATAAGCTAGATAGTCTCATCTGCGCTTATGTTGCTGCTTATTGGTGGTATTGGGGAGAACAACGTAACCTCGTATTAGGCGATCGCACCACTGGCTACATTATCATCCCTCAAAGAATTTGAGCAAAGGCTTCGCGTATTCTGCTTTAGAGTCCTTGCTTCTGATTTAGATATTGCGACGCAATCGTAATATCTTATCCCTAGTAAACTAGACTAATCAACGGGGGTATTGTAGATTGGTAGTTAATTGTGTTTGGGAAAAAACGCTTCCTTACTGGAGTTTAGACTAAGTAACAAGAAACAACCCAGCAGTGCTGAGTTGATAAAACACAACCTTCAAAGATGAAAATATTAGAGACCGCCTGCTCTTAGTTTAAACTCCAGTTCCTTAGCTGCCTGGATCAATAGCTCTTGGAGACTTTCAAGCATCGGCAGTGACGTCGCTCCTTCCTCAGGTTCAGAAGAAATTTCGTGCCATTCTCTGACAGGAATCTTTTCTTTCTCCAAGCTCTGTAACTCATCTAGCGTAGCGAAGCCCGTCCAAACCGAAAAGTCTGCGATCCGCAGTAACACCTCAGTGTCATTGATTAACTCATAGAACCATAGTTGCAAAGGATGAGGGCAGCTATCTTCGTCAAGTTTTCCGCGTTCTCTGATGAGCGCTATTGCTGCTGACGTTAAAGTGCCTTCAACAACTATACAGCCCACCATTCCTGACCAAGGTTGTACAGACACTTCCTCAAGCGCTAAAAAATCTGATCTGCTGCCACTTAACTCCTCTCCTCCTGGAAAGTACGCCCGAAACCTGTCAGCCTTTTTCAGGTAGAAGTCGAGGATGCCTTGCTGAATCTGTGGTGTGTCTTGGGTAACTAGAAAACTTGAACGAGACATAAAAATAGCCTTTGAAACCCCTAAGAGAACGTGAGTTCGACGGGTTGAAAAAAAAGCAAAAAAAAGCTGAGATTAGAATAATTCTAGCAGTAGTTATTTTTTGGGCGTGACTGCGTAGCATAATAAAAGGCGTTGCTAAACTTAAATCAGCAACGCCTAATCTTGAGTAGTCAATAACTACTCAGCACTATTACTCTGCCCAAGCAATCAACCTTGGTTCATAAGCATTAGCCAGGTATTGATTTTTCGGCAATACACGCAAAGACAAGCCTTGCAAACCAGAAGCGGTATAAGTGATATTACCCGTGTAAATACCCAATTGCTGTCCATCCTCACCTTCGTAATCCATTACCACTGACACAGCGTTGACAATCTCACCATTGGGATCGATCGCACCTTGGTATAACTCCACCTGCACATCATTATTCGTCAAAGTTGCCAAGTCAACTTTGGCTTTGACTGTAACCGTTTGGTTAACCTCAATGTCCGAAACTGCCGATACATCAACATCTTTGATTTTGATGTTGAACCAGTGTTCACCCAGTTTTGCTTTCCAAGCAGCTAGTTCTTTAGCTGGGGCATAGTTATCAACACTCAGGGTATGATAGCGATCGCTAGCTGGGAAATAAGCTCGCTCCCCATATTCTCCTACCATCCGCGCTGTATTAAAGAATGGACAATTCAACCGAATTGCATCCTTCATTTTCGCAACCCACGGACGCGGTAAGCCATCAGTATCCCGATGTTCATAAAATAGCGGTACGACTTCCTTCTCTAACAACTCGTAGAGAGCATTTGCTTCTACTTCATCCTGGTAGTTAGGATCGTCATAATTCTCTCCATGTCCAATTGCCCAGCCTGTGCGGACGTAATCAGCTTCATCCCACCAGCCATCTAGTACACTTAAATTCGGCAATCCATTCATTGCCGCTTTCATGCCACTGGTACCAGAGGCTTCCCGTGGACGACGCGGTGTATTCAACCAGATATCGCAACCCGCAACCATCAACCGAGATATGTGAATGTCGTAATTGGGAACAAACACTACCTGTTTTTCTAAATCTTGTTCGCGGATAAAGTGATTGATATCGCGGATCAGTTCTTTACCGGGAATATCCTTGGGATGTGCCTTACCAGCAATCACAAATTGCACTTTTCGGTCTTTGTTAGCCAGTAAAAGCCGCTTAATGCGTTCCAAATCACGCATCCAGAGGGTAGCGCGTTTGTAGGTGGCAAACCGACGGGCAAAGCCAATGGTGAAAACGTAAGGATCTAAAACTTCTTGGGCTTGGGTAATTTCGGAGGCAGAAGCGCCGCGATCGTGCAAATGTTTGACCAAATGCTCGCGCACATACAAAATCATATCTAAGCGGCAGCGTTCATGATTGCGCCACAACTCCTCATCAGGTATGGCGTCCATCCGCTCCCACAATGGGCTATCTGGTGGTGCTGATGACCAGTTTGGCCCCAGGTAGCGATCGTACAATTCTTGAGTCGATTTCGCAACACAACTCCGGGCATGGACACCGTTAGTAATGGCTGCGATCGGCACTTCCTCTACGGGCACATTCTTCCACAAGCCCTGGAACATTTGCCGCGACACCACACCATGCAATTGTGCAACACCGTTAGAAAATGTGGCCATCTTCAGCGCTAGCACCGCCATACTGAAAGGCCCAGATAAATCGCCTGTATTCTCGCGCCCCAGTCCTAAAAATTGCTCTTTGGGCAACTCAAATATCTCTGCATAGTACCCCAAGTAGTACAACATTTTCTCGGGAGCGAACAAGTCAATCCCCGCTGGTACTGGCGTGTGGGTAGTAAAAATATTGCTGGAAGCCACCACTTGTTTAGCTTGGGCATAATTCAGTCCCTCTTCCTGAATCAGCAAGCGGATGCGTTCTAGGGCGGAGAAGGCGGCGTGACCTTCATTCATGTGGTAGGCGGTGACTTTCAGCCCCAAAGCTTTGAGCATTTGCACACCACCGATCCCCAGCATAATTTCCTGGTGGATACGCATATCGATGTCGCCACCGTACAGCTGATCTGTAATGTCGTGGTCGTAAACATTGTTGGGTTCAATGTTGGTGTCCATCAAATATAGGGGCACCGTTCCTACCTGTACGCGCCAAACTCTGGCATACACCTTGCGTCCTGGATAATCTACCGCAATCCGCAGTTCTGAACCATCGGGATTGCGCTCTAAATGCAAGGGCATATTGTAGAAATCATTGCTCAGATAGCGTTCCTGCTGCCAGCCATCGGCATTGAGGTACTGAGCAAAGTAGCCTTGCTGGTACAGTAAACCTACACCTACAAGCGGTAGACCCAAGTCACTGGCAGATTTGAGGTGATCTCCCGCTAGAACGCCCAAGCCCCCAGAATAGACGGGCAAACAATCTACAAGTCCAAATTCCGCCGAAAAATAGGCGTAGCATTCTTTTGGTTTATGCTCCCGTTGTTTCTGATACCAGGTGCGCTCTTGCAAATAATCTTCTAACTGACGGTCAGCTCGATCCATTTGCGCTAGGAAGCCTTCATCTTCGACAACTTCCAGAAGCCGTGATTGAGAGATAGTACCCAACATTAACACCGGATTGTGATGGCTAGACTCCCATAAGTCAGAGTCTAAGCGACGAAATAAATCTTTAGTTTCAACATTCCAATCCCAGTGCAAGTTCTGTGCCAGCCGCCGCAGTGGTTCGAGTCGCGGTGGTAGCGAAGGGGATACGTTAAATGTGCGAATTGGCTGCATAGGTTGGCAAAACTCCAAGTTTAGCTATGGTTATTGTTTACTCTCTTTACCAATGTTGCCAATTCTTTATACTGTATTTTGTGAAAAAGCGATGACTTTGTTAAGCATTGAGAATTATTCTTTACCTCGTTGCTAAAGT
The DNA here is from genome assembly GCF_937863485.1 of uncultured Nostoc sp. Taxonomy (GTDB): domain Bacteria; phylum Cyanobacteriota; class Cyanobacteriia; order Cyanobacteriales; family Nostocaceae; genus Nostoc. The sequence goes on along the minus strand of NZ_CALMFY010000166.1, from coordinate 26,000 downwards.
TTACACCAAGATGTTTCTAATTCTATGCCTTACCCTCAGCCATGTACTTGGTATATTAAGATTTAATCATTTACTGGCACTGGATCACTTAAAAAAAATCTAGTTTTAAATAAATAATTTATATTTTTTTTAGTATTGCTTCTGGGGATCAATTCTAGGTCTTAGCTGAGGGTGAAAATTCCCCATAGCTGTGTCTAGGAAAATTAAATTTTTAATTATTTTTTAATAAAATGGCGCTGGCGAAGAAGCAGTGTCAGAAGGCAGGGAGCAGAAAGCAGAAGGTAAACCCCATAAATAATCGCATGAAAACCTTACCAAGCAATTAACCAGGAAAAGCGATGCCTGCGGCGGGCTACGCCGACGCTAACTACTTGGTATAATTTTTGATACTAAATCAGGAAAATAACTTCTTAGCGTGTTATTTTACGCGCCTAATGAAGGCTGATCTTTGGTATTTTTTGTCATTGACAAAGCCACAGCTGCTGCATAAGCAATCTCCGCTGCCATTTGATAAGCAAGTTTGATACTCGATGAAGCGTCTTTAGCTTTAGGAGAGAGGGAAGCTTTTTTTCGGCGCGACTCTTGCTTGACATCACCCGCCACAATAGCCCGTTGTAAAATGATCCAGGCATCTAGGTCTTCTGAGTCATAATTACTTTGAAGTTGCGATCGCAGTTGATCTTCAGCTACAACACTCAGATAGCCGATAGTTAGAGCTTCTTCAACAATTTCTTTAATTAAAGCCATAATTTGAACCAAGTGTGTGAGTTAAAACCGATACCTCAATTTGAGCAATTTGATCTTGTTTTGTGGACTTCTCCTGAAAACTAAGCTATGTTATAGCTTTCTCTCGATAAAATTAAATTTATAATGAGTAGTGCCAAGCACGCATCACCCGCTTGGATCACCCGAATGGGTGATTTACAAATGTTTTAGATATAAGTAATAGGCAAGAGGAATATTTTTAGCATTTTGAGGAAGAGGGTGTCATAAGTATAGTAGATATCATTCTGAGTTGAACGCCCAATCATAAAATAACTTGGACAAGCAACGATAGAAATATGGACAAAAATGCCAATTAACCGCTTACAGCATTTTTCAACTTCCTATCTTCAATGGATTTAATCTAAGTGTATAAAATTATTTCAGGTAGCGAACGCTCCAGTAAAAAAGTTAATTGATTTCCATTATTCTCATCAATAAGCAACCTGGAAATCAACTTATTTCTTGAGAGTGTTCCACTAAAAATAAAATGTGTTATCGTTAAAAACAATTGTTATTAAAAACCATTCATGTAATTACAAACGTGAACTGGTTAGTCTGTAAATCATCTGTGTGCAACATGATTGGAGCAGCATACTCTAGAAATTCGTTGCAAGAAAGCCGTCATAGCAGTCGGGGAAGCGCTTACTTGTTTGCACCGATGGTTAATTTCAATGTGATGGCTGATGTGGGAGATAATCCACCTTAATTGGGTTTTTTTTGGGCAAAAATACCCAAAAAAATCCAACAATAATTACATTGTCATGCTAGGCAGAAATTTTATCTAAACTTTAAATATAGTCTAGTTAAATGTATTTTTTGTTGCAAAATAGCTTGGGGAACTGAGTTGTTTCAAAAGACTAAAACCGCCTGATAGAAAGTAGCTTCAAGGCAAACAACTCCATCCCTAGTTGCATAACAAGCTTTTCAAATTTATCGGATAACCAAAACAGTAGCCTATCTAACCAGCAAATTTACCCATCAGACAATTTAATAGTCTGATATTTGACTCTGTAATGCACTGACATTGTTTGATTAATTGAACTGGTAAAAAAGAAGCAAAATTGTTACGTGCCTTGACTGTGCCAATTTTAGATTTTAGATTTCAGATTAAAGAATTGAAGAATTAAAGCCTTGACTACTTCGACGTCGGCTCCATCGAGCGACTTGTGCTGAACACAGTCGTAAAGCCTACGGCATAGCTACGCCCTAAGCGCCAGCCTCTCGAAGAGAAGCAAGCCGAGATTCTCAGTACAAGTCCGCTCGGCTTTAATACTGAGCGACTTGCCTTGAGCGAATGCAAGAGCGTCTCCAAGAGTTGCCGAGGTAAAGGAGCCGAAGTGTTAAAAATGATTTCGGTTCATGCCCCACCCAAGCGGGGACGGAACAAATCCAAAATCCAAAATTCGGCTTGCCCCACACCCAATCTTGCTGGGGTCAATCCAAAATCCAAAATCCAAAATCCAAAATCCAAAATTGATACACTGGTACAAAAGCTTCTAGCAACCGAAATCAATTGTGTATATCAATTGAGTAATTCTATCGCACCTAAATCAAAGAATTGCTCACATAGTCAAAGCTAGACTCTGGTTTTCCAACATTTGGAAAACCATTTAAAAATATGGGTAAATTTCGGTAATACTGCCAACTTACCTGATGTATTAAGAAATACAAACTTTATTGGTATTGGCAGAAGATTAGGATACAGCCAAAACAACTTTCAATACTGTCAACAACAATTGATTGAAGAGATATGTAGCCATGCATAACGAGCAATATGTTTCAAAATTGCAGCGCGTGCAAGAACTTTTAGTAACTACTGTGTTAGGGGGTATTCCTACACTCATTCTGGGTCCGAAGTTGCGTAATTTGGGATATCGTAATATTTTTGCTCAAATAGGCAGCCCAGTTTATATTCAAAATGGTGTTGAATTTAACGGTACTTCTTGTATTGAGATAGGCAGTGGAGTATATATTTTTAAGGGTGTACGGATGGATGCTAGAGGACACAAAAATAATAGAATTCATCTAGGAAATAGAGTTGCTATTGAGCGTAACGTTGATATAGGGTCTTTGGAAGATACGTGTATACATATTGATGAAGACACCTTCATTGCTCCCAACGTGTGTATTGAAGGGCCAGGAGACATTAAAATTGGCAAACATTGCATGATTGCTGCCCACTCAGGGATATATGCCAATAATCATAATTTTGCTGATCCGATAGAGCCGATTAAATACCAAGGTGTTACTCGCAAGGGAATTGTGATTGAGGATGACTGTTGGCTAGGGCATGGAGTAACGGTATTAGATGGGGTTACTATCGGTAAAGGCAGTGTTATTGGTGCCGGAGCTGTTGTCAATAAAGATATTCCTCCTTTCTCCATTGCTGTAGGCATACCTGCACGAGTAATCAAAAACCGAATTGGCAAAGACCTAGCAAAAGTTCAAACCGAAAAATAGGGCATTGGGGAGCCACTGCGCCCTTGCGCGTCTCACGCCACTTGACGCCAGTCCGCTCATGGCTCCTCTACTTGGGGAAACGCCTCTGAGCGAGTGGCTCCCCTTCTCACATTGCCAGAGGCTAGCGCCTGCCGTAGGAGGCCCGAACGCAAGAGCGTCTCCTGTCTTGACAAGGGCTGTAGGGAGAAGCAAGTGGCGTCATGGGGCATTGGGAATATTAACTATCCCCTGTAAGCTATAACCTGTTACCTTTTTTGGGAAACCTTTGCCGTCAGTTAACGTCACAGGAGTAAACAGTCTCTGAGTTATTTTTTAAGGGCATCTAAAAGTCAGACAACTGACATCTTGCACCATTCTCAATAACTGTAGGGTAGGTATTGCTAGTCCCTAATCTCCAAGTCCCCAGTCCCAAGTCCCCAGAGTCCTCTAAAAAAGGGACGAGATTTGGGTAATATAAAGGAGCTATCTTTTCTGCATGGCAGATCCTGAAAGAAAAGCTTTCTTTGTCTTACCCCTTGGAGATATTTCTATGCTGACTTTAAAAATCGCTGTTTATATTGTTGTTGCCTTCTTCGTAATTATCTTCGTCTTCGGATTTTTGTCGAACGACCCAGCTCGTAACCCCGGCCGTCGGGACTCAGAGTAAAAGGCGATAAATCATCCGCGACTTTGGAAGGCGGAAGATACTAAACGCCACGGAAATTTACTAAACTTTCGCCTAGTAAGTTTCCTGCTCCAAGTGGCTTGCTGCAGGTAGCAGAAGGCGACAGTCGGAAGGCAATAATGTATATTTATCCTTCCGTCCGTCATTTGGCTGTTTGTTAGCCCGATTTTGCTCAAATATGCTTCATCCAGTTCTGCCACCCGATCCGCCTCCGATCCTCGAATCTTTACAACCTGTAAATCCCGCCCCATCTGCTAGTTATACAAAGTTTCTTTCAGTTGTAGAGACTGGAATGCAGGAAAAGATAGACAAATCCAAGCAGCCCAAGGATTTGACTCAGTTGACAATTGCGGGTGACAACAACAGTAATCCGCCATTGCCAACTGAGATCAACTCAACTCAGGATGACTTGGTAGTTGTCAAAACTCCTTCTGTATCCCATCCATTAGAAATTTCCCCGATCACCGCACCTGGAAGTGCTGCACTTTTGGGGCAGTCGCTGGTTGTTGGTTATCCCACGCAGGAGGTTAAAACCTCTAATCACCAAGATAAAGAAGACACAAAGACAAGTCTGAGTGGCGGACGCCGACGCTCGGAACTTCTCCTCAGGTTGTCGCACAAACAAAAGACGCAAACCGAAGCGACTGCGTTGCCAAAAAAAGTTGGAGCAGAGGCTTCCAACCTAGATGCAAAGCGGCTTGCGGTCAAACATGCCAACTTCGGAGAGTTCTCGACCTTGAACCAAGTGGCATGGAGAGACGCACGTGAACCTTCTCAAAAACTCGGTGAGCGATGTCTGACGACAAGCCGCTCCGCGTCTACGCCAGATCCCAACTATAGTGGTGGAGAAAAACAAACATTTTTAAATGGTAGTTTTAGCTATAGAGTTTCCCCAAGTCCCCAAATTGCCCAATTGCGTCCTCTTCAAATTGCCCCAAGTCTCACAAATAGCAACAAGTTAGTCGAATCCAAGGCGGAAATTTTAGCTGAGAAGTTAACCCAGCAAAAGCAGCGAAGTGATATTACTGCACCACAGTCTCTAGGAAGAGACAATATCTCTGTATCTGCTGCTGATCTTGCACCAAGTTCTCAATCAGTACAAAATTTTATAAAATTCAAGTCTCGCAGTCCGACAAACCAACTCTCAACGCCCCTCACTGTAGAATTCAATTCCCAAATCCAGCAACAAGCTCAAGTACCAACACCTACACCACAGGTGGATACTACTAATAAGCCACAAAGTCAACCATCTGGGACAACTGCGCCAGTCAGCACGCCGCCAGCCAGACCGAGAATTGTGGAAGTCACTTCAGATCGGCAAGAGTATGACGAGCAACGGCGAATTATTACAGCTGTTGGGAATGTAGTTGTGCGATTTGATGGGGCGGTGGTGGATGCCGATCGCCTGCAAGTCAATTTAGACAACTTGATCGCTGCGGGGGAGGGCAACGTAACTTTAACACGGGGTGATCAGGTACTGCGTGGACAACGCTTTACCTATAACTTTGTTCAAGATAGTGGGGAACTGCTAAATGGTAGAGGAGAAATTTACGTACCCTCAGCACAAACAGATTTTGCTTTCTTATCCACGGATGTAAGTGCTGGTGGAGTCCCAAAACGTCCGCCCAGCGATCGCATTATAGCCAATCAGCCCGTTTCGGGTGTGAGCAGCCCTGGAGGAATTGATGTGACAATTGGTGGTCAGACAGGCGCTACCAACATCCCGCCACCAAAAACAGGGGGTGTAGTCAAGCGACTCAGGTTTGAAGCTGAACACATTGACTTTTATCCGCAAGGCTGGCAAGCCAGGGATGTCCGCATCACCAATGATCCTTTTTCACCGCCAGAATTAGAGTTACGCGCAGATACAGTAACTTTGACACGAGAATCACCCTTGGTAGACCGCATCAGGACGCAGAAGCAGCGTTTGGTATTGGATCAAAGGCTCTCCTTACCAATTCCGGTGAATGAGCGGACTATTGACCGTCAGCAGCGCGACGTTACACCTGCAATAGTCTCCCCCGGCTTTGATGGAAAAGATCGGGGTGGTTTGTATATTGAGCGTGGTTTTCCAGTGATCGATACAGACCAGACTCGCTGGACGATCACGCCCCAGTTGCTAGTAGAGAGAGCTGTGCAAGAAGGCACAGGTGACTTAGGCGCACTGTTTGCTGTGAAGACAAAGATAAATTCTGTTTTGAGTCCACGAGCAGTAATTCAGGGGACTGGGGAGTTAACTAGTTTTGACTTAAACAAGGTGGAAGACAATTTGCGAGTGAATTTGGGATTGCGCCAGATAATAGGGACTTCCCTTCCCCATATTTTGAATCTGCAATATAACTACCGCAATCGTCTCTACAACGGTACTCTCGGCTTTCAAACCGTCCAGAGCAGTATTGGCGGCATTATTACCTCTCCTGTGATTCCTTTAGGAAAAAGTGGTATCAACCTTACCTATCAGGCAAGCGCTCGATATATCAATGCCAACACCGATCGCCAAGACTTACTAGAACCAGTGCGGGAAAACGATCGCATCTCACTAGGTCGTTTACAAGCCAGTGCTTCCCTCAGTAAAGGGCTGTTGCTGTGGCAGGGAAAACCATTACCACCCACTGCCACTGAGGGATTACGATACACACCTAACCCTGTAGTTCCTTACTTGCAAACGTTCGCTGTTCTTACGGGCACTACCAGTTATTACACCAATAGTGATAACCAAAGCACCCTAACTGCTACAATTGGCTTACAAGGGCAAATTGGTCATTTCTCTCGACCTTTTTTAGACTATACCGCCTTTAATATTAGTTACTCTCAAGGCTTAAATAACGGATTATCACCCTTTTTGTTTGATCGCTCCGTTGATAACAAAGTGTTGAGCGCTGGGATATCACAGCAAATCTACGGCCCTTTTCGCTTAGGCTTTCAAACATCCGTTAACTTGGATACTGGTAGAGAAGCTAGCACCGACTACATTTTGGAATATAACCGTCGCACCTATGGCATCACCTTACGTTATAATCCAGTGCTGGAGTTAGGTGGCTTTAGCATCCGAATTAGTGATTTTAACTGGGGTGGCGGCACTGATCCATTTTCGGAAGTTAAGCCAGTAGTCGGTGGCGTGCAACAGGATTATTAGTCAATCGATTTTGGATTTTAAATTTTGGATAATGGAATTTACCCCGACCACTTTTTGGCTTGGGGCAATCAATTTTAGATTTTAGATTTTAGATTTTAGATTTTAGATTGGAAGAAAATACTTAGAGGTCGCCGTGTTTTTATTTAAACAATTTTTCAATTTAAAATCCAAAATGAACGGGGCGGGGCATGAACCAAAATAATTTTTAATCTAAAATTGGCACGGTCAAACAGTTATCAGTTGCCCTACCCGACACTTGATTCTATAGGCACAATGGATACTTTCTATTTACAGATTTTCTATCTTTTGCCCAGTCTAAGGACTTGGCACGACTCGACAGCCGATCGCAGAATTGGTTGATCTACCACCAGGTATTCTCAGGTTGGCATAATCGCCGCTTAGTTGAACACGTGACGGTGGTTGGTGTAGAGTTGCACAGCATCTTTGAACTGCGGCTTGGTACTCTCGCCATTGCTTACGGATTGCGATACTAGCGGCATCGTCACCTAAGTCTGAAAATCTTAGCCCAGCCCGAATTAGCCAAGATTCTACGTCAGTTGTTTCACCCAGTATTTCTGGAATGGGATTAATCTTTTCCATGAGTAATGTTTTTTACGCATATTCAAAATTGGTTATTTAACTTTAAGAAAAACTATTGATAATAGCCAATATAATTGTTTATCAAAATCATAACTAAAAATAATTAAAAAAAATCATACCTGAGTATTCATACTCAGATATGACGAATGAATTACTATTACTGCTGGAAAACATTATTGCTTTAGTTTCCAAATAAGCCGTTTTCTAGCTTGTAATTACTAGTACCGCAAGGCGGAAGTTACTCATTCAAAAGGATTACGGAATAAGCTCTTTAGGGTTTTAAATGGTTGCTCTATTTACGCCGTGTTGTACTAGAAGCGATAGCCTAATCCAGCTTGAAAGCTGACAGCATCAGCATCACTATTTCTGTAGGCGTCAATACCCCATTTAGTATCGCCATAGGCAATGACATTGTTTCTAACTTCTGATTCGATACCAAGGGTGAGTACAGGTGCATTCTGATTGCCCAATGGGGTTTTTTGACCTTCGTCAGTTACAAAAGAATAACCACCACCGAAGTAAACGTTAGTATTTTTGGCGATCGGCGCATCGTAAGTCACTATGGGCATAATTGCGGCAGCATCACCACCATACAGCACAGAACCCCGTAGTGAAAGAGGTGTTTTGGGAACAGCGTAGCGTCCTTGAATATTACCCCCAAGTTGTGCCTCATCGTTTCCTTGTCCGCCACTGGTTGCACCAACAGCAACACCAGCACCGATGTAATTGCCGTTTGTACCCGCAGTTTGAGCAGAAGCAATTCCCGCTGAGAAAACAATGGAAGCAACAGCAAGGAAAGACGCAGCTAATTTTGTAAGTTTCATAGAATTCTTCTCACCAGAGTTAAGTAAAATCAATATTCTCTAGTACTAGAATCTCTTTTTTTACAAAATGTAACCTCGCACACCTGGCTCACCCAAATGGCTGAATTATTAATCACCCATTTGGGTGTACCAACTGAAATTTTCAAATAACAGTTATTTCTTCAAAAAGCGCTGACGTAGACGAAATATAAAAATATTCACCTCTGGTATTTTTATCCATGAAGCGATCGCAGCAAACACCGCAATCCCCACGAAGCCAGATACACACAACTGCAACAGCAATATCAGTAAACCCGTTTTACCTAACAACTGCTGAGAACCAACCAAAGTCCCATAGCTTGCTACCCCAGCGACTACGCTACCAGCAGTCAAACCCAAAATCGGCAAACTCCACTCACGCCAAGGTAAACCATTAAGTTTGTGATCAAGCAACCATAACAGCATTAATATTGAGCTGCAATTTACACCCACTGTTGCCAACACCAAACCGGGAGCGCCAAAAGGTTTAACGAAAAACGAATCTAATAAAATGTTGAGCAAGATGTTAAAAACACTGATGCGAAAAGGTGTCTGTCCATCGCCTAAAGCATAGAATACCCGCACCAAAACATCACGTCCCAAATAGACAAACATCCCAATCCCATAAGCGACTAACAATGATGAAACTAGCTGTGTGGCTTCTGGCTTGAAAGCACCGCGTTCATATATCACCTGCACAATAGGTACAGATAACGACACCATTAGCGCCCCTAAAGGTAGCATGGTGAAGGCAGTCAGTAGCAATCCTTGGCGAATGCGTAATTTTAACTCTGGCCAATTTTCTGGATCGGCTAGTTTGGCAAATATAGGTAATAGGGGCAGCAAAATGATATTAGAAATAATCCCTAAAGGAGTTTGTACTAATAGATTTGCATAGTTAAATCCTGCCGCAGCACCAGGGATAGGACTGGCAAAATAAAGGTCGGTGGCGACATTAATTGGCATCATTCCAGAGGAAATTGTTGCCGGAGTCATGATTTTAATTACTTCTTGAACGCCTGGAGATTTAAACTCAAACCGCAGGCGTAATGTGCCTAATCCTAACCGCCACTGGACAATTAGCTGCACTAACCATTGGAGAATGGCTCCTGCTAAGGTTCCCCAAGCTAACACCATTCCACCGATTAAAGCGGACTCCGGCTTAATAATGTCCTTGCCCAGTTCCATAGCCAAGATACCAAGACCGCCAACAACGGTAATACTGGATAATAAAGGACTAATGGAGAGTAACCAATATTGATTGGCTGTATTGAGAGTACCGAAGCCAATGCCAATTAAACCGGCAAATAAAGCCATTGGTGCCATAATGCGGATCTGTTGAATTGCGATCGCTCTAGTTGTCTGTTCCAAACCTTGACCGACAAAATCAATGATCGTATCCGCAAAGAAAATCTGAGCAACTGTCACCAATAAAAGCAATCCACCCACCAGCGTTGTCACAGTTTCCACTAGGGGAGCCGCTTCTTCTCGCCGACGCTTGGCTAAAACGCTGACAATTGCACTGTGTAATGGGCCATTTACGCCACCTAGTAATATTAATAGAAAGCCAGGGATAATATAGGCATAACTATAGGCAGTGGCAGCTGCACCAACACCAAAAGCGGCAGCGATCGCTTGCTGCCGCACTAAACCGAATACTTTACTAATTAATGTAGCTGCGGCAACAATGCCAGCAATTCCAGCGAAAGAACGAGAGGGTTTTTGGTCTTGTTGTGTCACGAATAATACCCGACAACTCTTGCAGAGTGCATACCTTAAAACATTTAACCTGAAATCCCGCAATTTGTCAGGTAAATTTTCACAAATTAGTGATTTTAAATGCCTACGCCAAGGGTGAAGGCAGAGCGATAAAGGTATTTGAAATTTTTCCAAACGTGTCCAATAATACCTTGAACTATCTGGATTAGTACGCAAGCCGTTAATAACCAGATTGTAATTAGAATAGCTGATAATGGTCTTGGGATTCCAGAAGAGGTGCGATCGCACATATTTGACCCCTTCTTCACCACCAAAGCACCAGGTAAAGGTGTAGGCTTAGGATTGTCTATTAGCTATCAAATAATAGTTGAAAAACATCATGGCCAGATTAAATGTTCTTCTAAACCAGGAGAAGGAACAGAGTTTTTAATTGAAATTCCCAGCAGTAATTAGAGGTAACTGGTTTTTGACAATTCTCAGTCAATCTTAAGTAAGGGAGTGAGGATAAGCAGAGGTTTCTTCTGTTCCCCGATGTTTTTATGCTCAACACTGAGATTCTTTACTTACAACCCAAACTGTCTCGCGTTAACACACCCGTAATTGAATTTACGCCATCGGCTCTTTCACACAATAGCGACACTTGATAACGGTCAATCAAAGCGTCTGTAAAATCAGCGCCTGTAATTTCGGCATCGTAAAAGCGGCTACTCGTCAAAGTTGCTTCCGTAAAAATGGCATTTTTTAGGTTAGCACTATCCATAGTCACGCGATCAACTAAAGCGCCGCTCAGGTTCGCACCTTCCAAATTTGCTTTTAATAAAACTCCTTTAGTGAGAATTGCGTTGGTTAAATTCGCTCCTTGGAAATTCGCCCCTCGCATTTCTGCTGCTACAAAAGTCACACCTGCCAAATCAGCATTAGAAAAGTCACGATTTTCTAAATTTATATTGTTGTAGTTGATTGTATTTAGTTGAGCAAAAGCCGGTTTGGGACTAAGTATTATCCACAAAAATGCTAGTATTAAAATTACAATAAAACCAAAAAAGCGTAGTAAAATCTTTTTCATAACTTTATTATTAATAGGGGCGCACAGCTAGCTGTACGCCCCTCCTGACTATTTCCAATCTTTACCAATGCGGATTGTGAGATCAGATTCTAAATCACCAATCGCCGACACCTCGATTTGACCCAAGCCTAAGACTTTTTGCAAATCAACTCCAACTTGTCGGTTGCCTTTTTGGACAACAATCTGAGTTTGACGTTGGGTATCTGGCCAATCAGGCACTTTGTAAATATTAGTAAAGCCTTTCTGTTTGAGATAAGCAATAACTTTTTCAGTTAGCTGAGGTTGATTGGAAGCATTTTGAATAGCAATTTTGAGGTTAGGAACCCGGCGCATATCTGGCTTTAGACCAGGTACATTTACCCCAACATAATCATTCAACAGGCTCTGTTGTCCAGTCATGTTCAGCCAATAGCTATCAGGGTCTTTGCTAAAACGGCTAAACGTACCAGGCAACACGGTCATTTGGAAATTATCCCGATCCAAGTTGAGTCCGAAGTTCACCAACGCCATCATTTCTTCCATCTTCAGGTTGGTATCAAAATATTTTCGCATCAAGCGAGTTAATTGAGGCAATCTGGGTAAGACGGTGGGATTATTGAGGCGTTGCAGCAGGGCTGCTATTAGTGCTTGCTGACGCTGCACTCTCGGCAAATCTCCCAAACCTGGGTCGCGGAACCGGGCAAACTGTTCTGCTTGTTCGCCGTTGATGGTTTGCCAGCCACTGACTAAATTAATCGACAGTCGGCTGCTGGAGTCTTTATATTCCATTGATTTGGGAACAAAGACTTCTACTCCGCCTAACTGATCGACTAACTGCCGTAAGCCGCTGGTAGAAATGCGGATGTAACGATCAATTGGAGCATTATTTAAGGTACGGCTAACTACCCGCGCTGCCAAGACTGGGCCGCCTTTGGCATTGGCATCAGATACCTTAGTTAATCCCTTTTCTCCCTTTTCTGGGATGGCGATCATCGTATCTCTGGGAATCGAAAGCACCCGTACAGATTTTTCACTAGGGTTAAGCCGTACCAGCAGCATGGTATCGCTTTTCCCAGCAAAGCTTTCTGGTGAACCATCAACAGTACCGCTGACTGGTTCAATCCCCATAATTAAAATATTCATCGGTCGTGAAATCTGGTACTGGGAGAGTTTGCTCCATAACTCCCCTGGTAGTGGTATTTTTATATCGTCTTTAGCAGTAGTTCCTAAATCTTCATCTGTTCGATCTAGATTGCTCCACAACGGAGTCCAAAGGGCCAACGTTGATACCAGTAACCCAGATAAGATGATGCCGAGGACCACCGTCATGATCCACAACAGCCATCGAGGCATGGTCAAGCCCAGTCTCTCATAAAGCTGATTGGGAATTGCACCCACTGATTCGACGACGCTACGGTTCGGATTCGCTGGCTGGTTTAGTTCTACCTCCTCTTGTGCGTCTGCTACTGGTGCAGGCGTTACCTGATTTTCCGGGCGTTGAAGTTGCTGCGATCGCACCTCATTTTCAAATGCTACTTGCTGAGATCCAAGCGGATTTTCCGACCATTCGACTTGTTTTATCACAATTATCTCCCCACTCAACCACTCCCTAAAAGTATGTTAATCCAAGCTACAAATATTGCCAGTGGAAAAGCTCACTGTAAACTTGTAATGTTCTTCGGTAGGCGTGTATGACAACATGAATACTTTATTGTTCCCCGTAATCCTTGCTGGTGGTAAAGGTGAACGTTTTTGGCCCTTGAGTCGCAAAGACCGACCCAAGCAATTTTTAAGTCTTGATGGTAGCTCTAGAAGTCTATTACAAGCAACCGCCGATCGATTGATAGAACTCGGTGGCGGGTGGGATTTCTTGTGGGTAATAACTTCTAGTCAGATAGCTGAAGGGGTACGACAACAATTACCTGATCTACCAGTTGAAAACTTACTGATTGAGTCGGAAGGAAGAGACACTGCCGCTGCCGTTGCTTGGACAAGTTTAGAAATCAAACAACGCTATGGAGAAGACGCTGTTATTGGCTTTTTCCCTGCTGACCACTGGATTGCTGATCAAGAGGCGTTTGCACACACATTAAGCGCGGCTACGCAACTAGCAGCAAGCACAGCAGCGATCGTTACACTGGGGATCAAGCCTACTTTTCCGTCAACCGGTTACGGCTACATTGAACAAGGTGAAAGAATAGGTAGCTTTAATGAGTTGCCAGCTTATCACGTCAATCGTTTTACTGAAAAGCCCAACCGTGAAACAGCCGAGACTTTTTTATCTACGGGACGTTTTAGCTGGAATAGTGGAATGTTCGTTTTTCGGGCAGGGGTTGTTCTCAAAGAACTACATACCCATGCACCAGAAATTATCGAACCTTTAGAACAACATGGTCCTGATATCTATCCCCAGTTGCCTAAGAAGAGTATAGACTATGCGTTAATGGAAAAGACAACTCTAGCATACGTTTTGCCAGTTGATTTTGGTTGGGATGATTTAGGAGATTGGAATGCGATCGAGCGCTTACTCAAAACAGAGGAGACTCCCAATGTAGAACTCGGTACACATGTAGGACTGGATACGCAGGGGGCGATTATTTATGCCTCCAATCCAGAGGATGTAGTTGTTACTATTGGGTTAGAGGACGTGGTGATTGTGCGCGATCGCAATGTCACCCTCGTTGTCAAAAAAGAACGTACCCAGGAAATCAAGCAGATCCTCAAAATTCTCCAAAGCGATTCCCGATTTACTGACCTGCTATAAAAGTTAAAACCCTTGGCAGAGGCGAAAAAGTCTATTTTTCCATTATAACTTGACTGTCTGTTATTCTATCTGACAGTTATGGACATTATTAGCTTTGAGCCTCTGGCCAAAACAATGGCAATCGAGTCTATTACTGCCTATCAAAAATATATTTCTCCGTCCAAAGGATTTTGTTGCTCCCATCGCTTATTACACGGCGGGGATTCCTACTCTAATTACGTCAAACGGATGCTAAGTGAATAGAAGCTCCACCAAGCCGTACAATCATCCATAAAAAGATTCCAAGACTGTGCCGCAGCTAGCAAAACTTTAACAAGTACCAAAGCTACAGCCAACTTCCGTTGATATTGTCATCCCCTGCTTTACCTCTTTAAACTTTTCTGCTTCTTTGCAGTTCTTTACAAAAATGTTCCTCACCCAAACTGTTCCCCGTCAACGAGAAATTCTTGAAGTATTCCTTCGCAATGGTTGGGACTATATGCGAAGGTTACTTACTGGTGGCAAAGCTGATGAACCTCAGCTACCTACACCTGCGGTTTTAAAAAATATCCTGGTAGACTTGGGGCCAGTTTACGTCAAACTTGGCCAGCTAATGTCTACGCGTCCAGATTTACTGAACGCCGCCTACATTGAGGAACTATCAACTTTACAAGACGAAGTACCGCCAGTTCCTTGGTCAGAGATAGAAATAATCCTCCGTAAAGAATTAAAACTTTCACTAGCAGAAACTTTCAGCATAGTTAACCCGATCCCAGTAGCGGCGGGATCAATTGCCCAGACACATCGAGCTACATTAATAGACGGTCGAGAAGTTGCTCTGAAAGTGCAACGTCCGGGAATTGATATTACTATTGCCCAAGATATTGCTTTAATTCAAGGTATTGCCGATTTAGTAGCGCGGACTGAGTTTGGGCAAACCTACGAAATCAAATCTATCGCCGAAGAATTTACCAAAGCGCTAGAAGCCGAGTTAGATTTTACACGGGAAGCGGGTTTTACAGACCAACTGCGGCGCAATTTATCTAAAAGTCGCTGGTACGATCCTACACAAATAGTGGTTGCGGAAATTAACTGGGAATTGACCACAGCAAAATTATTGGTGATGGAATGGCTGGATGGGGTGCCTTTCTTGGCGGCGGATTTGAATAGTGACCCCAATGTTAAAGATCCTGCCGAAAAGCGTAAAGAAATAACTACTTTGTTATTTCGGGTATTTTTCCAGCAACTATATATTGATGGGTTTTTTCACGCCGATCCCCATCCAGGAAACTTGTTTTATCTCAAAGATGGTCGTGTTGCCCTCTTAGATTGTGGCATGGTGGGAAGACTCGATCCCCGTACACAGCAGATATTAACGGAAATGTTGTTAGCGATCGTTGATTTAGATGCTCAAAGGTGCGCTCAGTTAACTTTACAGCTATCAGATTCTGGTCAGCCAGTAATTTTGTCGCGGTTAGAAAATGATTACGATCGCATGTTGCGAAAATATCACAATGTCAGCCTCACGCAAATAAACTTCAGTCAGATAATTTATGAAGTTTTACAAGTTGCCCGCAACAATAAAATTAGATTACCTAGCAATATGGGATTGTATGCCAAAACCCTAGCGAATTTAGAGGGTGTGGCGCGGACATTCAACCCGGAGCTTAATTTTTTTGATGAAGTTAAACCATTAATTACAGACTTGTTTCGTCGGCAGTTAATAGGTGATAATCCAGTGCGATCGCTATTACGGACAGCCTTAGATATTAAAAGTCTGTCTCTCCAATCTCCTCGCCAAATCGAACTATTATTAGACCGAGTTACCTCAGAAACCTTACAGTGGAATCTATCGCTGCGGGGGTTAGATGGCGTGCGGCGCACTATGGACGATGCAGCTAACCGACTATCTTTTAGTATATTAGTGGGTTCACTGATTATGGGTGCAGCAATTATTTCCACCAGAGCGCAGACAACTCAACTATCTTTTTTAAGCACCATCCTCTTTGCAGTCGCTAGTTTATTGGGTTTATGGTTAATTATTAGTACATTGCGATCGGGACGTTTACGGTAAAACCTATATGTTGTGCTAGGAAATTATGATCGCTCTCACTGGCAAAAATTCTTGCTTTACTATTTGGAAATACAGATACATATAGCAGTTTGTAACTGAATGAGGTACAGAGCCTAGACTATAAAGCTAGGTATAAAACCTATTTTGCTTACGACTCTGCCAATTTTAGATTTTGGATTGAAATGAAAAATCTAAAATCTAAAATTGAATGACTTCTAACTCGTAACCGTTCACGGGGGGTAAAACATTTGCCTAAATGTCTAAAGCTATTTTTAGCAAGGCTTAGGGGTGATTTCTGGTATGAGATAATTACTTTTATTAATGCCTAAAAGACAATTGGCATCCCAGTATAGGACTTTTTCCTACTCAAAATTATCCCGAAAAAATCAAATCTAGACTGGTTTTCATACTGTTTCCGTGTAATTTTATATCGGACACTTTTTTGATCACCCTGTGAACGGTTACCCTAACTCCTGCTGTAAACACTCCAAAACACTAATGATTTATGTGTGTTTACCTCGAAGTTCTGATTGGTGGAAGCCGCCGCTCAGACTTTTCTCTGCGTACATCTGTGGTTCTAATATAAAAAATATGTCAATCATCATTGCTGAAAATCTGAGTAAATCTTATCCAGTGGCAGTTAAAAGTCCGGGTATTAAAGGTACAATCACCCACCTTTTTCGCCGTACCTACCGCTCAATTAAAGCAGTTCAGGATGTTTCCTTTGAAATTGCCCCTGGTGAAATAGTGGGGTTTTTGGGCCCAAATGGTGCTGGTAAAACCACCACACTTAAAATGCTCACGGGGCTGATTCATCCCTCTAGCGGTACAATCTCAGTAGCTGGACAAATTCCGTTTCATCGTAAAGAAGCATTTTTGCAAAAAATCACCTTGGTAATGGGGCAAAAGCAGCAGCTAATTTGGGACTTGCCAGCGCTGGATTCTTTAAAAATTAACGCCGCTGTATACAACATCTCTGATAAAGAGTTCCAACGGCGGGTGGGAGAATTAACAGAGATGCTTTCCTTAGAAGGCAAACTTACCCAACCAGTACGGAAGCTATCTTTGGGTGAGCGAATGAAAGCAGAATTGCTAGCAGCACTTTTGCACCGTCCCCATGTATTGTTCCTAGATGAACCAACGCTGGGATTAGATGTAAATGCTCAAGCAGCAGTGCGCGAGTTCTTGCGCGAGTACAATCAGCTTTATCAGGCTACAGTGCTGTTGACAAGTCATTACATGGCTGACATCACAGCTTTGTGTCAACGGGTGCTGTTGATTCATGAGGGGAAGCTGATGTATGACGGTAGTTTAGATGGACTGCTGGAACGTTTTGCCCCGTACCGAGAAGTCCATATAGAGTTAGCCCAACCTCTACCGATAGAAAAACTTATGACCTATGGTGATGTGCAACTCTTAGAAGGGCGAGCAGTGCGTTTTATGGTGTCGAGAGAGGCGCTCACCCGCACTGTTTCTCAGATTTTGGCGGATTTGGAGGTAATTGATTTAACAGTTACCGAACCGCCCGTGGAAGAAGTGATTGGACGAGTTTTTCAGGCAGGTGTCGTGTAGTCAGTGCTGCGAGGAATATAGTTGCCAAGAGGAGAATGCACCACAAATGAAAAAGATTATTAGAAAAGCTCTAACTTTACTGTCAGTATACTACGCCTATTCGGTTGAGTATCGAGCAGAACTAATCTTTTGGGTTTTGTCTGGTTCTTTGCCGATTATCCTTATGGGTATCTGGATACAGGCGGCACAAGGCGGACAGTTTGGGCTATCACCTGTGGATTTTGGCCGTTACTTCATTACGGTTTTCATTGTTAGGCAACTCACCGCTGTTTGGGTAATTTGGGACTTTGAAACAGAGGTAGTGGAAGGCAAGCTTTCGCCCAAGTTGCTACAACCACTCGATCCAGTATGGCATCATGTTGCGAGGCATATTTCTGAAAGATTTACTCGACTAATGTTTACTCTTCTATTAGTGGCATTATTTTTTATTCTTTATCCCCAAGCTTTTTGGTTACCAAGTTTGAGCGGATTTTTGCTGTTTACATTCGCGGCGGTGCTAGCTTTTACTTTGCGATTTACGATTCAGTACAGCTTTGCTATGCTCGCCTTTTGGACAGAACGGGCTAGCGCTTTAGAAAACTTTTGGTTGTTATTTTATCTATTTTTATCTGGTTTGATAGCACCTTTAGAGGTCTTTCCAGAACTTGTGCGAAAAATAGTCATGTTTACACCTTTTCCCTATTTGATTGATTTTCCTGCGAGTCTTTTGGTAGGGCTACCCGTAGATATAGGGCGAGGATTTGGGTCAATGGTGGGTTGGATATTAGTGTTTTTGGGTGTGAATCGCTTGCTGTGGCGTGCGGGTTTGAAGCGGTATTCTGGAATGGGAGCATGAACAATTCATAACTAGGAGGTTTACCACCCTAGAGTTTGGCTAAGTTAAGGTAATTTAAAACTTCCTTGATAAAAGAAAGATTTCTCGAACACTGATATATCCCACCTCACGATTTGCTCGACTAAAGCGGTTCTCGTTTATATGAGGTACACCCGTAGGGGTTGTCTCGTTAAGAGTCTCAGACTGGGAATGCCTACTCTTAGCCTCCGCCTTCCTTACTCGCGGTAGAGCCGCAATGCACAGCATTTCCAGCCAGAGCTTGGAAACGAGGTTTGAAAAGGGTTTTGGCTTAAGTTGACACCAATGGGCAATGCTGTGCCCCTACACCTCGCGATATAATCTTGCACCGCATCTGAATGGGAACCGCTATAAAGCGCTGTCTAATACGAAGCTAGCAAAAAAGCCATAACAGTTTCTAACTGGCTCAATTGCTCATCGGCGCAAAGAATTTGCAATGCCTGTTGCACTTTGCTAGAGATGTTACAAATTACTTGGTATCGTCTTGAACTTTTCTACTGACCCCAAAGAATAATCTTCTAACTTAAAATCAGCAAAAGGCTTCTTTTGTAACCTATCCCGTAATGCTTCATCCAGAATTAAACCTGCTGATTTTTTTTTAACCCCAATGATTATAATACTTCTCTGATATTTAGTTAAATCCTGATTTCCCTGACAATCACTCCGTTGAAATTGTCCCAAATTTAATATCCGATAACCTTTGACGCTTGGTGCATTAATAAATAAATTTTTCACTAAAGATTGTATTTGTTTAGAACGTTCTAAAGCCATACGTTCTTGAACTGCTATATTTGCCTTACAAGAAACTGTGCCTACAGCGATAATCTCGCTAGGGTCTTCCATTATATTTTGGATACCTTCTTGTTCTAAGTTAAACTTTAAAAGGTCTAAACTAATAATTTCATCATTATATTTAATTTGAAAATTGCTACCTAAAAGCCATTTATATTCTAGTGATAAAACAGCTATATTAAATTCGGCTACTTTCCCTTGACTATCCCTACCTTCTTGATAAGGAAAATAATCAATTTTACCTTTTTTTTCGGGAGATTGTTTGTAATTTTGCATCCCAGTGAATTTTGATGTCCGTGTTGCTAAAGCCACTATACTAAGTAATCCTAATATCACTAACAGGACTGCAAAAAATGCCAGTAGTGGTACTTCTTCTGGCTGTTTATGTGGAGTCAATGAAGTTTGAGTAATTGGTGGTAGCAATTGCTCGACGTTACAATCCTCTACTAAATTAATGTTTTCAGGAGTAGTTTCAGTTAGTTGGGTTTCAATTTCTTCTAGGCGCTGGAAAATTTGCTGAGTATTGGCAGGACGCTTTTTTATATCCGGTGCTGTTAGCCAATCAATTAAATTCAATAGTAAGGGTGAGATATGGATGGCATGATTTTGCCAGTGCAATAAATTGTGCTGGACATCATACATATCTAAGGGATGGTATCCCGTCAGCAAAAATACAAAGGTGCGTCCCAAGGCAAAGAAATCTGATTGCGGTACTGCTTGACCATTCATTTGTTCTGGGGCGCTGTAGCCAGATGACATCAGTGCTGTCATCCCGTCGCCATTGCTGAGTTTGTCTGGGTTGGTTCTGCCAATTTCAGTGGCGGTGCCAAAATCAATCAGTACCAAATCCCCCCAACCTTTCCCAAGGGGAGAACGAATCATGATATTAAATGGCTTAATATCTCGATGCAGGTACTGTTTAGCATGTACTAAATCCAAAATTTCTAGCAATTGTTTTAACCAGGCTATAGCTTGTTCCTGTGAAATAGGGTAATTCTGCTGCTGCTGTAACCACTGTTCTAAGTGGTAGCCTTCGATTTTTTCCATTGCAATGCTATGCAGCACTAAACCATTTCGGGTTTGATATTGGAAGTAACTATCCTCCTTGGGAATACCGGGATGCTTGAAGTGTCCCAGCACAGTTACCTCTTGCTGAAATAGTTCTACCGCTTTGGCATCGTATGATACATCTTTTTTAAGTATTTTAAGGATTTTGGGGGTATCTTGTTCGTATGCCTCATAAACTTTGCTAAACCCTGTTTTGTCGCTCAACAGGCATGTCACCCGATAACGTCCTAGCAATTCCAAATGGGAACCACAACTTTGACAAAAGCGGTTTTGATGATTATTTGGGTGATTTGGTTTAGGGCAAACGGGATTGATACAAAGGCTCATGACTGGGTTATCCGTACTTGAAGGAGAACGTAGACGCAAAAGGGTTTGTCGCTAGACATCACTCCTATTAATTCTTCTGTTGCCGGATGATAATCCCGTCCAAATAATCATGAGATTTTCTATTTGTGTTCTGCCAAGAAAGCTGCTACAGTTTGGTTAAATGCCTCTGGTTGTGTCAAAAACGGCCAATGATTGCCGGGAACTTGGCAGATGCGTAAGTTTTTAAGATAGGTTTTGTAGGGTTTAATTTGCCAATCTTGGCGGTTCAGTCCTTGTTCTGGTTGGACGAAGATGGCAGGGGTGTCAAGGGGAATTGTAAAACCAGGCACTTGCATTACTGCTTCAAAAATACCGTCGCGGGCGGCTATGGTAAATTTGCTGCCCCAACTACCATCAGGTTTTTGTTCTATTCCGGCTTGGAAAACTTGCTGTTGTAAGGAACTCCATCCTTGATATTGCTTTAATTGCCGTGCTTGTTGTTCGGCTTCTTGATGACTGGCAAAGGGGCCCATGCTTTTAAGAAAAGGCAAGAAGCGATACAACATGGGAAAAGTTACGCTCAGAAGGCTGGGCATTTTCCAGATGAAAATTGGATCGACCAGAATTATACTCCGCAAACGCTTTGGGTTTTGCCTTGCCCAGATGGCGGTTAATTTGCCTGTCCACGAATGACTTACAATATGGGCAAAAGTCCATCCGAGATGATCCATGAGTGCTTCGAGGTCTGCGATCGCACTTTCAAAACTATAATCTCTCTCAGGCTTACTACTTTGCCCATGTCCGCGCATATCTGGTGCAACTATGTGGTAGTCTGCTGCTAAGTAATCTCCTAAACTAGACCAGACTAGAGCATGGTCGCCTAAACCGTGTAACAGCAGTAAAGGTTCTTGACCTTGGTTCCACTCTAAATAAGAAAGTTGGATATCAGGCTTTGATAAAGTTTGACGTACAGGCATGATTGCACATCCACTAGTGAAGAGATAGTTTGGCGTTTATATAGTACTGCCAAAGCAGATGGGGAGACTGTTTTTTGAACGTGACGAGAAACTTGCCAGTCTTATCCCATAACACTTCACCTACTTTTTCGCCCGTTTTTTCTAAGCTTTGGTAGCAATTATAGAGCCGATTGCGGAAAGAAAAAAAGAAACAAAGAAAGAAGTTAAAAGGGTTTGGCGCAGCCTCACAAAGAAATGGTATAAAGCTGCGTTAACACCACGGCGCTGGCTCACCATAACGCACCCTACTAGCTAAATTCGGCATTTAAGTGAAAAAATTTAGATTTATCTGGGTATTTCAGATTTTAGATACCCCAGCGTTGGTTTTTCAACTCATTGCGTCTTATCTCTAAGATTTTTTTCTTATAATCACGATTTTTTTCTTATAATCACGATTTTTTTCTTATAATCACGATTTTTTTCTTATAATCATGATTTTTTTCTTATAATCACGATTTTTTTCTTATAATCATGATTTTTTTGTTACTATAGCAATCCTAAATCATTCGTTAAAAGTTAGATCCCCGATTTATCAAAGAAGTCGGGGATCTGGACACCGCGAATTTGAACGAAGTATTTGTCGTCAATATTGCTGAAGTTAATATTACACTTACTAGTAATTTTTGTGGATTTTACTGAGCCAAAATCTAGCCTTAGTAAGGCAAGCTAGCTCTAGAACACAATTAAAACAATATATATATGCCTCGTCAAAAACGTACATACCGCGCTCTAGAAAAAGCTGAATTAAGAGTTGCTGGACTCAGAGCAATTAATCCTGATATGGATTTTGGAGATGTTCGCAACTTGCAATATATAACACAAATAAGTCAGCAATTACGCACCAAAATTGATGCTTATAACACTGCTTTGTCTGTGATTGACTCTTCTAAAAGCGAGATGGATGAATTGGAAAAAACTTTAACTGACCTCACTGATCAAATGCTAATTGCAGTTGCATTTACCTACGGTACAGATAGCAGTGAATATGAAATATCAGGTGGTATTCGCAAAAGCAAGCGCACCCGCAAAAGCAAGATAACACCCTTGAGGGCGACTCCAAAAGAACCAGCCAGTGATAACACTAAAACTGCATAGTCTCGTCTGTATTTAAAATACATGATTAAAGGCACAAGATTGTTCTTTAATGTCCACTTATAACAACTTTCAGGTAATTAAAGTATATGGTAGGGTAGCATAATTAGCTGTGCTACCTTATAGGAGATTGTGTTTCAAATAGATGAAAAGAGACTTATGCTCATTGGCGATCGCAGAACAAATTGTTGCAGAAAGGCAACAACGAGGTGAGTATAAATCATTGATTGATGTAAAGCAGCGTACTGGATTACCGTTTACTACTTATTGTCACATAGCTTAAAGATTATCATAACGATGAATTAATAGACTTCTTGCATGAATCAAAAGCCCTCACCCTAAATCCCTCTCCCAAGCTTGGGAGAGGGACTTTGAAATTGGCTCCCCTTATCCCAATTTTGGGAGAAGGGGTTGTGGGATAAGGGCGAATTTTGCATTTGTGCAAGAGGTCTAATAATTAGTTCTAACTCCCCACTCCCCAACCTTTTTCCAAGGGAGTTTGACTGTAAATCGACTACCTTTCCCTAACTGACTTTCGGCATGGACAGTCCCACCGTGCAACTCAACAATTTTTTGCACCATTACTAATCCTAAACCAGTGCCTGTAGAACGCTGGGTGGAGGAATTTTCAACTTGCACAAAAGGTTGAAATAATTTGAAAAGGTCATCGGAAAGCATACCAATACCTGTATCTATTACGCTGAAAAAGATATATTCATTTGTGGAATTTGGCTGGACTTCAATCCAAACTTTGCCTCCTTCTTTGGTAAACTTGATAGCGTTAGTCAACAGGTTGATAAATACTTGGCGAATGCGGCCTTCATCAACTTGGATGGGTTCGAGTTCTTCAGGGACTTGTACACTCAGTTGGATATTTTTTTGAAAGGCTAGATGTTTGATAAAACTTAGACTAGAGTCACATAATCCCTGAATCGAAGTAGTAGCTAGTTGTAGTTCTATCTTGCTGGATTCGATGTCGGTAAGATCAAGGATTTGGTTAATCAATTCTAGTAAATTCTTACCGCTGGATTCGAGCATATTTAGATACTGGCGCTGTTCCTGACTTACAAGACCGTACACTTGATCTTGGAGTGCCTCTGTGATCCCAAGAATGGAGCTTAAAGGAGTCCTCAGTTCATGGCTGATGTTTCCTAAAAAGGTACTTTTGGCACGATTTGCGACTTCGGCAGCTTCTTTAGCCTCATGCAGAGCGGATTCTGCCCGTTTGCGATCGCATACTTCTAAAGTTAGGGCGACAAATTCCGCGATTGAGCTAACGAAGTTTTGCTCACTCAAGTCCCATGTCCGGGGAGTCTCAATCTGCTCATACAATACTGTCCCTACTACTTCGCCCCTAACCCAAATAGAGGTATCAATTAGGGATATAATATTTTTTGGTTCTAGCAATTCATCCGATAATTCTTGTACTCGTAGATCGGTGCGAGTGTCGGTAATGGCGATCGTACAAGCAGATGCCAAGGCTTTAAAGTAGATGGGATAATCTGCAAGGTTGCGTTCTAAACCTGCCGAATGTATCTGGTTGGGACGTTCATAGAGACTTATACATTGTATTTTGGTGCGCTCACCATTGAATAACCACACACCCACTCGTTCTACTTCTAAGGCATTTGCTGCTTTTTGGGTGATGATTTTGAATGCTGTTTCCAGATTTCCTTCTGAAATCGCCCTGTGATTTGCCAGTTCTGCTAGTGCTTGATTATGCTGGCCCAATCTTCGCTCACTGTTAATCCGTTCTTGGATCTCTTGCTTTAATTCTTGAGTTCGCTGCTTAACTTGCAATTCTAACTCTTCATTTTTGGTAGACAATACACTAAAGGTTTTGCGTAATTGCTGCATCATCTCCTTGAAAGATCCACCCAGCACCTCTAGTTCTTTAATGCCCTGTACTATCACCACTGAATCTTCATTATTGGTAAAATCGGCTAAATCTTTTGTTGCCCTGCTGAAGTAAAGAATTGGCTGAGTTATCCACCGGGCGGTGACAATTCCCAGTAAAGTAGCTAGTCCCAATCCTGTCAAACAGAGAAAAATTGTGGTTTGAGTGTTGCGATCAATTTGTCCGATAAAGTCTGCTTCTGGGACAGCCACTATAATCAACCAATTGACATTTGGTTCGCCCTGTAAGGGTCTAACTTCTAAAAATTGTCGTTTGCCGTCAAAGAAGAAATCCAATTGCTGTAAACTTTGAATCTGGTCAAAGTTACTAAATTTAGTTGCTAAATATTTAGCGCTTGCTTGAGTAAAAGAATTCCCGCTCTGGGAAGCTGCTAACCGAATGGGTTTACCATTTTGGACGCGGAATGGTTCTTCCGTTGTGGAACTTGCTACTAATAGCCCCGATCGCTCGATAATAAAAACTTGCCCAGATTTGCCAACTTTAATATTTTGCAGCAAATCCCCAATTTGTGATATATGAGTTAGAGTGCTGTTGACTCCGAGTAATTGACCTTGGGAGTTATATATAGGTTGAGATGCACTAATTAGAAGCGTTGGTTCGGTGAGGGGTGTAAAAATTTGACTAAAGCTGAATTTTTTGGCGGTAACTGCTACTTGATAATCAAGACGCGATCGCGCATCATAGTTTTTGATCACCTCTGGTAGTTGGGTACGTTGACCTTGACGGTCAATTCTGTAAGTGTAGAGGTCGTACCCAGTTGACTTATCGGCAAGTCTTAGCAAAAATTGGCGATCGTTGAGCTTCTGGATTGCTAGGTATTCTTGCTGTTCATTGCTTGCCGTTAAGGCGATTGCATCAGGAAAAATCTCTAACTGCTTTATTAAGTATGACTCCCAGGTTGCAAGATTTTCCATCTTCAGCAACCCGATGTCAATGACATTTTGATTACTGCTTAGTATTTGACGCGGGGTTGAGAGATAAGTCTGTAAATTCTGCTCTACTCGATTGGCGACTTGACGACGCAATTCGCTGGCTACCTCATTGACTGCCTTTTGCCCGTTATTAATTGATAAGTATGCAGTTAATCCCACAGCTAGGAAGATTTGCAGTAGAAACAACGCCACCAGGATGCGACTTAGGGGTACGCCTTTAAATAGGGAAACACTACTTTTTCCAAAATTTTTGTTCATCTGCCCACTTCCCCTGCTCCCGCTGACTGTCCTGTAGTACTGAGTACAACACCTCGACTTGGTACTCGTGTGGGCTTATGCATAGTTTGTACGGGAGCAACGCGATTTTGTGAGGTTGGGTGAAAAAGGTGCGATCGCTAAAATT
>NZ_CALMFY010000165.1 GCF_937863485.1 uncultured Nostoc sp. | reverse complement strand
TGGCTCCCCTACATATACTTAGATTTTTTCACGCAATCAAATCGGATTGCTATAGATGTTCTACTTTCAATACCTGTCTCAAAAAATTAGATAGTTCATTTGATATATGTTGGATCTCGGCTTGTATTTTTATTACTAGTTATTCCCGAATAGGAGTACTGTCCCTGACATTGCTTTTAACTCTGAGACATTCGCACAGCAGCACATAGAAAGGGAGCATCCCAAATGTGCAAAAATCTTGATAGCCCTCATCCCCTAACCCCTTCTCCCATGCTTGGGAGAAGAGCAATTTCTCCCCTCTCCCACGTTTGGGAGAAAGGCTGGGGGAAGAGAGTTAAAGTAGCCTTCATTGGGATGCTCCCCATAGAAACTTGAACGCCAGCAGTCAATAGACCTCTTGCAAAAGTCAAAAAATCAGGAGTGTCATTTTGAGCGGAACGCAGTGGAGAGAAAAATCTCACTACTCTGTTTAACTACGCTCGATATGACAATTTAAGCATTTATGCAAGAGGTCTAATGATGTAGGTAAGCATACCTATTGCCTTAATATCTAATTTTTTGGTTGCAGCGGCGGCTATTTAATTACCTTAAAATTCTCAATTGTGAGATATTTTTCTTCATCAGCTATCTGACTGTTGTAATCGATATCAATTTGGGTTGGAAAGCCGTATTGAGGATTGTACCGCACATTCAGGCTGAAGGCTTTACGGTTGATCGCATCTTGAATCACATCAAACAGCTTAGGAATTGTGTTGTAGTTTTGAAAAAATTCTGGATTAACTGGTTTACCCGTAGCTACAGAAGTAATGGAAATTGTTTGACCATTACGTACTTTAATGACTACTGGTCCCCTAGCGTCGGCTATACAAAAGCAACTATTGCTCAATGTATATTCATAGTTGGAAATATTTCGCCGATTCCAGAAACTGCGATTGAATTCTAATCGCTTTTCTAATCGCTTTAAATTCCAGTTATTACTCGCTGGCGATTGTACTTGTGCTATCTCTATGGGAGATTTGGACATTACTGGTAGGTTCAGTCCGAAAGATAGTAATAACCCCGCACTGATAATGATAGGTAAACGCATATCAATCAATTGAATTTAACAAGTATTACATATGTATTATATATTAATTGATCTACTTATTTAAGTACACTTTATATTTTTATTAAAATTCTTTAGTGGGTAGCCAAGGGCAAATAGCAAATTTCTGGTTGTAAGGAACTGGTTGTAAGTGTAGTCTATAGCTAAATCAGATCCGACACAATCGCATACACGGGAGAATATTTTTTGCATGCCTTAGAATTTTTACTGTAAAAAACAAAGTTTTTATTTCAAGTATGAATGATTCACAAACTTGGTATATTGTCAAACGTTCTGTTGGTAATTGCGAAATCCTCCCCAGCGATAAACTTGGCGACGATAATCTAGAGATTATAGAACAGTGGGGGCCTTTTAGTTCGCAAGAAGAAGCGATCGCTCGGCGTGTCGGACTTATTAGGGCTGGGAAGTGCCAACCAGTTTAAGTTAAAAGTTAGGAGTTTGGAGTTAGAAGTTATGAGTTGACAATCATGGTTTTTATTCCTAACTCCTCACAATTGACTCCTAACTTTATTCCTAACTCTTCATTTTTCTGCTGAAGCTGTGCTCTTAGCAGCAATTTTTTTACCTATCACTTCCACTGCTTTAGCGAATTGGGGATCTGCTAAGGTAGCGAGTTTGTCACGTTCATGGAGCCATAACTCCTCCATCTGCTGTTTGGTCAAATCTACCTTCACATCTGGAGCAATACCTTTATGATTAATATCTGTACCGTTGGGGGTATAGTAATGAGCAATTGTTACCGCTAATCCTGAGCCATCTTCCAAGGGACGCACCGATTGCACTAGTCCCTTACCAAAGGTTTGAGTACCAACCAAAGTAGCACGCTTGTTGTCCTGCAAAGCCCCTGAGAGGATTTCACTTGCACTAGCTGAACCTTTATCTACCAGAACCACCAACGGTTTATTCGTCAAGGCGCGTCCATTTGCCTCTTCTTTTGATGCCTCTCCTTGGCGTTCAACGGTGGAGACTATCTTACCTTTATCTATCCACATTCGGGCAATGTCTACACTGGAGAAGAGTAAGCCACCTGGATTACCACGCAGATCCAGAATATATCCAGCTACCTGCTTGCTTTCTAAATCTTTGATAGCGATTTGCATTTCTTGACCAGCATTAGCGCTGAACTGATTCAAGCGAATGTACCCAAGGTTACCTGCTGGAGTTTTCTTTTGGGAATACTTAACTGAATGGATTTCAATGTCCGCCCGCTTGATGTCAAATTCTTTTGTCTGAGTGTCGCGCTGAATCGTTAGGCTGACTTGCGTTCCTGCTGCACCTCGAATCAGGGATACTGCCTGATTAATATCCATCCCCTTGGTATTTTTGCCGTCGATTTTGAGGATGACATCTTTTGCCAAAATACCAGCTTTAAAGGCTGGTGTATCTTCGATTGGCGCAATTACAACCAGTTGCTTCGTTTTTTCATCCTGACTGATTGTGATCCCAATCCCTGTGAGTTTTCCAGAGGTCTCCACTTGCATACTCTTGAATTCCTCTGGATTCATAAATCGGGTGTAGGGGTCTTCTAGCTTTTTCAGCATTTCCCGAATCGATTTATACGCTTCCTGCGGATTACTGTAGGACTTGCTCAAGTACTCCTTACGAACAGCCTGCCAATCTACCTGATTAAAAGTACCGTCTACATATTGGCGCTGAACAATTTGCCAAACTTCATCTACCAATTCTTTAGGACTTGCTTTAAATAAAGCCTGACCTCGCGAGTGAATGCCAAGGCTAGTAACAGCGATCGTGGAGAGTGTCACTACCGTAGCACCCAAAACAAGCCTACTTTTTGTAATCACCATAATGACAGCTGCGTCAGAGGGAAAATATATAGTCAGTATGCTCAATCTAACACAGGCTACCACTGTACAGATGGAGGATGTATTCCTAATTTCAACAAAATACTTGACAATCCGGTGACCTTGGTAGTTTAAAGATACAAAATTTTTGGGACTGGGATACAAAAGGCAAAGGGTCAGTTCTTGCTGGGGGCAAGGGGGAGAATGAAAATTACCTCTTTACTCTCTGCTCTCCTGTTTCTTCCCCAGTCCCCAGTTACCTTACGGTTCTACCCAGCGATCATCTGCTTTAATTAGGTTAATTAATTCCTCTACACCTTTATCTTCTGAGACTTTTTTAATTTCTTCTCGGCCACGATACAAAGAAATATAACCAGGTGTTTTGCCAACATAGCCATAGTCAGCATCTGCCATTTCTCCGGGGCCATTGACAATGCAACCCATAACTGCCACATCTAATCCAGTCAGGTGTTTAGTGGCTTCCCGGACTTTGTGCAGCACTTCCTCTAGGTTAAACAAAGTGCGTCCACAGGAAGGACAAGCGACGTATTCCACCATCGTTTTTCGCAATCCCAAAGCTTGGAGAATGCTGTAGCAGACAGGAATTTCTTTTTCTGGTGCTTCTGTAAGTGAGACGCGAATTGTATCGCCAATGCCATCAGCAAGTAAGGTAGCAATACCAGCCGTGGATTTAATTCGTCCGTATTCGCCATCACCGGCTTCTGTAACGCCTAAATGTAGCGGATAATCCATACCCAGTTGATCCATGCGCTTGGCCATAAGGCGATAGGCGGCTAGCATCACTGGTACTCGTGAGGCTTTCATGGAAATTACCAAGTTGCGAAAATCCAAAGATTCACAGATGCGGATAAATTCTATTGCAGATTCCACCATGCCTTCTGGGGTGTCACCGTAGGTAAATAGCATCCTTTCAGCGAGGGAACCGTGATTTACCCCAATTCGCATCGATTTACCTTGATCCCGTAACGAAACTACCAGAGGTTCTAAGGTTTCGCGGATTTTATCGCCAATTTCGTCAAATTCGGTTTTAGTATACTCAGTTCGATTAAGGTTTGGCTTTTCAAACACATACAAGCCCGGATTAATCCGTACTTTCTCTATGTGCTTGGAGACTTCCAGAGCGATTTTCAGCCCATTGTGATGGACATCTGCCACAACTGGTATATCTTGGTAAGTTTTAATTAATTTTTGTTTAATTTCTGCTAAAGCTTTAGCATGAGCCATACTCGGAACTGTGACACGGACAATTTCGCAGCCAATTTCGTGCAGACGACGAATAGCAGCCACGGAACCATCAATATCAAGAGTGTCTTCGTTAATCATTGACTGCACCACTACAGGGTAGCCGCCGCCAATGGTGACATTTCCCACCTTTACAGGACGGGTTTTACGCCGCTTGATAGTTGTATCAAAAGTGGGTTGATCTACTGTGGTATTGGAAGTTGTAAGAGTCGGTAGAGTTTGCATAACCCTATCAGGTAAATTTGCTGTAGCTAAAATATCAGGTTTGATAAGTCTCTGTTTCCCAGATTGCCACAGCTAGGGCTTTTTTGGGCAATTAAGTCGAAAAAAAATGGAGAATGAGACAGCAGAAGAAATAATGAGCTATTCAGAGGTTTTGCTCATTTTTAATAATATATTGCTTAAAAATCCTTTTAACTGAGTAGTTTGAGTAGCGATCGCTTTAACCCGCCTAAGTTGCGTTGCTCTAGATTTACAGACATCAGATATCATCCGCTTTGACTATACGTCCGTATTTATGGGAGAAAACATATTGGCCAGATTCTAAACCAGTGGCATATTCCTCTAGCCAGTTCTGAAAACTTGAAGCGACGAGTTCTCGAATATCGTTGTCATGCCACATCTGAATAATTTGTCCAACTTTGCCACCTTTAGCAGGAGCTAAGTCTAGACAATCGTGATTGCCATCACCGTCATAGGTTAGTGGTATCCATAACGGACTCCACCAATCTGTACAAATTCCTATTCCTGGTTCTGGCTGACTTTCACAACCATCGAAATTACCTGCGTCTAGAAGTTCCTTCCAAACTTGCCATTCATCTTGAATACGTTCAAGAGATAGAAATTCTCGTCCATTAATCAGCCCATAATTGTAGCCTGATTGTCCATTATGGATACGGTAAGAACTCTTGACATCATCAGGAAACTGTATCAGCAGAGCGTCTTCTACTGCCTCGATCTGACTTTCTGATGCTCCAGGGTTCAATGTATCAAGAACTTGTGGAGCATTAGCTTTGAGCCAGAATTCTATTCTTGTCCAAATTTCCTGCATACTTGTAGCTGCCTTGAATATAAATATTTTGTCTTATGGTTGGTTTACAGATGAGTGATTAGATCGACGGTTGGTGATGTTGCGAAGTTTGGATGAGAGCGATCACTAAATTTATTTCATAATACAAATATACTATTTAGTAAACAGATTACATACATTACCAGCTAAATTAGACTTATCACCAAATTCTTTGACGCCCATGCTAGAAAAAACATCTACATTCCAGAAAGCCATAGAAGCAGTAGAAGCGTTAGATCCAGAAGCTCAGGCTATTCTTGTAGATATTATCCAAAAGCGCCTCAAACAACAGCGACGGGATGACTTATTAAAAGAAATCGCGCAAGCAGAAAGTGATTATGCTCAAGGCAATGTCCGGCGTGGTTCAGTTGCAGATTTGATGGCGGAGTTAGACGAGTGAACAATTTGGTTTG
Source organism: uncultured Nostoc sp. (assembly GCF_937863485.1). Classification (GTDB taxonomy): domain Bacteria; phylum Cyanobacteriota; class Cyanobacteriia; order Cyanobacteriales; family Nostocaceae; genus Nostoc. Next base: position 91,884 of record NZ_CALMFY010000165.1, on the reverse strand, counting down.
GAGTCCGACTTTTGTTCGTGCTTTTAAGCGTCTAGTCAAGAAAAATCCAGAATTACGTTCTCAAATTGAGCAAATATTACAACAAATCGCTGAAGACCCATATCAACTCAGTTTACGTAGTCACAAGTTAAAAGGTGATTCATCGGGTAGATACTCATGCTCAATTGATTATCGTAATCGAATTTTATTTAAATTTGTTACAAATCCTGAATCACGAGAGGAAGAAATTTTGTTGCTAACTTTAGGTTCTCATGATGACGTTTACTAAATTCATTCATTATTTTTAAATAAGGCAAGCCTAATAATTAAAAAATAAGTACAGATTTTAAATGAACACCCAAACAACAACCCAACTACCAATTCCCCCACACTTTAACCCTGAAGAAGTGGGCGAAGTCTGGCGTGTACCTTACCAAGAACGTGCCGCCGAAGCTGAAATCTGGGCAAAACAACATGATATCAAACCTGCATCTTTAGATAAAACTCGCATTTGCTTACTATTAATTGATGTCCAAAATACCTTCTGCATCCCCGGCTTTGAATTATTTGTAGGTGGAAAATTTGGGAATGGGGCGGTGGATGATAATGTCAGATTATGTGAGTTTATTTATCGCAACTTGGGAGTAATTACCAAAATTGTACCCACCTTAGACACCCACACAGCAACACAAATTTTTCATCCCATCTTTTGGGTGAACGCCGCCGGAGAACATCCCACCCCAGCAGCAACTAGCATCACACCAGCAGATATTCAACAAGGTATCTGGAAAGTTAACCCAGCAGTTGCTAACAGTGTTACAAATGGGAATTATAAATTATTAGAAAAACACGCTTACCATTACCTTAAACAACTAAGTCAAGATGGGAAATATCCGCTCACTGTTTGGCCTTATCATTCTATGTTGGGCGGTATCGGTCATGCTTTAGTCTCATCGGTAGAAGAAGCGATATTTTTCCACGGCATTGCTCGTCAAAGTCAGACGCAATTTGAAATCAAAGGTGAAAATCCCTTAACAGAAAACTATTCCATCTTACGCCCAGAAGTGTTAGAAGATTTTGAGCAGCGTCCACTTGCTCAAAAGAACACGCAACTGATTAAGCAACTTTTAGAATTTGATGCAGTAATTATTGGTGGTCAAGCCAAAAGTCATTGCGTCGCCTGGACAATTGACGATTTATTAACAGAAATTAAACAGGTAGATGCTAGCCTTGCTCAAAAAATCTATCTCTTAGAAGATTGCACTTCTCCTGTTGTTGTTCCCGGTATTGTGGACTACACAGAACAGGCAGATGCAGCATTTGCAAGGTTTGCAGAGGCAGGAATGCACATCGTAAAATCTAGCGAAAATATAGCATCCTTTTTTTAATGCAAAGGCTCGTAAAGGTTCGGTAGAGGAACACAGAGATTTCTTCTGCGTTCCTACCCTGCAAGAAGGCGAAGCGCCTATGCGTTTCAAAACGAACCTTATTTCTTCAAATAACCCTTTGGATCTTCTGCTACCCAACCCAAAGATGAGCTAGAACGCACTTCAAAATGGAGATGCGGTTGGCTGGAACTTGGTTGTCCACTAGTGCCTACTGTTCCCAGTAAGTCTCCTTTTTTCACTTGCTGACCGACAGTAACTTTGATACTGTCAAGCTGGGCATAGCGGCTTTGGAGTCCGCCACTGTGGTTAATAATAACCAACTTGCCATAAGTACCTTGATCATTAGCAAAGGCTACGGTTCCAGGAGCGATCGCCAGCACATTAGTACCCATTGCTGCTAATAAGTCAACACCACTATGAAAGAAAACTTGACCTGTCGCAGGATTAATTTGCCAGCCATAAGCTAATGCTACAGTTGCCACTTGTGCCAAAGGATATCCAGACAGAGATGCACGGTTTGGCGTTCCTGTATCAGTAGGTAAAGGGGACTTAGTTACAACACCATTGGGCGACCAATTTACCCCCGGAACAAACACAATTCTGGGGTCTTCTTGGCAACCATTCACTTCAAAAAGGCTATCAGCACGAACTTTGTATTTTGCCGCCACTTGTCGCCAAGTTTCACCGCGAGGCACTTCGACTACAACCCCATTGTAGGGAGGAATTTGAAGTACACTACCAACGACTGCAATCGCACCGTTCTGCAAAGCTGGATTCATGCCGATAATAGTTGTGGGAATGAGATTGTAGCGCTGCGCTATGCTCGCCAAAGTTTCGCCACGAACAACTTTATGGCGTTGGAAGCGAGATAGGGCTGGAGTTGGGCAACCACCTACAGCAGCATTAGCACTGTTAGTGTTTGGCACTATGGATACTAGGCCCAAGGCGCTAACTAAGCTACAGAGAAACAGTTGACGAAAGGGTAAAGTCATGTATACAGGTCAGGAGCGCATTAACTTTAGATTTTAGATGGGAAGAGTGGGGAGGGGGGAGATGAAGGAGCAGGGGAAGCAGGGGGAGATGAGGAGGACAATACAGACAGGGAGAATAACTAATGCTCTATGCCCAATTCCTTATAAATTGATCTGTCCACTTGCCGTTAGCTTGACTACACTTAGAAATTAGCAACTGCATTGCTGTCCTTAAGCAGAATGATTATGAAGTTATCTTTAAAGCAACTGGGCGTTTATGTATTTTTACTGGTGTTCGGCTGTGGTGCAGGTTTGTTTGGGAGTCGTTATCTCTTGCTACAAAATCCCTCGTTCCAACAGTTAAGAAATGTGACAATGGCTTTGCCTCCAGAATCCATAGTTCCAAATTCTCCTAATGCAGCTATTGGGGCTACTGGAGGCGAGAATGTGAATTTTATTGCGACGGCAGTACAAAAAGTTGGCCCGGCTGTGGTGCGAATTAATGCCACCCGCAAAGTAGCCAATCCGATCTCTGACGCTTTGAAAAATCCCCTCTTGCGGCGATTCTTTGGAGAGGATGAGCAACCAATTCCTCAAGAGCGTATTGAGCGCGGTACAGGATCGGGATTTATTTTGAGCGAAGATGGAGAATTACTCACCAACGCTCATGTGGTAGCAGATACAGATACAGTACTAGTAACCCTCAAAGATGGTCGGAGTCTAGAGGGGAAGGTGGTAGGAGTTGATCCTGTGACAGATGTCGCAGTGGTGAAAATAAAAGCGAATCATTTACCGACAGTGAAGCTGGGCAATTCGCAAAACTTAATACCAGGAGAATGGGCGATCGCTATTGGCAATCCTCTAGGTTTAGATAATACTGTCACTATTGGCATCATCAGCGCTACAGATCGCACCAGCACTCAGGTAGGTATCCCAGATAAGCGAGTCAGCTTTATCCAAACTGATGCCGCAATTAACCCTGGTAATTCTGGTGGCCCCTTGTTAAACGCCCAAGGCGAAGTGATTGGTGTTAACACTGCCATCCGCGCTGATGCTCAAGGACTCGGTTTCGCTATCCCCATTGAAACCGCCGCCCGCATCGCCAATGAACTTTTTACCAAAGGGCGTGTGGAACATCCCTTCTTGGGTATTGAAATGGCAGACCTTTCTCCGATCAAAAAACAGCAGATTAATCAAGAAAATCAATTGAACATTCAGCAGGACGCTGGAATTGTGATTAGAGGAGTCACAGACGATTCCCCAGCCAAGCGCGGAGGACTGTTTCCTGGAGACGTGATTCAAAAAGTTAACGGTAAACCAGTCAAAACCTCAGCCCAAGTTCAGAAGTTGGTAGAGGCCAGCAAAGTTGGGGACATTTTAGTGATCGAAGTCAACCGCAGCGGTAAAATTCAAACCTTTAAAGTGCAATCAGGTGCTTATCCTGAAAGGAAGTAGTCAAGGTAATTCGTAATTGATAACTAACGCTCGTTCCGACGCTCAATTACTCGCTCTAAGCGAACGGCGTCTCTAAGAGTTGCCATGCCGTTGGCGAACGTCAACAGCGTCTCGCCTTAGGAGAAGAGAAGGCTTTACGCTGCGCTATTGCTACCGCAATGCTTTCGTAATTCGTAGTTTTGATCAGTGCTTGCTCTGCACCCTCACTGTGTTGTAGACCACCAAATTAGAGATTTTGGTGGTAGCTGTGTACCCTCTTAATTACGAATTACGAATTAGTAATTATTTGGTCAATAGTCTCAGAATATTTGACTACTGACTATTGATTATTGACCATTAGACAAATGCTCTAACTGCATTCTTTGTTCCATCTGGCGCAGAAAATACCCTGTCATCATGGCCGACGCTAAAAGCCCAGCTAAATTCTCCCGATCTGTAGTGATTTGCACGTTGAAATTTTCTACAGGGAGCATTCCCACTAGCCCTTGGACATTTTGGGAGATGATTTGTTTAATTTCGGGGCTGGCGGACTGAGCAATCCTCGCTAAAACATCAGGAGACTGATGCTGTAGATATTTGAGTAACTGATTGGGGTATTCCTCAGAGTGGTCGGAAAGAAGTTGATTAGGGTGTTCCTCAGAGTTGTCATTCAAAAAGTCAGGATTAAACACCATTGGCAGTTTTATTTAGCTTAATTGCTAACTCTACTTTAAACCATTGTACAAGGGTAGTGCATTCACTACGGGTATAAGCCTTTAAAAGCAGAGGGCAGAGGGCATTGGGGAGCCAGTGCGTTGCAGAGGTTCCCTCCGTTGTACCCCTACGGGGAAGCAAGCTTGGCGCAGCGTCTCCGACAGGAGAAGCAACTGGCGTCATTGGGCATTGGGCAATTCAATTTTGGATAATGGAATTGACGATAGCGCAGCGTAAAGCCTGCGGCATGGCAACTCTTAGAGAGCGTCTTTTGGATTAAATTTCAATTCTTTAATCTAAAATCCAAAATCTAAAATCTAAAATTCTTACTCCCCACTTTCTACTCCCTTCAGTTCTAGTTCTAGTTCTAGTTGTTCTTCCTTCTGGCTGGTGGAAAGTATTTGCGGGAGTTGTTCGATTTGGAAATACTGGTGAAATTTCGGCGTTACTTGGAGCGAGTAGGAGCGAGAATCGCTGTCTCGGCGCTTTCGGATGAAACCAAGTTCGACGAGTTCTGGAACGTGCTGATATACTCCTGAACCGCGCAGGTTAATCAAGTCGCTCTGGAGGATGGGACTATTGAGGGCGATCGCTGCCAAAGTCCGCAATGCCCCTACTCCCAATTCTACTGGTATCATCGTTTGCACTAAATCATGAAAATCAGACCGTAGTTGCAAACTGTAACCATCTGGGGTTTCTATTACTTCTAAAGCGCTATCTCGGTGGGCATAGTTGTCCATTAGTTCAATTATGCCTTCTTTGACAGTGGCGCGATCGCACGCGGCATACTCGGCGATTTCGCCGAGCGACAAGGGTTTACCCTTTAAATAGAGAATTGCTTCTATCTTCGTCGCTGTGGCTGTAATCATTTAATCATCAGTCATTGGTCATTAGTTACTAGTTATTAGTTACTAGTCATTAGCAGATGACAACTAACAATCAACAAGTGTGTGGCATTATATCCTAAATTTTCAAAATTATTGTTGAAACTCTCAAATTGGGCATGGGGCATGGGAAAAAACCTAGAGAAAGTTTCCCCTCTACCTGTTCATTTTCATCAAAAGCCTCTACTTGTAAGAATAAATTCTGCGATCGCTAAATCTTGTCGAGTGGTCACTTTTAAATTTGTCTCCTCTCCCTCGACAATTCGGACTTCAATACCGCACCTTTCAAACAAAGCGGCATCGTCAGTTACTTCCCAACCTTGACGGACACCTTCAGCATGGCACTGTTTCAACAACTTGACATCAAATCCTTGGGGAGTTTGTGCCGCCCACAATTGTCGTCTATCGGGTGTTTCTTGAATTATGCCTTGTTGATCAACAACTTTGATGGTGTCTTTGACGGGTACACCAGCAATTAAACCGGGACAGTGGCGAATCGCCTCGGCACAAGAGTTAAATAAATCTGAAGTGACAAGGCATCTGGCCCCATCATGAATCAATACTTGTTCTGCGGCTACTGGGAGGGACTGCAAGCCATTGTAAACAGATTCTTGACGGGTGGAGCCACCTTGAATCAATTCCACTGGTTTAGTCAGCTTGAGATCGGCGATAATTGCTTTCAAGTCAGACCAATCAGCAGGCTGGTAAATAATTCCGATCCAATTAATTGTACTTGCGGCTTCTGCGGCTAATAGAGTCCAAGCAATAATTGGTTGCGATCGCAGTTTCAGTAGGAGTTTATTGCGGTTACTCCCCATTCTTTTTCCGATTCCCGCAGCTGGAATTAGTAAATACACAGAATTCCTCAATCTTTAAGCTATATATTTTCCCCTAAAATAGGGAGCGAGTAAGCGTCAATAAATATTATGCGAGTAGTAGCCCTTGTACCAGGCGGAATTGGCGACCAAATTCTCTTCTTTCCGACTCTAGATGACCTGAAGCGCCATTACCCTAATGCTCAGATAGATGTCGTTGTTGAACCGCGGTCAAAGGCTGCCTACCGAGTGAGCAAGTCAGTTCACGAGGTGCTGAACTTTGATTTTCAAGACCGTAACAGTCTGGCAGATTGGGGTAACTTAGTAGGTGTAATTCGCGATCGCGAATACGATGTTGTCATTGCTGTGAAGCAAAGTTGGTTGCTGGGTCTTTTGCTCTGGTTGACAGGAATTCCCATACGCATTGGCTACCAAGGCAAAGGTTCGGTTTTTCTGAGCCACACTGTGCCATTCAAACCATCCCAGTATGCGGCGGCAGTTTATCATGATTTGCTCCAACCATTGGAAATAAATAGCCCTGTCCCAGAGTTAGCAGTAAATGTGCCAAAACCAGATATTGAGTGGGCACAAAAGGAACAAAAACGCTTAGGGGTGCATGAAACAGGGTATATCTTGATTCATGGCGGTTCTGGCCAGTTATCCCAGGCTAAAGAACCGGATAAAATCTACCCTGTCGAGAAGTGGCATCAAATTATTCAAGCCTTCCAACATAAGCAGCCGGATCTGCCTGTGGTGGTTATTAAGGGACTTGATGATCAGCAGTTTATGCGATCGCTTCTGGAGTCTTCTCCAGATATCAAGGTGACTGCCCCAGATGATATTGGCAAGTTAACTGCTATAATCGCCGGGGCTAATTTGATGTTGTCTACTGATAGTGCGGCACTACAACTGAGCGTTGCAGTCCAAACCTATACTATCGCCCTATTTGGCCCCAGCGATCCAGCTAAGTTGTTGCCGAAAAACGATAAATTCCTGGCCATTGAATCCCCAACGGGAAAAACGGCGGATGTTTCACCAAACGCAGTTTTGGAGAAAATTTTGGGTGGCTAAACCAGCAGTTTGTCCCAATTTCTGCAATCAGTCTATTGGATATCCAATGTAGTTATGCGTTTATTAAATGACCGCAAAACCTGGACATGACGGCTAGATTTTGCGGTCATTCAGTATTAAAAAATACGCTAGAAAACTAGATTTTTCTCTGCATTTATGCTGGAGAGGACTAAATCCATGTGCCATTAGTAGTTTGTAAAGAAATAATTGATGGTTAAGGATTGTTCGTAGTTTGCGTTTTAGCGAAGACAGCGCAAACTACGAACTTATCAAATCAAAGTTGACTGTGCCAATACTAGTAATCGAATATAAGGTAAATAAGATAATAAGTTTATGACTAAAAGTAATAATCATTTCTTCAAGAGGCTCCCAGGTTTTTGACTGTCTCCGTATTTCGGACAGTGGAATTGACCGTAATCATGCACTCATCTCTTCAAATTCTCCCTTAACCACCTCTCAACATCCACAACCTCCTTCCCATTTTTCCAATTAAAGCTTTTCTCCAAATCCCAACTCACACCCCTCCCTTCTGCAAACACGACCCTATACTTCTTAAGCGAATTCTCTGGATCTTTCGCCAACTCCCTCTTTAAAAACTCCACACTCCACTTTTCCCTCCTCACCTCCCTACCCAGAAGGCTCTCCACAATATCCGCCACCCGCCCATACGTCACTGTATCCCCAGCCGTAAACACTACCTCATTCCTGAACCTCGGATTCTCCATAAAGACAATTTCCGCTGTCAGTGTCCCAATATCCTCCGGTGTTGTCACCGTTACAGCCGTCTCCCAGCTTCCTAGCGCTCGTACAACGGATTCATCTAAATCAACAACCCCAAAGAATCTCTCAAAGAGAAAACTCGTAAACATCCCCGTAGACACTATCACCCATTCCGTTTTGCTTTGGCCTCGCAATAAATCTCTTACGTCTAATTGCACGTCGAATAAATCTTGGGCTGAACCTCGGCCAATAACATCATAATCCACCCCAAATTGCCACGGTAAATACCTCGCCACGCCCGCATTTAGGACTGCATAAGCGATTTTCAGTTGGATACTACTTCCAGCTACAAAGCCCACACAACTAATGACAGTATGATAGGGTCTGAAAAGGGCAGATAGGTCGGAACTAGAGCTGTTAACAATATCTCCAGGGAGAAACCTGATGCCAAGAGCTTTCAGTTTGTCTAATTCGGTCTGCTTTGTCGGTGTGCTGGGAAAGTTTATTGTGCTTTGGCGGAGGAGAACGGTGATGGTTGTGTCTGTTGGGGCGAGTCGTGCGAGATTGTGCAGCATAGAGAGGCCAAGTTCGCCTGCGCCGAGGACGAGGATGGAGGTCATGATTAATGAATACGAGGGTAACGTTTTATCTCAAGCAATCCACGATTTAAATACAGTAGTCGTTGCACTTAGTACAGTTTTGCGTAAAAACGTAGCGTTTTTAATGCAGGAGAACGCATTAACATTTTAAGGGAATACATTGGCATTGTATGGAGATGCATTAACAAAGCAAGCCAACGCATTAACAATGTAAGCCGACGCATTAACAATGTAAGCCGACGCATTAACAATGTAAGCCGACGCATTAACAAAGCAAGCCGACGCATTAACAAAGCAAGCCAACGCATTAACAAAGCAAGCCAACGCATTGGTATTGCAGAATATTGCTAAATTTAATTCGCTACGAATTAATGAAATGCTGTACTTAACGATTTAGCGATTTAAAATATCTCAAAAAAAGCATCATCTAATTCATAACCCAGCATTTGGGCCATAGACTTCAGCCGCGATAGGCTGGGGATGCCCTGTTGTTTGAGCCAATCACCTAAAATAAAGATTTTATGCATCAAAAATATTTCTAAGGCTTCAGGATTGTACTGAATGCCTTCTTGAGAACTGAACTGGTGTGGTACAAGCATGGCAGCATACCGAACAAACTCTCCAGCTTTCCAATCTAGTAAAAATGCTAACCAGGGGTATTTCGCATCTAGGCGCACAAACCACAGCCGCACCTCTGGAATTTCTGAGAGTTCCCGTGGATCGCCAGGTTCGAGATCGTATTTGATATCAAAACATAGCTGCTGTTCATGGGATGCTACCCCAGCTTGCAGCAGTTGTTCAATCACCGTTGACGCAGGCGACAGATCCAGATTGTTAATGAAGTCATTATTGAGTGCGATCGCGATTGTCATTGATTCAGCAGCCACTTTCTTGATGCTCAACTGTAGGATCGACAATCTACAGTAGCAGCTTTCAGGGATTGACGCTAGATTGACCTTTAATTGCACAAACCAAAGTTGGCAGTCTCAACGCTTTGGCTGTGCATAATTGCCTCGCTGGGGATGCTTCTCGATTTTGGCTTACCCTTACAAGACCTGGATACCAGTTGGTGTTTTGCTTCGATGTTCTAGGTAGCCTTCAAGACGAGCGACAGGAACCAAGCGCCCAACTAAACTGTTAGCACCTTGGGTGGTTTAGGAGATTTAGCTTTCAAAATCCGAATTGGGATGTATAGACGGGGAATTAGAAGAGGTAAAAACACTTTATGATCCGTGATGACAGCAGGTAAAATATTATGCTCTTGTGGAGGTCTAGATGAATGTATTAAAGCGTCGTATTGGTCTTGAGCAAGAATTTTTTCTGGTAGATGAGACTGGTTATCTGAGTGAGCGCGCCGATGAGTTTTTGGAAGCTTGTCACTTAATGGCGGAAACACAAGGTTTAAACCCAAAGTACTTTGTGCCAGAATTCGTCAAAAGCATGGTAGAAATTAACACACCTCCTGCCGACACTGGTACAGAACTAGCAAGAGTTTATCTCAAAAATCTCAAATTGGCGCTTTCTGTGGTGCAACAGATGGGTTTACGCCTTTACCCTCTGTCTAGCTACCCTTTGCACATTACACCAGTTATGCGCGATCAGCCTAATTACCATATCCAAGCGCGGACTGTCGGCTATGAGAAATTTTTACACGCCGGCAAATGTACAGGTACACACCTGCATTTGGAAGTCCCGCCTGGGGTAATTGACCCTGATGTTGCAGTATCCTACAACTCGACATCGAAAGAGCGAGAAGAACTACTAAATATCTATAATTTAGCTACAGCTTGCGACTCAGCACTCATTTCTCTGACGCGGGCGTGTCCCTTTTATGAAGGACAGGCGATCGGATTAGCCGCGCACACAACTCGTTATCGAGGTAGTGAAACCTTTGGCTGGGAAGGAGTTTACACTGATTTACAGCCAGTCGGCGGACTCATGCCTTATGCATTGAGTGTGGAGGGTTTAGTTGAACAGCAATTTGCTCGTTATTATACTTGGTTGCAAGCGATGGAAAAAGCTGGAATTGAACCGAACCTGTTCAAAGAAGCAGGAGTCAGCTTACTCAAGTCATCTTGGAATCCAGTTAGACTCAACAATCTTGGCACAGTGGAAATCAGATGTATAGATAGTAACTATCCTTCAGTAATTTTAGCTGTAATTACACTGCTTGAAAAGGCGGCTGATCGAGTCAGGCGTGAGAAATTAACAGTTAGACCAGCGAAAGAAATGCAGATATTTGAAGTAGTTGGCGATCGCCTATATGTACCAGATTTTGAATATCTATCAGGTGAATTGCTCTATACTTCAGCTACAGAGGGAGTTAAAAACCCCAAAGTTAAGGCTTATGTCGATTCAATTTTGCAGTTTGCGAGCGCTGCGGGTGGCGAAGGAGCAAATTTTCTGGCGAAATTGAGCAAACACCTCGATCACTATCAGACGATAGAAGCTGGAATATTGCAAGAGTTTACCCCAACAACTGCTCAACTTCCATTAGATGACGGTTTGCGTTTAGTGCGTGAATGTTGTGACAAGCTAGAGGCACAAGTTTCATGGATAGACACAGAAAATCCCTTAGCAGCGTTGGATGCTGATGAAGGATTGTTACTACAGCAGCATTAATCGAAACAGAGTGCAAAGTTTTTCATAAATACTTGAGGGTGTAAGAGGTAGTTGCCGTTACAACTACCTCTTACACCCTTACAATGATTATATTACAATAATTACTTATATTTAAATAGAAATTGCTACACCATCAACATAGTATGTGATTAGAATTAGCCTACTTGGAAAAGGCAACGCCTGTCCCAAGGTGGACATTTATAGCAATTTTAAGTTAAAGTTGTAATGAGTTTGTTTTAGATAAAGGTTTAACAAAGTAGCCGTCAACAACCAAAAAAATCATTATCGCCACCTGTTACTTCCGCAGCATCAAAAGCCAAAACACAAGTACAGGTAAAAAAGCGCTGTGCAATATGATTGCATATATTAAATAACCAATAAACGTTGAAATGGGAAAATTCTCCTAACAGTTAAGAAGCTGTAATATGCAAAAACAAACAATTCCTACAAAACAAATTCGTTCTCTAGAAGATGCCCTTGAGCAGTGTCAAATCCTGGGTATGCGCGTTAGTCGTCAGCGTCGCTTTATTCTGGAATTACTTTGGCAAGCAAATGAACATCTTTCTGCTAGAGAGATTTACGATCGCTTGAACCAACAAGGCAAAGAAATCGGTCATACCTCTGTTTATCAAAATTTAGAAGCATTATCTAGTCAGAGCATCATTGAGTGTATTGAACGTTGTGATGGGCGTTTATACGGCAATATCAGTGACTCTCACAGTCATGTCAACTGTATAGATACAAATCAAATTCTTGATGTTCATGTGGAACTCCCAGAAGATTTTATCCGCAAAATTGAAGAACAAACAGGAGTACGGATTACTGACTACAGTATTAACTTTTTTGGCTACCGCAACCCGCAAGAAAGCTGATGAGAGTTAGGAAGTGGGAGACGCGAAAAATCTTTGTCTGTACAGGAGTTAGGAGTTAAAAGTCTAGATTTTAGCTTTCCTAGCTAATAAAACCTAATAACCATTAATCTCATCAATGGGGTTATTGCCAAAAACTGTCTCGTGATCATCGGCATGATCATCTAAATCTACTGGTAATAATTGTGCCTTCGCAGCTTTCAATTAGTTTGCTTGTAGGGAGTTTGTTCGTCTGCTCAAAATTGTTTTCTAAATCCTGAAATTTGAAATAAAACCCTGGTAAAGTATTATAGCGGTGGTCAATTGCATAGAATACACACCTAATAAGAACAGCCCATTAAGCGCTTATGATCGCACTTGCGGTAGAATCGCTAAGACTATTGTATAGTAAGCATTTCGCCTTTACTGATAAGTCTATAAGCTACCCAAGTTAAAAAAGAATTGAAGAAATCGCTTTTTTAACTTCATAGCAGTGAAACTTCTAGGAAACGCTGGAGAGTGGCAAAATATATACCAGATATGCTTATGTGAGTCAGAGCAGTGTGAGTCTTTACTGAGGTGCTCCAGATGGGATACTACTTTTTATTAATCGAACTTGACTTATATGGATGTAACCTTCTTGATGATGACCGCAAGTATAAGTATGATACCACTTTCCCTCAGGATAAATATCTATAGTCTTTACTGAGGTTATCCTACAAAGAACTCTACTATTGGTATTGGGTTTCACCCTGACATTTGATGGTGGGTCGAAAACAACACCCTTTGCAAATTTTTGGGCGTTAGCTAAAGGTGTTTTGAGAAACAAGGACATGGCACTTATTAAAGTAATACTAGTACCAGAAAATACTATGTTTTGAATTTTTTTCTTCATATGTTTACCAATTTTTTAAGGTGATTGACAGCGCATTTTATCTCTAACTTGAGAAACAATCTAGAACTTACACATTAACAAAGATTTACCTTGAAGCTAAATTAGTGCCCTGGCGGTGAATTGTTTATTGAGTTTCAGCATTATTTTAGCTTTTACAAATAACTTGTTTACGTTGTTTAACTATCAATACTTTATGTGTTAACAATCAGAAATCTGGAATGCTGATACCAAGCTTTACATCATTAATTATACTATTGATTTACTGACTTAAGCACTGCAACTACCGCCCAACACAGTGGCTCCTCCTTTTAGGAGAAAGGAATGGAAGTGAGATCAGAGTGTATTGCATCCAAACAAGCGAGCGCTATAGATTCCTCAGCCAAATTAATTTTATCACTTGCGAGTGCAAGATTTTGAGAGCGTAATCTTGCATCTGCTCAAGTAGATGTTGGGGATGATGACCAGCGAGTAAATTAGCGATCGCACTTTTGGAGTCCGGTGGATATGAGCCGATCCTGAGCGCAGTAGCATCGTCTTGATCCCACCAATTAGCAAATAGCCCAACAACCATCGACTCAGGCGATGATAAATTTCCCATAACAGATAAGACTTTTAAGTATTAGCAGCTAACTGCAATAGTTCATCATCTTGCAGTCCGTCGCAGTACAAAATGCTCAACAAATGCAGCATTAGGGGTTAATGGACAAGGGCAGATAATTCTTTTAACTTCGATTGGCTGGCAAATAAGCCTGTGTATTTTCAGAATGTAAAGAAATTTTGAGCGATCGCCGCGCTGAAAATCCTCTGATTTGATTGATTGCGATATAGGGTTCTGTCAACCAGTGCCAAATACTCAGGTTCATTTAATTACACAGTGACGGCTACCTATGCCAACTATGATCGATTTATCAGTTTGCGAAAACAGGTAACAATCGGGAAGACAAAGTTTTGTATCAAAGCTGTTTTCTGATTGGTAAAAAACAGTGCTTGGGTAATTGAGTAGAGTATGAGCGATCGCCCTCTAAAATTATTGTTAATCGACCAAGACCCAATTTTTCGTCTGGGATTACGGGTAGCTCTGGAAGCAATTACTAACCTGCAAGTTACAGGAGTGGTAGAAACTGATACTGCTGCCTTGCAAATTTTAGCAGAAATTGCCCAACAGAACCCTAACCAGGTAAATTTGGTGGTTTTAGAATTCGGTAATGGTCGCTCCATCACCAGTCAGCAGCTAGGTTTACAATTCTGTCGGCAACTCAGAGCCTTATATCCCAACCTGCCAATTTTACTCCTCAGTTCTGTTCAAGAACAAGGACTACTCTTAGCTGCGAAATCTGTTGGTATTAATGGCTACTGCCCCAAAGGCACACCACTTCCTGAGTTAGTCGCCGCCATGCAAGAAGTTGCAGATGGTGGTTCCTATTGGTTTCAGGACACGGAAGCAATAATCATTCCTAATTCCTCACTCCCCATTGCCCCTAATCCCCAGAGGGGGCCGCGAGTTCCCCACTCCCCACTTCCCTTTTTTAGACTGCGAAATAATTTACGTTTGTCAGGAATTGCTTACATTGACGCTACCCTAGCCGCAGTAACAGCACAATTACAAGTTCCCGGACTACCAGTACTAGATCGAGCAATTCTGGCTGGACAGCGGCGAGAACTGCTAGCGGCTCGTTGGTTAATAAATCGGTTGTTGGTTTCATCACAAGAAAGGCAAGAGGAAGGTATCCCCGTTGCTGATCAGCCGCCTCTGGTTCCTTCATTGAGTAGTGCCATTCAACAAAGACAAACTGTGTCACCTTTACTTAGTCCGGGAACACTACAATCTGAGTTGTTTGCATCTTGCGTTACCAAACTTCAATTTTCTTTACGAAATATCACAGATATCCCTTTAGAAATTGACATCTTTCGTGAAGAGAAAAAACGGGAATTACTTTATCTTATCCTGCAAAAATTGGCTGAACAGTTGGATGAACTGCGTACTTCTCAAATAGAGATAAATCAATTATATGAGGTAAAATTTATCCTATTACGTGATTTATGGCAAGTAGCAATTACAGATTTTTTTGGAAAATTTTCTCGAATAAAATTAGGAAATCAAAATATAGAAATTGTTAATTTTTTGCTCCAAAACACAGAGGTTGTGCAAAGAGATATTCTCAATAGAATTCCCCTATATTGTGAGTTTTATTCTTATCTGCTATTTCAAACAGAATTAAACATTGATAATACTTCTTATCCAGTAGTGAGCGCTGAAGCCAAGTCCCAAGCATTAATGATTTTAGAGAACTTGTTGATTCAGGTAGCGAATGGAGTAGTGCAACCACTACTAAACTCTTTAGCAGATGTAGAAGCGATTAAAAAAAATTTTTATGGACGCCAATTAATTTCCACACGAGAGATTGAACGATTTAGAAATGATTTATCGTGGAAATATCGTTTAGCTAATTATATAAATGAGCCAAAAGCAGTTTTTGAAAGTCGATATGAGCTATTTGTAATTACGTCTCGCGGCATTGCCAATACTTCAGTTTATGCTCCTCGAAATCAGGAGTTAGGAAAACTTTCTAATATTCCTTTAGTAGTAACGTTACTTTTAGAATTTAGTGATGCGATCGCACCGCGTTTAAAATCACTAATAGCTTTTTTAGGTAGTGGTATAGTCTTCATCCTCACCCAAGTAATTGGTCAGGGTTTAGGTTTAATCGGTCGTGGTATTCTTCAAGGTATTGGTAGTGTTTCGTTAGTAGAAAAGAACTTTAAACGAAATAGCGATCGGTCTAAATGAAGAAGCAGGGGAAGAAGTACTATTGATAATTGACCAATGCCCTATGACAAATGGCAAATGACTAACAATGATTTTATCGGGCTAGCAATTTCTTATGTTTACGCGATTAGTCTGCTTGTGATTGGCGAGGGACTGCGTAGGCTGTTTGCTGTGAAGCCGGATTTGACTCGCAAAGTGATCCATATTGGTGCAGGGATGTGGGTCTTTGGCGTCCTGCTGCTGTTTAAGCATTGGGAAATCGGAATTATACCTTTTGCTACCTTTATCGGACTTAACTACCTGTTTTACCGCTACCGAATCATCGGCGCAATGGATACCCAGGATAGCTCACCCGGCACAGTTTATTTCGCTATCTCAGTGACACTGCTTTTCGGGCTACTGTGGCGACCAGACGGGCCAGTAGATAGCGCCCCAATCGCTGTAGCCGGGATAATGGCGATGACCTGGGGGGATGCACTAGCAGCATTAATCGGTAAGCGCTTCGGACAGCATAAATACCAAGTGGGAAATTCTGTGCGTTCCTGGGAAGGTTCGGCAGCAATGTTTGTAGCGAGTACAGTGGTCATTTTCTTAGTGCTGTTGCTGCTACCTGGTTCGTCACTGAGTCCCCTAGCAAAACCTTTTAGTTTGGCATGGGTCTTGTTGACCGCAATAATAACTGCTACTTTCGCCACCCTAGCAGAGGCAGTCTCACCCCACGGTACAGATAACCTCAGTGTGCCTCTGGTAGCTGCGGGGATAGTGTGGGTAGTGATGCAGGGATTTTAATGCACTCACAATTACCTCGTTCCCAGTCTCCAGCTGGAATTTCAGTCACTAATAATACTAATAATATACATATAACTACACTAGCCATTGACACCACCTCACAGTTAGCCCCCAGAGATGGTGTCATTGCTATTACCATCAGCGATCGCGTCATCACCTGGAGTGCCAGAAATAGTATCGTTTTGGTTAGTAACAGTGATGTATAGCACCAACTGCGATCGCAACCCTACCAGTAGATGTGGAATGGGGCGAATTGGATTATTTATTAATAGATTTACCTCCCGGTAGAGGTAATGCTCAAATAACAATTATCCAAGAAAACCCAGTTTGTGGAGTTGTTCTAACGACAACTCCCACCCCACTTACAAATTCCAATTGCGGCGAAAATGGAAGAAGCTTTCTAAAAACTCTTGCAAAGCAATATTGCTATTTAACCTCTGCTTACTCCACTCTCTTGCAGTTTGTTCCAGAATTTCTGAGAAGCTGGGATAGACAGGGGATAGATTTGCTAAATCTTTGACTTTAATTTTTTGGGACATTGCCAAAGCAATCAAATTAATCAACTCTCCAGCTTCTGTCCCCAATATCGAAGCTCCCAAAATTTCACCGTTGCGTAGCACAATTAATTTATACATACCAGTGGTTTCGTCCCTAAGTTGGGCTGCTGCCACTGTTTTAAAATATTGTCGCAAAACTAAAATTTCATCTCGACCAAATTGGCGTTTTGCCTGCACCTCTGTCAAACCCACTTGCGCCACCATCGGTACAGAAAACATTGCCCAAGGAATGGAGTGATAATTTACTTTTAACCTGGGGAAAAAGAGTGCATTGTTCAGGGCAATTTTTGCTTCATAATTAGCGATATTGGCAAAGTCGTAACCACCAATTACATCACCACAGGCGTAAATGCGGTGGTTAGTAGTTTGCAGTTTATTATTCACTACTAAGCTACGCCGATGCCATTTCACGCCTACCGTTGCCAAATTTAGGGATTCAAAATTCGGCTGTTGTCCAGTCGCCACTAGAATTTCATCAGTTTCAATGGCTTTATCTCCTGCTTGAATCCACTTTTTATCCTCAATTAGCCTCACCTGAGTTACTGGTTTATCAGTGAGGACGCACACACCTTCAACTTCCAATTGTGCCTGAAGTAGTATGGCTATCTCAGGGTCAAGATGGGGTAGAACATAGGGATGCTTGACTACCAGCGTCACACTGCAACCAAACCGGGCTAAAGTTTGAGCGATTTCAATGCTTTGGGGAATCCCGCCAATAATTACCCAATTTTTGGGTAATATCGCTCCCTTTAAGGATTGCCAAATATTAAATAGGGTAAAGTAGCCAGTGGCTTGCAATCCTTCAATCTCTGGAATTTCTGGACGCGAACCACTGGCCAGCAAATAGGTACGGGCGCGTAGTAGGCGATTGTTAACAGCAAAAGCGAGTTGGGGTGAAGATTGAAATTGACCACTACCAACGATGACATCTACCCCCAGCGCGGCTAGGATGCCTGGAGAATGCTGTTCTTTGAGGTTTGAGGCGATGCATTGAGCATACAGCATCGCCTCTTGCCATGCCATAGATATGTGGCATTCTTCTGAGGTATCAGTGTGTGTGGTATGAATACCAAAACTAGCGGCATCATTCAACTTCTGCGCCAGTTTACCGATTTCGGTAAGAGCATGGTGATCAGTAAACCCGTAGTCTACTTTGGGTTCCACCAGGGCAACTGTAGCACGTAGTTGGGTGGCAGCAAGGGCAGCGTAGTATCCAGCAAGACTACCACCAATAATTACAACATCATAGTCAACGGTCACGCGAATTTAAAGTTAGGAGTTAGGAATTAGGAGTTAGGAGTAGAGACGCGATTAATCGCGTCTGTACAGGAGTTAGAAGTTAGGAGTTAAAACCCTTTTTACAGGGCTTCTGGATTGAGTTTAATATAGACCTAACGAAAACAGCCCCTTCCCTGCAAGAAAAGGGGAGTAAGATTCAAAGCCTTTCTCGTTTTAGGAGAGAGGAATGGAAGTGAAATCAGAGTATATTGCATACAAACGATCGCTTGCTATAAACTCATAACTCATAACTTATAACTTATAACTCCTAACTCTCTTTTAACGCTGTTAGTAAGCGTTGGTTATCGAACTCTTGACGTACAGCAACCCGGAAAAAGCGATCGCCTAGTTCTTTAAAACTAAGGCAATCGCGAATTAAAATCTGGTGATGCTGGAGTAATTGTTGCTGTAAGTGCGAAGTAGACTGTTGGGACTCAACTAGTAAAAAGTTAGCAGCACTTGCTTGGGGTTGCAATCCTGGTGTTTCAGCTAAACCCTGAAAGAGTTGGTTTCGTGCAGGTGATAGCCATGCCCAGGTTTGCTGTTGAAACTCCGTATCCTGGAGGGCTGCAATTGCTGCCGCTGCCGCTAGCGTATTTACGGGCCAGGGGTCACGCCATAGCTGCCATTTAGCCAGCCAGTCGGGGTGTGCGATCGCATATCCCAATCGCAGTCCTGGGAGACTGTAAAATTTGGTCAGCGATCGCAATACTACTAAATTTGCATATTCCTGCACCACCGGAATTAGGCTTTGTTCCTCATTGGGCGGCACAAAATCCATAAATGCTTCATCCACCACAACCAAAGCAAATTGCTCCAGGTAGGGCAAAATAGAGTCCCGCGAAAATAGTTTTCCGGTTGGGTTGTGGGGGTTGTTTAGCAGTAAGGCGCAGTCAGTAGAACCAAGTCCTGAGTGCTGAGTCTTGAGTAGAGCTTTTAACTCAGCAACACCAGTTGCTACAACTTTAGGAAAGTTAGCAACGCACTGGCTTTTCAGGACTGGTTGTTCAGAACTAATCAGCGGACACTCCAGCACTTTAGCGTTATATGCCCTCAGGGTTCGGTAATAGTCGCCAAAGGCTGGAGTGATTAAAATTGTCGCGGCTAATTGAGCTAATTCCCTACCTACTAAAGTGAGTAATTCTGCGGAGCCGTTACCCGGCAGAATCCACTCAGGTGGCAATTGATGGAAGTGACTGAGAGCTAGTCTCAGTTCACTATAGTTTGGGTCTGGATAGTGCTTAAGATTACCAATTTGGGACAGGATAGCAGCGATCGCGCTGTTTGGAGGCCCCAACGGGCTGATACTAGCAGAAAAATCCAGAATAGCGTTAGGGGGACAGCCAGCCAGTGCTGCTGCCCAGGCTAAATTTCCCCCGTGTGCAGGTTGCCGCATTAAAAAAGGGTTCCAGAAGATAGAACCTATGATTTTGGGGGTGCTACCTTTTCTCTAAACAGTTTTCCTGCCGAGAAAGCAGGAACCCTCGTCGCTGGAATTTCCATTTTTTCATTTGTTTTCGGGTTGCGACCTTCGCGGGCTTTACGTTCCCGTGATTCAAATGAGCCAAATCCTACCAGCGTTACCTTATCACCAGAGGAAACTGCTTCAATAATCGTTTCCAAAGCGGCAGTTAAGACTGCATCCGCTTGTTTCTTAGTAACACTAGCCTTTTCAGCTACGGCATCAACTAATTCACCTTTGTTCATGTCAAACTCCTGAAGGTTTACTTGAGATTCTTTACAGATGCACCCTGGTGCATCTGTACTAAAATCTTTGTTCGTAGAAATACAAAAATCATCCTTTGGGAGTATTTTTACTCAAAATGGCTGTACATCCCATCGGCTCGACTTTTCAATGAATCATTCTAAGGTGTTGTAGCCTGATGTGGATAGATGAAAGCATTAATTTATATAGATTTCAGGATGTTTTGTCATTTTAGGGTACTTGTTTCACTAAAAACCACCCAAAAACTAGGAATAAATACTTATAAAAACTGCGATCGCTAAGGGAACAGGGGAGTGAGAATGTGGGAGATGGTTAGTATTTGTTGAGATTAATTAAGGATTTGAAGAGTTATTGAAAATCGAAGCCTCAGATCCCGGACTTGTTTAAGAAGTTGGGGATCTTGTTAACTTTTCACCTGATCTGGAAAAATCAAAGCCTGTCCCTGTCCTGACTTTAATCCCTCTCCTTAGTAAGGAGAGGGACAGGTTTTGTGTAGCATAACCTTTCTTGAGGTTTTCTTGAGCTATTCGATAAACCATAAATTACGTCCAGAGAGACTTGTGTGTATACAGTAGGTATTACTAGAGGAGAGGTTTGGCGATAATTATGGTCAATTTGCTGGACATGGTTTTATTTTTCCCTAGCAGAAATTTTCTGTTGCATCCAAGCCCGAAAAGCACGGGTAGTAGCAATTTCCCCATTCTTCTTCGCTTCTTGCATAAACTGAGGAATCTCCTTGACCGACACAGGCGCAAAAGTAGGGCTGGTTTCGACTTCTCAGTATTGCCCACCTGCAAGTGTGTAGACTCGCAACACACTGCTGTCATAACGCCAAAATTCCGGGACTCCCATCGCAGCATAAACCTTAAGCTTGTCTATTGCAGACCTGGAATATTCCACTTCCAGCACAAGGTCAGGGGGCGGATCGGTGGCGAGGTTAATATTTTCTTTATTCCGAACTAACGCTTCATTTTGGATGTAGTAGCTACTATCTGGTTCGGCTCCCCGCTGCAAATCATCCCGCGTTAAAGTTAGCGAACCAGCGCGTTTAATTTCCGAACCCAACTGTTCGCACAAGACACCAACAAAACCTTCAATTACACGGTTTGAGTTTTCGTGCGGCATCAGTGGGATTATAATTTCTACGGTTCCATTGTGATAAGCGAGTCGGGAATTACGCTCTGAACCTATTTCAGCCAGCATGGTTTTAAAAGTTTGCCAGCTAATGTTTTGGAGTAAAACCCTATTTTCTGTGGGTATTGTTATCGCCACCATAGTTCAGTTCTCCGCAACAAACCTTTTTCCAGTACTGTACCCCTTAATATTACAGTTAAGGCTGAACGTGAATCGAGCCAAGGCAAGGAAGCGGTATGACCGAAACGACTACTAGGGAGGATAAATTATGACTCAAGCCATACCCAAACTAGTAACTTTTGAAGATTTTGCAGCGTGGCGGCCCGAGGGTGGAAGGTACGAATTACATGATGGCGTGATTGTTGAAATGGCACAACCAGTCGGAGACCATGAAGATGTTGTTGGTTTTGTAGCAAGAAAACTAACAGTAGAATTTGACCGATTAAATTTACCTTATGTAATCCCCAAAACTGCGCTGGTAAAACCAACTAAGTCGGAATCTGGCTACTCCCCAGATGTGCTATTACTCAATCGCCCTAATTTGATAAATGAGCCGCTATGGAAAAAAGAATCAACTGTAAGCCTTGCAGCATCAATTCCCTTGGTAGTTGAGGTAGTGAGTCAGTGCGTTGCGCGGGTTCCCCGCGTTGAAGCAACTGACGAACCCGTAAGGGTTAGTACCAACTGGGATGATGACTACTACACAAAACAGGGTAAGTATGAGGGTATTGGAATTCCTGAATACTGGGTTGTAGATTATCTCGGTCTAGGCGCTAAAAAGTTCACTGGCAACCCCAAACAGCCTACTATATCTATTTATCAATTAATCGATGGTGAATACCAAGTTACTCAATTTAGAGGCAACAATCGTATCGTCTCGCCTACTTTCCCGGAATTGAATTTAACAGCCGAACAGATTTTTCAAGCTGGAGGTCTACCAACGTAGCCACAACCCCATTTGCTGTTTTATAAGTATGTGATAACTTAGAATGACATTTAAATTTAATCCGACTCGTGAACAACAAGATCCCCGACTTCTTAAAGAAGTCGGGGATCTGAGTTTTTGCCAGAGGTAACTCACCTGCTCATTATCTTTATTACCTCGCCGGAACTTTCAACCCCCGACGCTCAAGGATTTGCCGCACTTCTGGGCTGGGGGTGTAGTTATAGCCGTAGGAGGAGTTATCAGAGTCATCCATAATCTGAGGTGTGAGTAACACAATCACCTCATTGCGCTGATTATTTCTGTTTGTACTTCTAAACAGCGCACCAATCAACGGAAGATCACCCAAAATAGGAATCTTGGAAACAGTTGTCCTGTCTGCATCTTGAATGATGCCACTCAGGATTAGTGTCTGACCATCTCGTAAGCGAATTAAGCCAGAAGTAAGGGAGCGCTGAGCCACTAAAGTAATAGTTCCATTTCCTGTATCTTGTGAGCCTGAAGGAGCGCTGACAGTAGGAGCAACCGATAGAGAAACGAAACCATTATCGTCAATGCGCTCAATTTTCACATTCAAGGTTAAGCCAACGTTTTGTTTAACAATATTTCTTTCTGTCCTAGAACCACCAGAAGTATCCGTTGTTTGGAGGGTTATATTTCCCACTACTTCTTGAGTCAGGTTGATAAGAGCCTGCTGACCTTCTTGCACAATCAAGGTTGGGTCAGTCAAAATCTTGGCATTGCCATTTGTGACTTGAGCTTGCAAGCTAGTGAGAAGAGACTTGGTGAACCTGTATGGAGAAGTGAAATTAGATGTTGGATTCTGAATCGTTGGTGGACCTAGACCTCCAGGAGTTAGTGCATTAGGAGCATTTGGAACGCTACTTCTTACTTCAGAACTAGTAGGTGTTCTGGAACCGCCAAAATTTAGAGTTGCTGCACCACCATCATTTGAAAAGAAGCTGTTGCCAAGCCCAAAAGAAAAGCTAGTGTTGTAGTCCTGGGTGTTCAAGAGATTAACATCGACAATCTTGACGTTGACTACCACTTGACGACGGCGGATATCAAGCTGAGTTAGTTGAGCCATAGCCATCTCAACTAGCCGGGGAGCGCCAATTAAGGTAATGGCATTGGTGCGCTCATCTCCTAATGCCTGTAAACCTCTCAGTAATGGGTTAGAGTCTGTAAAATTAACACGTTGAGTTTCAACTCTGGTTTCTGTAGTTGTCTGAGTTTGGGTGATAGGCGCAACTCCAGTACCCACGGGTACGGCATTAACGCTGGTAACTTGTCGTTCGCGGCTGACAGCACTTTCTGCACCCAAGCCGACTAAAAAGTTCAGGGCGACTCCCACTGATACCTGATTGAGTCGCAGGCTACGCATAACCATGTCACGGGTGGAATTAGGTAGTTTAGGCCCAACAAAAACTGTACGATTACTGCGGTTAGCTTCCAAACCACTCAAGCGCAAGACGTAGTTAAATACATCTTGCACTGGCTCGTTTTCTATATCCAGGGAGATTGTTTGAGAAGTTGCTTGACCTCCAGCACCAGCAGCTTGCTCACCTCCAACATAAGCCAGGTTCAAATTAGCCGCACGGGCAAGCAATGACAAAACCTCACGCACCGGCGCATCTCGCAGTACCAGGCGGGGTACACGTTCCTGAGTTCCTAAGTCAATGGCGCTAGGAGAAGCATCAGTATTGGAGATGGCAATATCTCCCACAGGTGGGGCAACGGCTCTCGGTAAGAAAGGTGGAGCCTGACTTACAGGTTGACCTGGACCAGCAGCTTGTGCAGGTTTTCCGTCAATGGTGATTTCCGGGTTGGGAACCAGAACACTTGGCTTTTGACCCGGTTGGGCTGGAGTAGTAACAGGCGGTGCTGTGGATGTTGGCACTGTTGGCGTTGGTGTTGATGCTATAGTGCCTGCGGATGGGCTAAACCTGAGTGTAATTCCATTTGGCGATCGCACCACCGGTTGACTGCTAGGTACGTTGTTGCTGCCAGTTACCGTCACCCGGATGCTATTGGCATCAAGCTGACTAACCTCCACAGAGGCGATTCCTGGTGCTGGGCTATCTTGACGAAAACTATTGCCTTGTGGTAATCGTAATTGAGTATTGATAACATCTGCGACTAAAGTCTTACCTCTTTTTGTCGTGAAAACTTGGGGGCGTGACCCTGAAGAAGTTTTCAAAGCAACGCTAATTCCACCATTAACTGGATTTAACTGTACATTAGTAACTTGACTAATTTGTGCCCAAACTGGTTGAGCTGCCAAAAATACAAAAGCGGCAGTACCTAATATAAAACTATTACCGTGAAGCTGTTTCACAGTTCATTCCTCACTTAATAAAACCTTGTTTACAAACAATTTTGAATAGTTAGGAGTGAATAGTCAGGAATGATAACTCATAATTCCTAACTCCTGTACAGACAAAGATTTTTCGCGTTTCCTAACTCCTGTACAGACAAAGATTTTTCGCGTCTCCTAACTCATAACTACTTTTTCGGGGCAGTTTTAGCAGCGGCTGCGGCTGCGGCTGCTATTTCTTCTGGACTAAGTGGCATCAATATCTGTAACTGGAATGATGTATTAATCGCTGCTGGACCTACCTGCACAGGCGTTTTATCTAATGGGGATCTTGACTCTGCTGGAGCCAAAGTTGCTTGATAATCTTTAATTATTAACAAAGGCTGTAAACGCTCAATGTTACGGATTATTGATTGCGTTTGTTCATAAGTACCGGTAATTTCGGCATTGATGCTGCTACGTTGCAGCTTGCCGTCAACCAGTAGTCCTAGACTTCCATCGATAATCGGTTCTGGTTTTTGAGAAACTGGCACAAATTTCTTCAGTTTGGCTCTTACTGCATTTATAGAAGTTGGGGTATTGCCAGACTCAACTAAACGGTTCATATCCAACAGCAATGTATCCGAAGTTTTTTCGTTAGCAAATAAACCTAAAACTTGAACTTTTTGCTGTTTTGCCTGTGCTAGTTCGTCTTTAACTTTGTCAATCTGTTTGATATTGGCTTTTTTCTGGGCAACTTGCGCTTGCAGTTCTAAGCTTTTTGCTTGCTGCTGCTGATAGCTTTCCCAAGCTGGCATCAGCAGGTTTAACAATATGTAAGCTGCTCCCGCTAAACCAATTACCCCTACCAAGATCCCAATGATTTTTGGTGTGAAGGCAATGCCAAATACCACAGGGTAGGCTGGCGTTGCAGAATCAAATTCCCCACCATGTTCGGCAAAATTTAAATCATCACTCAGCGTCATTTTGAAATGACTCCTGTTTGTTGCATACTACGAATTCGAGTCACTAACCCCACTGTGCCTTTTTTTTCTAACTCCCGGATTAATTCCGAAGCTGGAACATCGTTCATGCTCGATTGAATAGTGTATTTCACTAGTTGGGGCGGCTTAATTATTACACTACTAATAGGTTGACCCACACCTGGTGTTAAGGGAGCATCTACTAACGTTGCCGTCAGAATTCTGCTTTCTGTGGACTTCAAGAACTGAGACTGTTGTAAAGTCAATAAGAAATCATTGACATCGTTAAAAGAACGAGCCAATCCAGTAATTTCTAATCCCCCGGCGGGATTGTTTGCTGGCTGACCTACCGCTGCCGCAATTGGTGGGATTTGCTTGATATTCTCGATTTGCACTGCCGCTGGGGTGCGATCGCGCAAATCTTGCAGCATTGCTGACCAAGGTCGAATTTGGTCAAATACAGTGACCAAAGCTTGGGTTTCCCCTTTTATTGCATTCGTCTCGGCTTTGATTTTGTTAATATTTCCTATTTCTGTATCTAATCTCTTGCTTTCTTGGTCAAGTTGTGCAATCTGACCATCTAATTCAACAATCTTCCCTTGCAAAAACCACCAACTAACTCCCAATAAAGCTGGAAGACCTACACCCACTGCAACTCCCACATATACTGGTGTTAAATTCCCCGTAGGCAGGTTTAGGGATATACCTCCCTTTCTCTTAGGCTTTTCCTGGTATGCTGGGCGGTCTTTAAGAAAGTTAACATCCAAACTGTACATTTTCTCACACCAACTAGGAATAAATATTATGGTTTGAGAATTCTCAAACAGCGTCACTGTCAAAACAGACAATCCCTTCGGCTTGGTGCAGTCGCTCATGAGGAGCCACTGCGGTGGACGGGTTAAGAGGCATAAAGGAGGCAGTGCGCCCTTCTCACATTGGGAGAGGCTAGCGCCCGGCGTAGGATGCCCGTTCGCCGCAAGGTGTCCCGGCAAGGGTTGGGCTGTAGGGAGAGGACTGCGCTGCTTCACCAAAATTTAAAATCCAAAATCTAAAATTGGTATTACACCTCCCGCATTCCTAGACCAAGTACAATCGCCAAGCCAGAGCGTTGCACCTGTGGATATTTATCAGTGTCAACTTCCAAGGACAAAGCCCCGATTGGATCTATTTGGGTAGTTGGCAAGCTCAATCGTTGGGTAAAGAATTCATCTAGCTGTTGGAGTCCACCTCCTGGGCCAGCTAATAAAATCTGCGCTACCTCCAAATTTTCACTTTGATTGAGGTAAAAATCGATGGAACGGCGCAGTTCATCCGTTAGTTCTCCCAATACTCTCAATATGGCTGCCATCCCAGGATCGAGTTCGGTAACGCCGGTTTTCCCGCCGTCTATGGGAGTTGGGGGAATAATCATTCCGTGTAAGAGTTCCATATCTCGTGATGTGGGTAAGCTCATTGTCCTTGCTAAGGCAGTTTGCATTTGATAAGTCCCAATTGGGACTGTGCGCGAAAATTGCGGCACTCCATTAATGATGATGGCGATTTCTGTACTATCGAACTCTATATCAACTAGTACTGCTGCTTCTTGCGGCCCAAATTGTCGCAGTTGATCGCGAATAGTCCGAATCAGAGCAAAACTGTTAATTTCTAAAACATCGATTTGTAATCCTGCCTGCTCGAATGTATTTATATAGGTATCCGTTATCTCCTTGCGGGTGGCAACTAGGAGTACATGTACTTTTTCAATGCCATCTTCATCTACAAAATACCCAAGTTTCTGATAATCTACATCAGCCTCTTCACGAGGATAGGGTAAATACAAACCTGCTTCATGGTTCAGCACCATTTCTCGCAGTTCTTTGTCGTCTAACTCTGCTGGCACTGGTATAATCCGAACGATGGAATCTCGCCCCGGTACACCAGTGGCAACACGAGAAGTTTTGATTTTGCTCTCAGCTAGCCCCTGCTGGATTAATTGCGCCATTGCTGCGGGGTCGTTAATTTGACCATCGGTAACTATGCCTTCTGGAACTGCTACCGATGTAAAGGTTTCTAGTTTCAAGCCTTGACCCTGCTTGCGTAACTGAACTATATTTACCCGTTCGGGAGCAAGTTCAATGCCAACCCCTTTATTCGATTTGCCAAACAGACCACTGAAGCTTTTTACTACAAGTTCAATGCCGACCCCTTTATTCGATTTGCCAAACAGACTAGTGAAGCTTTTTACCACAGTTGTGCCCGCTGGACTGCTAAATTGAAAATTTAAATGATGCTAAAAAACTGACTTTGTGCTAGGTAATTTATTTAGCCGATGACCTCGACAATTCTGCCTAAGCTTTTCACACTGAGCAAGCGTAAAAATACTGGGAAAATGATTCAATTGCGAAAATTTAGACAACTTGTTGCTTTTGTACTGCTTGGCTTATTAACCAGTTGGATTGTAAGTTGCAGCACAGGTAATGTTGGTACAGGTACAAAACAAGCTAGTTCAGGAGCGGGAACTGTTGAGTTTTGGACGATGCAACTCCAACCTCAATTTACCGACTACTTCAAAAGCCTAATTGCGAGTTTTGAATCGCAAAATCCTGGTATAAAGATTAACTGGGTTGATGTACCTTGGGCGGCGATGGAGAACAAAATTTTAACTGCTGTCTCAGCAAAAACACCACCTGATGTAGTTAACCTCAATCCGGGTTTTGCTTCCCAACTTGCGGGACGAAATGCCTGGTTAGATTTAGATGCGAAAGTCTCAAACGATGTACGTTCCTCCTATCTACCAAATATCTGGAAAGCAAGCACGCTTAATGGCAAGAGTTTTGGGATTCCCTGGTATCTCACCACACGGTTAACCATTTATAACACCGATTTATTAAAACAGGCAGGTATCAATAAACCACCTGCAACCTACAGAGAATTGGCACAAGCAGCTCAACAAATTAAAGATAAGACTGGCAAATATGCCTTTTTTGTGACTTTTGTACCGCAAGATTCTGGTGAAGTGCTGGAATCTTTTGTGCAAATGGGAGTCACCCTAGTAGATGCTGAGGGGAAAGCAGCGTTTAATTCAGCACAAGGTAAAGCAGCGTTTCAGTATTGGGTAGACTTGTATAAAAAAGGGTTGCTTCCAAAAGAAGCTTTGACGCAAGGACATCGCCACGCGATCGATTTATACCAATCTGGAGAGACTGTGTTTCTTGCTTCTGGGCCAGAGTTTCTGAAAACGATCGCTAATAACGCCCCAAAAATTGCTCAAGATTCGGGAATAGCCCCTCAACTCACTGGTGACACAGGCAAGAAAAATGTCGCAGTGATGAACATAGTTATTCCCCGCGACACTAAACAACCAGATGGCGCTGTGAAGTTTGCTTTATTTATTACCAATGACGAAAATCAGTTAGCCTTTGCTAAAGCTGCAAATGTCCTACCTTCTACAGTCAAAGCATTGTCTGATAGTTACTTTAAAGATATTCCAGCTAATGCTTCAACAGTAGAAAAAGCGCGAGTTATTAGTGCTAAAGAACTACAACAAGCAGAAATATTAACCCCGACTTTGAAGGATTTCAACCTTTTACAAAAAGCAGTTTATGAAAACTTGCAAGCAGCAATGTTAGGTGAGAAGAGTGTGGATAAAGCTGTAGAAGATGCGGCACAACAGTGGAATCAAAGATAAATTTTGTAATTCGTAATTATGATTTACGAATTATATTGGTTGTAGATAAAAAATCGCCTACTAAATAAAGGGAACCACACAAAACGATTAAATCGTCTGTGGTAGCAGTTGAGGTTGCGGCTTCTAATGCTGTGAATAAATCTGGATAAATTTGGCGATCGCCTAATTCTGGACAAAGGCTGTAAGCTAGGTTTGCTAAGTAGTCTAAATCAGTAGAAGTTCTACCCGGCCAAGGTTCTATTGATATTGGTACTAAATAAAGGCGATCGCCTGGTTGCAGCAGGGCGGCAAAAATATCTGCATGATCCTTATCGGAAAACATTCCGATAACCCAATTGACTGGCTCATGGTTAACTGCGTCTAAGCTATCAACATACTGACGAAGAACTTGGGCAGCAGCTGTATTATGAGCACCATCAATTAATAATTTATGGTTGTTCCAGGTAGTCCATTGCATCCGTCCCGGCCACTTAGTTTTTGCCATGCCGTTAATTATGGCTTCGTCTGAAATCTGCCAACCCTGTTGTTGGAGAATTTCTAAAGCAGTTAAAGCCAAAACTGAATTAGTTAATTGAATTTGTCCGGCTAATGGTAAAGGATATTTAATTGATTTAGAATTTTGAATAGTTTGATATTCTGCCCATCCTGACGCTAGTTGACGGGCGGGTTGAGGCGTAAAGATCGGACATTGTAATTCTAAAGCACGCGATCGCACAACTTTCTCTGCATCCGGTGGCAATGGCCCAACCACAACGGGACATCCAGGTTTGAGAATACCTGCTTTTTCTCTAGCAATATCAGCGAGGGTGGGGCCAAGTTGCTGCCAGTGTTCCCGGCTGATGGAAGTGATGATCGTAACCAGGGGTTCTAAGCAAACGTTGGTAGCATCCAAGCGCCCTCCTAGTCCGACTTCTACCACAGCCACATCCACTTGCTGCTGGGCAAAATACAACCAAGCGGCGGCGGTAATTACCTCAAACTGAGTTGCCGATTCGTCCTCAGGATGAATCGCAGCTTGGACTTTTTCTAATAATTGGCTGAATTCCTCAGAGGAAATTGGCTGTTCATTTAAACAAATACGTTCCGTCCAATCAACTAAATGGGGGGAAATGTAGCGTCCTGTCCGATAACCAGCCTCAGTAAGTACTGAGGAAATATAGGCACAAACCGAACCTTTGCCATTGGTGCCAGCAACGTGAATTACTGGGATTTGGTGATGAGGATTACCGAGACTTGCCAATAGGTTGACAATACGATCAAGTCCCAAATGGACACCAAAGCGTTGAAGGGGTTGTATTACAGAATCGATATTCAAGGAAGGGGGAGTGGGGAGTCGGGAATTTTACTTGTTTAGGACTTACGCAAGAATTGCTAAAAAGCTTAATTTCTCGTAGACATGTAGTGGCTTGCCGCAGGCTACCGCCAACTCTGCTATGACATCTACATGAACGCCTCTAGTTTCCAAGAATTGACGCCAAAAGAGCCAACTCTACCAGACACTTTGCGATCGCACAGCGTCTGGTAGAGAAGAATTCGGAGAGTCTGCCTAAGTCCTATTCTTTACTCAGAACTCGCAAAAGAGGAACTGACTGCCCCTGTGAAGAGAAACAGTCGGTTGAAGAGTGATAATATTCAGCCGAATTTAAGCTTCCCGATCAAAAAAGCCTTGAATTTGTCTTAAAGCCGCAGCGCCAATATTAAACACTGCCCAGCCAGCGGCAATGGCAATTGGTGCTAAAACGATCGCTATACGGAAATCGATATCCATATCTAGAACCCCTCTTTTAAGTAGAAATTAAAGTTTTGTCAACTGCTCTCATTTTTATTTTTAGCTGAAGTGGGCAACTTTTCCCAACCTATATGTAAAGAATCTTTAAATTATGGGGCATTTGGCAATTCAATTTTGGATTTTGGATTTTAGATTAAATTTCAATTCTTTAATCCAAAATCTAAAATCTAAAATTCTTACTCCCCACTCCTTAAGACTTATTAAACCCGATATCAGTACCCTTGCCAGCATGAACTAAAGCTAACTTTTGGTAACGTTTAGCGTGTTCAATGAGTTCTGCGGCTTTAGCTTCTGTTACTTGCCGTAACACTTTGCCAGGAATGCCCATAACTAGGGACAACGGAGGTACATCCTTAGTCACGACTGCGCCAGCACCGATAATGCTACCAGCACCCACTCGTACCCCGTCTAAAATCACCGCGCCAATGCCAATCAAACTTCCACGCTCAATGTAAGCGGAATGTATCACAGCGCGATGCCCTACAGTAACATGATCTTCTAAAATTGTCGGAAAACCAGGATCACCATGTAGAATTGCCCCATCTTGAATATTTGTACATTCGCCAATTTCAATCCGTTCAACATCTCCTCTAACCACTGCTCCATACCAGATGCTCGCCCCTGCTGCTATATTTACCGAACCCATAACAACAGCATTGGCTGCGATAAAGGCAGCTTGAGAAAAATCGACAGATGTCCAGTAAGAAGCGGTAGACACGATAGAATATGAATATGGTACCCAGGAATACTGGAGAAAATCCAACTTTTGAGGCTAGTTTCACTACCAGGATATCACAGCGTCAAGCCTCTACGCTGAGGAAAACACTAGTTAGCAATGTTACTTCTGCAAGTCCGTGTCTTTGCAGAAGTGAGCAAGTAACCCAAAGTGGCGAAGCCGAAGTGTATAATCCAACCTACTAGTGCTGGTGAAGACAAAATTATGTTTGTACGCACTTCATGATGAATCCAGGCTTGCAGTACCCGATGTTTGGACCTGAAATACAGTGTCCCCATTGTCGCCAGACTATTCCGGCGCTGACATTAACAGATACCTATTTGTGTCCGCGTCATGGCGCGTTTGAAGCTAATCCTAAAAATGGAGAGTTAATCCATTTGCAATCGGGACGTCATTGGCGAAGGTGGAATAATGAATGGTATAGACAGCATACTCATCCCGATGGTATTCGCTTTGAAATTCACGAAGCATTAGACAAGCTTTATACCCAAGGCTATCGAGCAACAAAAGTGATAATTGCTCAACGCTATCAGGAATTGATGAGTGGCTACTTGGAACGCAGTACACCTTGGCGTTCTGGACAACCGGAAGCTACTGCTGCTCGACTATACGGCTTACCCGTGGAGTTTAGCCCTGATACCTCAGAAGATGCCTGTTGGGAAGTGATTAATTTTGACTTGGAAAAAGAGCCTGGCGTCCCTGTACGCTACCCCTATTTCAGGTTATTTGAGTAAAGTTAGAAGTAGAGACGCGACGCCAGTCGCTACAACGGGGGGAACCCCCGCAACGCGCTGGCTCATTAATCGCGTCTGTACAGTTAGGAGTTAAATTCAATTTATAACTCATAATTTACAACTCCTAACTTTTGTTATGCACCACGTTTCTATTCGGACTGCAAATATTCATCGAGCGATCGCTTTCTACGAACATTTGGGGTTTACAATTTCGGAACGCTTTACTACAGGCTACACTCTAGCTTGCTGGATGCAAGGATTGGGCGGCAGAATTGAACTGATCCAAATACCCGAACCAAAGCCAGCCCCAGATGCTTTTGCTGACGAACATTATGTGGGATACTATCATCTCTCGTTCGATTTAACTGAGATTACACCAGATTTACCTAGCTGGTTAACAAATTTACAAGAACGTGTTGCACTAACCGCTGAGAGTCAACCCGAAGTATTACAACCGTTGAAGGTACTTTTAGAACCGACACAACAGCAAATAGGCGATCGCATTTACGAAGTGGCTTTCATCGCCGATACCGATGGCTTACCTCTGGAATTCATTCGGGTTTTAGCAAAACTCCCATAATTTAGCTTTTTTATTACCTTTGTTGCTAATATATTGTTTTTCTGTATTGTTACCGAAGTAACAGATTTTGTTGTCAGATTAAACTATGGTCACTCTCCAAAATAATTATGTAACTTAATTTACAGATATATCTGCTAAATAAATGTATGGATTTTCCAGATTTTATAAATATCCCTTGCCGTTATTACTTTTAAGCTTATGGCTAGTAGCGGTTTTTTTGTTAAGCGATCAACCTGCTCATAGTCAACATGCAGCCGTATCTAATAAAGAAAAATACCACTCAACCTTGCTAGCAAAAACAATAATGCCCTCAACACTGACAGAAAACGTCCGCAAGACAGTGCTGGAGAATGGTTTAACTGTTCTGACAAAGGAAGTACATACTGCACCAGTGGTGACGGTGCAGGTGTGGTACAAGGTTGGCTCACGCAACGAAGAACCAGGCGTGAATGGCATTGCCCACCAGTTAGAACACATGATGTTTAAAGGTACAAAAAATCGTCCGATTCAATTTGGCCGTTTGTTTAGTGCTTTAGGTAGTGATTCTAATGCTTTCACCAGCTATGACCAAACTGCATATTACGGTACTGTGGAACGAAATAAGCTGAAAGCGCTCTTGGTGCTAGAAGCAGACAGAATGCAAAATTCCCAGATTGAGCCAGAACAACTAGCGAGTGAAAAGCGGGTAGTAATTTCCGAGTTGCAGGGTTACGAAAATAGCCCAGAATATCGCCTCAACCGCGCCGTCATGCAGGCAGTGTTTCCCAATCATGCCTATGGGTTGCCTGTAGGTGGTACCAAAGCTGATGTTGAGAAATTTGAAGTTGAGCAGGTACAAAAATATTACCGCAATTTTTACAGTCCCGATAATGCCGTCTTAGTGATTGTTGGAGATTTTCAAACCGCAAATACCCTGGAAACAATTAAAGAGGTGTTTGGGAAATTAGCAAACAACAGTGCTGAGTCAAAAGCCTCACTCAACACTCAACACTCAACATTCCCAACACTTAGCACTCAGCACAGGCTAAACCATAGCTATCCGCTAACAGCAAGCACTCCCATAGTATTGCGAGAACCGGGAGCAGGGCGGCTGTTACAAGTTGTGTATCCGCTACCGGATGCAAATCAACCGGATGTGCCGGCGCTGGATGTGATGGATTACATCTTGACAGAGGGACGGAATTCTCGGCTTTATCAGGTATTAGTGGAATCAGGTTTAGCTAGTGAAGTCACAGCATCCGTTACCAGTTTGCGAGAATCTGGCTGGTATGAGGTGTTGGTGACGGCTGGATCTAAACAAGATTTGAAAAAAATTGACTCAGTGTTGAGTAGTGCGATCGCCAATGTAGCAGAAAAAGGTGTGACATCTGAGGAAGTAGAACGAGCTAAAACTCAATTAACAGCAGATGTAATTTTGAGTAACCGTGATATCACCTCTCAAGCAATGCGATTGGGTAATGATCAGACAACTGCTGGTGATTATCGCTACACAGACCGTTATTTGGCAGCTGTCCGTCTGGTGAAGCCGACGGATGTTGTTACTGTTATTAACAAATACCTGACAAAAGAAGCTCGGATAGCAGGCTTTTTTGAACCAACCCAGAAGCGGATAACAGGAGTTGGTGACAAACCAGACTCAGCCCAAACTACAGAGAATTTCTCTCCTGGCGTACCCGTGCTTCCTTCTGAGGTAGCGAAATACTTACCACCTGTGGATTTGGCTAGAGATGCAATCGCACGAGTATTACCACAGGAATTCAAATTTACTAACGGACTGCGGATATTACTGTTACCCGATAATAGTACTCCCACCGTTACCCTGAGCGGATACATTCAAGCTGGGACGGAATTTGATCCAGATGATCAAGCTGGACTAGCTGCTTTTGTCGCAGATAATTTGCTCAATGGTACTAAGAGCAAGGATGTCTTAACTATTGCCAAAGTCCTGGCAGAACGAGGAGTGAGTCTAAACTTTCAAACCTACCGCGAAGGTGTACATATCGAAGGTGATAGTTTAGCAGAGGATTTGCCGATAATCCTGGAGATATTGGCTGATGTTGTAAAAAATAGTACCTTTCCAGTCAAAGAATTGGAATTGCATCGCCAACAAACTTTAACTGATCTGCAACAGGAATTAGATGAGCCATCAGAAGTAGCCCGAAGAATATTTGTTCAGTCAATTTACCCGAAAAAACATCCTTTACACACCTTTCCCACAGAGGAGAGTTTACAGCAGATTCAGCGTCAGGATGTGATTGATTTCAAAGCCAAACATTATCGTCCAGACACGACAGTGCTAGCGCTGGTGGGAGATTTTGATCTAGACATTGTGCGATCGCTGATTAAAAATGAGTTTGGTGATTGGGAAGTTAGTGGCCAAGCACCAAGATTAAAATATCCTGCGGTATTAATGCCGGAGAAAATAGTCAGTGTCAACCCAGTTTTACCAGGTAAAACCCAAGCTGTTACTTATATGGGTTACACAGGTATTAACCGTTATGATCCTCGGTTTCACGCAGCCTTAGTATTGAACCAGATTTTAGGAGGCGATACCCTATCTAGTAGACTGGGTGCAGAAGTGCGCGATCGCCAAGGTTTGAGTTATGGAATTTATAGCTCCTTCCAAGCCGGGAAAAATGCAGGGACATTTGTGATTGAGATGCAAACTAGTCCAGGAGATAGCACCAAAGCGATCGCTAGTAGCCGCCAAATATTACAGCAAATCCATCAACAAGGCG
This sequence comes from uncultured Nostoc sp., assembly GCF_937863485.1. Classification (GTDB taxonomy): domain Bacteria; phylum Cyanobacteriota; class Cyanobacteriia; order Cyanobacteriales; family Nostocaceae; genus Nostoc. The sequence continues at coordinate 56,227 of NZ_CALMFY010000165.1, read as the reverse complement.
TCACTCCATTAGAGGTAGAAACAGCTAAACGCACCTTGATCAGCAACTACAACGTTTCCCTGGCAAACCCAGAGGAATTAACAGATAGAATTCTGATGAATGAGGTGTATGGACTAGATAAAGGAGAATTACACTCCTTTACCGATAAAATCCAGAAAGTCACCCTTACCCAAGTTAATCAAGCGGCTCGTGAGTTACTTCACCCAGATAAAATCGTAGTCGTTACTGCTGGCCCATCTGTGTTAACAGAGAAAAGCATTAGGTAGAGATGGGTACTAAGCATGGATAATAAAGAAAGAGAAAGCATTGATACTTCAGCGGCAAAGCCACCAGTAATTATTAATTTCCTATGAACATTTTCAGTAACTTACTTCCTCAAACAACTCAGCCGACAACATCGAAAAAACAGCGCCGAGGAATTGAAATTAAATCGCCGCGTGAAATTGAAATCATGCGGCAATCAGCGACAATTGTGGCAACTGTCCTCAAAGAAATTTCTGAGCTAGTAAAGCCAGGAATGACCACGGCTGATTTAGATGCTTATGCAGAAAAACGCATCCGCCAAATGGGTGCAACACCGAGCTTTAAAGGATATCACGGTTTTCCAGGTTCTATCTGCTCCAGCATTAACAATGAAGCAGTACATGGCATTCCTAGTCCCAAGAAAGTGATTCGCGTAGGAGATGTATTAAAAGTAGATACGGGCGCTTATTACCAAGGCTTTCATGGTGATTCTTGCATTTCAATTGCTGTTGGTGAAGTGACGCAAGAAGCTGCTAAATTAATTCGCGTAGCAGAAGAAGCTTTATATAAGGGCATTGAACAAGTAAAGGCTGGTGTCTACCTGCTTCACCTAGCTGGAGCAATTGAAGACCATGTGAAACTTAACGGCTTTAGTATAGTCGAAGAGTTCACTGGACACGGTGTCGGTCGTAACCTGCACGAAGAACCTTCAGTATTCAACTACCGTACCCGCGAGATGCCAAATGTTAAACTCCGTGCGGGGATGACGCTGGCAATTGAGCCAATTTTAAATGCGGGTTCTAGACACACCCGGACATTATCTGACCGTTGGACAGCAGTCACTGTGGATAATTCTTTATCGGCTCAGTTTGAGCATACAGTGTTGGTAACAGAGACTGGTTATGAGATTTTGACTGACCGTTCTAAGGTGTAGTCGTGTCAGGACTACGAGAAACTAGATCCCCGACAACTTTTACGAAGTCGGGGATCTGCAACTTGCAATTCTTACAAATAAAATAAGATTACTATAGTCTATTTTTTAATTTTGGATTAAGTAGATAAGCACAAATAAACCTAACTATGTAACAAAATGTAAAAAGCTAGAAGTTCTTGTGATTGCTTCACTTCATTTCATAACGTACCCGACGGGAAGGCTTACGCCAACGCAATCACATAGTTATAAATTTTCCCGCCTACCTACTTATTTGACTGATAGCTACATAGTTAGTTTTATAAATAGTAAGTGTTTCTTTAGCTTGTATAGAGACAGACGTATTCTCTGGAATAGCTTCTAATAAATTGATTGCTTGTTGCCATTTATCTTGTGCTTGCTGCCGAATTAGTAGCGAATGAGATGAATTTTGTCCAAATAAATTAGCTTCTATTGCTAGTTTTTGGGCTGATTCTAAGTTTGCTAAGGCTTTCTTTTCAATTAAGACTCTTTGACTGATAAATTTATAGTTAATCCTATAATAAGCCAACTTATTCTTTGCCTGGTCATAAACTGATGTTTCATTAGAAATACTATCTAACAAATTTATTGCCTGACGCCATTTGTTTTGTGCTTGTTGCCAGACTTGTAGAGGATGCGGTGGATTTTGAACTAGAGAAGCAGCCTCCATACCGAGTTTTTGAGCAGATTTAAACTTGGCGATCGCTCCGCCATCGTCTGGGGCGATCGCACTTCTTTCTTGAGTTAAACTTAGACTCACCTGCTGTAATTGTGGACTTTGCTCTTGAATTTTCCAACTACCAAAACCTAAGATTAATAAACTTGAGACGATCAGCAAAGCCGAACGGACTATTTTTTGTGTCGAAGATGGTACTATTTCTACATGCTGGCTAATAATTGCTTCTTTACTACTTTCCTGTTCAATCTTTTTTAGGGCTTGTTCTGCCTGTTCCCTTAAAGTGTCACCCTGAATAATTAAAGCAACAATTTGTTCTTGGAAAAAATCACAATCATTCAGAATATCTGTCAATTCTTTAAATTTGCCATCACTCGATATAATTAATTCGTGGTCATCATCTAACCATTCTAAGACGAAGCCCGATTTGCCACAAAAAGCAGACACTCCTAATAAAATATTTAATAAGCTACGACTATTTTTAATCGTATTAAAAATATAATTTAATTTCTGTTGCAACTGTAATAATTCATTTTGAGAATTGCTGATATTTTGAATTTGATGCTCTAACAGATGATAATTTTCCAAATATAAGTTAATCTTTAAGCTTTCAGCAATTACCTGAAAATTGGTGCAGAGGCTGAGATGATTAATATCAGAATTTAGTTGATTGACTAACTGAACATCAGTGAGAATATCAGTAGCTATTGCCTGCAAAAAATAACCCCATTCAATCCAACCATCAATTTTTGATTGTAAATCAGTTAATGAAATTTTAGTTTTTGAGTTGCCAAATTTTTCTGCTATAGCTGGATCTACTAACCCAATACTAGGTATAAACAAACTAGCTACAGTACCGATTCGAGGAAGTGTAGCGATCGCAGAATTTTTGATGTTCTCAAATTTCAATTCCTGAGCAATTAATTTTTTAAGATTCCGTAGTTGTTCCTGAGCATTATTAATCAGGATAATTTGCTCCATTATTTCATTAGAATCACCAATAGTCAGTTTGAGACTCTGAATCAGTGTTGGCAATTCACTAACAAGTATTTCTAGATTAGCCATAAATACCCCTTAGGGATTTGTCGAAAGTTTATACGAAATAATTAAAATGGCTTAAGTAAGAACATAACCATGCCTGTTGCATCTGAGCATCCTGAGTGAGTGACATATCTCAGGAGCTATAAAATGTATAGTTCCCAGAAATCCTGCTAAAGTAACAATTGAAGTTTAAAAATTCCAGATCAAGCCAAAATTACCCATTCACTAACTTATGAATGAAGTTGATTTAGCGTTTACCCCAGCACTAGAGTTGGCGCAATTAATTCGTCGCCGGGAAGTATCACCGCTAGAGTTGGTGGAAATATATTTAGAACGGATTGGGCAGTTAAATCCCCAATTAGGAAGTTATTTTACGGTGACGGCAGAATTAGCGATCACAGATGCCAAAGCCAAAACAGAATTATTGACAACTACCTCAGAACTACCGCCATTTTTTGGGGTGCCGATTTCCATTAAAGACCTCAATGCTGTAGCAGGTGTTACCTGTACTTTTGGAAATCCGGCATTACTGAACAATATCCCTAACTATGATGATGGGGTTGTGACGCGGATTAAGCAAGCTGGGTTTACTATTCTCGGTAAAACAGCCACTTCTGAATTAGGTTCATTTCCATACAGTGAACCTACTGGTTTTCCCCCAGCTAGAAATCCGTGGAATTTAGAATACACCCCTGGCGGTTCCAGTGGTGGCGCAGCGGCAGCAGTAGCAGCGGGATTGTGTGCGATCGCTCAAGGTTCTGATGGCGGTGGTTCGATTCGGGGGCCTGCGGCTTGTTGTGGTTTGGTGGGACTAAAACCATCCAGGGGCAGGGTGAGTAAAGCACCCGTAGGCGAACGCCTGGCTGGAATTGCCGCCAACGGCCCAATCGCCCGGACTGTCGCTGATGCTGCTGCCCTTTTGGATGCTATATCTGGCTATGTCACAGGCGATCCTTACTGGTTACCCGATCCCGAACCATCATTTCTCGCCGCCACTCAAACAAAACTCGGTGCTTTGCGAATTGCCTTTGACACTAGCATTTCTCCTTTGGGAGAAGCTGACGCCAACTGTCAGCAAGGTGTCCGCCAAACAGTCGAGTTATTAGAACAACTTGGTCACCAAGTTGAACAGAAATCCCCGGATTTTAGTGGTTTAGTTGAACCATTTCAAATCGTTTGGCAAGCTGGGGTGGCTGCGTCAGGACTTCCTGTTGAAGCCTTGCAGCCAGTGAATCGATGGCTATTTGCCCGTACAGGTTCTGTTGCAGAATACCTGCAAGCAGTTTCCCAAATGCAGATAGTGGTACGGCAGATTGTGGCGTTTTTTGATACCGTGGATGTGCTGGTATTGCCAGTTTATCTACATTCACCTATCCGCGTTGGGGAATGGGCTTCGCTGAGTCCAGAAGAGACATTCCAAAATATTATTGAATGGGTTGCCCCTTGTCCACCTGCTAATGCAACTGGACAACCTGCGATCGCAATTCCTGTAGGCTTTGATAGTAAAGGTTTACCCATCAGTGTGCAGCTAATTGGCAAACCTGCGGCTGAAGCTACCCTGATCAGCCTAGCAGCACAATTAGAAGCGGCTAACCCTTGGATTGATCATCGTCCAGCCTTTGCAATCTCAGGCTAATTATGCAGGCATCCCTGGAACAACTTTCACAAATTATTGTGTTTTCAGGTTTAGAAACAGCAGACAAAGTAAATTTGCAACCTTACACTCAAGTGCAACGCTATCGCAAAGGAGAGATTATTCTACATGAGAATGATGTCTTACCAGGAAAACTATATGCTGTTGTCAGTGGATCAATTCAAATTACCAAAACAGCAATAACGGGAAAAGAAACTATTTTACGCGCCTTAGCTGCTGGAGAAATTTTTGCGGCTCCTGCTTTATTAGGAAATGGAATTTCTCCGGCAACTGTGACTGCTGAATCTGATTGTGAGATTCTGACTGTAGAGCGAGATGCTTTATTAAAAGCTATTAGGCAAAATCCTGAAATTGCATTACGAATGCTGATGGTTTTTAACAGTCGGATTCAGCAATTGCATGAAACAGTCCACGGATTAGTTTCTGAAAGAGCTATTGTTCGTCTTGCCAGATTAATTCAATATTTTGCTGCTGAATCAGGAACTGAATCAAGTCCACAAGGCGAGTGTTTAAAAGTTAAATTATCTTATTATCGCATGGCTCGGAGTAGCGGCATTACTTACGAAGAATGTGTGCGGTTAATTAAAAGTCTGAAGTCAGTAATTGCCTATCGTCGGGGTGGGACGATTATAATCCTTGATGCTGAGAAATTGGATGCGATCGCTTCTGGTACAATACCACCTGAAGATATTAGCTAATTATTTTTATTCAACTTTTTTTTGTTTAACATAGTTACAAAAGTCATTTATTGTGAGTTGATCGAGCCATTGATGATGTTCTTTAGTATAGTCACCATAGCCCACTTCTAACTGCTGTAAAAATCTCAGCGTTCCTGCTACACCTAAAGCATCAATTAGGGCTTTATATCCTTGCTGTCTAATTTCCGTCAGTTTCATTATTTTCTTCCTCTGGTTGCAAAATATTCATTAACCAAATCGTCGGATTTTCGACTTCTATTTTTAAAATATTTTGAAATTGCTTTGCTTTCCTGAAAAGGCGATCGTCAGCCGTCAAAAATATATCTGCTTCTCCCACTTCTGCAAAAGCTAAATATAACGAATCGTGAAACTTGAACGCTAACTTATATTTTTATCTCAAAAGCTTCTTATAGAGCATCTTTCCTATCCAATTCACAGCATGAAATACATAAAGTAATTTGATTATCTCCTAAACGTTTCATGTCTTCTGGTGAAAATGACATATTACACTGTTCATCATATTCGTAATACATCCAAACGGATATATCATCTTTGTAAACCCCTAGCAGACAAAGCTTCTAATATTTGTCTTCTAGAAGATTTAAAAATCTATCTACAAAATTTACTGAATAGTTCAAAGCTTCTTCAATAAGTATTTGCTCCCAATAACAATTGTTAGAGTTAGTATCAACACCCAAAATATCGTTGACTATTTTTATTTTGTCTTTCCCACAATCAATTCTCAAAATATACGTATATCTCACGGTGTGGCTCTTACTTACGAAGAATGTGTACGATATTTCGGTCGATGGCTAGTTCGATTTCATCGGGATAAGCTTCTGCATATCCCCAAGCATTAGTTAAATCTCTAGCTGTAATGGTTGGATAACTCGTCAAAAGGTCAGCATAACTATATCCAAGACGACGAGCTTCCACAAGTACCCAGACGGGAATACGAGTTTTAGCAATGCGAGCATCTTCACCACAGACTCTGGGGGCTTTCTCAATTCCTGGCCAATTGCTACCGAGACTTTGAGCAAGTAACTGAATAGCCTGCACTTTTTCACCAGGACTGAGGGCAAGAAGTTGTTGTTCTAAGTCTTTGAGTGTCACGGATGTAAATCCTCTAATGTTTTCTCAGGCTACATTTACAATTTTATTTGTTCCCGTGCAGTGACAACTAAAACTAAACATAAAGCCGCGATGCTTTCCACTCGTGGTCAAGAATAGCGTAAAGAAAGTTGTCGTACCATCTACCTTTGATTAACTCTTTTTCCCGCAGATGACCCTCACGAAGCATACCAATTTTTTCTAATACCCTTACAGAAGCAACATTCTCTGCAACACACCAAGACCAGATACGATGCATTCCCAGTTCTTCAAAGCCGAACTTTAAAATTGCCTGTGCTGCTTCTGCTGCATAACCTTGTCCCCAATACTGAGTATTTAGTTCATAGCCGATATTTGCTTCCCGCATTTCCCGGTCGTTTACACGAATACCACAATTGCCAATAAGCCGATTTTCTTCTTTGAGGACAACAGCTAACTGAAACTTTGTCCGTGGTTGCTCTTTTTGCTGATCAATAAACATCTGGATAAACTCGCAAACATCCTTTTGTGTTCGCTGCGTCCAATCGTTGTAACGCAAGTACAAAGGATCAGATTGATATGCAAAAACCGCCTGCCAGTCTGCCTCTATAAAGTCACGCATTAGCAAGCGGTGTGTTTCTAAGATCATGTCTTTTCTCTATGCGCTGAGTGCAGGCAATCTAGGAATTTTAACTTTTACATTTGCACCCTGCTAAATCTACGTAAGCTAGTGGAATGATTAAGTTGCCTGATCAATCTTTTGCACTTCTTGATCAGATAGTTTCACATTTATAGCTTGTGCTGAGTCTTCAATGCTAGAAATCTTGCTAGCACCAGGAATTGGCAAAATAGTGGGCGACTTGGAACGCAACCACGCCAAAACGATATTATACACAGACACGCCTTTTTCTTTAGCTAACTGAGCGATCGCGGGGATATCTTGCAAGTCCTGATGGCGACGCCTACCACCAAAGGGACTCCAAGGCAAAAAGGTCAATCCTTGCTGTTCGCAATACTTCAACACGCCATCTTTTTCTGGCTGTCGTTGCCAAGGGCTGTATTGATTCTGCACCGAGATAATATCTACCACATCCTGCGCCCGCTTAATTTGTTCAACGGAAAAGTTAGAAACTCCTACAAACCGAATTAAACCAGCCTCCACTGCTTCTTTAACTGCTGCAAGGGATTCTTCAATGGTGTAATTAGTATCGGGAGAATGGTATTGCCAAACATCGATGGGTTTAGCACCACCCAACGCCTCAAAACTGACTCTAATTGTTTGGCGCAAATGTTCTGGGTTGCCGTTGCTTGTCCAGTTGCCATTGGGACGCATCAAACCACCCTTAGTTGCCACAATTACTTGGCTAACATCGCCTTTGTAACTACTAAGTGCTTTGTGAATTAATTGCTCGTTGTGGTGCTTTTCTGACTCATCTTTGCAGTAAGAGTCGGCAGTATCAATAAATGTAATACCCAGATCCAAGGCCTGATGAATAACTTGGATTGATTGCGATTCGGGAGGGCGATTAGAAATTGACATGGGCATACCACCCAAACCGATCGCACTCACAAAGATACCACTTTTTCCTAGCTGTTTGGTTTCCATGCTTCTAGCTATAGCTTTCTGCCCCAATTATCTACCAGCCAGCCAAAGATTTTTTAGGGATTCATCGGAAATCTTCCCTAGTACTTAGACTTGGCGATAAGTGAATGGGCTACGAGGGGAATAATCTACTCAGGGCTTAAGTATTCTATACACAAATACCGATGAAAATTGTAGAGGAAACCCGTACTAGATTGCAGCTAAAACATCGACCACTCAGATATTGGTTCAGCGGGGGGTGCATTTTTACTATCTGTTTAAGCTTTTTGATTTACTGCTTAGTTTTTGATTCTGCTTCAGTTAGTCTCAATTGCACTCGACCTTCACCAAACCAAATAAACTGTGAATTGAAGCGGTTTAATTTGCTGGGAAGTATGGAGAAACTCAAAATGTTTGATCTCCAGGAAGCATACATTCTTACAAAGACTGGTAGCAAAGGAGCGAAAACTTATCAAGTTATGATTGTGACTCCATTTGGAGACTTTGCCCTGCTGTCACATGTTAGCTATCAACAGAATCAGGAAGTTGCCTTTCAAATCAACGATTTTATCAACTCTGGGCAAACTTCCCTATTAGTGCAGCAGAATCAGCGGAATTATCTATTTTTCTTAAATTTATTTACATTAATTATTATGGCAATCGCTGCTTATTTTGCAACATCACCTGTAACTACCTGCACATTCTATAAGAGTATCGATCAGGTATTTATCGAACGTAAAAGTCTGCGTGGTAACAAAATTATCGAACATCCATTAAAATATATTCTGCGTTTTGATATTCAAGAAAAGCAATATAAATACTCCAAACTTTATCGGGCTGTAATTGTGCTGAAATCATTCAAGGAAATACCAATTAATCCACAATACACTGATGAAAATAGCATCAAATATGCAGTTTCTAGAATATATTCATTCTTGAAATATTAACCAAGATTATTTTCATGACGTGCCGCTGTGGCCTGAAACTGAAGTCACAGATAACCGACTTCTTTGAGATGTCTATTTAAGCTATGTTTGGTAATTGACAAGCAACAGACTGTCGAGCCATTAAATTAAGTTCATTAGCGAAAAGTAATTTCTGAGCTAATACTGCACAGTATTTCTTGAGGTCGCATCTGCCCACATTTTTGTTATCTATCCAGTAACGTTAGCACTTATTTGGGATAAATTGTGATGTCCGAATAGCATCGTCAATCGCGCTATACTGCTTGTCTTTCCCTTTGCATTTAAACTCGTAAACTATTATGGCTCGACCTTTGTTTAGCACAATATTATGTTACCGTAGATTACATAATATGTGTGATCAGGGTAAGATAAATCAGACGAATAAATTTGCTATTGGTGCTACATCCCCCGTCTTTTCAAACCAAAGATGTAGCCCTATTGAAAGTTCTTATAAAGCATTGTGAGTGCAAAACGTCTGCCAGAAACCATTGCCCATGTCAGAATTACTCGCCAATCCTGGCAACACGGCTTCCTTGAGGGTGAAGTGAGTGCAGGTGAGTTTGAGTGGCATTTCCAGTGGCATTTTCGCCGGGGAGAACTTGCCGTCAAGCCTTCCCAAGGCCGCGCCTTAATCAAAGAACCCCTCGGTCGATTTTTGGAGCAACAAGATTATCAGTTAGAGCCTGGAGGAGATTATGCTTTTACTATTCGGGCGGAACTTTAAAAGTTAGGAGCCATTCAATTTTGGATTTTAGATTTTAGATTTTAGATTTTTTCTTCAATCCCTTCCGGTTGGTGCAGTCGCTCATGGGGAGCCACTGCGGTGGACGGGTTCCCCGGCATAAAGCAAGTGGCGTGGAGACCCCCAGACGCTCTCTACCAGACGCGCAAGGGACGCAGGCTCGCTACCCAACGGGAAGGGCAGTTCGCAACCGACGGGAAGCGGAGCCAATGCGTTGGGCGGGTTTCCCGACTTGTTCGCGCAGCGTCTCCCTTAGGAGAAGCAAGTGGCGTCCAGGACTGCGACTGCCTTACCGCTGCGCTATGCGCGGCATCGTCTCCCTTCTCACATTAGGAGAGGCTAACGCCTGCCGTCGGATGCCCGTTCGCCGCAAGGCGTCCCGGCAAGGGTTGGGCTGTAGCGAGAAGAACGCGCTGCTTCACCAAAATCCGGCGTTGCGCTGTCAGCGCACCTTTGGTGCGACGCAAAATCTAAAATTGGTTGAGTGCTGATTCTGTGAGGCGATTTAAGTATCTTTCGATTAGGAGGATGGCAACAATGTCATCTATCGGCCTTGGTGGCTGTCGCAGACCCTGTGGCAATAGCTTTATTAACCCTTTGGGCGGGAACATTTGCCAATAGCGATCGCGTGCTTCTAAGCTTGTGTAGCGCTCATCCACTAAAATAATATTCAGCGGTTCTGTCAATTCCTGATATAATTGCTGTCTCCACTGCTTGGCTGTAGTTTGGTCGCCCATCACCATCAAGGAGATTGGAAACTTTTGACGCAGTGTCTCAATGGTAGCGATCGCCTCTTTTGCTAGCACGACCTGATGATAATGCAGTTGCCGATCTAGTCCGATCACCGCTAAACCACACTTATCTCGACCTGGATCAAACCCCAAAATGACTGGTTGCGTTGGTGAAAATTCACGGAAAATCATAATAAATTAAAAATTAAAAATTAAGAATTAGAAATGTTCGCATAGCATCTCGTAGAGAAGAAATGCAATTGCAGCAAGTATTTTAGCTGCTGTTCAAATATGTTTAAATCTTACTAATAACAGTGTGCAAATATTTTTTTTATTTTTTAAGTACTAAAAATGATTTGTCCGTTTACTATTGCCACTAATTTTACTCTCAATGGCCCGGCTGTATAAGTGTCCTCTGCTGCGATCGCTTTGACTTCCAATGGTTGATTATACTGTCTTAATTGGGTGACAAAGCGCAGAAAAGTCCCGTCTACTTGGACATCTTCGACAATTCCAGCGTTACGGGCCCGAAATTGGGAAGCAGAAATCAGTATTTCCAGCCGCTGCTGTAACTCATAAGATGTCATGGTTTGGGAGTCGGCAGTGGTTGTGGCCAGGACTGCGCCTCCGGAAAATACTAATTGATTTCGGGCTGTATCGGCGAAAAATTCTATCTGCTTTTCTCCCCTGACGTAATTACCAGCCGAAAATATTCGCATCACATATTCTTGACCATCCTCAATCTGCTTGCTCAATTGCTCAACTCTATCCTGGGTCACACGCAGTAACTCTACATTGGCAGGAGCACCAGGCTCACTTAATTTCTGGTTGGCGTTGCGATTGGCTTCTTGTAATAGTTGTACTACTGCCTGGTGAGCAGCAGCAGGTTGGGTAACACGAACTACACCAGCAGACAGAACTTGACCGCGAACTAAGGCTAGCTTACCTAGACGCAGGTCGCGGTAGGACTGATAATATTTTTCCAGCCTTGCAACTTCCAGTTCTAGTTGCTCCTGTTGCGCTTCCAATTCTTTGAGGCGCGATTCCCGTTTGGCAATCACTTGCTCTCGCGCCGTAATTTCTACATTCCGCTTTTGAATTAGTTGATCGAGCTGGACGATTTTTTGATCGCGCACTTCTATCGCTTCTTGACGATTAGCAAGTTCGCGATCGCGTTTTTCAATCGCTGTTTTGGCTTCGTCAATGGCTTTTTTAGCTTCAGCGTACAGTCGTTGACGTTCTGTCTTCAGTAGTTCTACTGCCGCCTGTAGCTCCTTTCTCTGATTGTAAACGCTTTGGAGTTCAGTTATGGCTTTTTGGTACTGAGTTACAACTTGTTCTAGCTGACCTTGAGTCCGTTGGAGTTGAGTTTGGGTTTGAGCTTGTTGATTAATGGTGCGATTCAACTGAGCTTGTGTTTGGCGTTGTTTGGCATTCGCCGCCTGCAAATATTGATTGATTACCTGCAAGTCTTGTTGTGCTTTTGCTTGGTTAATTCTTGCTTGGTTTAGCTCACTCTCTACCTGACTTTTCTGAGTTTCTGCGGTTTTTAGCTGTTCCCGCTTCTGCCTGAGGTCTGTTTGAATATCCTCTAATTCAAAGACTCCCTTTCGCAAGCCTTCGTCAGCAGTGAATAAAATCCCTAAAGTTGATGCTGAAATCAAACCACCCGTAAAAATTGTTACTAGTACAGCGGTATTTTTCGGACGAAGATTAAAAAGTGAGAGGCGGGCTTTGCCAACTCGTGTGCCGATGCGATCGCCCACGGTTGCAATTACGCCTCCCAGAATTAAAATTGCTGCGATGAGGATGTATCCGGTGGTCATCTTTAGCTACCGAAATCCTTCCAGATACAGCCTACTACTTTTAACCATTGTCTGGAAATAAGTGGAAATTGGCAATAGCAGAAATTACTCAATTTTAGATTTACCTCTAGCTATTAGTGTCATTTTTCAAAATACAACACGCGCCAATTCCCCTTTCTCCAATTGCATTTATGTGAATTGCCTACTTAAGGTAACAGGTTTGTGCACAGTAATCTTCTTTTTGTGGATAGAAATCATCTTTTTTTCACGCAAATCCCCCAGTAGCCTAGTGACAGTAACACGAGTTGAACCAATTGCCTCTGCGATCGCTTGATGAGATAACTTCAGATCAATCGTGATCCCATCTGCACAAGGAACCCCAAAATCCCGACAAAGAATTAATAAAAAACTCACCAACCTGGAACCCATATCTCGGTGAGCGAGAGTTTCAATCATCATCTCTGTCTGTAAAATGCGCGAAGACAGACCTCGCAGCATTAACATTGATAATTCGGGATTTTCCTTGAGTGCTTGCTCCACTTGTTCAATTGGTGCTGACAGTAATTCCACAGGGGTAAATGCAACTGCATGGTAAAATCTATCCGACTTATTTCCTGTCAGCAATGACAATACACCAAAAACACTATTTTCTCGCAGCAGTGCTACCGTTATTTCCTCTCCTGCCTCGTACACCCTGGAAAGTTTAACAGCACCTTTCAAAAGAAAATAAACTCGTTCGGCAGGATCGCCAGGAAAAAAGATCGTTTTATTGCGTTCAAACGTTTCCACAACTGGCGGAAACGCCCCGGTCGCCATCTGACGAAATACATTTGCTAGGGCTTTATCTTGTGTCACGATCATCTCCCTTCCCCTACCCAATGCCGGAAAAACAAAAACTGATTACCTAAGAATACACCTGAAAAATGAATAAAGCACCGTCAACCTTTCTGTACTTTCCTATACTCAAACTAATCGCTTCATAACTCTTTGTTTATAATGATACATAATTGTTGATCCTTTCAGCTACTAGTTCTTGATAAGTAGTTCCAATAGCAGTATTAAAAAGGGTTTTTTAAAGAACAAATAAAGATATCTTGAGAATATCTTTAGGAAAAATCAAGAATTTTGTCACAGGAAACACCCTTACCAATATTCATTTTTGCAAATCCTATGTAAAACAAAGACAAAACGTGCCTCAGATTCTAGTATGCTCCTAATGATCGATCGCATTAATAATTTCTATGCTGAATCTGACTGGAAAAAATGCTCTTGTTACAGGTATTGCCAATAACCGCTCGATCGCCTGGGGCATCGCCCAACAGCTGCATAAAGCCGGAGCAAACTTGGGTATTACCTACCTGCCGGATGAACGCGGCAAGATGGAGAAAAAAGTTGCGGAATTGGTAGAACCCCTCAACCCCAGCTTATTTCTTCCCTGTAATGTCCAAAATGATCAACAGATTCAATCTACCTTTGAGACGATTCGTGATCAGTGGGGGAAGCTAGACATCCTCATCCATTGTCTTGCCTTTGCTAGCAAAGATGATTTGAGTGGAGATTTTAGCCAAACCTCTCGTTCAGGCTTCAACACCGCCTTAGAAATCAGTACCTACTCGCTGGTGCAGTTAAGTGGTGCAGCTAAACCTTTGATGACAGAGGGAGGTAGTATCGTTACCCTGACATATTTAGGCGGTGTCAGGGCAATCCCTAACTATAACGTTATGGGAGTTGCCAAGGCGGGGTTAGAAATTAGTGTGCGTTACCTAGCCGCTGAACTAGGGCCGCAAAATATCCGCGTCAATGCCATCTCCGCAGGCCCCATCCGCACTTTGGCATCTTCAGCGGTAGGCGGGATTTTGGATATGATTCATCATGTAGAAGAACTAGCTCCCCTACGACGTACCGTTACTCAGTTAGAAGTGGGCAATGCTGCGGCTTTCTTGTGTAGTGATTTATCCAGCGGCATTACCGGACAAATTCTATATGTAGATGCAGGATATGAAATTATGGGAATGTGACGCGATAAAGTGAGGAGTTAAGAGTTAAAAATTCATAACTCCTAACTTCTAACTCTTTCCACTCCCCATGCAAACAACCAATCGCCAAGTTAATTCAAACTACGACCAGTCAACTAAAACCCCTCGGATTGCCACTGTTCACCGCACCACTGGTGAAACCGATGTGCAAGTTACCATCAACCTCGATGGTAGAGGAACTTGCACCGCAGCAACTGGCATTCCGTTTTTGGATCATATGTTGCATCAAATTGCCTCCCACGGGCTGATTGATATAGATGTTCAAGCCAAGGGAGACTGGGAAATTGATGACCACCACACTAACGAAGATGTAGGCATTACCTTAGGGCAAGCTTTGAACCAAGCACTGGGCGACAGAAAAGGCATTGTCCGCTTTGGTAATTTTCTTGCACCACTGGATGAAGCCTTAGTTCAGGTAGCACTAGACTTTTCCGGACGTCCTCACCTTAGCTACGGCTTGCAAATTCCTAGCCAGCGGCTAGGAACCTATGATACCCAACTGGTGCGCGAATTCTTTGTGGCACTGGTGAACCATAGCCAAATGACACTGCATATTCGGCAACTGGATGGCATTAATTCCCATCACATTATTGAAGCAACATTTAAGGCGTTTGCGAGGGCAACCCGGTTGGCAGTGGAAATTGACCCCCGTCGGGCTGGTGTCATTCCCAGTTCTAAAGGCGTTTTGTAAAGCTAGCCAGAATTACTTACCAGGATAGACATTTATAGTATTAATTCAGCTACTCTGTTTGCGATAATTGACACACTGCTTGGTGATGGTTATTATCAGCCTATCGGGTAACTTGTAATTAATACCAAGCTGGTAAATAGCGATTTAATCGAGATGAAGTCTGTTGCAGATGACCCTGATTCTCAACTTAATCCGACAGACACTCCGCCAGTAGTCCTAACTTCTGAGTTGCGAAAAGTCTATCGCACTGGTTTTTGGCTAAATCAAAAAGTCGTATCTCTCAAAAATTGTTCTTTAACAGTTTACAAAGGGGAAACCTTTGGGTTACTGGGGCCAAACGGTGCGGGTAAAACCACCCTTTTAAAATTGTTGCTGGGAATTATTCGTCCTACCTCTGGACGGGGATTATTATTGGGTGAGCCACTAGGCGATCGCAATGTTAAGCAACATATCGGCTATCTGCCGGAAAATCCCTATTTGTATGACTATCTCACTGGCTGGGAATTTTTGCAGCTAGCAGCTGGGCTATTCCAAATTCCCAAAAGTGAACAACGCCAACGCATTCCCCAACTACTGGAATTAGTGGGTTTATCCCAAGCCGATGCCCGCCAAAAGCTGCTGCGCCGCTATTCCAAAGGAATGCTACAGCGTGTTGGCATGGCACAGGCGCTAATTAACGAGCCAGATTTGGTTTTTCTTGATGAACCGATGTCTGGTCTTGATCCGGTGGGACGCTACCAAATGCGGGAAATTATCCTGGCGCTAAAAGCCGCTGGTAAGACGATTTTTTTCAACAGCCACATTCTTAGTAAAGTAGAACAGATTTGCGATCGCATTGCCATCCTCGCTGAAGGTGAATTAATTTGCTCTGGTTCCCTTAATGAACTCTTAGGCACAAAAAACACATATCACGTCAAAGGCCAAGGTGGTGACTGGGAAATTCTCAAAAAATGGATACCTACTCTCAGATTTGAACCAGATGGTTCCTGGCAAGGTACACTACAAGACGATTACTATGATTTTCTCGCCAGTCTTCGTCTCATGGAGGGTAAAATTATTGCCATGAACTTGTCGCGTTACTCCCTTGAAGAGTTTTTTATTCAACAAATCGAAACAAAAAATAACTCACTGAATTAATCTTGTTATTTATTGCCAAATAGGAAATTTTGGGTGTTTAAAATTGCTATATCCATCAAGCAGGGTTAACTTTAAATTAACTTCACTAAAAATTCAAATTCAATCAACAAATTTCCTCCGGAAAATCACACTTTTCGAGGAAAATAAGAGTGTCGGGGAACTTGAATACTTAGGTATAGTCCAAATAAAAATGTTTAGACAGTACATTATTGATCGTAGTTTCAGAGTCTCAAGTAAATATGCTTAACAGAAGTTTGTTTAAATTCCTAACTCAGCCAGTTGTGGGTGTGGCTTTGTTAACTGCTGTCAATGCCGCTATGCCATGTATCAGTCTAGCTCAGGGACAACCATTACCACCAACTACACTTTCACCAACCACACAAACACAAATAGATACTAATTATTCATTAGGAGGCGGCGATCGCATCCGTGTAAATGTATTTGAAGTACCTGAATATACAGGTGAATACCAAATTCCCCCAGGTGGAGCAATCAACCTGCCTTTAATTGGCAGCGTGTCAGTCCTCGGTCTAACAACTGAACAGGCTGCTGACGAAATTGCTAGAAGATATGCTCGCTTCCTCAAACGTCCCTTAATCTCAATCAATTTGTTATCCCCTCGTCCTATCAATGTTTTCGTTGCTGGAGAGGTGACACGTCCAGGAGCTTACACTCTCAGCTTGAGCGGAGGCGCGGGAGATAATCCAGGCGTACAATACCCCACAGTATTAACTGCATTGACAACAGCACAGGGGGTAACCCTGGCTGCGGATGTGACTCAAGTTCAATTACGGCGTAAAATAGGACGCTCCTCAGAGCAAACCGTCAGTGTCAATTTGAAGGAACTCATTCAAACAGGCAGATTATCACAGGATGTTACCTTGCGGGATGGAGACACCATAGTTGTCCCAACAGCAACCAACTTCAACGTGGCAGAATCCCGCAATCTGTTTGCATCTAACTTTGCCGCTAGCCAAACCACACCCCGCACAGTAACAATTATTGGTGAAGTTAACCGTCCCGGTTCCTATCTTGTCACCCCAGGTAATACAGATGCCCAGGGGAACGCAACCCCTAACACCGTTAACAGTGGCACTGCCAATCCCGCTGGTCTACCAAATGTGACGCGGGTAATTCAACTAGCTGGGGGAATTACAGCACAGGCTGATGTTCGTAATCTCAGGCTACGCCGACCTACACGATCTGGTTCAGAACAAGCTATAGATATTAATCTTTGGCAATTATTGCAGAGTGGTGACGCCAATCAAGACATCATTGTGCAAGACGGAGATACAATTGTTATTCCCACGGCTACTGAAATCAACCCCGCAGAAGCTACTCAATTAGCTACCACTACTCTGTCTCCTACACGCATTCAAGTTGGTGTGGTAGGCGAAGTTAAAAGACCAGGCTTAACAGACGTTCAGCCGAATAGCTCTTTAAATCAAGCTATACTCGCTGCTGGCGGATTTAATGATGCCAGAGCTAGTAGTAGTGCTGTTGATTTGATTCGCCTTAACCCTAATGGTTCTGTCACTAAACGCATAGTAAAAGTGGATTTCTCAGCTGGGATTAATGAGCAAACTAATCCTATACTCCGTAATAATGATGTTGTGGTAGTCAACCGATCTGGTTCAGCTAAGACTGGCGATACCATAAGCACTATAACTGGACCTCTAGGTATTATCTTTAGTCTTCTGAATTTGGTCGGACTTTAGTTTAAAGTACAGATGTGAATTGGGGGCGTTGGTCAACCCCCTCTGTCCCTCAAATTACACTATCTATCAGTCAAAGCTTAATAGTCAAGAGTTAATATAACCCTACTTAATCATTGATGAGAGAGAAAAAAGCTGAAAAGTTTATAGCTACGTACTTTTAACAAGAAAGAATTCAGGAGTCAAAAGTCAGGAGCCAAAATTCAGAATCAAATTCTGTGCGACTGGTGAGGTAGCGCGGTCTTCTCCCTACAGCCCTTCTCCTAAAGAAGACACTCTTGCGTTCGGGCATCCTACGGCAGGCGTTAGCGTCTCCGTCAGAAGAAAGGTGGATAAATAAACGGGTTAAGTCTGCCACCAAATTTTCTTGTTTTGTGGTCAACTTTCGTAGTAGTGGGTCTGAATCCCCCACGCTCATTGATTCTGCATTCAGAATCAATCTCCGTATTTTCTCAAGATTTAATTTGGATTGCTATAAAAAATAACTTTCTTATTCATAATGGGACTATTAAATTAACTCTTGTACTGCCTTTTGAGGGCAAGAATAAACGATAGAGCCGTACTCTTGTACAGAAGCAAGCTACACAAAGCGTCTCTTATTCCAAAGAAAAAGTTTTTGGTTTACTGAGAATAGCCGTTCTTGTACTCCTACAGACAAGCAAGCTACGCGCCGCCTCGACCACAAAAGAAGACAAGACTAGGGTACAGAACTGGCTTTCCTCTCGGATCGCTTACTCAAAAATTATATTTTCTATCCACATTTGAGGATAGTTTTAGGTACTATTACTCATTTACAAATCCTGTAGACCTAAAGTCATCACTGAAAATTATTAATTTGCCATTGATAGGCTATTTCAAACTTTGTTTTAGTTACTCTAATTTTTTATGATAATGAGAATCTTTTAGAAGCTAACGGCGATAGTTATACTCTATATATTTATCTCAGGCATTTTGTGATTATTATTATCATAAGAATTATTTAAGTAAATTAACTAATTGATGACAGATATACTATCTTAACCATAGATACCGCGTATACACAGTACAATGATGTCGAATTGGAAATGATGGCATTTGTACAGTTGCTTCGTGTCCATTTATTGAGTATCTCTGGATACTGATAATTTTCCTTCAGTACTTTTACCAGATATGTGCCAGTTTTTGGAAAACGAGCTAAAAAGGCTTTTCAGCCATATTTACGTGGAAATTCTCAGGTGGTAACCTAATAAACCATGTGTAAACTTAACAAACGGCAGTTACACGACCAGATCCAATATTGAGTTATTTACTTAGGCTAGAGCTACTGACCGTTGACGATTCAGTTTTTGCAACATACCTATTTTTTCCCTATGATGATTCATGGTTTCGGTTTTCTCAGTTTGAGCGCATCTCTTGTACTTCCCTGGGCATTAACAGGTCTGGCTGCAGGAGAGAGAATAACAGAGTCTTTAGCTAAAGATGTTCGTCAGTCATTCACTGATCAGGAAATCCCACTACCAAGCCGCAAGCTGATCAGTGCTATTTCAACTAAGACAACATACTATGTTAGTAGTAACGGAAACGATAAAAATAGCGGACTCTCTACCTCATCCGCGTTTAAGACACTTGAAAGGGCAGCAGACCTGACTGACCCTGGGGATACAGTACTCATTATGAATGGAGTATACAAGAATACAAGCAAAGTTGGAGCAGTACTAAATATTAAACGCTCTGGAAGGGCAAATGCATGGATTACGTATAAAGCATATCCTGGACATCGGCCCAGACTTCAGAGCAATGGATGGCAGGGAGTTTCGATTTCCAATGGAGTGTCATATATTGAGGTAAACGGGCTGGAGGTTGTAGGGAATAATAGCAATATAACCCTTGGTTATGCTCGAAATCAGCAGAATAACAAATCAAACCCGCTGACGAATGGAAACTGCATTGTCATAGATGGAAAAAAACGTCTCACCCACCATATACGTATTCTTAATAACAAGGTACACGATTGTGGAGGTGGAGGTATTGGAATGATGGAATCAGACTATGTGACAGTGGATAATAACGAGGTGTTTAATAATGCTTGGTACTCAGTCTTCGCCTGTAGTGGTATTGGGGTGGTCACCTCTCGGAATTATGACAACAGCCGAGATTACAAGATAGTTGTGACCAGAAACAAAGTCCATAACAATCAAATGTTGATTCCCTGGTATCAGAACAAAAAGTTCCAAGACGGTAATGGCATTATTGTTGATAGTAACAGAAGGTTTGGGTATAAAGGACGTACTTTGATTGCAAACAATATCTCATATAAAAATGGTGGTTCGGGCATTCATACTTATGAAAGCGAACATGTAGATATTGTTCACAACACAACTTATCTGAATAACCAGACTCCGGTAATTAATTACGGGCAAATCATGAGTAATCATTCAAGTGATATCAAAGTTTACAATAACATCCTTTATTCTGCGCGTAACAGACCAATAGGCTCAATAAATCAAAGTCCCAACAGCACTTTTAACTATAATCTCTACAACAACAATGGTTCTCGTCTAAATGCTGTCGGACCTAATGATATTATGGCAGATCCACAGTTTATTAATGCCTCGACTGGTGACTTTAGACTGAAACGGAAGAGTCCGGCAATCAATAAAGGTTTTAGGTGGAATAATTTAAAAACTGATGCTCTAGGCAACCCTCGTGTGTATGGTCCAGCCTCCGATACAGGGGCATACGAAATGCAGTATTAGTGAACAATGACCTTTGCCAATTTACGAAGATTGACATAAAACAAAACTGGATGATGCGTACCTATTGTTGCCATCAGGTAAAAAACTGATTCAATAAAACCCTGTATGGTTTTTGTGGAAGGAATTTTTACTGTCGTATCTGCATGCACTGCGGCTCTATATTTTGCTTAACACTCAAGCACACACTTACCTTGGGTCGTTTCGGCAAAAGTTAAACCTACTTTTCTTTTTGGCAAAGGTATTGGGTAAATAGTAGTATGGCATAGGGTTGTATGGCAAAATCCTGATTTCTAGAAAGTTTTTGTCTACAACCCGTTGTTGTAACCCACATTCCGAACCTGATATAAAACCTTGATTTTAATGACCAGAAACAAAAAGGTACAAGCCCCTAAATTTATTTATGGAAAATAAAAAAAATGTATTTTGAGATACGTAGTACAATAAATACTACGTCAGTTAACTCAGAGCAACTAAATTTATTTATAGGGTTCAAAATGTTTGAATGAGTGACTTTTGACTTTTGACTTCCCCGTTCGCGTAGCGTCTCCAAGAGTTGGGGCTGACATAGCATAAATACAGCACTTCCCGCTATTGTGAGGTAGATATTTAGTGCTGAAACGGTCGAAAAGGAGTGAGTGTGGAGGAGGAAAGACTGTACTTCATAACAGCAGGAACCGCTGTAATGGGGCGGTAGAACCAAATTAGATATAGTCTCTTTATAGGACTTAGACAAAAAATACCCAAGAATTGAGCCTTAAATCTATATATAGATAGACTTTGACATCGTTTTGCTTAGTTTATTGATATATCTGGGTTTGGGCTATTATTGAGCATTTGGTGTTTTTCCCTTACCCTGCATGGGTTTGAGGCTTGTTTTTTCCTCAAAAATGTTTAAGTCCTGTTAATTGCTATTTAAAAAGTTACGTTTTTCCATAACAGATATTAATAAATCAATTACCTAGATGCTTGTAGGATAATTTATTTGCTGGAAGTCCCTTAGCTTGACTTTATCCATTTTTCGGAATTGCAATGCCTATGGCAAGCTGATAAAAAGTGTCTAATTATCCTTTGAAACCTTCATCCATCTGTAACTATGACTTTATCAATGTCACCCAAATTAGTCACATTGGAAAAAATCTTGTGTGACAAGCTAGAATTTTTGTCAAATAACAAGGCGACGTTATTTGATTTGGATAAAGTAGAGATAAACAATCTGGGGTCAGAGGAACTACGAAATTCTAGTCAATGGTTTATTGATATGTCTTTTAGTAACCCCTAAACTTTGGATATTTTACTTTTTTGCAAGTCCCTTAAGTTCTTTTGTCAACTCCCTTGGTTTAAAATATTCATGCTCATGATATAAATAAATACTAGAATCATTTTTATCAATGATTCCATTTACGACTAAACCCAAGACGTTGTAATTGGATCTCTCTAATATCTCTTGAGCAGCGTTAGCACTATTAGAATCAATTACCCCAGGTCTAGCTACTAACAAAATCCCATCAGTCATTTGGCTTAAAGTCAAAGCATCGGCTGCCAAAAGGAGGGGAGGAGCATCAATAATTACAAAATCATAGTTATTTTGAGATGAGAAATTATCAATTAATGATGCCATCCGTTTTGAGTCGAGCAAAGCAAGTGGGTTGGGAGGTCTAACTCCGGCAGTTAAGACATCAAGATTATCCATTACCTTAGATACAGTAATGTCAAATTCAGCCTGACCTACAAGAACCTCGCTCAAACCAACTGCATTGGTTAATTGCCAGAGATGATGCTGAGAAGGAACTCGCATATCTGCATCAATTAGTAAAACTTTACGTCCTAGTTGAGCGATCGCTGCTGCCAAATTAGCTGAAACTGTAGATTTGCCTTCTTTAGGAACTGCGCTAGTTACCACGATAGTTTTGAGCACTTTATCTGAACTCAAGAATTTCAGATTGGCTTGAATCATCCGGTACATTTCGCTCGTTAAAGAGTGGGGCGTATCTCTGACGGCAATTGTTTGAACTGTTGATTCTGAATTTGAGGAGCGAATTTTTTTAACAGACAAAGGAACAATTCCCAGCAAAGTATATCCAAATACATCTCTGACTTCCTTAAGTGTTTTCAGAGATCTATCTCTCATTCCTAGAAAGAGAACGGTTGTAGTGGCCAAAAATAAACCGAACATCACTCCTAGCACTAAAACCACAACTTTTTTGCCTTCTACTGGCTTATTGGGGACTAAGGCCTGAGCAATAATCCGCGAGCTGGCTGTATTTGTATTCTCAACTAACTGTAATTCTTGAACCTTTTTCAATAGAGTTTGATATGTCGATTCTGCAACATCAACTTTCCGTTGTAACTCCCCCTGATTTTGTGCTAACTGGGGTATGATTTTCACTCGCTGTTCGTAGGTAGAACGAGAATTATTTAGAGAGGAAAGTCTTTTGATTAAGCCAAAGCGCTGTATTTCTGACTGGAGAAAATTTTCGATCAGGTTTTGTCTGAGTTCTCCAATCTGCAATAGGTTCTGCGGAATTTGTGTTTGATTGCCAACAGTCTGACCAATTTGCTGTTGCAGGAGAGATTTTAAGCTAGCTTTTTTTGCTACTAAGTTAATAATTACAGGGTTGTCATCTAGGAAACGGCTACGCTCAATCGCTAGCTGTTGGTCGGTTTCTTGAAGTTGTGTAAGAATTCCCTGCACTGCAGGTGACTGACTGAGGGCACTCACAGCGATCGCTTGCTGAGAATTTAGCTCTACTTTCTGGCGCAGTTCACTGTTTTGGGCGTTTACCTCATCCAGTTGAGCCTTAACAGTATCCATCTCATTGTCTAGATTTCCAATAGTCGTAACGGCTGACTTTGTCTCCTCTGATAGATCTGCTATCCGATGCTTCTGTTTAAATATACGAAGTGCTACTTCTGCATTATTAACAGCCTCTTGAGTTTTAGGAAGCTGCTTGGCAATAAATTGACGAGTTGCTGCTGCCTCAGAGCGATTTGTTAGAATATCATTTTCTAAATAAAGCCTCATGATTGTGTTGACCACTGCCGCTGATTGTTCGGGATCACGGCTGGTATAGCTAATTCGCAATACATCTGTGCCGCCAACAATTTTCATGACCACAGATTTTCGTAGTTTTTCTACTTCCAGAGGTTTACCTTCTTGGTCTTTTAGTCGTAGTTTGTCTATTACTTGCTGCAATAAAGTAGGTGAAGAAATAACTTCAATTTGAGTGTTTATCGGATTTTGATTTGCTAGTAGGGATTTTAAATCTCCTGCATCTCCTCCTTCACCGTTACTAGGCAAAAGATTAGATCCTACTACTTTAAAAGAAGGAATTCTAAATAACAGCTTTCCTTCAGCTTCATAGGATGGCTTCATAAATTGTGTAGCTATAACACTGAGCATAACTGTAGCTGCAAATATTGCAGTAGCAGGTAGCCACCATCGTTTCAAGATCAATAAGTAACGACTAAGGTCTAAATCAATAGATTCTCTAGATTCCATAGATTTTTCCAACATAAATCTTCCAAAGTACAGATCTTAAGCAAGAAACTAAAAATTGACTTAGACAATGCACAAACCACTGCAATTGACAAGACTGAACTAATGCGGTTTGACAATATGACAATAGTATAGACTATCTAAGTTACAAATTTAGTTCCGATTTTGGCACCATAGTGCCATAGTGTTGATAGGATGCTAATCAGCAAAAAACTTGGGAAATTCTAGATTTGAGGCGAGTTAAAGGTGTCATAACTCTCTGCCGCACCATAAATCAACCCTTTAGCGCCACTACATTCATTTAAAGTTTTTTTGCCATTAGCCATTATTCTTAAAATTTATTTCTCGATTATCAAGGGATTGATTTTTTTCCTCGAAGATTATTTATATGGTTCTCCCCCTTGTCAAATCACCCATGCAGTCCAAAGTTACTCAGCCCAGGAAAAAACTCACCGTCTAGTCAGTTTGCGATTTTTGACCATAAATATCTACCATTACTCAGCCTCACTTAATAGTGATTCCTGAATTTCAAGTAAGTATTAACTTTGCCAAATTTTATCATAAGCCTCTAACAGTTTCGGAGCTTGATATTGCCACTCAAGGATCTTCTCCATTCTGCGTCGCCCCTCGGCTCCTATCTTTTCTCTACGTTCAGGAGAATCTAGAAGCTCTAGAATTTTATCGGCAAATTCCACCTCATTATTAGGCTTGGCATAAAGAGATGCTTCCTGTGCAGAACGTCTTCCCTCTCGCAAATCAAACTGGACAATTGCTTTTCCCATTGCCATGTATTCAAGGATTTTATTCATGGTACAGTTTTCGTTATAAGCAGATGTTGGAGAGGGTTCTACACACACGTCGCAACTAGAAAGCCGCTCTAAAAGTTCCTCCCCTTGCTTAAACCCTGTAAATTCTACAAACTCACTCACTTCTAGCTCTTTAGATAAAACTTTAAGTTTTTCGGCTGCTGGTCCACTACCAATTAACATAAAGTGAATATCTTGGCGATTTTTTTTGCGGACAATGTAATATACCATTCTTAAGAGATAATCAATTCCCTCTGGTTCACCCATGACACCCATGTACCCTATCAAGTAGTTCTTACCTCTACGGTAATTGAGATTTGGGGACATTCGGCAAAAACGGGAAAGGTCGGGTGCACTACGAACTACAAAGATTTTCTCTGGTTTCTTGTGCCCTCGGGTAAGAGCTACCTCTCGGTGCGACTCGTTCGTTGAAATTACTATATCTGCTGTGGCATAGGTCAAGCGTTCAGCCCAGCGTAATCCATGATAAAAAATATCCCGCCGTTGATACTTAGCTTCATACATCTCCGGACTGAGGTCATGATGATCGAAGATAACCCATGTACCATAAAATAATTTAAACCATCCTGCTACTAAAAAAAGTAAATCCGGCGGATTACAAATATGGATGACATCGAAACCACGCTCTTGCCATACCCGTTGAGCTAGACGGAATTGCCAGTTAATTGCCCAACTATACTCTCGAAGATACCCAATGACAGAACTTTCTTCTGGTGGTAGAGGATGACGGTAGACGTGAATCTGCTCAATAACCTCGTAGTCTTTTTCAAAACCATTACCTGTGGGTGAAATTACAGTAACTTCATACCCAGCTTTTTGCAAAGTAGTTGCTTCCATCCATACCCGCCGATCAAAGGGAACTGGCAGATTTTCAACGATAATTAGTACTTTTCTAGGTAATGCCATAATCTCAATTCTTAATGAGTTTAGTAAAAGACTGACTTGTCAATTCTAAAATCTGCCTTTTTTGGGGAAATTTTAGTCATACCTGGCGAAACTGGACTCAATAACCTGCATATCTGCATCCTCATAGCTTTCAGTCTTGCAATTGCTAGCTGTTTACACTCACATTATTGATCATTTGAATTTAATAGTGAACGATATAAATCAAGAAAAGAAACCCAGTGATTTTTGATATCAAGAGCAAAAACACTTGTTCTCGCTTTAGAACCTAAAGAAAGCCTCAAAGCCTCATTTCCAATTAAAGACTTCATAGCATCTGATAACTGCTCAACATTACCTGAATTAACAATTAATCCATTATCAGATTGAGTAACTATTTCAGGTATGCCTCCTACTGGTGTAACTATGACTGGTAACTCCCAAGCCATTGCTTCCAGCATTGCTAATGGAAGACCTTCGTTGTAAGAGGGCAACACAAAAACATCTGCTTTAGTTAAAAGAATATCACGTTCATCTGACCCGATCCAGCCAGGCAATTGTATATAATTTTCTAGATTTAAAGTCGTAACTAAATTACGTGCTTGTTCTATATCTCCATCTCCTGCCATAATCATACTTGATCTGGCTTGATATTCAGTAGGCAAAAAAGAAAAAGCTTTGATCAAATCAAATGCTCCTTTCCGTTGACCGATTCGTCCTAAAAAAAGTAAGTTCACTTTTTTAGAAACTGAACGGTCTGGAACTTCAGCAGGAATTTTTACTGGATTGTAAAAAACTACAACTTGTTCAGGTTTCAGACCAAGGTTTTCTATGTAGAAGCTTTTCCAGCTTTCAGATAAGACAATTAAGCGTTGACACTTGCTAAATACCCAACTTAGTAATTTCTGAATCCATTTTGCAAGTCCAGCGTAGAAAAGATGAAATTGACTACCATGAGCATGTAAAATTATCGGCTTGTGAAATCCCCAAGCTAAAAGTATCATAATTGCTTGTCGGAAAACACTGCCGCGCTGTGAAATTTGAATTTGAACAATATCAACTTCTTCCTTTATTAACATCCATAAAAATTTCCATATAGCTTTCAAAAAAACCATGACTTTGAGTGCTATAGATCCTTCCTCATGAGTAATAATATGACATATTTGGACTTCCGAAGGAGCATACGCCAAAAAAAGTTTCTCGTAACCGGAAATACCACCCTGCTGGAGTAAACTAGGGCCTAGCATGATAATCTTGAGAGTATTAGTTCGATACATAAGCTGTAATTTTTTAATAGTTTGGTCTATCTTTAATTAATGTATCAACGAAAGAATCACAAGTTATCGTTTGATTTATTTTCCCAGATTCAAAGCGCTGCCAAGCCTTTTTATAAAACAGGGAAAGTCTATTGATTCTATTTTTACAGATTTGCGCGTGTAGAAAGTTTGTTTGATAATATTGCTGATACATAAAATATCCATTGCACACTATTTTGCTCTAAGAATGTAGTTTCAGCAAGATTTGTAAGAATAATAACGGTAAAATAGACTAAGAGCCATAAACTTTCAGATGTTTGATTCCACCGGATTAAATATATTGCTTTTAATAAATTAATAACGAACCCAATTAAAAAAACCGAGAATCCTAGTAGACCTAACTCTAGCCAGAGATCCAGAAAACCATTGTGAGCATTAGGAGCATTCCATTGTATCGTTTGTTGAACAATAGTAGACTCACTATTATTCTCTATCCAGAATGCTCCATAGCCATATCCTAGTAACGGTTTTTTTGCAATCATTTCCAACACAGCAGACCATATTTCTGAACGTCCAGTAAGTGTTGTGTCCTTACCTACTGAGCCTAAAATTGTATCCGCTTCTGATATAAACCAGGTATAAAAAGCTATGGCAATGGTTGATATGAAGGTCAAAATAGGTATCATTACTTTATACTTTAAATGTAAAATTCGATAATATATAACAACAGCTGCTGTAATGATTATAAAATTAACTATAGATGTTGTTGATTTTGAGAAGAATATAAGTACTCCAGAAGCAACATAGCCAAGCCATGAAACCCAGCGATTTTCTTGATTAGTCATGGCTTGGAAGAAAAATATTGCTGCACTCACCACAAATGTCTCGCCAAGACTATTCTTGCTTGGGTATATTCCTCGCCAACCAGCTCCATCAACAGCGTTTCCAAGACCATATTGTGGTAGAAATATAACAAATAAGAAGCACATTACTGCTGAGATGCCAAACATGTATGCACATAACTTCAGTTGCTCCTTTAAGGTGTAGCGTGAAGCTAAATAAAGTCCAAAGATAGTTGTTGCTGCCAGAGCAAAAACGCGACGTACAGTAGTGTCTGGATCTAAAGACCAAAAACTAGAAAGTGCACAAACTCCAATCAATGCCCAAATAAACTTATCCCTGCTAAAAACGTAAGTAACCTTCTTCCAGCGTAAAGCAATTAACGAAAGGCTAACTATATATGTAAAAGTAAAAAAGAATCGAAATATACTTCTATCAGCGTCTTTTACGGTAAAGCCATCCGTCAGAAGAGGGATTAGCGGAGTTCCTGAGTAGATCATCAAGCAAGTTACTGTAAGTATTTGTTCAGCAGAAATTAAAAATTTCCTCATTTTTTATGATTATGTATACATATAGAAAACAGATTAAGCAAATCAGGGATTCGTGGTTGGTAGTCTAAATCGATTTTGAGAAATACTTTGTTTATTAGATTTGTAATTATTATTTTCGTTAAATGCCAAAGTAATAAGTACAGTTGTATCAATGTCTCATTCTTATAGTTTTTTGATAAACTTCCACAGTTTGACCAGCAATATTTGACCAATTTAAATCTTCCTGAGAGCGAGCTAGTGCCGCTGTTTGCATACCTTGTTGCAAGTTGCGATCCTTTAGCAAACAAATGATAGCATCAGCTAGAGCTGAAACGTCACGGGGTGGAACTAATAACCCATCTTTTTTATGTTGAACTATCTCACTCAATCCCCCCACCTCAGAAGCTACAACCAGCGTTCCCATTCCATAAGACAAAGCTGCCACACCACTTTGAGAAGCTTCGATATATGGCAGAACTGTTGCCGTGCTGCGTTTAAATAGATTACATACTTCTTCAAAGGGGATAAAGTCATTGATAATCTTGTAGCGTTTCTGATCATAACCATTAGGGAAATACTGCCTTATATTTTCTCCCTTTCCAGCAATAATCAGCTTGACTTCAGGTATACATTCAGCAATTAAGGGCATAGCTTCAAGCAAATATTTCAATCCCTTGTAGGGCAAGATCCGTCCAAAAAATAGCAAGGTACATGGCTCACGGACTTGAATATTTTGATTACTTCGACGCTGATACAAACTACCAAGTTCCCCATGAGGTAAAACATTGACTCGCTCTTGAGGTATACGAAATTGCTCAATTAGAATCTTTTTTAGTTGATTAGTATGGACAATCAATTGTTGGGAACGGTAGAAGCCAATACGTCTGGTATACTCGGAACCAAATGCAGTGCTGTTATCCCCTGGGTGACGGAATATATCGTGGATAGTTGTCACTAATGGTGGCATTTTGTTGAGTAACAAAGTCCAATCGTACCAAGGATCATTAGTTTCTTGCACATGTAAAATATCTGGCTGTATGTTTTTGATAATATGCATCATACTGCCCATAGACAATAGGTTGCGCGGGTCGCGAATCCGTGGTTTTTTAAAGCTAACGACGCGGATATTGGAATCAAGAACCTTGCTACAGACATCTGAGATTTTTTCGGGATGAATTAGCGTTAAATCAACATATTTAACCAAACTGTTTGCTAATTCGATAGTGTAGTCTTCAAAGCCAAAATGTAATAGAGCAACCTTAATCATAATTAAAATTATATTCTCATTTAAATTATTTCTTTAATCAACAAATTTAGATGCATTACTAGCAGGATTTTTTATTAAACAATTTACTAAACTCTTAAAAGTTTTATCCACAAAAAATGAAACCCACTAAACGCACGAATACCTAGATAACTCACAAATAAACCATAGGTACAAATTGCAATAATTAGAGTGAACATAAAATCTAAGCTAATTTTTTGTAATAAGACGAATACAAGTAGCATTAAAATGCTTATCATTAAGGGTCTGATCATAATTCGCCATAAGTTTAATCAAAATAGGCGAGTATAGGTGAAATAAATAAACTGGCTAAAACCAAGAATAGTCATTAATAATACCATTAAAGCTGCACCAATTAACTTATATTGCGAAACTAATGCAACACCTCCCAAGCTTCCCAATGTAGTGCTAATAACTACTTCACGCAGGTTAATTATCTCAAAACCATATGTCATAACTTGACTTTTTCAGATATATATAGTTAGAAATTGTTCTAGCTGTTCTATACATACCTGGTTTTGTTTTTCCTTAGTAAGCACCTTCTTTTTTCAAAACTACCATAACTGTTTTGAGCAGAATTTCAAAGTCTAACCCAAGCGACCAATTTTCAATGTAGCTAAGATCAAGATTAATCACTTGTTCAAAATCTAAAATATCCGAGCG
The DNA here is from genome assembly GCF_937863485.1 of uncultured Nostoc sp. Classification (GTDB taxonomy): domain Bacteria; phylum Cyanobacteriota; class Cyanobacteriia; order Cyanobacteriales; family Nostocaceae; genus Nostoc. The sequence continues at coordinate 25,956 of NZ_CALMFY010000165.1, read as the reverse complement.
ACCTGAGACTTGCCAGAGACCTGTAATACCAGGTAAAACTTCATGTCGGATAAAATGATGTTCAGAAAACTTATCAACATCTCTAGTAGGTAAAGGGCGAGGTCCTACTATACTCATTTCTCCAAAGATAACATTAAAAAGTTGAGGTAATTCGTCTAAGCTGTAACGACGAAGAAATTTTCCAACACGGGTAATGCGAGGATCGTCTTTAATTTTAAAGATAATCCCATCTTTCGCTTCATTTAATGCTTCTAATTCTTTCTGTAATTTTTCTGCATCAGACCTCATAGTTCTGAATTTCCATACTTTAAACTGTTGCCCATGTAAACCTATACGGGTTTGCCTGTAAAATATTGTGCCGGGAGAGTCCAGTTTGATAGCTATAGCTATAGTTATATAAATAGGGAATGATAACATTACAAATAAAGCCGCGAAGCAAAAATCACAACTGCGCTTTATCCAAAAATCTTTACCTGTAATTATCGGACAATCTAAGCTGAGACAAGGCATTCCTCCTATTCTATTAAATTCTACATTCTTATAAATTGGTTTTAATTCCATTGGCAAAATATGCACTTGGATGCCAGATGCTTGAAATAACCAGCATAAAAACATTCTGTTTTTTAGAGCATCCCAAGATATAAAAACTTCTGTTACAGCTAATTGATTAAGTTGATTCAAGGTTTGCTGACGTTGATATCTGTCTAATGAATTAGCATTCGCCGTTCCAGATACGATGTAATGTTTTTCTTTTTTTATAAAACTAGCAATCTGTTCATGATCTTGAGGATCACAAATAATGAATACAGAAGAACGAACTATTTTTCTCTGCTTACGGAGATATTCAAGAGTAATATTTACAGCATATCTACCAGTACAAATAAATAATATACTTAGCACCCAAGATAATAAAATTAATCTTGGACGTGTAATATCAACAACTGGTTTATACAAAGAACAAACAAGAAGTATTAATCCATGAGCAAAAGTTAGTGATTTGATGATATTGAAATAGTCATAACGTTTTTGACCTTCTCGATAAATACCTTGGACAGCTAGTGATCCTATTTGAATCCCAATAGTTATTAAAATCGGTAAATAATGACTCGGTATATACCAAGTAAAATGTCCATAAGAAGATTGATATCCAGCTAAAACCCAAGCTAAGAATAAAAGAGTATAGTCTACTAAAAACAGTGTTGTTAATCTCAACCACCACGAACCCTTGCGTACCCGGACAAATGCAGATGCACGTAGATCCAAAGGCACCTCACTGAATTTATTTGTTGTAATGCTTTGATTACTCATAGTTAGGAACACTTAATGTAGTTATTTGATGGAAATTTATATAAGACAAGTAGAGTATCTCACATTTTTCTTTCAAAGAAACTTGGCCTTTGTAGTCTACTATTAACCATTTTGTTTGGAGTAACTTTAAGTTCTTAAGCAAAAGCATTTTCCAGGGTCGGTTTGAGTGCGGTTACTACCCAGATATTTAGCTTTTGTTGCAGGGTAAAATCTAGTTTAGTCTGGAAATTTTGAGCTTTGATGCCAAAAATTTGTTGGTGAGTTAATTTAATAGTTGAATAAAATTCCTAACCTTAATAATCAAGTAGGTTAGGTATAAATATTAGGATTTTTAAGGTGCGTAATAGTTGAACTGAATTACTACAGTTACATTGCAGAGTTGCACTTCTATGAAACAATAATAATGATATTCCTTCCTAAATTACTGTAGCATGTTTAGCTAGACTAATTTAGCCTTGCTTAGAAGTTCTCTCTTTATTTACGCATAATTACTGATTAACAAAACTTACAACCATAAGTTATAACAAAATGCATCAAAAATTTGATTATTGTTACAAAAATTTACATATAGAATATTGTGGTTATTGGGTCAGTCTCATGGGCATTGCTAGACAATTGGTCACAGATTAATGAAAATAAATTCTAATAACTGGAAATAATATCAACAAAGCTTCATCTTTGTAAATCTTGTCATATCTAGGTTATAGACATTTTTTCCTCCTGACAGAGAGCCAATTTTTTTGTGCCTGTAACATTGCATTTTGAACCGTTGTAATTTTGAACTATCAAAAATTGAGGGATTGGGCACGGTAGCATCACCATAAAAAATTAACATAGGATTTGCTTGCTGCAAGTCTTGGCTTGTAGCCAAAGGGCTTGAATGGGTGTTCGCTGCGAGAAAAAACTGAAGATTTTATTTGTATCTTACGTCACATTGATATATATGTTAAGTCCATGTGCAAAATTTTAGCTTCATATATGCTTTATCTATAGTGACATCAAACCCACCTGATGAGGGTTTCACTGAGTCTTGCATAAGTAGGAAAGCACAAATTAAAGATAACTATCTAAAGAAAAATGAACGAGGCTAAAACCCTCTTTTTTCCAGCCTCCTGCATTATTCCAATGATAACTTTTTACACTGACCTACTTAATTATTTTAGCCAATTATGATTATAGCTTTACATTATTTTTACATATCAAGAAACATAATGAAGATTCGGTAATAATTATTTTTTCATTTAGCAAATTGTTATAAAAAACGATAAAGTCTTTTCAGTGTTGTATTTAGTCTATCTAAGTACGTAAAAAAATATTTGCCAAAAAAAGGTAAAGTCGCAAATCAAATGCTTTTGTTTGACTGGATCTTAACAATGTAATAGTGGATTTTTTGATTTTAATCTTATTTAAAAGTTTTAATTAGAGAGTTACGAATAAAAATATGGGAATTATTATGTTAAGTAGAAATCGATTAGCTAGAGCTTGAAATACAAGTTCGGCTTTGCCATTGCCATTCACGCAGCGTCCCGCTCTTAAAGCAAGGTAGGCTTTACGTGTATAAATTTAGACTTTTATATTGCTAGCGTTAATATGCAGCATTACATATAATAAATAATTTGTTATAAACACACCATACATATTAATAAACAAATTAAAAAAATGCTATTTCCTGATGGAGTTGATATATAGAAAATGCAGATAAATAGCCAGACTTCAGAATATAAACAAAATATTCCGTTAGATACCTTAAGTCAGATCATTGGCACTCAAGTTTTACAGGAATGGAATGAAACCCAAGCAGTTCATCATCACGATCTGTGCATCCATCAAATGTTTGAGATGCAAGTAGAGCGATCGCCCCAAGCCATTGCTGTAGTATTTGAAAATACACAACTTACCTATCGGCAGTTAAACCACCGGGCCAATCAACTAGCGCACTACCTACGTGCTTTAGGGGTTGGGCCTGAAGTACTTGTAGGCATTTGCCTAGAGCGCTCCTTGGAGATGATTGTAGGACTGCTGGGAATTCTTAAAGCTGGAGGTGCTTATGTACCTTTAGACCCGGCATATCCTTCAGAGCGTTTAGCCTTCATTTTGGAAGACACGCAGACACCAGTATTGTTAACCCAAGAAAAATTTGTCAAGAATTTACCACCGCATCAAGCACAAGTAATTTGTCTGGACTCAAACTGGCAAGGGAATATCCGAAACAGTCAAGAAAATCCTGTAAATGAGACAACGGCTGATCATCTCATCTACGTAATCTACACATCAGGGTCTACAGGACAGCCCAAGGGTGTAATGATCCCTCATCGGGGGATTTGCAATCAACTCTACTGGAAGCAAACAACTTTTGGATTAACTCAGGCTGACAAAGTTTTACTGACTATTTCTTTTAGCTTCGACCCTTCAGTATGGCAGATATTCTGGCCATTGTGCTTCGGAGGGCAATTGATCATGGCTCGCCCTGGTGGACATCAAGATACTGCCTACCTTGTGAAGGTGATTACTGAGCAACAAATCACAGTCCTGGCCTTAGTCCCTTCTATACTGCGTGTCTTATTGGAAGAGAAGGGAATTGAGAATTGCCGATTCATCAGGCATATTACCTGCGGTGGTGAAGCTTTACCTAGCGAACTCATAGAACGCTTTTTTGCTCAACTGAATTTGGACAATGTTCTCCATAATTGCTATGGTCCGACAGAAGCTTCCATTGATACCACTTTCTGGACTTGCCAGCGCGGCACTAATTATGCGATTGCTCCCATTGGTCGCCCGATTACTAATGCAGAGATTCACATCCTCGATGAAAATTTGCAGCCTGTGCCTTTTGGTGAATCAGGTGAACTGCACATTGGCGGTATTGGTCTAGCGCGAGCCTATCTTAATCGTCCAGAATTGACCATAGATAAGTTCATTTTCGACCCTTTTAGTTCTAAAAGAGGGGCATATCTTTACAAAACTGGGGATTTAGCACGTTATTTGAGCGATGGTAACATCGAGTTCCTTGGTCGTATTGACCACCAAGTGAAAATACGTGGCTTCCGAATTGAATTAGGAGAAATTGAAACCATATTAGTTCAACATCCAGCACTGACACAGACTCTAGTCATAGCTAGAGAGGATGTTCCTGGTGACAAGCAACTCGTGGCATATGTTGTTGCCAGTCCAGAGCAAATCCCTAGCCAGTCTGAATTGCGTCGCTTTTTGGAAACTCGGCTACCTGAATACATGGTGCCTAGTTTCTTTGTATTTTTGGACACCCTACCATTAAATCCCAACGGTAAAATAGACCGCCACGCCTTGCCTGCACCGGATACATTTACTTTTAGGCTCTCAACTAACTTTGTTCCACCTGAGAATTCGACAGAAGAAGTTTTAGCTACCATCTGGGCGAAAGTTTTGCGTCTGGAACAAGTAGGCATCCACGACAATTTTTTTGAATTGGGAGGTCATTCACTGCTGGCTACTCAAGTGATGTCTCGGGTTCGCCAAGCCTTTCGGATAGAAATACCGTTGCAAATCTTATTTGAGAATCCAACGATCGCTACTTTAGCTCAAGCGATCGCCCAAAATGAGAGTCAAGAAAATGATCCCCAAAATCAAACTATTCCCCAAATAGCCAAGCGGGAGTCAGCCCCTTTATCCTTTGCCCAGCAGCGAGTGTGGTTTTTGCAACAGTTGCAACCCAACAGCCGAGCATATATCCTCTCGAATGCACAGCGCTTAATGGGCAAGTTAAATGCCCGTGTCTTACAACAGTCACTAGATGCGATCATTGTCCATCACCAGACACTGCGAACAAACTTTATTAAATCACTTGATGGTAGCCCCATACAAGTAATTGGCACGCCTCGGCCAGTGGAATTCAAAATAATTAAGGTAGCACCGGAGCAAGTGGAATGTCTCCTAAATCAAGAGGCGCAACGCCCTTTCAACTTAGAATCTGACTTGATGCTCAGAGCTACTTTGCTCCAGGTAGATGAACAGGAGCATATACTCTTATTGGTTATGCACCACATCGCCTCAGATGGTTGGTCAATAGGCATTATCGAGCAGCAGTTAGCAGACGTTTATCAAGCCTTTTTGAGCGATAAGCCTTCCCCTTTGGCAAAATTGCCCATTCAGTATGCAGATTTTGCTGTGTGGCAGCACCAATGGCTATCAGGTGAAATACTCTCTAGCCAAATTAATTATTGGAAAACTCAGTTAGCAGGTGCTAATACTGTATTAGAATTACCAACCGACCGACCACGCCCACCAGTCCAAACTTACCAGGGAGCAGTGCAATCCCTGATCTTACCCCAGAAGCTGAGTGCATCCCTAAAAGAACTCTCGCATCAGCAGGGTGTCACCCTATTCATGACATTGCTGGCGGCTTTTGGGATAATATTGCACCGCTACACTGGGCAAGAAGACATTCTCATCGGTTCTCCTATTGCTGGTCGTAACCAAGTTGAAACCGAAGGGTTGATTGGGTTCTTTGTCAATACCCTAGCTATACGCACTAACCTTTCAGGCAACCCAAGTTTCCAACAGTTACTTAGTCAAGTTCGAGAAGTAACACTAGGAGCTTATGCCCACCAAGACCTGCCCTTCGAGAAGCTAGTAGAAGAACTACAGCCAGAACGAGATTTGAGCCACTCGCCGTTGTTTCAGGTAATGTTTGCCTTCCACAATACTCCAAGCGAACTCTGGGAGCTTCCGGGATTGACCATTACCCCTCTAGAAGTCCATAATGATACCGCAAAGTTCGAGCTTACCCTCGATATTAAAGAAACTTCAGAGGGGATCAAAGGTGGAATTGAATACAACACAGACTTATTCGATGCTACAACGATCGCTCGAATGCTGGGGCATTTCCAAACTTTACTTGAAGGTATCGTCGCCAACCCAGAACAGCATATTTCAAATTTACCTCTGTTAACAGCAGCCGAACAGCATCAGCTACTAATAGAGTGGAATAATACTCAAACTGACTACCCCAAAAATACCTGCATCCATCAGTTATTTGAAGCTCAAACCGAAAGAACTCCCAACGCGATTGCTGTTATCTTTGGGAACCAGCAACTAACTTACCAGCAACTCAATCACCGTGCTAATCAGCTAGCGCATTACTTGATATCACTGGGGGTCAAACCAGAGATGTCGGTGGGGATTTGTGTGGAGCGATCGCTAAATCTAATAGTTGGAATTTTAGGTATCCTGAAAGCAGGTGCAGCCTACGTCCCCCTAGACCCGGCCTATCCCCAAGAGCGCTTGGCGTTCATGTTGCAAGACTCGCAAATTTCCATTTTATTAACCCAGCAAGATTTATTAAAAACTCTTCCATCCCATCAAGCCGAAATTATCTGTTTAGATAGCGACAGGGATTGCATCGCTGCACATCAGCAAAATTCGCCACAAAGGTACATTGATCCCGATAATTTAATTTACACAATTTATACTTCTGGCTCCACAGGAAAACCCAAAGGTGTACAAATTACCCATCGCAGCGTCCTCAACTTCCTCACGGGGATGCAACAGCACCTACAATTAACCAACCTTGATAGTCTGTTGTCAGTTACTTCCCTATCTTTTGATATTGCGGTTTTAGAAATTTTTCTTCCCCTAACACTAGGAGCCAAGGTAATTTTAGTCAGTCGGGAAGTTACTGCCGACGGTTTACAGTTATTACAACAACTCAATAACTCTGCTGCAACTGTTATGCAAGCCACTCCTGTGACTTGGCAAATGTTACTAGAAGCGGGATGGAAAGGAAATGCCCAACTGAAAATTCTCTGTGGTGGTGAAGCCTTACCTGAAAATTTAGCTAACCACTTACGTCAAAGAGGTGCTGAAGTTTGGAACTTATACGGACCGACAGAAACAACTGTTTGGTCTACAATTCATCGAATTGAGCAGGAAGAAGCTTTAGTGAGCATTGGCCGTCCTATAGCCAACACCCAGATTTACATTTTAGATAAATATTTGCAACCCGTCCCTGTGGGTGTTCCAGGACAACTATATATTGGTGGTGCAGGGTTATCACGGGGTTATTTGCATCAGCCTAAATTAACAACAGAAAAATTTATTCCTAATCCATTCAGTTGCGACTTTGAAAGCCGTCTTTACAAAACAGGTGACTTAGCCCGTTACCTAAGTGATGGTAATATCGAATATCTCGGTCGCCTTGATCATCAAGTAAAAATTCGTGGTTTCCGCATCGAACTTGGAGAAATTGAAGCTTTATTAGCACAACACCCCAATATACAGCAAACTGTCGTCACAGCTAGAGTTGATAATCCAGAAAACCAGCGACTAGTCGCCTACATCGTTCCTCACCCAGAACAGACACCAACCACAGACGAACTACGCCATTTCCTCAAACAGAAACTGCCAGAATATATGGTGCCTAGTGCTTTCGTTTTACTAGACACCTTACCCCTAACCCCCAACGGCAAAATCGACCGCCGCGCTTTACCAGCACCAGACTCAACAAGGCTTGATTCAGAAAACACCTATCTGGCTCCCCGTGATGAATTAGAATTCCAACTGACCAAAATTTGGGAACAAGTTCTGGGCATTCAGCCTATCGGTGTCAGGGACAACTTCTTTGAGCTAGGAGGACACTCCATATTAGCAGTAAAACTGTTTTGGCAAATTGAAAAGACATTTAGTAAAAATCTGCCTCTTGCCATTCTGTTCCAGTCAGGTACTGTAGAGGCTCTAGCCCAAATAATCTCCCAACAAGAAAAAGATATAGCAAGAAACTTGGCTTTAGTAAATATCTTAGACCAATCAAAATCTACCTGGTCATCCCTGGTAGAAATTCAACCCAATGGTTCAAAACCACCTTTTTTCTGTATTCACGGACTAGGTGGAGAAGTCTTGTCTTTCCGTGAATTGGCGCTGCATCTGGGATCAGATCAACCATTCTACGCACTACAGCCACAAGGGCTAGATGGAAAACAGCCTTTGCATACGCGGATTGAAGACATGGCAACTCACTACATTCAAGAAATCCAGACGCTTCAGCCCAATGGCCCTTATTTTCTGGGAGGTTATTCTTTTGGGGGTATAGTTGCTTTCGAGATGGCTCAACAACTCCAAAAGCAAGGTGAACAAGTTGGTATTTTAGTTATGGTTGATAGTTGTCGTCCAGGTTATAGCTGGCGGACGTCATTTCTGAAGCGAGTTTTTTTGCATTTAAATAAAATTGTTCAACAAGGATCTACCTACCTTTGGCAAATGGCTGTGAGATGGAGTTATTGGCGTAAGCGCCGTCTGAAAAATAGATATAATCGTTACTTGCAAGAGGTAGTTCATTTACCTGAAACTGACAAGCACTTAAAAATTATAGATGCTAACACTCAAGCCATCAGTGAATATATCTTTTCACCTTACGTTGGTGAAGCTATCCTCTTGCGAACAGAGGATGAAAGTCGGGACGAAGCTATAGGCACAGAATACGATCCTCAATTCGGCTGGGGCGACGTAGTTGCTGGAGAATTAGATGTCCATTACGTTCCCGGATCTCATCATGGGCTACTTAATGAGCCGCAGGTACAAGTGTTAGCCGAAACATTGAGAAATTGCTTAATCCAAGCGCAGTCTCCAAAAAATTAATTTGACAACCTGCTACCTTCGCAAAAGAAGTCAACTGTCCGATAAACAATTCATAATTATTTGTTGATTCCTGGAAGAGTTGCTCAGTCTATAGGAGTAATTTTAGCGGTGATTAGAACACTCGCTCAAATCCCGTGGAAAATCTCCTCGCTACTTCTGACGGATTTAATAATCTGATAAATCTTGCTAAGATCACAGATTGAACAGAGGTAATTATTGTCGCACAGTAGGCTTGAATGACTATCGTTTTTAGATTTTAAGTTGGTAAAAAATCCACAATTCACTGATGCTATATAGACGATTTGGACGCACAGAATTACAGATGCCAGTGTTTTCCTGCGGTGGCATGAGATATCAGTTTAAATGGGAGGATGTTCCCAATAATGAAATTCCTGCTGATAACCAGGCGAATCTAGAAGCGACTATTAGAAGGGCAGTTGAGGTTGGGATTAATCATATTGAAACTGCCCGTGGTTATGGCAGTTCCGAAATGCAATTGGGGAGAATATTGCCCCAGTTTCCCCGCGAAAAGTTGATTGTTCAGACCAAAGTCAACCCAGGGGCAGATGCGAAAGAATTCCGTAATAAATTTGAACAATCATTGAAAAATCTCCAACTAGATTATGTTGACCTTTTAGGCTTGCACGGCATCAACCATCCTGAGTCATTCGACTACAGTATCCCTCCTGGTGGCTGTTTGGAAGTAGCGCAGCAATTGCAAGCTGAGGGAAAAGTTAGATTTATTGGCTTTTCTACACATGGCTCAACAGATATGATTGTGCAGACAATTAATACCAATAAATTTGATTACGTGAACCTGCACTGGTACTACATTAATCAATGGAATTGGGAGGCAATTGAAGCAGCTAAACGCCACGATATGGGGGTGTTTATTATTAGCCCATCTGATAAAGGAGGTTTGTTATATAAACCTCCACAGAAGTTAGTAAATCTTTGCGCCCCTTTGAGTCCAATGGTGTTTAATGATTTGTTTTGTTTGAGTCATCAAGAGGTGCATACCCTGAGTTTAGGAGCAGCAAAACCAGAAGATTTTGATGAACACCTGAAAACTTTAGAATTAGTAGACCGGGCATGGTCAATTTTGCCACCAATTTTAGCAAGGTTGGAATCAGAAGCGATCGCTACTTTGGGAGAAGATTGGGTAAAATCCTGGCAGACAAATCTACCAACCTTTGACCAAACCCCTGGTGAGGTAAACATTTGGGTGATTTTGTGGCTGCGGAATCTAGCGATCGCCTACGATCTGGTAGAGTACGCTAAAATGCGCTACAACCTGCTTGGCAATGCCAGCCACTGGTTTCCTGGCAACAAAGCTGATCGGTTAGAGGAATTAGACTTGCGGCAATGTCTCGCCCGCAATCCCCACGCCGATAAAATCCCCCAAGTTTTGGAACAAGCCCATCAGTTGTTAGCGGGTGAAGCTGTCAAACGTCTATCTAAGACTTGACAAATTGCATAAATAGGGCATTGGGCATGGGAAATAGTAAACAATAATTATTAATGCCCGATCCCCAATGCCCGATCCCCAATGCCCAACACTAATCAGATTTTGTCGTATCCAATGATTTATTTCCTTTCGGTACGACTAGCACCTTATCAACGCGGTTACCATCCATATCCATCACTTCAATTCGCATACTTTGCCATTCAAAATAATCTGCTGCGGCAGGAATACGACCTAAATTGGTGATCACAAAACCGCCTAAGGTTTGATAACTGCCGCGTTCCTCAGATTGCCACTCTTCCATACCGAAAAGTTCCAAAAAATCCTCTACAGGCAACATCCCATCCAAAAGCCAGGAACCATCTTCGCGTTGCACAGCTTGTGGTTGATCCTGCCCATCTGTTGAAGGAACATCACCCACGATTTCGCTCATGATATCGTTGAGAGTGACTAATCCTTGAATCACGCCGTATTCATCGACTACTAGCGCCATATGAGTGATAGTTTGCTTGAACAATTCCAAAACTTTCAAACCACGGGTGCTTTCTGGCACGAATACTGGCTGTCGCAATCCCACCGTCAAGTCTAGCGGTTCTCCTCGGAAACTCCTGGCTAATAAGTCGGTAACTGGGATAACACCCAGCACATTGTCAAGTCCCTCCTGACAAACTGGATACCGAGAATAGGCACTATCAACCATTTTTTGGCGATTTTCTTCGGCAGTGTCCTCTAAGTCCAGCCAGACAATATCGGGACGGGGTGTCATTAAGTAGCTGACAGGGCGATCGCCTAAACGAAAAACTCGCTCCACCATATCCTGTTCGGCTTCCTCAAAGGTTCCCGCCTCGGTGCCTTGCTCAATTAAGATTTTAATTTCTTCTTCGGTGACTTGCGGCTCGGTAGAAGCTGTAATTCCTAGCACTCGCAGGATCAAATCTGTAGAAGCACTTAAGAGATAGACTACTGGAGAAGCGATCGCCGCCAAAGCTTGCATCGGAATAGCTACAATCGATGCAATCCTTTCTGGGTTATTTAATGCCAGACGCTTCGGTACCAATTCGCCAACAATGAGTGAAAAATAGGTAATGATCAAAACCACTATTCCGAAAGAAAGCGGGTCACTATAAGGTGCTAATAAGGGGACACGTTTTATATAGACTGCCACTCGGTTGGCAATTGTTGCTCCTCCAAAAGCACCAGTCAGGATACCGATTAGGGAAATACCCACTTGAACGGTTGACAAGAAATGATTTGGAGACTCAGCTAGTTTTAATGCTGCCTTTGCCTTGGGATCTCCTTGATTGGCAAGCTGTTGTAGTCTAACTTTCCGGGCTGAGACAATTGCCATCTCAGACATAGAAAACACGCCGTTGGCAATAATTAGCACCAAAATGATTAAAATTTCAAAAGTTGTGGAGGACATGTTTAAAATTGCCGCTTATCAGAGCGAACCTAGCTCAATTTTTAGTATCTAGTATTAAAGGTGCATCTATAAATGCTTTAACTGTACACAAAGTAGTAGTTATAGTTCTTAAGTCTATTAGTCGCTGTGCATTATTCTTCCACCGAAAGAATAAGAAGACTGTTAACACTTTTAAAATAGTTGACATAAACTGCTTCAAGATTTTCTGACCCACAAAGACTCCCACCGCAAGTAGTACTTATGTCATTTTCTTCTATTGTGCGTGCCTTAGCGCGATCGCCGCTCACCACTGAATTTATTTCTAAGCTAAACCGACAACAAGAATTGCGGTTAAATGGCATTCCCAGGCTGCCCAAGGCTCTGGTAGCTTCGGCATTAGCGCGGGCTACGGGCAAGGATTTGTTTGTGGTTTGTGCCACTCTGGAAGAAGCTGGACGCGTTTACGCGCAACTTGAGGCAATGGGATGGCAAACAGTACATTTTTACCCCACCTCCGAGGCTTCTCCCTACGAACCTTTTGACCCGGAAACTGAAATGAGTTGGGGACAAATGCAGGTACTGGCAGATTTGAGTATGGGGCATGGGGAAGAAAATCAGATTCCCAATCCCTCACAATTACCCAAGATGGCGATTGTGGCTACCCAAGGAGCGTTGCAACCCCACTTACCACCACCAGCAGTTTTTCAACAATTCTGTCTTACCTTGAAGCGGGGGATGGAATTAGACTTGAATAACTTCAGTGAGAAAATAACCATTCTGGGGTACGAACGAGTCCCTCTGGTGGAAACGGAAGGACAGTGGAGCCGGCGGGGCGATATTGTTGATGTGTTCCCAGTTTCATCTGAGTTTCCAGTCCGGCTGGAATGGTTTGGCGATGAAATCGAGCAAATGCGGGAATTTGACCCAGCAACTCAACGTTCCGCCCTAGACAAAGTTAACCAGTTAATTCTTACCCCCACTAGCTTTTCTCCCGTGGTGATGGCGGCACTCAAGAATACTTCTGAGTTAGGAGTTAGGAGTTATGAGTTAAATTCTGACTCAGAACTTAGCACTCAGAACTCATCACTCTTAGAGGGTAGTCGTCGCTTTTTGGGGTTAGCTTTCGAGCAACCAGCATCTCTGCTAAACTACTTAGCGGAAAATACCCTGATTGCCATTGATGAGCCAGAACAGTGTCATGCTCATAGCGATCGCTGGGTGGAAAATGCTGAGGAACAGTGGATAATGGCGCATGGGGAATCTACTCCCCTAACATTGCCGAAAATTCATCGGTCTTTTGATCAGTGTCTGGCTGACGTTGCCAAATTTAAAACATTATATTTATCGGAACTGTCAGAGGAAAATAGTGGGATCAATCTTGCCTGCCGACCTGTTCCAGTCACGCCGCACCAGTTTGCTAAACTAGCTGAAACAATCCGTCAAGAACGCGATCGCAATTTCTCTATCTGGCTGCTTTCTGCTCAACCTTCGCGTTCTGTCTCGCTTTTGCAAGAACATGACTGTCCGGCTCAGTTTATCCCGAATCCCCGCGACTACCAAGCGATAGATAAGCTCCAAATTAACCATACTCCCATAGCCCTAAAATATTCTGGTCTTGCCGAACTAGAAGGTTTTATCCTGCCTACATACCGATTAGTAATCGTTACAGATCGGGAATTTTTTGGGCAACATTCCTTGGCAACTCCCGGCTATATCCGCAAGCGCCACAAAGCTACTTCTAAACAAGTTGATCCCAATAAGCTGCGTCCAGGCGATTATGTGGTTCACAGAAATCATGGTGTTGGCAAATTTGTCAAGCTGGAAAGTTTGACGATTAATAACGAAACCCGTGATTATTTAGTCGTGCAATATGCTGACGGGTTACTCAGAGTCGCAGCCGATCAAGTAGGTGCTCTATCCCGGTTCCGCGCCGCAGGTGATAAAGCACCGGAACTCAACCGGATGACTGGTAAAGCTTGGGAAAATACCAAGAATAAAGTCCGCAAAGCAATCAAAAAATTGGCGGTGGACTTGTTGAAACTGTATGCAGCGCGATCGCAACAACAAGGTTTTAGCTTCCCTGGCGATATGCCTTGGCAGGAAGAATTAGAAGATTCCTTCCCCTACCAACCCACAACGGATCAGCTCAAAGCTGTCCAAGATGTGAAACGAGACATGGAAAGCGATCGCCCAATGGATCGCTTAGTTTGTGGCGATGTCGGTTTCGGGAAAACGGAAGTGGCGATTCGTGCTATTTTCAAAGCAGTCATCGCCGGTAAACAAGTGGCACTCCTTGCGCCAACGACTATTTTAACACAGCAGCATTACCATACACTCAAAGAACGTTTTGCTCCCTACCCGGTAAATGTTGGCTTACTCAACCGCTTTCGTTCCGCTGAAGAACGCCGCGATATTCAAAAGCGATTGGCAACAGGCGAATTAGATGTAGTAATTGGTACGCACCAACTTTTAGGTAAAGGCGTGATATTTCGGGATTTAGGACTGTTGGTAGTGGATGAAGAACAGCGGTTTGGGGTGAACCAAAAAGAGAAAATTAAAAGCTTGAAAACTCAGGTGGACGTGCTTACCCTCTCAGCCACTCCCATTCCCCGGACATTGTATATGTCCTTGTCGGGAATTCGGGAAATGAGTTTGATAACTACACCACCGCCAACTAGACGAGCAATTAAAACCCATCTGTCACCGATTAATTCCGAAAGTATCCGCAGTGCAATTCGTCAAGAATTAGACAGAGGCGGACAGGTGTTTTATGTAGTTCCACGAGTGGACGGAATTGAAGAGACAACAGCCAATTTACGAGAAGTGATACCGGGGGGTAGGTTTGCGATCGCTCACGGTCAAATGGATGAAAGCGAGTTAGAATCAACCATGCTCACCTTTAGTAATGGCGATGCAGACATCCTCGTTTGTACGACAATTATTGAATCTGGCTTAGATATTCCGCGAGTAAATACAATTTTGATTGAAGATGCTCATCGCTTTGGATTGGCACAGTTGTATCAATTACGCGGTCGTGTGGGACGTGCAGGTATCCAAGCTCATGCTTGGTTATTTTATCCGAAGCAGCGGACATTATCTGATGCGGCCCGGCAACGATTACGAGCAATTCAGGAATTTACTCAGCTAGGTTCTGGGTATCAACTGGCGATGCGCGATATGGAAATCAGGGGTGTAGGTAACTTGCTAGGTGCAGAACAATCCGGCCAAATGGATGCCATCGGTTTTGATTTATATATGGAAATGCTGGAAGAAGCAATTCGAGAAATCCGAGGCCAAGAAATTCCGAAAGTGGAGGATACGCAGATTGATCTCAACCTCACAGCATTTATCCCAGCAGATTACATTACCGATTTGGATCAAAAGATGAGTGCATACCGGGCGGTGGCGACAGCGAAATCTAAATCAGAATTAAAGCAGATTGCTGCTGAGTGGAGCGATCGCTATGGTAGTTTACCAGTCTCTGCAAATCAACTTTTGCGAGTCATGGAACTCAAACAGCTAGCGAAAAAACTTGGATTTAGCCGGATTAAACCAGAAAACAAGCAGCACGTCGTTTTAGAAACGCCAATGGAGGAACCAGCTTGGAATTTGTTGGCGGCGAATTTACCAGAAAATCTCAAGACGCGCTTTGTGTTTTCTCCTGGTAAAGTGACGGTGCGCGGATTAGGAGTTTTTAAAGCAGATCAACAATTGCAGAATTTGATTGATGCTTTCGGGAGAATGCAGGGTGCAATTCCAGAGGCGGCTGTTGTTTGATCGGTAGAAAAAGATTAGTCATCAAGTGAAAACCTATGCCATTTTGAGCAGGTGGGAATTCCAAACCCAGCCCTTTGAGACTAGTTAGTAGAATTAAAGGAAATACCAACCCAACTTCAACTCATGATAAAAACTATCGAAGGCATTTATCAGGATGGGGAAATTCACCTCACCCAGCTACCGCAAGATGTTAGCGATCGCTCTCAAGTCCTTGTCACCTTTCTAGATCCTGGCAAAATCGACCCCACCAAATTACGCCAACTGATTGATCAGTTAGAGACAATTGCAGGTATTGGACAAGGTTTCGAGGAACTCAACGCTGGTAAAACTCGCCCCATAGGGGATTTCGCCCAAGAAATGCAGCAAAAGTATGGCATTTCAGGTTGAGATTACCCCAATTGCGGAAACTCAAATTGAGCAAGCTTATCGCTGGTATCGAGAGCGGAATCCTGAATTTGCTGATCGTTGGTTTCGAGGATTGATGAATGCTATTGCTACCCTACAAGAGAAACCCCAACGTTGTGCCTTAGCAATCGAACATGAAATTTTTCCAGAAGAAGTACGCCAACTCCTTTATGGGAAAGCCAAAAACGTATACCGAGTACTTTTTACGGAGGTACTACAGTTGATGTGTTGTATGTGCGCTACAGTGGCCAAGCACCACTGACAGTAGATGACCTAGAAGAGTTTGAAGGTGGAGTTTAGGATTTTAAGGCGATCGCTATGGTAATTTACCAGTATCGACGAATCAACTTTTGCGAGTCATGGAACTTAAACAGCTAGCGAAAAAACTTGGATTTAGTTAGCCGGATTAAGCCAGAGAACAAGCAGCACGTTGTTTTAGAAACGCCGATGGAAGAACCCGCTTGGAATTTACTTGCAGAGAATTTACCAGAAAATCTCAAGACGCGCTTTGTGTATTCTCCAGGTAAAGTTACGGTGCATGGGTTAGGAGTTTTTAAGGCAGATCAACAATTGCAGAATTTGATTGATGCTTTCGCGAGAATGTAGGATGCAATTCCAGAAGTAGCTATTGTTTGATCAGTAGTTTGAACTTATACCTCTTATAACAGTGCAAGGACATAAATAAAGATGAGCAGCTTATCCAGTTAATCTTGCTTTACCTGTAAAAAACATTGTAAGCATAGGTTTCAGCAGTCTTGGTATTTAATTAGTTAGCTAAGGTATAATTAGTAATAGTAATCGGCTAATCTCTGTGGTTTCGCTTAGAAATACAAATTGAGGATTCTCTAAGTATATTCAAATTTACGGCAATCTCATTTCCCTACGCTAGAAATCAAACATGGGTGGTCAAATATTTCATTTTTTACCGGATTTTTTGAATCTGCTAGTAGATACAATTCCAAAACTTTGTAAAAGCAAGAAAGATGTTCTAATCTTTTTTGAAAGTGCAGGAGTTAGCAAAAAAGATTTGGCAGATGTCAGCGAAAAGGTTGATAAAGATACAAACAGTATTAACAAATATGAAATCGCGAGAACGGTCTTAGTTAGGCTTAATAAAGGTAGAGATGATGTACTTCGCTAAAGAAGAGAAATTGTCAAACGAGTTGCTGAATTTGAAGATTTCTCTAGGTGCTGGCCTAATGACCAAATAGCAGCTAGGGGATTAGTTGCTAAGGTGAGAGAGATGATCAATTATAAAGACTCTTTCACCAGAATGCAGCAATATTTTGACTTAAAAGTTGAGGAGGATAATAAAAAACGTCAATCCCAAGAACAAGCAAGAGTGGATGATTTAAAACATAAGAGACAAAAGCGACAGGAACTTAGGTCTGAATTAATAGCGCTTTATCAGGAAACTGATCCTTATAAACGAGGCAAAAAGCTAGAGCCTATATTGAATAGCTTCTTTAAAAGTGAGAATGTTTTGCTTAGAGAATCTTTCACCATAACAGGCGAAAACAGCGAAGGTATAATACAGCAAATTGATGGAGCAATTGAAGTTAACAATCATCTCTACTTAGTCGAGATGAAATGGTGGAAAGAAGCATTAAGTCCCAAAGATGTAGCACAGCATATGATGCGAATATTTTTGAGGAGTGATGCCCGTGGCATTTTCATTTCTGAGTCAGGTTATACTGAAGCAGCGATTATTGATATTAAAAAAGCACTTAGCCAAAAGCTTATCATACTTTTTACTTTGAAAGAACTTGTACTCCTCTTAGAAGGCGATGATAGTTTTGAGTCTCTTTTAAGATCGAAAGTTGAAGCTGTACAGCTTGACGGAAGACTCCTGTATGTTCTTTAAGTATATCTTTATGTAACTTATTTCTGTATTTTACACTTGTTGACTTTCCTCGGTTATGTGCGATCGCCTTGGCCGTAGTTTAGAAAACCCAACACTTGCTTACACTCAAACTCTACTACTTCTGCTATTGAGAGCAATCGCAGAATTACTTAGGTTTGAATCGTAGCAACATTAATTTGAGTAGCCAGAGTTAAGAGCAAACAGTTATGTTTATTAGTATATTCTCACAAACTAGCTCAACAGGTTTATGAAAATTAGAGCAATTATTCATCCAGCAGAAGAAGGCGGCTATTGGGCAGAGGTTCCCGCGCTTCCTGGTTGTATTACCGAAGGAGACACTATAGAAGAGGTAATAGCTAATTTAAAGGATGCTATTGAAGGTTGGCTTGAAGTAGCCAACAGTCGTAATGCAATTGAGTCAACAGATCAAGTTGTCGAAATTGCTGTATGAAATCGATTTCTGGCAAGCAACTTTGTAAGATTGTGGAACAAAAAGGTTGGGTTTTACAAAGAGTTACTGGCAGTCATCATATTTATGAAAACCCTGAAGTAGAAAAAATCCTGTCAATTCCTGTTCACCGCAATCAAGATTTAAAAGTTGGAACCTTGAAAGCCTTGATGAAAATAGCCCAGCTATCTGAAGAAGATTTACTTGAATTGTAAATTACTGCTCTAATTCATCCACTAACTTGCTTGGTTCACCGGGGTAAAAATCATAGTCCACAATCTCTGACAAACTGTAAGGACACTCCACCGGAAAAGTTCGCTTGGGCAAATCTGTTTCTCCAACAGCTAATTCGACACCTTTAAGGTAGGCTTTGCGAAGTGCTTCTTCAAGGTAGGGCTTTAGGCTAGGATTGTCTTCAAGCAGTTCAGCAATATCTAAGCGTTGAATCCGAAGTGTTGCTAACCAGCTACGGCTACGGCGCCCTGACTGGTAGTGCCATTTTAGTAAATGTCCAATCAACACACTCAGACGGTTTCGCAGTTCTTGACGTTGCTGTTTACCCAAAGATTGAATCTCCTCAATCAGATTTTGTAAATCAATCTGACTCCACTGCTGATCACGAAGTAAAGTTGCTTGTTCCTGTGTCCAAGCGTAAAAATCAGTTTCGTAGAGGCTTGGTGAAGGCATTGGTATCTTTGGGTTTGTTTCAGGTACACGCATTAGGTTAGTTGAACCTCAACGTCTTTACCTTTATTGTATAACTGTCTCAAACTCTACTAATTCTACTATTGAGAGCGATCGCTATCGTACTTTACCAGTGTCGGCGAATCAATTTTTGCGAGTCATGGAACTCAAACAGCTAGCGAAAAAACTTGGATTCAGCCGGATTAAACTAGAAAACAAGCAGCACGTCGTCTTAGAAACACCGATGAAAGAACCCGCTTGGAATTTATTGGCGGCTAATTTACCAGAGAATTTCAAGACGTGGTTTGTCTATTCTCCTGGTAAAGTTACAGTGCGCGGTTTAGGAGTTTTTAAAGCAGATCAACAATTGCAGAATTTGATTGATGCTTTCGGGAGAATGCAGAGTGCGATTCCAGAGGCAGCTATTGTTTGATCAGTTTTGCTCAAGTTTCTATAATAGTACCCTCAAGGGTACTATTAGATACATTTTTTAGTTGATATCGTAGCTTTTAAGTACAGCGATGGAAGCAATCTTTCTTTCCTCTAGCTGGCATTAAAAATTACAGGTTCAACAAAAAATGATTATGAATTCACTCAAAAAGTCCATGCGCTTGACCAAGATTTTAGCATTTGCTCTATCATTTCTGGTTTTCTGTTTTTCTACAGAGGCGATCGCAGCGCCAAGCACCCTTGCTACGTTAATTATCACGGAAAAAGCGCCAATTACTGAAGGAAAGTTCAGTATCGACACAACAACAGATCCTTTGCCTGATAAAACAGTTATTCGCTCTGCTAAACTTTTTTTACCGGCTGGTGAAACTGGAACAATTAATAAGATTAAAATTACTGGCCCAAATGGACTTGAATTTGGTTGTCAGGATATTAAGGTGAAGAACGGTGTTGATTTAATTAAAGCCTGTGGTGGCCCTGCTGTTTTAGAAGCTGGAGGAGCAATTACTTATGTAGCTGAAGGAAGTGGTTTTGCACCAAAACTTAACACCAAGCTAAAAGTGGTTTTATCAGATGATTTTTAGACACCAGTTTCAACCATAATTACAGCCACAAGTTTAGTGAATAAGTCGCTCTAACTTTTATTCCAGGCACAAATTAGCCTTATCGGCTTATGCAGTCAGTATTTGTGCTTGGAATACATTTTGCTATGTGAATACATTACTTATGTTAATAATTTATCCCGTAACACATTTCAGTCTTGCCTTGATCGAATGGGTGTTAATAAGCTGGGCGATTCGTTTGCGGCAGCAATCAACCAGCCTCGCAATGATTGTATTGCCTATAGTGCTAGTGAGCATTAGCTATGACAATCTCATTCTTTCAGTAGGAAGTCTAATTGGTGAAGGAGAGCTTTTGAAAACTCTCAGTATGCTACGCTTTCTATTACATTATTTTGTTGTACCGCTATTCATTGTGATTGGTGTCGAACTCGCTCACCGCGCCGGAGCTAGTTGGGCTAATAGAGTAGTGCGGGTTTTATCTTGGCTAATTGCATTCGGACTGACAGCGATAGATGTTGCCACTCACTATTTAGGGTTGGAACTAGTTTCAATAGAGTTTGCGGGAATCCTGCGCTATCATGTTGCCAATTTGAGCGGCCCGCCAATTATCACGATTGTAGTTAATCTATTTGTTCTGCTAATTGGCATTGGTATTTGGTTCCGACTGAAATGGCCGTGGTTATTTTTGGGAACATTGGTTTCCCTTGTTGGTAATGCTTTGCCCTCCTTAGCAGTAGGTACACTTGCTGGTAGTGCATCTGAATTTGTTATGGCTGTAAGTTTGCTCTTAACTGAGGAGTTTTCCCAAAGAACAAGACAAAGTATAAGCATTTATTCGTGAAATAGATGCGATCGCCCTACCCATTCAAGCGAACGCATTGAGCGTCTACTAGAGAGGAAACCAAGCGTAGGCGTAGCCCGTCGCAGACATCGCCCCTCAATAAAGAGAGGAAAAGTTAAGGATGTGTAGTTTACCACCATAGGCATCGCTTATCAAAGTTTACCAATCATGTGCAAGCCTAAAAATAAGCAATTTAACCAAGATAAGGATATTGTGATGGTTTAATTTTCAATAATTCAGCCCAGTATTTTATAGCGTTATGTTTGGTGGTTTCTCTGTCACGCGATTTGTGAACTCTACCTATCTCGATTATAAAAGATGTAAGTTTAATAGCAGTAAGTAAGTTAATCAATCCCACTGCTTTAACATTTTGTAAAAATAAATGTAGCAAGACTTGTAGTTTCTGTCTGTGACGAAAATATATCCACCATTTCATTTGATGTATGGCAATGCTGGTTTGATAACCTAATATGGTTTCTACTTGGGTTAATTTATTTTTAACCTGATGATAAAACTGTATTTCTTTATCAAAATTACCTGCTTCTTGGGCTAAAACAGCATCATCAGATAATTGATAAGCTTCACTAATTAATTTACCTGCCGTTTCTGCCTGCTGTTGAGTATAACCAAGTTTCATATATATGGTAGCTGCTGCTGATGCCAATTGGGCAAACTTTTGGGCATCATGTAACCAATATATTTGTGCTTGTAATTCCCCTAATGTGGCTGCTAAACTTTCATTCATGTTAAATCTAATCTTTTCTCTAAGGTATTGACCACAGCAGTATTTTAGATGTTAAGCGATGCCTGCCGAAAGTGGGCGGGTACACGATCGCAGATTTAGTATATGTTTTCTAGTAGATTATTAGCCAGTTGTGACGTTCGCGCAACGTCTCCAAGAGTTGCGATGACCGAGCGCTTTTTGTTGCCTGAGAAGTTATTCTATAGCGTTGGGTCAACAACTGGCGATTTGTGGCTGTTGCGTTCTGTTGATATCTCAATTTAAGCTGCAAAACAGAAATTTGTTATGCCAAATTGCCAGAACCTTTAAACAGCGATAAAAGCTATGAGCGATCGCTGATCATTCAAGTCAGGAAGCAATGACTGAATTGCTTCATCTCACCGTACCCGTACACCCAATTTTGTATCCCAGTGGAGGGGTTTATCTGCTTTTTGCAGGGGAGATTCCGGTATTTTACCTATAGAAACGCCGTATTTCCAGTTTGGCGGACAGATGGCAATGTAACGTGCATAACCTCCTAAACCACCTTTGAATTTAGGATATCCAATAGAGATCAAGGCGCCTGTTTCTGGCACCTGATCTAGATTTGCAACACCCTCTGCTTGTGTATATCCATTTTTCAACAGCCAAGCTTCTCCTTCCAACGTTGGGGTGCTGTCTGTATCAAGGGGTTCGTGTCCGTGGAAAAGAATTTGACGCTGAAGGTGGAGAAACTGCAAAGCTTCTAGCTTCACCCCAGGAAACTTAGTTCTTGTAGCTAATTCGGGGTTTGGCCATGATGAAGACCAATCAGAGCGAACAAACACAACAGAGCCTTTTGGAATCCTGCCATGTTTGCGTTCCCAATCCTGAATATCTTTGACACTCAAATGGTAATTGGGGTCTTTGGCAACTTTATCCTGGATCGGAATTATTACTAGAGGACGAACGGCAAAAGTAGCTGGCAATTCATCAATAGCTGGATAGTCAGGGTTCCAGTGAGCAGGGGGATCTAGTTGGGTTCCTAGCTGATCGGTGGATAAATCGTAATCAGTTGCTTCAAACCCATCTTTTTGATAGGTGTATGACTCACCTGTTTTTGGGTTGATGGCAGGCGCAAACTTGGATGAACCAAAACCTGACCATACAGGAATTAAAGGAGCGATTGCATGAGTCAAGTCAACATATTTTGCTGATTTGAGTGAGTGCTGATAAACTTGCCACAGAGAAGGCTTACGTAATGGCTGTACAGCGTTGGCAGACATAAAACCAGCACTAAACAGAACTATTAAACAAACAATTCCCCAGAAAGTTTTTTGAAATATTTGACGCCAAAATCTATCTAGTTTCTGCTTCAAATGTGAATGGTTTATCATTTTTTATTACTTTTGAAGGCTCTAATTGTTTTACCACAAATTGCTGCATTGTTTATGCTGTAGATATTTCAAGGTATTTTGTCGTATTTGCAAGGCTGCTATCTCATAAGGCTAATGTTCTAATAGTCATTCCTGTTTTATTGATTCCCTTAACCCTTAGATGTACCCAAATACGTGTATTCGGGAGAATGAAAACCACCGACTTGATCGCCATCATTCCCCCCGACACCCCAGATGATAGACTAAAGACAAACTACCGGAATGTACCGCCCTTCATTCAAGCAAACGCGTTGAGCGTCTGGAAGAGAGGAAAATGGGAGAGCGTCGCACCCACCCCAACCCCCCATGAGTACTAGATTATATCTGTAGTTAGAGTTTTACTATCTATAGTTAGAGTTTTACTAGTTGTAATTGAGCGATTATTCAACCATTTGTATGAGGTAAACAGTAAGTGAATAGATGTACTTTGTTATTCATAACAGCATGAAAAACAAAATACTTATACTTTTACCAAATTTTATTTACCGTGAATATTCATCTAAGTTTTCAGTTGTTGAAGCGAGTATTTATTTTTTTCACGTTAATTGGTTTAGTAACAGCTTGCGAATCAATTCAAGCACAGCAAATAACTGCTCGGCAATCCCAAGTTATTTTTGGTGCTAGTGATGGCGAATTAACTGAGCAAGGTTCTCTGCGTACTTACTATATTTATACACCCAAGTCTTATTCTTCTAGTCGTCCTATGCCATTAGTTTTAGTATTTCATGGGGACGATGGTAGCGGGCGATCAATTAGTAATGTCTCAGGGTTTAATGAATTAGCAGAACAAAAAGGGTTTATTGTAGTTTATCCTGATGGAATTGACCATACATGGAGCTTGAGAAAGAAGGGCAAAAGGAAGATTGATGATATCTCTTTTGTGAAGAATTTAATTAATCACCTACAGCAAGTTAGAAATATTGATAAGCATAGAATCTACGCTACTGGCTTTTCTAAAGGTGGAATATTAACTCAGGCTTTGACTTGTCAACTATCTGATCAGATAGCTGCTTTTGCTTCGGTTGCTGGTTCTCTGCCAATGCGACTTGAACAAACATGCCAACCGCTTCTTCCTGTGTCAATGTTGATGATTAACGGCACAAATGACCAATCTGTACATTATCAGGGCGACGAAAAAACTCAAAAAGGAGCGCTCGTTTCCATTCCGAAAGTAGTAAATTTTTGGCGCGATCATAACCAATGTCCCACCTATGCTGCAAACGATGTAGCATTTGCCCTTGACAATGCTGGCAGTAGTGATAGAGTTAAAACCTATTCCTACTCCGGTTGTAGTGCTGGTTCCGAGGTTTTACAATTGGCTGTAGTTAATGGGGGGCATCTTTGGTACGGTGGTACTTCTAATGATAAAAATATTAACAAGTTTAATAAAAACCTGGGTTTAGACTCAACTCAGATGATTTGGAATTTCTTTGAGCGTCATACTCTACCTCCAGTTCCAAGCAAAAGCATCTCGTAGAGAGGAAAACCTAATTTTCAAACTTCCTCTAAGAGTTGGCGGACAGATACGCCATCGCTCCCTCACAGACAATTACTACAAAAAAAGAGCTTGGTCATCTCATAACCAAGCTCTTAGCTATCTTAATCAATTATTGTCGGTAGAGTCGTCTCATCAGAAGCCATTAGGCAGCAGGTTGCTCTAGATTAACCTTGACAACTTTGTTCTTTTCTTGCTCAGACTTGGGCAGTGTCAAATTCAAGATCCCGTCTTTATAATCTGCGGTGACATTGGTATTTTGAATCCGAGCAGATAGAGGAATTACACGTTGGAATTTACCATAGTAGAATTCGCTCTTGGTAGTGCCATTGTTTTCGGTTTTAGTTTCAGACTTGCGCTCACCGCTAATGTGAACAGCATCTTCAGTGACTTGAATATCTAGGTCTTTAGCTTCTAGTCCTGGCAGTTCTAACTTGAGATGAATCGCATCAGCAGTTTCGTGCAACTCAGCAGCCGGAACTCTGATAAAGCCTTTTTCAATCCGTGCCGAGGGGACTCTGGTATCTCCAAATAAGCCGTTGATGTGACGTTCTAAAGTGTTCAATTCTTGCCAGGGGTTGTAACGAACTAGCATATTAATTTCTCCCTTGTAACAGTAGTAGTTTTTTGCTCAAAACTTTGGATTGACTTCCTTGCTTTGATTACCATAATATTCAAAAGTAACAAGCTGATGAATTCGGTTCTCTCACCTAAGAAATGATGATTACCGCACCAAATTATGCAGTTAAAAAGATTACGGTTTACTCGAATTTATCGGTTCGGTAAACCCGAATAATAACTAGGAATATGAATACATGAGTTTAGATTAAGCCATGACAAAATGACTCAGCAGCACTGAATTAGCAAGCGACACAGCTAAAAATATAAAAACTAAAAGTTAAAGCTGACTTAGCTGGTTCTTTCTTTTGCCTGACAGTACTTTTTTAATAATTAAGTAGCTAATTATAATAATTCATGATTCTCCAGTAGTCCAGCCAGGAGACTTTCCACGGGGTTTGGGTTTAGCAATTGATTGGCTGTCCACCAAGTTCCGCTATGGTTCAGCTTGAATCCCTACCAGTAAATCCGCTTGCAGCGTCACCACGCAAAGGCTTCTTTTAATATGTCCTCAGCCTCATCAACTATTTGCTATTTGGCAGTTGGCAGCATTTAATTGACTTCATGCTTAAGGACTCAGTACTCTCTCCAGCGACTGAGTGCTCTTAAACTTTTGAATTTAGAATTGCTATATCATACAAGAGACAAAAATTAGCTAAACCCCGAAAGCCATGCTTTGTCGTCTCTGCCGTTATGATCACATTTTGTGCTTCATTAAGATGCGTTTGTCTTACCTTTCGTTTTGTGTATTGGGTGCAGGACTTCTGGGCATTCCCAATTCTCAAATAAGCGCTCAGAACCAGATCGCTGTGCCAGCTTTCGACTTCCAAGGTCGATACGGGAGCAACGCGATTTTGTGAGGTGCTGCAACCTGGGACGTATATAGCTTGTT
>NZ_CALMFY010000164.1 GCF_937863485.1 uncultured Nostoc sp. | reverse complement strand
GAGGGATTTAGGGTGAGGGCAAAAACTACGGTTCTCAACATAGATGAGGTTTATTTATATTTTTAGTGAGATATTTTTGCAGTATACATAAGTATGTTGTAAGGAAGTTTAAGCCAAAATTAAGGGCCTTACAAAATTAAAAGATGATTCAGCAATGCCCTTAATTTAATTTATTAAGCCTCGACAATCCAAAGTTTAGCTACACAATTATGGTTGAGATTAGATCAGTAAATAAGGCAAAAGGTATGAAATTAGATGGGGCTTTGACTACTGAACAAATCACTAATTAAGTAAAGGCAAAAATTTGCGAATTAATCCAATTGTCACTGCTGGCAATTCTAACTGCGGTGTTAACCCCACATCTTCCAACTGTTGAAAAAATCGGATCGCTTGGGGATTAATTTCGGCAAGGCGGCGACCAATTGAGGGGCGTGTAAATTCCGATCTTTGTCCCCAAATAATGGCGGTGGGAGTGATTAACTGTTGAATGTAAAGGGATAAATCAAAGCATAAATCGCCACGGACAAAGGACAGTGCTGCATACTCAGCATTAGGCTGTTGGGCGGATTGTAAATAAGCATCTACAATTTCTTGGTACACTCGATTAGACTGAGCAAATTGCCGTTGCTCTAAGAAGCTGCGAATACCCCCACTGGTGGCTATTCCAGTGCTGTAAAGTAAACGGTCAACAAGGGGAACGCTGACTAACTGGGCAAAAAAACTATTGGAGTAGTCTTCGCCAAAGTCGGAAAGTCCTGAGGGGGTAGTGAGAATTAAAGACTTGAATAAATCCGGATGAACTGCTGCTACTCGAATTGTAAATCCTGCGGTCAAAGAAGAAGCGATCGCTGTTACTGGGCCAGTACAAGTCTGCTCGAAAAACTCCCGAATTGTGGTCAAATAATCCTCAATATTATAACTCCGTGCCGGATGCTCAGACCTACCCCAACCGATTAAATCTGGCGCAATGATCCGATATTCAGTGGCAAAAGCCGGATAAACTTTCGACCACTCATAAGCAGAAGATCCACCACCAAAGCCGTGCAGGAACACCAAAGTTTCCCGATCATCTTTGGCAGTTACATTGTCCTGCCAAGGTGACCCAGCGGCAGTATAATATACCATTCTACCTAGTGAGGTATTTATGGAGCGTTGTTCAAATCCTAGTGGTTGAAACATAAGTATTTTTTGTTTAATGTAGTGATTATTGGCATAAGTAACATATATAATATCTGTAGGTTGGGTTAAGGAACGAAACCCAACATTAACAAGAAGTAAATGTTGGGTTTCACTGGCGTTCAACCCAACCTACATTGATAGATTTTATTATAAGTAATCACCCGAACTTGATATTACAACCTATTCAGGGCTAACAGTCTTAATGGGAGCGCCTAAAAGCGGATTTTTAGAAGCTACTTTCTTGCGTCCGCTTAAGGACTTCTAGTTAAAAAAACATCCCATCTCCGGGGCGCAAGACCAAGATCCCCTACAAATGTACAAATAATTTTGGATAATTTATTTTTTGTCAGTCCCTTAACTCGGTTAACGCTGTCACTAGTTCGCAACGGCTAGTGCTTTTTGCCGACGATCGCGATCGCCAACTCTTCGATCAAACTCCACTACCAAGCGCTAATCTTGCCAAGTCAGACTCGGTAATTTCCCCCAATACCTGATTATCCATAACTGTGAATAACATTTGTAGCGTTACCTTCTGTGCTTTTGATGGTCAATTCACCCTTGATAACTTTCGTTTTTGTCTTTAAATTAGTAAAATTCACGCATTCAAAATTTAAAAAGCCTTTACGCCCTTGCTCTAAGGCATTTAAAATGTTATCTTGATTTCCGCCGTCCTGTACTAGTCTACTATCCGTCCATGAAAACCGGGCATCTTGTGGTTTGGGGCTTCACCCTTTCTTCATCCTTAGTAAAACTTATACAATAGGTAATTTTGTAATCAAGTAGGTAAACACTGTGGCACAGGCTTCGTCTTCTTGGCAGCAATTGATCAACCAGATCCCCATCTGGAACTGGTCGCTGACAAAGTTCAAGACAAAAGGAGCTAGAAAGCAGCAAACATTTAAGCGCTTCTCTGGGCCTGGGGGCTTTCTTGGGTTTCTGACAATCGTCGTTGCGATGTTGTTATGGAACTGGAAACTGCTATTGGCTCTCTTAATCGGCGTTGGGGTAATGGTATTGGTTTACTCAATGCAGAATTGGGACTGGCAATTGCACTGGTCTAAGATCCGTAAGTTCTTAAACAGTTCAAATCGTCGGTTAGCCTTAGCAGTCGTCAGTGGTGGTCTTGCTACTGTCAGCACTTACATGGCAGCTGCAATTTGGGTTGACTCTCACAGTCCCTGGATTGCCGCTGGTGCTATTGTACAAGGCGTGGGAACCCTGTTAACTTTAATTTTATTGGTATGGCAAATTGTCAACTTCTATGAAAATCGAGAAGAAGACCACCTTGATCAGTTGTTGGTGAATTTAACAGAAAAAGATCCATTGAAGCGGTTGATTGCCCTACGTCAACTAACTAAAATCATCAGCCGTAAGCGAGTTGATCCTTCAGTGCAGCAAGATGTTGTCGAATGCTTGCAACTCCTACTCAGTCGAGAGGAGGAAGTTGTGATCCGAGAGGCAGCTTTTAAGAGTTTACAAGCCTGCGATGACCTCCGGTCGGTCGGAGACCATCGCCTACAAGTCCTAGCACCCAAAACAGCAACAACTTTCGTACCCGTATCAGCAAAAGTCAAGCACCACGTTTATTAGTTATTTGCCCAATTTCCCATACCCAATGCTTATTTTCGAGACAGCCGTCCATTGCGAACTTGCACTATCCGATGATTGCATCGCCGCACCAACTGTTCATCGTGGGTGGTAACAATTACTGTAGCCCCAAAGGAATTTAACTTCTGAAGAATCTGGATCACTTGCCAAGAATTATCTGGATCGAGATTTCCAGTAGGCTCATCCGCCAACAGCAGCGGTGGTGTACCAACGATCGCACGGGCAATACTCACCCGCTGTTGCTCTCCCCCAGACAGTTGATCTGGAAAGCAGTCAGCTTTACTCAGTAAACCCACCAGCTTCAAGGTTGGTTCTAGGCGTCGTTGAATTTCTTTACGGGTATACCCTTGAGCTTGCAGCACAAAAGTTACATTTTCCGCTACTGTTCGTTGGCTAATCAATTTGTAGTCTTGAAACACAATGCCAATCCGTCGCCGCAATAATGACAAGCGATCGCCCCGTAAACCTGCTACATTACATTCGTCAACAATTACTTCTCCCTGTGTGGGTAACTCCTGGCCATACAGCAGTTTCAAGAGCGTTGATTTACCTGAACCACTTGGCCCGGTGATAAACAGAAATTCTCCCTTTTTTACCTCAAGGTTCGCATTCAACAAGGCGTGAGTGCCGTTAGTATAAGTTTTGGTTACAGATTGCAATTGCCACCTTTGCAGTAGTATTACTACCGTGCTGTTGAGTTTCACTGTCCTTTCTATGAAAAGATTTGTCTTTCTTAACTTGAGTTGTTAATACTGGCATTGTTAAATTTTCCTCATACCCACAACCAAATAGTTTGCCGGCTTAGATGTGACATTCCTCTCAAAATAAGGATTCCCAGGTTTCGCCTGGGAATTTAAAATTCAACAAAGAAAATTTAAAATTTTTTAAAGACTTTAATACTAACTAAGTAATAACACTCAGTACAGATGCGATTAATCGCGTCTCTCCCCTCTTAACTAATTGCACCCCTTGCTGTCAAACGATAAACAAACGCTTTCACAGCAAACGCTGGCAAAGCCAACATCCGCCGCCAGCGCCAAGGTTCTTGATAAAGCCGATACAACCATTCCAAATTATTATTTCCTAACCAGGCAGGAGCACGAGTTTTAGTTCCCGACCAAATATCAAAACTGCCACCGACGCCAATCCAAATTGCTTGAGGACACAAATGGCGGTTTTCGGCAATCCATAACTCTTGACGTGGCACTCCCAAACCGACAAAAATCACTTGTGGCTGCAATTGAGCAAGAGTTTGTTGCAATTGTGCTTCTTCTTCTGAGGAATGGTAGCCTGAGTAAGTGCCTACTATACGCAAATCTGGAATTTGCTGCTGCCAAAAATCTGCCGCAATTGAGGCCACTCCAGGCGCTGCTCCATAGAAAAATACCTTTGCCCCTGTCTTCTGTTGCCCAAGTTCTTGCAAAAGTTTTTCTGCTAGTTCAATCCCTGGAAAACGCTGCACTTTTTGCCATAACAGCCACCGCAAATACAGAACAACCCCGGCTCCATCTGGAATCACTAATTCAGCATTTTTAATCACCTGAGCTAAGAAATGATTTCGCTCTGCCTGCATAATCATTTCTGCATTGAGCGTTACTATATGAGTTCCTCTGCCTGCGTGCAGGCATTCTAACAACCAGCCTAGATAGTTAGCCATCACATGAACTGGTATTCCCAACACTGAAAATGCTTGATTGCCGTTAGACATAGCCTATTCTTGAGTAATTCTCACACCAGATTTCCTTGAATGTTAAGTTTATCAAATTTTTTATATTAGAACTTAGGCAGGAGAGATTCCCCCTTGCCCTGCAACAATAGAAAGCATAATTAAACTAATTAGTCTTGGGCGCTTGTAGTTGGGCTGAACCAGTCCAAATTTTCTTGTTAAGGTGTAATATTCACTCAGTATAAAACGCTCAACTCTCAACTCTGGTTCTGGGAACAGAAGCCCCCACTATACTGCTAGCAGTTAGTGTGGGAGTATGTCACGAAACTCGACTTTATGGTTAAGGTAGTGTAACGGGCTGAAGTTGGCTATGAGTAAAATTCGTATCGCTCTGATTGAAGATCATGATCTAACTCGTGTAGGTATTCGGACAGCATTACTGCAAAAGGATGAAATTGAAGTTGTAGGTGAAGCTGCCAATGCTGCTGAGGGACTAAAAATGTTAAAAATGGTACAACCAGATATTGCCATTGTAGATATTGGTTTACCAGATAAGGATGGCATTGAGCTGACACGGGAGGTAAAATCTACTGCTAATGGGCAGCAGCTAGTCACAAAGGTGTTAATTTTGACGCTGCGGGATAACAAAGAAGCTGTGTTGGCAGCTTTTGCTGCTGGTGCAGACTCTTATTGTATGAAAGATATCAAATTCGATAATTTGCTGGAAGCAATACGAGTAACTTACAATGGCAACGCCTGGATCGATCCAGCGATCGCTCGGATTGTATTACAACAAGCGCAACAAAATCCTCAAAAGTTGGAATCGGCTTTTGTAGATATCAAAACTATTGCCTCTAACCCTGATGATGTCGAGAATCTGGAAGGAATTCAACCTTACAGCCTGACAGAAAGGGAATTAGAAGTGTTACAGTTGATAGTCGAAGGTTGTAGTAATGCTGTAATTGCGGAAAGACTTTACATCACTGTTGGGACTGTTAAAACTCACGTTCGCAATATTTTGAATAAGCTATGTGCCGATGACCGTACCCAAGCAGCAGTCCGCGCCTTGCGTTCTGGGTTAGTTGGATAAAGTTAATTTTGGTGTGGAACAATTGAGGATGATCAAGGGAAACTCACAACTTTGAGAAAGTTATTTCAAAGTGAATGGCTTCTCTGATTTTCTATTATTTATCAGGTGGGATAAACATCACACTATCTCGCTATTCAAATATGTGAAAACTAAAGTCAAATATGGCTGAGATCGGGTTGGAGAAACTTAAACTCATGGTGGTAGATGATGAGCCAGATAACTTAGATTTACTCTACCGCACTTTTAGGCGAGATTATCAAGTATATAAAGCCAATCATGCCTTTGGTGCTTTGGAAATCTTGGATCAATTTGGCGAAATGGCGGTGATTATTTCTGACCAAAGAATGCCAGAAATGAGTGGTACGGAATTTTTTAGTCGCACTGTAGAGCACTTTCCGGACACGATTCGGATTTTATTAACTGGTTTTACTGATGTCGAAGATTTGGTGGATGCGATTAACTCTGGTCAAGTCTTCAAGTACATTACCAAACCCTGGAATCCAGATAAACTCAGGGCATTAGTTGAGCAAGCCGCTGATACATATCGCCTAGTTAAGAAGCGCACGCAAGAGTTGCGTCGGTCCCTACGGCGAGAATCTTTGTTTAATGCGGTAACAACAGCAATTCGGGAATCTTTAGACTACGACAGTATGCTGCAAAAGATTGTAGCAACTATTGGACAAAGATTTGAAGCTACCAGTTGCTTGCTCAGACCAGTAGAGGGCGATCGCCTGACACAAGACCAGTTCTTATACCGCGATCCTCAATCCCGTGTATCAGATTTCTTCTTCGATTCGAGTGTTTTAATTGAAAAAGTGCTGGAAACCCGTCATTATCAACTTGCTCAAGAAATATACGACGGCAACCCTTGTCACCACCTGGTTGTACCACTTAGCTACCAGCAGCATTTGTTGGCTGTGCTAGCCCTCCACCAATGGGGAAGCGATCGCCCCTGGCAAGACGAAGACATCCAACTGATTGCAGGTGTTGCCGAACAAGCAGCCTTAGCCCTCTCTCAAGCAAAACTCTACCAACGTCTCCAAGAAAAGCAACAGCAGATTCATAATGAGTTGGAAGTAGCTCGCCAAATTCAATACAACTTGCTACGCCAAAGTTTACCTGACATCAAAGGTGTAAAGGTGCAAGCCTGCTGTTACCCAGCGCGAGAAGTAGGAGGCGATTTTTTTGAAGTTTTTGTTCATCCCAAAGGTGATTTGTGGTTAGCAGTGGGTGATGTCTCTGGCAAGGGCGTCCCAGCTGCTTTATTTATGGCTAGTATTATTTCAGTTTTGCGCCGGGAATTATCTCAAGAAGCACCAGCCGAGCCGAATGTGGTCATGCAAAACCTCAACCACGCTCTCAGTGAAGATTTAGTTAGCAACAATTATTTCATCACTCTTGTGTTAGCATGTTATACCCCTACCACTAAGGAACTCGTCTACACTAATGCTGGTCATATATATCCACTGTTATGGTCACGCCAAGGCGTTTTAGCCGACAATCCCAATTACCTCAAAGTCCGTAGCGTTCCTTTAGGGATCTTACCCAAGTGGCAGGCACAGTCTGGTCGCTTGGTTCTAGCTGCTGGAGACACATTGTTACTAGCCAGCGATGGAATTACAGAAGCAATGGTATCAACTAATTGTGATCCATCAGTAGAAACTGGGTCTAGCGTTGAGTCAGTTAATCGTTCTATGCTGAATCAAGATGGTCTTTGGCAACTGTTACAACAAGAGCAACAACCACTTTCTCTTAACCATTTACTAGCTCGCATCCAGGCAGATAACCACATTCAAGAAGACGATCAAACTATACTTTCGCTGGAGATTTTGTAAGTAATGAAAAGTGAGCTTCATGTACCAAGTGACTTGAATTTTCTGAATATTGTCGAAAACTGGTTGCTGGGATGTTTGAAAATCCAGTTAGGAGATTCTGTGGATTGGTCGCGGCAATCAAGTCGTTTGAGACTGGCTTTGGTGGAAGCCTACTCAAATGCAGTCCGTCACGCCCACAAGGACAAACCAAATTTACCGATTTTATTGCGTTTGGAAGTCAAAGATCGGGATCTTGCCCTAGAAATTTGGGACTACGGCGAAGGCTTTGATATGTCTACCTACTACGCTCCAAACCCTATGGAAAAACAAGAAGGTGGTTATGGTTGGCTAATTATGAATCGTCTCATGGATAAAGTAGATTATCAGTTGCAGATTAATGGTGCCAACTGTCTCAAGTTAGAAGCTACTTTACCCGAATTAGTCCAATAGACAAAACTTACTATTTTTCAAGTAATCTGATTTATACGAATTTTCAATGCCGAGATTTTGTTTTGGGTATAAGCACACCTTTTAAGTAATTATATTTACTTATTAATTTTCCCGACGTAAAGAAAGTAACTCTTGGGGAGAAGCTAAAAGTTTGATTCTAGTATAGAAAATTTGCCCTTGTTGATTGAGGATAAATAGCCACAAGACATTTACACTACACCATGAGGTTTGTGCTTTGCCTGTTATTTGAACTTGGATATCACCATTTTCTAAAGTCTCAGCTATTCCTGTGTTGGGATAAGCTTTAATGTTTTGGCCTTCTTGTTTTAAGTAGGCTGCGATCGCATCTGTCCCCACAATATCAGATTCAAATGGTGGACGCATCACACCATCTACCGCAAATAAGGCAGCAGTTGCCTCAAATTCTCCAGCATTTAAGGTTTCAAAATAACGTAGTACACTTGTTTCTGTAATTCCCTCAATCTGGAATTCTTCTTTCAACTGCGCTGACGATATAGATTCAGCAGAGGTCATAGAATTACCTGTATTATCCTAGCTAAATATTAATTTCAATACAAAAATCGGTAAAAAGAAAGCTGCTATTGAGATAGATTGCCATACATATACAAATCTTTCTCACGATAGAAGTTTTGATCAGACAAATCTCAAATAATATCTTCTGAATAATTAGTTACCAGGATATAATAAAATTATGTAGATAAAGCAACAAATCTTAATAAAAGGTATTGACTACGTAATGTATGATTTACATGCCTTTGGTTAGGCAAAATCCAAATAAAAAAATGAATCAGTATTCCGTAACAAGCAGCAGTGTAGTAAAAGAGAAAGCCAGCGAGTTGGGCTTTCATAAAGTTGGAATTGCTGCTGTCGATAGGGTAGATGCCACAGAAGCGCAGAGGTTACAAGCATGGATTGAACTGGGTTATCACGCCGATATGAAATGGATGGCTAACCCAAAACGTCAAAATATCAGCTTAGTGATGCCAGAAGCGCGATCGCTAGTGTGTGTGACGCTGAATTACTATACACCACATCAACGTCCCAAAGGCGAGGAATACGCCAAAATTTCCCGTTATGGCTGGGGAAGGGATTATCACAAGGTGATGCATAAAAAACTCAAGCAGCTATCTACATGGCTAGAATCACTTGATCAAGGTGTACGAACTCGTTATTATGCAGATACTGGCCCGGTGCAAGAAAAAGTGTTGGCTCAACTTGCCGGAATTGGTTGGATTGCCAAAAATGGTAATGTGATTACACCGGAATTTGGCTCTTGGGTATTTTTGGGAGAAGTGTTGACAAATTTGGAATTAGAGAGCGATCGCCCTCATACAGAACACTGCGGTAGCTGTACTCGTTGTCTTCAGGCTTGTCCTACGGGTGCAATTACTCAGCCTTTTGTCGTGGATGCTAATCGCTGCATTGCTTATCATACGATTGAAAATCGGGCAGAGGAATTGCCACAGACACTCACACCTCATTTGCAAGGCTGGGTTGCTGGTTGTGATATTTGCCAAGATGTTTGTCCTTGGAATCAACGTTTTGCCAGCACAACTGATATTGAAGACTTTCAGCCTTATCCTGGGAATATAGCTCCCCAACTGCTAGAATTAGCCCAAATCTCAGATCAGGAGTGGGATAAACGATTTCCAGCATCTGCCTTGCGGCGGATTAAGCCAGAAATGTTACGACGCAACGCCCTAGCTAATCTTGACGCATCCAGGCGAAAGAATGACCCCGAAAGTAATTATTTTTGATTTTGATGGCACAATTGCTGATACAGTAGATGCCCTTGTAAGTATTGCTAATCGTCTAGCTGTAGACTTTGGTTATAGACACATAAGTCCAGAGCAATTAGCCCTCCTTAAAAACTTAACATCTAGGGAAATTATTAAGTACTCAGGAGTTTCTCTATTTAAGATCCCTTTTCTAGTTAAAAAAGTTAAAGGGGAATTAAAAAACAAAATCCCAGAATTAAAGCCCATTCCGGGAATTAAAGAAGCATTAATGGAACTCCAAAATCAAGGATATAAACTGGGCATTATCACTTCTAATTCTAAAGAAAATGTTACGCAATTCCTGACAATTAATGATTTAAATCACTTATTTGATTTTATCTACTCAGGAATTACAATTTTTGGCAAAACAACCATAATCAATAATGTATTGAGGCAAAATCAACTCAAACCTCAAGAAGTTATTTATGTCGGAGATGAAACCAGAGATATAGAAGCATCAAGAAAAGCAAATATCCAAGTGATTGCAGTGACTTGGGGCTTTAATTCACCAGAAATACTAGCCAAGCAAAATCCAGATTATTTAATTCAGCGACCTAGCGAACTACTCGAAGTGATGAATAGTCGCTAATTGATCAATAATCAAAAGTCGATAGTAAAAATCTTAACTGTTGGCGATTGACCAAAACAGTAAAGAGGGCAATATCTACCAATGCCAAAAACTTCAATTTTAATATTTGTGACATTGCCCACCCAACAAAATAGCAAGATATCAGAAAAACTTAATTTTTCCGTTCACCCTTTTCCAAAGCTTGTTCTACTAGATCATCACTAACATTGCTTACACTCTCAGTCGGTGAATTCCCAACTTCCTTCGCTAACTCTAGAAAATCATCAGGATTACCAGTTGACTGCGCCTGAGTTTTTGTCTCTTGTGGCTGAGAGGTTTTCTGGTTAGGTGCAGTGGCTGCTTCGGCTGCTGCTGCACCTTTGCCTGTGCGGTCAACTTCACTCACGCTGAATTGTTGTGCAGCTGCATAATCAGCATCAAAATCCACCGTTGGCGCTTTTTCTTCACCACTAGCTATGCTATCGGCAGCTAATTGTGCATCCTGGGTGGAAGCTTCTAAATTGGGCTTCACTTCTTCATCAGGCATAATTAAAACCTTTAGGTAAATTTTTTATTGCTGTAGCGATTATAGCAAAGTAAGGTGCTGCTTTCTTGCTTCTTGCGGGAGACTTTTACCTCTATTAAAAGGTAGATTAAAGCTGCAATTTTAAATTTTTTTAAATCTTTCTATAGGTAGTAGAATTTGACGCTCAAACTTTGGTAAGCCTTAATTTGGCGGGTAAAATTTCTTTGGAAACAAATTTATGACTGCAAGTTACGATAAAAATATTTCTCAAGCCCAGAGTAATGAAACTCAAAACTTGGTGGATGCGTTTAATGCCTTAGATACCGATGCAAAATTAGCTTGGTTCTATTTGGTTTATAAAAAAATGGGTGACTCGATCACCCCAGCTGCTCCTGCTGCTGCTGAACCAGACTTAGCACCACTTCTGCTAGGAGACTATTTTGAGTTATCAGATGAGCAGCAACTAGATATCATGCGGGATATAGTTAACCGCAAAGATACAGAATATTCTCGTGCTTATGGGGCAATCAAAGAAAACAACCAACTGTTAGTTTGGTATGCTTGGGCGGTAGCTATGGGGGATACGGTAGTTGATTTGCCAAGCAGCTACCAGCCAGCTAAAGAAATTAATGATTTGGTTTCGCAAATTGAAGGATTAGAATTTGAAGAACAAATGTCGGTGTTTCGGACAATAGCTGGTGAAGTGGGTTACACGGATGTTAAGCCGATCGCAACGCAAGCAGAAACTGGCAAAACGTCAAGTTTGTAATTAGACTAAATCCATATCCATAACCGTGAAAACAAGATCCCCGACTTATTAAAGAAGTCGGGGATCTGGGGCTTTCAATTATTAAAAATTAAATAGGCTTGCTATTTAGCTATCTGTTAATGATGTATTCACTAACCATTTACCGATTATCTGCTCCAGACAAGTTTCTCTTTCGGTAAAGCCAAGTTTTTTGTAAAATTGGATAGAATCATCTGTAAACAAACAGACATACTGACCTTGCAATTTGTCTAATAAGGTTCGCATCATTGTGCTAGCAATTCCTTGGTGACGATAAGGTGTAAATGTCCAAATATCAACTATGTAAGCATTACAAATACCATCAGATAGTCCGCGAGCAGTGCCGATAATATGATCGCCTGCATAAGCAATACAAGTGGCATAACTGTTGGTAAACGATGCTTTGAGTTGTTCAGCACTTCTACCGTTGTCGAATTTATCTTGACTGAGTGTAGCTTTCATCTCCTCCCAATCAACATTTTCGAGATCGTGTTTGTATGTCACCATTGCAGCACAGAATTTGATAGATGTTACAGTCAGCAAACTAAGAATTTATAACACAGCAAGCTGACTCAAGTCAGATGGTGTGAGATTAGAGTGTACTACTTGACCATCACGGAACCAAACGATGCGCTGGGTTTGACGAGCAACTTCTGGTTCATGAGTTACCATGACAACGGTGATTCCACTGGCATTGAGTTCGCTAAAGATATCTAATACTTCTTCGGTTGTGCGCGAATCAAGTGCGCCTGTGGGTTCATCGGCTAGGAGTACTACGGGACGATTGACAATGGCCCGAGCGATCGCTACTCGTTGTTGTTGCCCACCAGATAGCTGAGTTGGTTTGTTGTTGAGGCGATTTGCTAAACCGACTCTTGTCAGTGCAACTGTTGCGCGATCGCTTCTTTCTTTTGGGTTGATATTAGCATACACCATCGGCAACATCACATTTTCTAAAGCTGTTAGTTGGGGCAATAGGTGGAATTGTTGGAACACAAACCCCAGTTTTTTATTACGGATGTGTGCCAATGAGCGATCGTCCATTTGAGCTACATCGAGGTTATCTAAGTAATAACGTCCGCCTGTGGGACGGTCTAAACAACCGATAATATTCATGGCTGTGGATTTACCAGAACCTGAAGGTCCCATGATTGCACAATATTCGCCCTGTTCCACAATTAGGTTGACATCATTCAGCGCTCGTACTTCTGTTTCGCCACTACCATAAATCTTGAAAATATTTTCTAGTCGAATGATTGCTGGTTTCGGTACAGGATTAGGAACCAGGGAATCGGTAATTGAAATAGTGTTTCTCATAAGGAAATAGGTAATCTTGGACTGGAAAGAGAGTAGCTTACCAGTTGTCACTATAGTAACCACTGTCGCTCTGAATATAAACGCTTACCATTTTCTGACGACTACCCTATCAGAGAAATTGCTCATGAAAGTTGCTGGAGAGAATCAGGTATTGACGACGATGCAGATACTTTTCTCTTATGGTGAAAGTCGCACGCACGGTTTCGGATGGGACGGGGAGATTAGCAATAACTTCTCTCGACCCTACCAATCCCCCTAATTTAATTGGGGGGAGTATGTCAAAATACTTTATAGTCTAAATCCTAAGAAGGGATCTTAAACAAACACGACTTACGCAAAATCATGAAAAAACGAACCGCAAAGTACGCATAGACGCGGAGCGGCTTCCCGCAGGGTAGGACACGAAGGAATAAGGTTTCAGAGAGTTATTGCGTAAGTCCTAACAAAGAATATCTGCATAGACTAAGAGTTAGGCCGCTCATGCTTGAGGGGATGACCGAAAGACAAGGAGGATAAACCAGTGTCCGAGTTTGTAGACAAAGTAGCCATAGTCACCGGCGCGGCGACCGGTCTTGGTGAAGCCATTGCCGTCAAGCTGTACGAAAATGGTGCGAAAATTATCCTTGCGGACATTGACGTCGCCCGGGCGCATGAAGTCGCCGGGCGGCTGGATTCGTCTGGCAAGCGTGCATACGTCATCGAAACAGACGTATCCGATCATCGTGCCGTCGAAGCAATGGTGGCCGGGACGGTGGAGCGCTTCGGTGGGCTGCACATGGCAGTCAATAATGCCGGCTTCACTGGACCACACGAGATCAGCACCGCCGACTATGAAATCGAATGGTGGCATCGCGTGATTGCGGCCAATCTCAGCGGCATCTTCTTCGGACTGAAATACGAGATTCCGGCAATGATCCAAAGCGGCGGCGGGGCAATCGTTAACATGTCGTCGGTCGCTGGCGCAGTCGGGGTCGCTGGTATCAGTCCCTACATCGCCGCGAAGCACGGCATCATCGGACTGACGAAGGCGGCAGCACTGGAATATGCCAGCCAAGGTATCCGGGTGATCGCAATCGGGCCGGGCTATGTTGACACGCCCAATATGCGCGAATTGCCAGAGGAAGTACGGGCGCAGATGGCCGCCTCGCACCCTTTAGGTCGCCTCGCACGGACTGAGGAGGTCGCGGATATGGTCAGCTTCTTCTTGTCGGAGCGTGCCTCCTTTGTCACCGGCAGTTTCCACCTGATGGATGGCGGCTACACGGCGCAGTAGCGATCGCAGATTCTTTCTTGTTGGGCTGAGTCTGCAAAACCAGCGGAAAAATTATGTAATTTGCTTTGACACCAAACATATTTTGGAACAAATTTCCCAATCCCAAGTCTCCAAGTTCAACGCAAACAACGAATCGCCTCTAATAGACCTCTAGCTTTATTCAGCGTCTCTTCGTATTCTTTCTCTGGCTCAGAATCAGCCACCAAACCTGCACCTGCTTGTACGCTCACTGTCTGATCATGCACTACCATTGTGCGAATTGCGATCGCAGTATTTAATTGTCCTTCAAAATCGTAATATCCATACACACCGGAATAAACACCCCGACGACTAGACTCTAACTCGTGGATAATTTCCATCGCCTTAATCTTGGGTGCGCCGCTTACCGTACCTGCTGGGAAGGAAGCTTTCAGTAAATCCCATGCTGTTTTATCAAGTGCTAATTTACCCACAACATTGCTAACAATGTGCATCACATGGGAGTAGCGCTCAACTACCATTAATTCGTCAACTTTGACGCTACCACTTTCACAAACACGCCCCAAATCATTCCGCCCTAAATCAACAAGCATTACATGTTCGGCAATTTCTTTAGGATCTTCGAGTAAATCCTTAGCGAAGGCTGCATCTTCATTGATGGTTTTACCTCGTGGACGCGTTCCTGCAATCGGACGTACCGTTGCTATCACTCCACCATGTGGATCAGTTTCAGCTTTTACCATCACTTCGGGACTGGAACCGATGATTTGCCAATCTTGGAAGTTAAAGTAAGCCATGTAAGGCGAAGGATTTATCTGACGTAGGGAGCGGTAAAGGGCAAAGGGGTCGCCTGTGTATGGTGTTGATAGTCGCTGGGAAATTACTACTTGGAAGATATCGCCTGCTTTAATATGTTCTTTTGCTTTTTGGACACTAGCACAAAAATCAGGGCGGGTGAAGTTGCTGGTGTATTCCTCTGCTCCTCCAGATACGCGACTTCCAGGCGGTTTCCATTCCAATCTGGTTTTTTGCGGCGATAAGGGTAAAGATAGCTTTTCGAGCATTTGGGTGACGCGATCGCCAGCTTGTTGATATGCTGCTTTTAAATCTACTTTGGGGTCACGTAAATCAGCATAAGCGATCGCCCAAATTTTCCGCTTTACCTGGTCAAAAATCAATAGGTGGTCTACCTGCATCCACAACCCATCAGGGATATTTCGCTCATCTGGTGGATAAATTGGCACGCGCGGCTCAATCCAGCGAATTAATTCATAGCCCCAAAACCCAAATAACCCGCCAATTCCTGGCGGTAGCTGTGGTAACTTAACTGGGTTATAAGGTGCTAAACATTCGGCTAAAGCTGTAAAAGGGTCGCCTGCAAAAATGATCTGTGAACCATCGCGGTTTGTCTGTGTCGTGCGATCGCCCCTTGCTTCCAAAACCCAAACCGGATCGCAGCCCACTAAACTATAGCGTCCTAGTTTTTCTCCGCCTTCTATCGATTCCAACAAAAAGCTATAGGGCTGACCTGCACAGACTTTATACCAAGCAGATACTGGCGTATCTAGGTCTGCTACCCATTCTTGATATACCGGGACGAAGTTGCCTTGTTGCGCTAGGGTGCAAAACTGGGAGAAATCCGGAAACATCATTATTTTTCAAAGGTTATTGGTAATTGGTAATGGGTAATAGGTAATTCTTTTTCTTACCAATTATCCATTACTAATTACCCATTAGCTACTAAAGCTAGTTATGGAGCGTCGTAAGTATAAACACCGCTAAACTTAAGTTTAGCTGGACTGGGGTTTTCGCCGATCCGACGGTCTACATAACGCACTATGTCACGACCTTGCGTCACCTTTTCGGGGAATTCACCATCAGCTGGGTGAATTAAAGTGCTTTCTCCATTGGGTAAAATACGGTAAATTTTGTAATCTGTAATTTTGAGTTTCCGGAGTCTCTGACCGCCCAAAGCGATGCCATATTCTTTACGAGCTAAATACAGCAGGTTTTCACCTTTCCGCATAATAGCGGCACCACCTGTAGGCAATTCAAATACTTGCTCTTTCGGGCTAGTCCAAGTGATAGCGTACTTTTCTTCCACTTCTGCTTTTCTAAGCAAGCCACCAGTGCTGCCAGCAAATAGCGGGGTTTGTCCAGAGAGTGTTTCTGCCATATAAATATTCTCTCAACGTTTTTAGGGAATCCTAACACCGCAACCAGGATCATATTGCGATCGCGTCATAGACTGTAACAGTTTTTAGTCTTTTAGTCATTTGTGATTAGTCAAAAACCAATGCCCCATACTTCGGCTACGCTCAGTACAAGTGCCCA
Source organism: uncultured Nostoc sp. (assembly GCF_937863485.1). Classification (GTDB taxonomy): domain Bacteria; phylum Cyanobacteriota; class Cyanobacteriia; order Cyanobacteriales; family Nostocaceae; genus Nostoc. The sequence continues at coordinate 37,123 of NZ_CALMFY010000164.1, read as the reverse complement.
ATACTATTTACTCTTGACTTTAGTCCGCTTTTCCTAATGGCTACTCTGAACAATTGGTATGGTGAAGTGAAACTGACTACCCTGGTCTTTGCCAGTTGACTCTGCCCAAATTTCCCCACCCCAGCCATTAACAATTTGACGGCAAATTGCTAAACCAAGTCCAGTTCCGCCAGTGGTGCGGCGTAGCGCTCCCTCTTCTTGATAGAAGCGGTCAAAAACTACTTCTAAACGATTCGGTTCAATGCCGCGTCCAGTGTCAGCTACAGTCACCTCGACCATTTGATGGCTATTCTGAACTGCTTTAATAGTGATTTCTCCTTGGGGTGGTGTAAATTTACAAGCATTGTCTATGAGTTTTGCCAGTACCTCTACCAGCCAATCACCATCAGCTCTAACCAAAGGTAAGTTTTGGGCAATTTGAGTTTTGATTTTGGGCGGCTTTTCCGTTGAGGAACGCGTGCGATTGCGGCTAAGTGATAAGTCCACACACTCTTGTAAACTGAGGGATTCTGGATGCCATTCCACGCGACCGCTTTCTAAGTTGGAAAGTGTGAGGAAATCTTGTACCAGTTTTCGCATCCGCTCTGAGTCGGAAAGAGCAGTATTGAGCATGACCTGCTGCAACTCCAAGGGCATATCCGGCTCACTAGCGAGACTTTCCAGGCACACTTGAATTGTGGATAGGGGGGTACGCAGTTCGTGCCCAGTTATGGCTATGAGGTTGCTGCGGGTGCGGTCTAGGGCTTCTAGCTGCTGGTTAAGTTCTTCTAGGTTGGCGTAAGCTTCGGCTTGGATGAGAGCTGCTCCCACTTGGGTAGCGATCGCTTTTACCAAATCTAATTCCCCAGGTTGGCACTCGTGCGGTGGCATTCGGCAGTAGTGCAACTCCACGATGCCCAATAATCGCCCCTGATAAAATACTGGTTCCATCAGCCAAGAACGAATGGCAAACTTTTTGGCAATCAAGGAAAGTCCCGGCGAATCGGTAACGCGAGGGTCAATCAGCGTATCGCTTACACAAACACCTTCGCCTTGTTCCACTATGTCCTGAAAGAGAGAATTTTTCTCTAACTCCCAGGTTTGCCCACGAACAGATAAAACACCTGGAGTCAAAAACTCGTGTTCCATTATGGCTTGGCTATCTGTGGCTTGAGCGCGGTAAATTAGACAGCGACAAGCTTCTAAGTGTTGTCCTAATTCTTGTGCCGCCACCTGGAGAACTTCGTGAGGATCGAGCGATCGCCGAATGGCAGTGCTAATCGTATTGACTAATCGTTCTTTACGTGCTTGAGCAGCAATTGAACGGTAGGCTTTGTGCAATTTGTACTGGCTAGCTTGCAGATAAGTTAGTAAACGCTGCACAAAGGGATCAGTATCGATGTCACAAGCATATTCGTTGATCTGTTCTGCTCCAGAGTAGCTTCGCGGCTCTTTGATGCCAAACCTTTGACATCCCTCCTCAATTTTGCTTGCCAATTCTGGTCTGTAAACCAAAATCCTGTCTAAAAGCAATTCGGCTGCTTTGAGGCTAACTCCCCTTTCCGATGTCCAAATTCCCTCAAATCTTCGCGCTGCGTCTATATCCAGATTCGGGCTTAGTTCCGGTAGTTGCTTGTTTTTGGCAATAGAACCAAGGCTTTCCCGGCAAACCAGACAAGTCGCGTAATTGTCGGCAATCACTATCAAATGCCACTCTTGACTTAAGCCATCATTTGGCTCAAAAGCTACCCTTTCGTAGTGTTCTGAACTATTGGTAAAATTGGTAAAATCAGTTTCTGGAGCAGATAATACGTATACTTGATTACTTCGTAAAGCTAGTCGCTGGTAGCGATGAGCTTCTTGGCGGTAGAATCGCTCTCGCTGGAAACTAGCAATTACAAGGGGTTGGGCTAAAGTTCCAGCCAAAACTTGATCTTCCATCGCGTGGGAGAGCGCCGTTAGTGAAGCCTTAAAATATAGCTGGGACCGCAAGTAGGGTAGGGACTTTAGCAGATCACTCAGCACAGAAGTTGAAATGCTCATGAATTATCGTTTAACGCCCAATCTCAACAAGATCCACGTCACAGCTGCATTGTACAAATTACAAGGGACTTTCAAGTTAAATAGACTAGTTGCAATATGTAAAGAACGCTAAAAAGCACTTTTCAGCAACGTAAACGCAACACTTTGTTACTAACTAGCAGGAGCGTGTACAGCTTCATTTACAGGAAGTCGGCTTGTAGTCCATCTCTTCAAGGGGTGGAATCAATCGCTCGACTTGGAGCATGGTTTTTTTTCAATGTCCAATCATCCAATGACCCTGAAATCCCACACCTTCAGGCAGTAGGATCAGGTTAAAAAGATATTTTAAATCATCGGCTACTACGCCCAATATACATTCTCGACTAGCTTTGCATATGCTTGTACAGGTAAAATCTTTCAGCACTAAGTACCAAATAATTAATTACTACTAACCACTGATCATTGATTGATAGTCCATGCGACTATTACCTACATTGTATTTATGCTCACTAAAGAAATTTTCTTACCCAAAAATCATTACTGCTACATTCACATAATTTAATCCATAATTAGTGATTAAATTTAATCAATTAATTATTTATCATAAATTTGTTTAATCAAATACCAAAGAGATTTAAGACAAAATCGTATAATGGTAGGGAACAAATGCTCTCTACATCCAACAAAAACTGTAAATTTCGCCTTTTTGCTGAGTATACTATATGTCTTGTGTCTTGAGAAAGTTGAATGACTAATGAATTATCTCAAAATCCTCAGTTTTCACTCTTGACTTTAGACTTATAAAATAGAAATTTCTCAAGATTTTTATATGGATTTGAGCGCTGCTATTTTGTCAACAGTATGTAAGGATTACTTTGGCTAGAATAGCTCAAACGAGTTTTAGAGAGCGGATTTTTTCGGAAGTTGTGAGTGTCAGCGACCTCTACTCGGAAGACCACGAAAATCTAGACCTGTACACGGAACTTTGACTAATGACACCGGATACGCTAATGACCCCGGAAAAAATTTTCCTGGATGGAAAAACTTTTATTCCTGCCGAACAATTACCAATCCCGGAGTGGCCTTGTGTTGTGAGTCAAAGGCCACAACCGACACTGACGGTAAAAGATGATGATTTATTTTTTGTAACAGATACTATCGGGAACATTTCTGGCTGTTCCCTCAACGATGGCAATCCCAGCATGGGACTGTTTTGTTGTGATACAAGATTTATCAATCGCTTGGAGTTGCAAATTGAAGGGCGATCGCCTGTACTCCTCAGTAGTACTGCTGAAAAAGGGTTTTCACTCTCAGTTTTATGTACCAACCCCAGAATCGACGAACGCCTGAAAGCCGACACTGTAGGAATTCGCCGGGAAATCGTGCTGAATGGGGCACTATTTGAAGAAATAGAGATATCTAACTACAGCACAACTACCGTCAGTTTTGAACTAAGCATCAGCTTTGATGCAGATTTTCTTGATTTATTTGAAGTCCGGGGCTATGACAGAGAAAAACGAGGTAGGCTTTTACGTCTAGCGGAACCGACGGCTGAAGAAGGAACATTTTCTCTGGTCGATGGCGTTTTGCCTATACCTAAAGAGCCACCATCTTTTAGGGAAGAATCTTTAACACTCGCCTATCAAGGTCTGGATGGGTCGGTGATGGAATCCCGTATTCTATTTCAGCAGCGGCAACCAAACTATTTCAAGGGTTACACTGCGGTTTGGCAGCTAGAGTTGGCTTCTCACGAAACTCAAAAGCTGGGCTACCGAGTGAATATGTTGAAAAACAACCAGTCCAGTTCAACTGTAAGCGCAGCTTTCACCTTAGGACAGGCGAAAGCTGCTGAGTTTATGGAGAAGCAAAACTGGGTACAGCAAATTACACGCATTAGCTCAGATAAGAATACCTTCAATCGAGTGATTGAGCGGGCTGAACAAGATATGTATTTGTTGCGCCAGTCTTTTGGTAAGCATAAGACTGTTTCTGCTGGAGTGCCGTGGTTTTCTACACTATTTGGACGGGATTCGCTGATTACAGCTTCCCAAGCCCTGATGTTAAACTCGCAAATCGCCAAGGAAACCCTGATATTACTGGCGACATACCAAGGTCAAATCGACGACGAATGGCGCGAAGAAGAACCGGGTAAGATTTTGCACGAGTTACGTTTGGGAGAAATGGCTCGTTGTCAAGAAATTCCCCATACACCTTACTACGGTACAGTTGATGCCACTCCGCTATGGCTGATGCTGTATGCCGAACATTATGCTTGGACTCATGATCAAGAACTCTTAGAGCAACTTTGGCCGAATGCTCTAGCCGCAATGGAGTGGATCGATCGCAATACCAAACAAACCAGCTACCTCAGTTACTTCCGTAAATCCAAACGCGGTCTTGTTAACCAAGGTTGGAAAGATTCTGGCGACTGTATTGTAGACCACAAGGGAGAATTAGCCAATGGCCCAATTGCCCTTTGTGAGGTGCAAGCTTATGTATATGCTGCAAAAATGCGCCTAGCAGAAATAGCTAGGATGAAGAAGCGGCTTGATTTGGCAGATCGTTGGCAAGAAGAAGCTAGAAGTCTTAAGGTTCGTTTTAATCGAGATTTTTGGGTAGAAGACCAAGATTTCTGCGCTTTAGCTTTGGATGGAGATGGCAAGCCAGTAGACAGTATTACCTCAAATCCTGGTCATTGTCTACATTTGGGCCTCTTCACACCCGAAAAAGCCTATAGTGTAGCAGAACGCTTGCGGGCACCAGATATGTTTAATGGTTGGGGCATTCGTACCCTGAGTAGTTTGTCACCTGCCTACAATCCAATGGGCTATCACATTGGTTCAGTTTGGCCCCATGATAACGCTCTGATTGCAATGGGATTGCGATCGCTTGGTCTTATCGATCAAGCCCTAGAACTTTTCCAAGGTTTATTCGACATGACTAGTCGGCAGCCTTACCAACGTCCTCCAGAACTTTTCTGCGGCTACGAACGGAACGGTGATAATGCCCCTGTGCAGTATCCAGTTGCCTGTACTCCCCAAGCTTGGGCTACTGGGAGTATCTTCCAACTGCTGCAAATGATGGTCAACTTGGTGCCTGACGCTCAAAATAACTGCTTGCGAATAATCGACCCCGCTTTGCCAGAATCGATTAATCGCCTGTCCTTTCATAATTTGCGAGTCGGCCCCACCATCCTCGATTTGGAATTCGAGCGTTCTGGTACTACGACTGCTTGTCGCGTTGCCAGAAAACGGGGCAATCTTCGGGTAGTTATTGAAGCTTAGAAAGAGTAGGGAGTGGTGAATTACCCACTCCCTATTTTATTCTGCCGGGCGATCGCACTAAGCATGACCTGAAATTCAGCACCAGGGCTGTCCTACCATCCACTCCAACCAACCCAGTGTTAGTCTGCTTCATCACCAGTGTGTAGAGTTCTCAAAAGCTGCTCTGTAAGCTCGATCAATTCATATAGAACCCATTTGATATCTCTAAGAAGCTGCGAGTCTCTTAAGCATGAGCCTAACAAAACAAAGATTGAGCTTGGTCGTGGCATTCGATAGTGTTCACTCAAAGTTCTTGACCAGGATCTTACAGCGCCCCATCCAAGCATTCGACCGCTCAATTACCGAAGAAAGGCTTTAGCGCGGAGGCAGAAGGCAGAAGGGAATACTGCTTCCAGCCCTCTGCCCGTGACCAAAGCGAACTTGCGGTTTAAAGCCCCGCCGTCTACACGGCGCCGACAATTGGTTGGGGTCTGAATCCCCATTCAATTGTTCCTTCTGCCCTCTGCCCTCAGCATAGCTGCCTTCTTCAAAAATTCTCGCGTGACCCCTAGTTGTACTCTCCAGGAAGATCAGTTTTTCTAACAGTAATGCTGCCAATTTTCTTACCTGACATTCTCAATAATTCATCACCTGAAAATTCAAAACCAAGCTTTAGTGCTATTCGCGCAATATCATCTGCGGTTGGTGCTGCGAGCACCTCGTTTTTAAGTTCAGGTTCAGACTGCATTTTCTTTAAAAATGCTTCGATTTGCTCAAAAGCCATATTTAAAATTTGATCCTCGCTAGCTACTCGTAATATAAAGAAAAACAGCAGTATATTCTTTAAGACTAGCAGCACAAGGGTATCAAGATTCGGGGGAAAGATGATTATCGCGACGCGCTGCTCTTCATTTATCAGAATCTTGCTTATAGAACCCATTTGGGATCTTGGGAGAGAGGGTAAGATGAGAAATAAATGCCATACTCTAGCAGTTTAAGCGACAAAGAGTGGGAAATCATTGAACCACTGTTGCCCCATAAGAAGCAAACTAGACATCCATTGTGGACAAAGCGACAAATTTTAGATGGTATCTTTTATCAACTTAAGAATGGGTGTAACTGGTGCGATTTACCCTGCATATTTACCGCCCTACTCAACAGTGTTTTGGCATCTCCTTGCAGTGGCGAGAGACGGAGGTGCTAGAGCGGATGATGACGACGTTGCTTAGGGATTGTGCGCGAACGCGCAAAAAAAAACTAAAGTGGACAACCCTGCTGATCATCGACTTCGGTTGCAGTCAAGAATACCTGCAATGCAGGTGTAGAGTCCAAAGGGTTCTGTCATTACAAATGTACCAATGGCATCAAACGACACTTGGCAGTAGATACTCTTGGTCTACCATTCTTCACTCACTGCACCAAAGCCAGTATGAGTGATGACGGTGGCTTGATTGAACTATTGACCCAAAATTTGGAGTACTTTCGTGCCAAGCCTGTAAACATACCAAAAATTACGATTCTGCACGGGCGACGGCTACCACCCAGACAAAATCACAACTGCTCTGCAAATACTCTACCCTCGGATAATGACCAAGATCCGATTCCAACTGGCACCCAAACCCACAAAAGCAGAAATTGCAACCCAAGGCATTGCAGGCTTTGTTCCGATCGCCTACGGCGGGCGGGTACGCCATCGCAACTCGTTGGGGGAAGAGAACGCTCGAATGCTTGGATGGAACGATGTAAGAGTTTGGTTAAAAACTTTGAGCGAACTCTGGCTCATGCGACTGCCAAGCTCAATCTCTGTTTTATCCGGCTCATGCTCAAGCGTTTAGCTCAGGCATAGATATCAAATGGGTTCTATATCTATTTGAATAGAATCATAGAAATAGGTTATCTGGAGCATAACCAACCCAGTAGCTGTTTTTTGTTCCAAAGACCAATATTTTTCAGCCTCTTGTCGCACTGTCTTTTTCCAATCTTGAAGCCGATTGCCCTTACCGCGTTTACGAGCTTGTTGTGATACTGGTGGCCCATCTACTATGAACTCAAATCTGGTCAATGCACTTCTAAATAATAGATGACAGGTTATTTTATGCTAGTAACCTCGAACACAACCAGATAATTCCCGCTACTCAGCTGGATTTAGCTTCTCTCTTACTGCTGTTACTAAATGTTAACTTACCAGCTTACCGACGCGATCGCCTCAAATTCAAAGATGGTTATAATAGACCTCTTGCACGAATGCAAAACTACCCTCAACCCCCAACCCCTTCTCCCAAAATTGGGAGAAGGGGAGGCAATTTCAAAGTCCCTCTCCCAAGGATGGGAGAGGGATTTAGGGTGAGGGCTTTTGATTTATGCAAGAGGTCTAATATTTCTGCTTAAAGTTGGGTTAAGGATGTAAAAACAACAATTATTTACACCCAAACTGCTAATTCCTAACTCTTAGAGGATGTTTGAAAAGTATTGTTATTAACATCAAAACCTCAGAAATTTAACCCCCGATCAAGCCTTCTCTACAAGGAAATGGGGGTTTCAAAGCCTTTTTTCCTATAAAGGAGAGGAATAAAAGCGGGGTTTTAAGTATACTTTATAACTTTTCAAACAACCTCTTAAGCTTCCTCTGAATTTTCTCTCTTATGTCCTGGGGATGCTTCATAAAGTGCATCGAGATGTTGACGCGCATCTTCAACGTTAATCGAACGCATTACCAAAAGTGGCTCTTTAATTAAGTTGCCCGCGCTATCTAATAACTCTGGATGGGGTACAAACTGTTTTTTTGATGAATAATAACCATAGTTACCTTGATTATTCATTGCCGAGGAATTCGTCGGGTAAGTTCGATCCCGATCAAAACTGAACATGATCAGGTTACGAATTAAGTTGCCAACAGCTATAAATGCAAGGATTGTAAAAGCAAGAATGTAAAGCAGGTGTAACATTAGATTTTCCTCCAAAACAACAATTTTTAAAACTTTATTTTGTAACGCTTTACTTCGCCGATACTGTGACTCACAGTTAGGACAAGTATTTAACGCGCTCTTTTACGTGCGTTTACATTTATATGGAGCTATTTGTCAACCGTTATTCAACTTACGGTAACATAGGATACATTATTTTGTTAATCAAAATAATGTTAATAAATTGTTAAGATTTTTGTACTATCTCTTTAACGACTGATCTAGCATTTTGTCGTTAGACATCGCTAAGTAGTCTGCCAAAATTTAGCAAATGCTCCCATCTGCTGCTTAGACTTCACGCCCTTGACGGAAGCGCATTGCCACATTCCAGCATTCTGTTACTAGTTGATGCCAAGGCATTATCGTTGCCATATCAATCCCGACTTGTTTATCAGTTGCAGTAAATAGCATCTTCGCCGTATTTAGTTCATCTTGCGCTTGCTTAATCCGCAAGAGCAAGTCAGATTGCTCTTGGTCACTCATAAATGATAGTTGCTCAGTTTCGAGTAAATGGCGCGATCGCGTAAACCAATGTTGAAAATCTTCTAGCAGAGGTTCTAAAACCGTTTTCAGCAACTCAGGCCCTGGTACATTTGAGTTTGACATAAATGAGAACTATATTTCCAACTTGCTTACTAATATTAACGTTCTTTATGTTTCTTAACACTTTTATTATTTCTCTCATAATTCAAAAGAGGTGAAAAGATGTAACAAAGAACACATAATTTATTATATAGTCTTGATATCGGGTTTGTACACTTCCTTTGGAGAGGCATCTATAGGTATAGCTGACACCGAGTTGTAATCCATAAGATAAATTAGCGATGTCTACGACGGGCTACGCCTACGCCTGGAATTCTGAGTTTGACACTCAGCTAACCAATCAAAAATTTATCTTCATCCCCGCTCATAAATTAATTCAGTAGTTGGAAGAGAAAGCCGAACTGGCAAAAATCAAAGTCGTTATAGTTGAATAAGCCTACAGATTCAGATAAATCACCTTTTGTAATCACTTCGCCAATGGTTCAGCAGCCAATGTCGCCAAATTCATCAAATCAGTCAGAACAAGTTGAAAAAATTTATTTACCGCGTACCAGCGAATCGGAGAACTTAAAAAAGATTCGCCACACTGCTTCCCATGTAATGGCAATGGCAGTACAAAAGCTGTTTCCCAAGGCACAAGTTACAATCGGCCCTTGGATTGAAAACGGTTTTTACTATGACTTCGACAATCCACAACCATTTAGCGAAAATGATCTCAAAGCCATCAAGAAAGAGATGGTGAAAATTATCAATCGCAAACTCCCAGTCATTCGGGAAGAAGTCAGCCGCGAAGAAGCCGAACGCCGGATTCAGGAAATTAAGGAGCCTTACAAGCTAGAAATCCTGGGAGATATCAAAGAGGAACCAATCACGATTTACCACGTGGGGAATGAATGGTGGGATTTGTGTGGAGGGCCTCATCTGGAAAATACCAGTGAATTAAACCCGAAAGCAGTTGAATTAGAAAGCGTTGCTGGTGCTTATTGGCGTGGGGATGAAACTAAAGCTCAACTACAACGCATCTACGCCACCGCCTGGGAAAGCCCAGAACAACTCACTGAATATAAGCGACGCAAAGAAGAAGCGCTGCGGCGAGATCACCGGAAGCTGGGTAAGGAACTAGGATTATTTATATTTTCTGACCAAGTGGGGCCGGGTTTACCTTTGTGGACGCCCAAAGGCACTCTGTTGCGGAGTACTTTAGAAGATTTCCTCAAGCAAGAACAGATAAAACGGGGTTATTTACCTGTAGTAACACCTCACATTGCCAGAGTAGATTTATTTAAAACCTCTGGACATTGGCAGAAATATAAAGAAGATATGTTCCCCTTAATGGCGGATGATCAGGAGTCTGCTGCTAATGAACAGGGCTTTGTCTTGAAGCCGATGAATTGCCCTTTTCACATCCAAATATATAAGAGTGAGTTACGCTCCTATCGGGAACTACCTTTGCGATTTGCAGAATTTGGTACTGTTTACCGCTACGAACAATCAGGGGAATTGGGCGGCTTAACGCGGGTGCGCGGTTTTACTGTGGATGATTCTCACCTGTTCGTCACCCCAGAACAGCTAGACAGCGAATTCCTCAGTGTAGTGGATTTGATTTTGTCGGTGTTCAATAGTCTGCAACTAAAGAACTTTAAAGCTAGACTTAGTTTCCGCGATCCAGCTAGTGATAAGTACATCGGTGACGATGAAGTTTGGGACAAAGCCGAAGGGGCGATTCGCCGTGCAGTTGAAACCTTGGGGATGGAACACTTTGAGGGAGTTGGGGAAGCGGCATTTTATGGGCCAAAACTTGACTTTATCTTTAGTGATGCCCTAGATCGGGAGTGGCAATTAGGAACTGTGCAGGTAGATTACATTTTGCCAGAACGCTTTGATTTAGAGTATGTCGCCGAAGATGGTGTTCGCAAACGCCCAGTAATGATTCACCGTGCGCCTTTTGGTTCACTAGAACGGCTAATTGGGATCTTAATTGAAGAATATGCGGGTGATTTCCCTTTATGGTTAGCGCCAGTGCAAGCTAGATTACTGCCAGTGGGTGATATACAGGTAGACTTTGCTAAAGATGTGGTAACGAAAATGAGAGCGTTGGGCATCCGTGCAGAAGTTGATACCAGTGGCGATCGCTTGGGTAAACAGATTCGCAATGCAGAGAAAGAAAAAATACCCGTGATGGCTGTGGTGGGAGCTAAGGAAGTGGAAACTAATACTTTGAGTATCCGTACTCGCGCTTCTGGGGAATTGGGAGTCATCCCTGTAGATGAGGTGGTGGATAAGATGAAGGATGCGATCGCTAAGTTCGAGAATTTCTAAAATCTAACCGCAGACGCACACTAATCACAATTGGTGTGCGTTTTGTTTAGTAGGGTACAGAGGCTAGTACCGCAAGGCGGAAGTCAAAAATCAAAAGTCAAAAGTCAAAAGTAATATGGAATAAGCTCTTTAGGGATTTTAAATGGTTGCTCTATTTCCGCCGTAGCGTACTAGCTGGTAGGTTTTGGTAAAGGTGCGATCGTAATGTATTTACAGCTATTTTCAGGTAAATAAACCACGCGGTAGGGGCACAGCATTGCTGTGCCCTTACGACAGATGCGGTTCAAATACATGAAAACTGCTGTAATATGACGTCAGTTCCACGAACCTCTCCCTGGCTTGAACTAATTTCAAGTCTGTGCCTTTGGAAGTTGGAGAGGGACGGTTTTGCATAATAAAACCTCTTATATCATGTCCGCTTAATTACTTATTAAACCCCAAGAACCCCACCCCATTAAAGCGTAGCTGTCTCCCCAAGGCTCATTAATGGAGTTCAAAGACTCGTTAATGAGTATTAAAGACTCGTTAACGGAGTTCAGAGGTGGATTCATCCAGTTCAAAGACTCGTTAACGGAGTTCAGAGGTGGATTCATCCAGTTCAAAGACTCGTTAACAGAGTTCAAAGACTCATTCACGAGTATCAAAGACTCGTTAACGGAGTTTAGAGGTGGATTCATCCAGTTCAAAGACTCGTTAACGGAGTTCAAAGACTCATTCACGAGTATCAAAGACTCGTTGACGGAGTTCAGAGGTGGATTCATCCAGTTCAAAGACTCATTTTAATTTTAACTTTTCACTGCATCTGGAAAGTCAGAAAGTATCACAGACAACAAAACCTTTCTCAATCACCGCACTCAAGAAAACTTTTTGAGTTATTCAAGATTGATAGGATTGATTCAAACACTTGTGGAATCTGCTCTTCCTAAACAGACTGGACTTGAACAGACTGGACTTGCATAAATTACTATCAACAATTTTTGACTGACATCATGAACCGCTTTACCTCTATTTTGCTCGCAGGCTTGATAGCATCTGCATCAGCTTTGGGTATTTCTCCAAAAGCTGATGCTAATACACGAGTGGATTATCTTGCTGGGTTAGATAACTACGGCTATCAACACAACGATGATGGTTACTACGAACGTCAGAGTCGTCACCACAGAAATGATGATTATGAACGTGAGAACTATCTTCTCAACATTCGTGACAATAACTATCGCTATGAGCGCGAAAATTATCGCCGCCATGACCGCGATTATAACCGTCGCTATGAGCGCGAAAATAACTATCGCTATGAGCGCGAAAATAACCGCCGCCATGACCGCGATTATAATCGCCGCCATGACCGCGATTATAACCGTCGCTATGAGCGCGAAAATAACCGCCACTATGAGCGCTATAATAACATTCGCAACAATCGTGATAATAACAACCGCTATGAACACGAGCGCGACTGGGGTCGTGGTTAATCCCTCCACCTTCATTTATTAAGCTTGGTTCCAGGTGAACTGAGCATTGATTCTAATTGGCGGTAGGACAGACACAATCTCTTTTTCCACTCATTCCAATATCTGACTTTTCACTCTTATCTAGAAAACCTCGCTTCCATTCCCTAGTAACAAAGCTTGCTCAGGGATTAGGTTTAGCGTGAGTTTTTCTATATAGCAGTCCTAAATCATTCGTCAAAAGTTAGATCCCCGACTTCTTGGAGAAGTCGGGGATCTAGACACCGCGAATGACGTGAAAAGTCAGATTTTTATTAAATAAACAATTTACCCTCAGCCTAGAAGTCTCTTTCTTACTTACAAATTACGAACTTGTATTGAGCGTAGCCGAAATATTACGAATTACACCCTTGGGCGCAACAATTGCACGAAGGTATCACTCACAGTATGGTCTTTGGTATCGGCGGCGTATTGAACTAATTTTTCCTTCAGTTCTTTTGCAGCATCTAAAGGCAGTAAGTTTACTAACAAAAAGTACACACCCCGAAAACGAGAGTCGCCCATGTGGTCAATCAGGCGATTTTTAGCTTCATCCTTCTCGCCAAGAAAGTTGTGCACCAAAAAGAATTCCATAATCTTGTCGTGGCGGAAATACCATTCTCTCCTGGCTGCACCTTCTTCGTTTTGCCACTGACGGCTGACGACCATTTTATATTTCTCATCTTCTAAAGACTGGACTACCTGCTGAAATTTATCTCCAGGTAGCGCTTGTTCATCGTTCAGCCGCATTTGATAAACAGCATCGGAGAATTTTTTTAAGGGAAAGTTCGCGTAGCGTCTCCAAGAGTTGGGGCTGACTTCGTTGAGTCTGTCAATGCAGATATCTAAGGCACCACTGTAAATTAAATTCTTGAGAAAATCAGCATCTTGTGCTTGTCCGTGCAACTTTGCCTGAATTGCTTTAATTACCCCCTTGTCACACTTGCGGTTCCCAAGAGACTTTTTTCGCAACTACAGCAATTTGCTTTGCTAAGTCTTCCCGTAATCGTGCAAAATCTCGACTAGGTTCCCTGACTTGGGCAAATATTTTGAGAGTTTTAACACCTTGATCATGGCTTAATGAAGCAGGAATCGTTTTAGTCTCAGGAAAGCCCAGCTATGTAAGCAGTCTTTTCACATCATCACTGCCACCAGCCAGTAAATATGTCAAAGCAATAATCAAAGTGCGATCGCTTGTTTTATAATTGGATAGTTAGCTATTCAATCAAGCCGAGCCTTCGAGACAAAGCGATCGCTTCACTAATGAAGAAGAATTTTTCATAAAGCTAAGACTTTGCTTGTTTTAATATGTATCGATATCGAAGATAATAAAATTAAGCATCCCTGGCAGGCACGCAAATGACCGAGCTTTACGGAGGAACCGATCCTAGAGACATTCCCGCCTACTCCATTAGCGATGCCGCTCGTTATTTACGCATTCCAGCAGGCACAATTCGTTCTTGGACAGTTGGGCGACACTACCGGATTTCAAAAGGTTCCAACTTCTTCAAACCCCTTATCCCAATTCGTGATCTGAAACCACGACTCCTCTCATTTAACAACCTAGTTGAAGTTCATGTTTTAAGAGCAATTCGCAAAAATCACAAAATTGATCTAGGCAATGTACGAACTGCTCTTGATTTCATTGATGAGCGGTTTCAAACATCCCACCCGCTTGCTCGTGAGCGTTTTCTTACCGATGGTGTTGACCTGTTCATTGAGCGCTATGGCTCTCTCATTAATGCATCGAGAAGCGTGCAAACGCAGATGAAAGACGCTTTTAATGCTCATCTTGAGCGAATTGAACCCGACGACACAGGGCTTGCAATTAAACTGTATCCCTTTACTCGCTCTCACGAGGAAGATAGCCCTCGTGTTGTCGTCATTGATTCCCGAATCGCCTTTGGTCGCCTTGTTATTGCTGGAACAGGAATTACCACCAGCGTGTTAGCAGAACGCTATAAAGCAGGTGATTCAATTGACGATCTCGCTTATGATTATGACAGCGATCGCTTCAAGATCGAAGAAGCTATCCGGTGTGAACTACCTGCTATTGCATGATTCAACCCCAGTCCATTACTTTTTATAGATAGATGTCTAGGTAACAGACGCATTGTAGAAACGCTTCGGTCCGCAGGTGTCACTATAAAAATCCATGACGAACACTTTGACAAAGGCGCTCAAGATGTAGACTGGTTGCCACAGGTCGGCAAAATGGGCTGGGTTGTTTTGACCAAAGATGGCAAGATTAGCAACAACTTATTAGAAAGGATTGCCGTTGCACGCGCTCAGGTCAAGATGTTTATATTTGTTTCCCAAAGTTTATCAGGGGCAGATATGGCCGCAATTTTTCTCAAAGCAATTGTGCCGATGCAAGAATTTGTTCGGAAACATCCTGCTCCATTCATTGCGAAAATCTATCGTGATGCAAGTATTGCCCTATGGAAAGACAGCCAGGCGCTGTAGAAGAATTAGAACGGTTCTTTTAGATTGCGCGATCGCCTTTTTTGGATACTTAAGCGTCCAATCAAGTAGGCAGATAAGGGCGATCGCTTTTTAATTTGGTGTAGATGCTTAGGCATGGTTGAAGCCAATTCGTAATGGGCTACCTCCCGGCGAGTTGAACTGATCAACTCGCCACCCACATTAAAGTTCAATTAACTTGAAGCCCCAAGGTTTGAGAGCCGCTTCAGCTATTTCTGAATTTACACCTTCATAAGCCTCCCATTCCAACGGATGCTCTTTAGGATGTCCGTCGCCGACATTACCTGCAACTTTGATGATCGGACAGTTGGCGATGCGATCGCGCTCTAACCCTTTTGGCACTACTAATTCGATTTTGTGACCGACAAACTTCGCCGTACTTTCATTAGCTACAGATTCACGGATTAAACAAATATCACCAGCAGTCCCCCAAGTCGTTTGGTAGATGTGGAGGAACGATATATAAGTTTGTGGTTTGATGGATCTTTTTAGAACTTGCATTATCTGTAATCCTTACACTATGAGCGAAAAATCATATGAGTATTTTCTATCACCTTCGTAGGCAAGAATGTTTTTAACTCACATTTTGCACCTAGCCCAGGCGATTAGAAACCGCCTGGTGGAATAGATGTGAAGCTCAACAGGGCTATTTCATTCTCCGAAAAGCCCGCTTTAGAATGAATTCACCAGTTTAATAGCGAAAGTAGTCTTTAGACAACTGAGAAAAGGTTATATTCTGTTAAAACAGACTTTCCTCGTTCCTAGTTAGAGACTAGGCCTAAAATAGGGCTGTTGCCTCCCACACAAGCCGCAGCAGCCCAATGAGGTGCATTTCCTTCTTAGACCTAGAAACGAGATAACAAGCGATGCCTACGGTGGGCTATGCCTACGCTAGATGTGAAACTCAAAACACAATAATCGCCCACATACTAACTCCCAAAGCGATCGCTGCTAAGTGTTGCAAAAGGAGCGATCGCACTGGTTGCTTGGCAATCTTTTGCGTTAATAACATAGTCATCAACACTGAGAAAATTATCGTTGCACCTTGCAAAAAGGCAATTACAGCCGGGTGAGCAACCAATATTGGCAATTGTTCACCACTCAAACCAAGAGTAGCAAAAGTAACGGGTAAAATCCGCCCACCTTCACCTAAGCCCAAACGCAGATAGTGAGCCAAGTTTCCCCCCAAAACTAATGGTAGATAGCCATAGGCAAGTTCTACAAATGATCGAGGCTTCATCCAATTTTGGATTTTGGATTTTGGATTTTGGATGTTAGATTTTGCCGCTTCGATATAGTTCGCTAACCAGTAAGACATTTGTATCAGTTTGTAGGCCGCAAAGGTAAAAATCGCTGGGATAATTAACACTAGCAGCGATAATCCGAAGTGCTGCCAAAACTGAGTTAAATCCAGTTGTAACCCCAACCAAGATTGCAATTCTGGCAAGCGATGCAGATATATCCCACCCAACAACAAATACAATAATGCTACTTCATAGGTGCGGGGTACATGAGTTGTCCACAGTTCAATTCCAGGGGGACGCAAGTTGAACTCAACGGAACGATGAGGACAGGCTTTCAGGCAAGTCATGCACAGGACGCAATCTCTGTTATCTTCTAACTGCGCTGGGTGTGAGTATAAAGGACATCCATTGGTTTCCATCCCTTCGCCCTTTTGCGGGCCACCTTTATAGCACTGATACGTGGTACAACTGGCAGAACAAATACCTTGCTGTGCCCGGAGTTCCGTCATTGAAAGTTTGGCAAATAAACCATTCATCCCGCCAATGGGACAGAGATACCGACACCAAAACCGCCGCTCAAAAAGAGCAGAGAAAATCATTGCCCCAGCGGTAATTAACAGCAGCAAACAAGCGCTAAGATAGGCGGTATTTTCTAAATGCCAGAGTTCTTCCCATAAGAAAATTAGGGAGAACAAACCAAACATAAACCATCCGCCCCATTTCTCAGCTTCCTGTCTGGGCCAACGCTTGAGTTTTCGAGGCCACAGCCATAGAGATAACTTTTGGGTAATTTCTCCGTAAATCATGAAGGGACAAACAGAACACCAGATACGTCCCAAAAAGGGAAAGAGAAATAAGAAGAAAGGCCACCACCAAGCCCAAAAGAAATTTAATACGAAATTGCGATCGCGGGTTTGCGGGCCAATAAATAACACTGCAACAATAATCGCAAAAGCGGTTGCAGTGAAACCATAGTTAACCCGATCGGGCCACCAGGGACTACGTAAAAACCGCCGTAAACGCGGATAGGCATTTAAAAGATTCACCCGAAATCGTTTTTTCTTAGTTTCGGCTGGCCAGAAAATTTCTTCTGTTAATTCATTCGCACCCTCCGCTTGCACGATCGCCCTTTCTACCAGATTTTTCAATTCCTTGAGGTTACCAGGAAAATCATAGGACTGGAGGCGACGCAAAGCTTCTGGGGTAATATGCGGTTTCGGAACGCCTCTAGCTCGAATGTAGAGACTAGTATAATATTCAACCTGTGCCTGAACATCGGTTTTCCGCACCCGGAGCGGTGGTACTTTAATAACGTGACCAACAGAACGTTCAATTGTCGGCTGAGTTTTTTCTGAAACAATCAGAATTCTGGCTGTACTGGGGCGAGGTTCAGGTGCTGGTTCTCCCGAACGAGCCACGGGGGTATATGTGCCAGTTTTGAGCAACTGCGTCACCGGAGGTAATAATTCTTCGGGCAATTCTTGGATGTTGTTGAGAACTAGAGTCCCTTCTCCCAACCATTCCAACAGTCCTGGTTTACCGCCTGCGCGACCGAATAAATCTGCACCGCTCGTTTGGAGAATACCACAATTTACTTTAATAATTGGTTCTCGCCGTTTTGGAGAACCAAAGTGGATGAGAGCTGCTATATTGTCTTTTTCTAACCCCGGTTCTCCAAAAATATCCACTGATTTGCGGTCAGCAGCCGATAAACGAATTTGCTCCCGCAGCCGCACAGCATAACGACTTGTACCGATAATTCCGCGTTGTGCTTTGGTGACTAAATATGGTCGCAAAGCTACTGATCGTTCTTGTTCATAACCAAGTGCAGATGTCACTTGAGCTAATTCTTGAGCCAATTGGCGGGAAAAAGCCAGAGCAATTTCGGGGTATTGGGTGACTAATTCCCGAAATTTAGCAGCAGGTACAACCCACAAACGACATTCAGTTACCGTAGTAATTGTGAATGGAGTTACTTCATCCAACAGCAATTCTTGGAGTTCAATCACTGCTCCGGGGAGGAATCCACAGGCTAAGGCTGGGTTGGTTTGATTGGTGCTATTGCTTTCGAGTTGACCTTCTACAAGAATATAAAGGGCTTCTGAAGGAGTGCCTTCGCTAACTAAGTCAGTTTCGGCACTTACTACTTGTTCTTCAATTACTTGAGCGATCGCATTTAACACTTCAGGCGAGAGAATTCCTAAACTCGTCCGTTCTTGTAGCCATGTAACCGTTTCTGGAGATGTCATATTAATTTCTCCGTGTAGGCTGCTGTATAAGAAGAATTATCTCTTGAAAGCTGGGTCAAATTATCTGTGTGTGGCGATGCATGACAAGTTATCTCATTTCCGTCCATATACCCATGATTCCGTGTTGGAGTATGGCACCGCCACCGCCTTAGTGAAGTTGTTATGTGAGAATGTGTTTGTGATTCGTATTAAATATCTGATTCTTGCAGCCATCAAGCGACCCTACCCGTCAAAACTTCACCTAAAATTGGAAACTCAATTGATTTTTTTATAGCTATTTTTGACTTTTTTTTCTTTTGTGCTTGCTTGTTGAAAGAGTGTGGATATTCTCAAACTACTATAGACAAAGAATTTTTCTATTTATATACAAAGGCTAGAAATGAAAATACGGTTATAAAAGCGACATTTTGATACTAACTATAAGGTTTTCGTACATTAAAGAAAGCTGTATATTTGCGCTGTAAGAATAAACAAAAAATAAAAAATGATTGACTTTAGCCTCACTCAAGAACAGCAGATGTTGCAGTCACTTGCGCGTGACTTTGCTCAAAACAAAATTGGCCCTATTGTTCAGATAATTGAAGAGTCTAACAATCTAGAGATGGAACCTTGGGATTTCTGCAAACAGGTGTTTTATAAAGGAGCTGAATTGGGATTCACATCCTTGATGGTTCCAAAAGAGCTAGGAGGTGTGGGTGGAAACTGCATAGACTTGGCTGTAGTGTTAGAAGAAATAGGCGCTGTTGATGTCAGCATTGCTTGTAGTTACTTTAATCTCACCGCAGCGATGTCGCTGTTTGTCAGCAGAGTTGCAACCCAAGAACAGCAAGAACGAATACTATCTTTTGTCAAATCAGGAAAACCACATCTATTCAGTGCCGCAGAGAGTGAATCTAATGTCGCCACCTCCGATTTGTTCTGCCCACTCCCAGATCCCAATATTGGGATGAAGACCTTTGCAGCACGCGAGGGCAATGGATACATCCTCAATGGAACAAAATCCTCGTTAGTCACAAATGCTGGAATTGCGGATGCCTACTTCATCATTGCCCGTACAGCGATGGATAAACCATTGCGCGAAAGTTTGTCTATCTTTTATGTTCCAACAGATACACCTGGGATTAAGTTTGGCAAAAAGACACAGATGATTGGTTGGAAAGCCTCGCATCATGCTGAGATTTGCCTGGATAACGTCCTAGTCCCTGCACAAAATCTGATTGGACAAGAAGGGGAAGCAGGAAAACTACTGATGTTGGTTCCAGAAGTAGCTATTGGGCTGGCAGCTTCTTATGTTGGTTTGGCTCGTGCTGCTTATGAGTATGCTTTGAATTATGCTAAGCAAAGAGTTAGTTGGGGTCGTCCGATTATCGAACATCAGGCAGTGGCTTTAAAATTAGCAGATATGATGATTAACACCCAGGCTGCACGACTGGTAGTATGGGATGCTGCCCGTACAGCAGAAACTTCTCCCCAACTTGCCGCCACAGTCAAAGCACCAGCCGCCAAGACTTTTGCAGTGGATGTTGCAATCAAAAACGCACAAACAGCAGTTGAAATTCTTGGGGGCTATGGAGTGACAAAAGAGTGTTTGGCTGGCAAGTTTCTTGCTGATGCAACTATCGGGTATTCCTGTGACTTTACGCGAGAAGTCTTGCGTCTGGGGATTGTGAATTTTTTGTAATGGATTGAGGAGTAGCTAGTTAGGGACTTCCAAATAAAAAAATGTCCCAAAACTGACGCAAAAACCCTCTCTATTTCTCCTCTCTCTGTGTTCTCCGTGTCTCTGTGGTTCGTTTATTTGGATAATTTATTTCTTGGAAGTCCCTTACTTCCAATAGCGGGCGTGCCAGGACGATATCTCATACCAAGTTGCCCCTTCTGTTTAATCCTGACTGATTTTTCCCCTCTTGGCAAAAAACTGGGATGCTCCCACCTGTGTTCTATCCAATTAAAAACTGTTGTAACTTGGCACTAATCACGTGCAGCTATTGCATACTAATATCGGGGAATTGATCGGGAGAAATTATGGCAATTTATCTAGACTCGGCGATCGCATCTGAAGCTGAAGTTGTTAAGCTTTGGGGATGGGTGAAAGGCATTACAACAAATCCCACGTTGTTGGCTCAAAGCGATATCCCACCAGAAACTACACTCAAAAAATTGGTTGCCTTGACGAATGGCCCATTATACTATCAACTTGTGGCATCTGATAAAGTTGGGATGCTAGCTGAAGGTAGAAAAGCTTTCGAGATTATTGGTTCGCAAACAATTTTAAAGATTCCTGCAACACCGTTAGGTTTTGAAGTGGTGGCGAGTCTATCACCAGAGATTACCTGTTCAGTGACAGCGATTTACAGTGCAGCACAGGCAGCAGTAGCACGGGAAGCAGGTGCTAAAATTGCCATAGCTTATGTAAATCGCGCTACGCGGTTGTTAGGTGATGGTATTGCCTTAATACGGGATATGGCTAGCGTCCTCAAAGGTAGTGATACGGAAATCTTGGCAGCTAGTATCAAATCTCCCGAAGAAGCAGCCGCCTCATTGCAAGCTGGGGCGGATCATTTGACTTTACCATTGGCAATGTTGCAGGCGATCGCTACTCATGAATTTTCACAAAAAACTGTTGAAGAATTTGCTAAAGGAGGTATCGGATTAACGATTTAAATATTGTGTAGTAACGACAATTTGGGCATTAACAGCCAGCTATGTTTATAAATTTAGTCCTACTTTCTTGAATCTTGAATCACTGAATTTACGATGTTTAAATTTTGGATAATGGAATTAAAGATTCTTTTATTCCATTATTTAATGCATGTTTGAGACTTGCGAATTTAAACGCGAGAATAATTCTATTATCCAAAATTAATTGAATTTTCAAGTGACTTGATTGCTGGGGTCAATCCAAAATCTAAAATCTAAAATCCAAAATGGTATGAGTCTGTCAGATATCCCGAATCTCTGGGTTCCTTTAGCACTTTTAGGTTTAATTGTCCTAGCTGCTATATTTTTTAGTCGCAGTTAATCTGTGACAACTCCAAGATTGAATTACTACCTTCGCAGTGCAAAATTAGCTAATTCCTCTACTTCTCTTTCTCTATGTTCTTTGTCTTGAAAAGTTGCGATCGCTTTCCCTTGAGTCCTCTTAAAAATCTCACCGTTCGTGTTTTGTAAAAAAAAGAGAGAAACGGCGTTTGTGTCGGGCTTGCAGACTCATACTGAGCAACACACAGGCAAATATGGCGGTTGAAAGCAGCACTACACTGGCTCCAGAGGCGATATCGAGGTAGTAGCTGAGGTAAATCCCCACAAAGGAAATTGCGGCTCCTAGAATGCCAGAAATAATCATCAGATAACCAAAGCGATCGCTCACTAATCGGGCAATTGATGCTGGAATTACCACTGCTGAAATAATTAGTGTTACTCCCAACACATTCAGTGTTGCCACCAGTAAAGTTGCCAACATCAAAGCAAATAAAGTATCCATTGCAAAAACGGGTACACCGTGAACCTGAGCAACTTCTCGGTCAAAACACCAAAACAGCAATGGGCGATAAAACAAGAAAACAAGACTCAGTAAGACTATCGTCACACCAGTCACCACCCACAAATCATTAGGGGAAACCCCCAATACATTGCCAAACAAAGCGGCTTCAAAGTTTTGACTAAACTTCCGATAGCTACTGATCACAGCTACTCCCAAAGCAAAGCTAGCAGTTGTCACAATCCCAATCGCTGCATCCGAGTAGACTTTGCGTCCAGTCAAATATTGAATCAACAGGGCAGCTGCAAAACCCCAAATACCAGAGCCAATGTAAAAATTCAAGCCCAGTACATAACTCAGCACAGCTCCACCCAAAATCGCATGAGATAAACCGTGGGCAATGTAACTCATCCTGCGAGTTGTAATATAAACTCCCATAATGCCGCATAATAGCCCCGCCATCATGCCTACTAAAATCGCACGGCTAAAAAATTCATAATGAAAGGGTGTAAGTAAAAAATCCATATAAACTATTTAGAATTGCTGAATTTGAGAATGAATTAGTTTTTTTCTTTGGCTCCTGGAGCCTGAGATTTTGATCCTGTCAATCAGCAACGCTAAGTATTTATCTTAAGCAGACTTCGAGTCAGATCGCCGTAGTGCGTGGGGTAAATTATCTTGCATTTGATGGCGTAGAGAAGTACCGCCACTAGCGATTAAGATTCGGTCTTGTTGGTAGAAAACCACCATTTCTCCACCAAAAGTCTGCTCAAGGTTGGCGGGAGTGAAGACATCAATCGGTTGACCTTGGCTGATTAAACCGTGGTTGAAACAAACTACCCAAGGCAAATGAGTAGCTACTGAGTTGAGGTCATGGGTGGAGAGGATAATTGTCAAACCTTGCTGATTCAAATCAGCTAATAGGTGCAAAAGTTCGTGTTGAACGTGCAAGTCTGAACTACTGGTAGGTTCATCTAAAAGAACGATTTCCGGCTCTCCTACTAAAGCACGGGCAATGAAAACCCTTTGCTGTTGACCACCGGATAGATTACCGATAGGTTGATGGGCAACATGGGCAACGCCGACGCGTTCTAGGAGTTCGCTGGCTACTTGGCGATCGCGTTTTGAAGACCAAGGCAGCATTTTCTGTTTTTGGTAACGCCCCATCATTACCACTTCCAAAGCCGTGACTGGAAAAGTCCAATCTACTGTTTCCACTTGTGGCACATAGCCCACCAAAGGCGGTGCTAATCCAGGCTTTAAGCGCTTTCCTCGAAACCAAATCTCTCCAGTCCAAGGAATCACCAACCCTAAAATCGCTCTAATTAAAGTACTTTTACCACTGCCAGAAGGCCCTACTAAGCCGGTCAGTTGACCAGGGTAAAGCGTCAAATTAACACCCGTAAAAACTGGCTGGGTTTGGTAGCCACAAGTCAAATTTCTAACTTCAAGTATCGGTTCCATGCACTTATTTTCTCAATGCTACTTAGTTGCTGTTGGACCGACGACATTTGCAGTATTCAAGTTTTTCACCAAATCAGAATTTCCTCCCAAGCTAGAGCCGATAATCCGCATATTGTTAGCCATCATGCCAATATAAGTATGCTCAGGATTAGTATTTTCAATTGCATTGGCTGACCCCTTACCTGGTAACTCGTCATCGGCGGTATTAGCGGTTTTTACATTTGCTTCGCGGGCAATTTGTTCTTCTACTTTGCTAGGGTAAACCTCAGAACCAAAAATTGCTGGGACACCTACTTTCCGAACTTGGTCAATAAGCTTTGCTACATCTTTAGCAGAAGGTTCTTTGAAATCTGAAGGTTGGATTGCACCAATCACTTGAAAACCATACTCTCTAGCCCAATAGGCCCAAGAATCGTGGTAGGTCAAAAGTTTACGGTTTTTAGCGGGAATACTGGCGACGATTTCCCGTGTTGCTTTGTCTAGGGCTTCAAGGCGTTGTAAATAATTTTTCAGATTGGTAGCGTAGTAATCTTTGCCAGCAGGGTCTAAAGTGGTTAATTGTTCGGCGGCTAGTTTGGCATAAGCCTCAGCATACTTAGGGTTTACCCACAGATGAGGATTGGGATCACCTTTTTCTTTCGGAAAGCTGAAGTCGAAAAGCCATTGGTCTTGGGTAATAGTTTTACTGCCTAGTTCAAAGATTTTAGTTTCTTTGGGCTTGGAGGCGATCGCTAGTTTTTCGGTTGGGGATTCTAAATGCAACCCATTGGCGATGATCAGATTAGCTTTGGATAGTAGATCGGCATCGCTAGGACGAGGCTCAAAGGTGTGAGAGTCGGTTCCTTCTGGAATAATGCCTTTAACTTCTAGGCGATCGCCTGCAATGTTGCTGACAATATTTGTTAAAGGAGCAACTGTCGTTACAACTAAAAGCTTACTTTGTGTCTTTTGCTCTCCTACTGGAACTGGAGTGGTTGTTACTTTAGGGCTGGGAGACACCGCCGTATTCTGAGGCGGACTGCAAGCTACTACCATAAAGCTGAGTGCCAATAGCAATCCAGAGAGGGTCTTCATTACACTCAAGCCTTCTAAAATTCAAGGGTCAGCCTTTTATTAAAACTCTACCCAGTATAAAGATGCAATGCCCCCATAGAGTATTTTCGCAGTAAAATATTTAAATTTTTTTTACCAACTGATATCATCTCCGGCAAATTACTTATAATAGATGATTGCGAATGCTACGTTAACGCTGAAAGTGGCTTCCTGTTGGGGAGCATCCCAAATGTGCAAAAACCTTGATCGCCCTCATCCCCTAACCCCTTCTCCCAAACATGGGAGAAGGGGAACTAAAGTCATTTTCCCCCTCTCCCATGTTTGGGAGAGGGGCTGGGGGTGAGGGAAAAGAGTTAAGCAAAATTGGGATGCTCCCGCTTCCCATAGGGTAGTAGAATGTTCGCAAAGCCGCTACTTGATACGATAAAGTTCAGAGTGTCACAACTTACTCTCAAGTAAACAGAAAAGGAGTGCGGACATGGGAAAAGGGAGGTTAGAAGCATTCAGCGATGGGGTGATTGCCATCATCATCACTATTATGGTGCTGGAAATCAAAGTGCCGCATGGGTTCGATTTAGCCGCGCTGCGTCCGCTGATCCCAGTATTTCTCAGTTATGTACTGAGTTTTATTTATATCGGCATTTACTGGAACAATCACCATCATCTATTACAGGCAGTCCGGCACGTTAATGGGCGTATCCTTTGGGCTAACCTGCATTTGCTGTTTTGGTTGTCGTTAATCCCTTTCGTTACTGGCTGGATGGGCGAGAATAACTTTGCCGCCATGCCAGTTGCCCTTTATGGTACGGTATTATTCTTGGCTGCGATCGCTTACTTCATCCTTACCCGCACCCTCATTTTGCACCACGGTAGGGATTCTGCTCTAGCGATCGCAGTCGGTGGAGACTTCAAGGGAAAAATATCGGTGGTGTTCTATGCTTTGGCAATTCCACTTGCTTTTGTGAATTCATGGTTTGCTTGTGCATTGTACGTTTTAGTTGCGATCATATGGTTTATCCCCGACCGACGTATTGAGAAGACTCTCACTTCCTAGAGGAGGATATTATTTTATCTTTCCTTTATAGGACTTACGCAATAACTCTCTGAAACCTTATTCCTTTGTGTCCTTTGCGTCCTTTGCGGTTCGTTTTTTCATGATTTTGCGTAAGTCCTGCTTTAGTTAGCTGATTTGAGCAAATCTGCATCTGTTGTTGTGGATGTCCCTAATTCTGCTCGTTACCGTTTAGGAGAAACTTATAATCTGTCTATCTATATAGCCTTTTGTACAAAGCTTCAGGTTTAACACTACAGGTGGCGAGATGCTCTCAAAGCCCTTCCGACAACTAGCGATCGCTTATTAAGCTGGGGCAATGATATCACAGTTGATATCATTTCTCACTCAAGGAAGGCGATCGCTTAATTTGGCTGTAATCTAGCCAATACCCAATTCTTTCAACTTAGTCTGCTCGTCGGAAATCTCCCAAGCAACCCACTTAGACGAATTTTCATAAATGCTTGAACCTGATTGAAAATTCTGCGATCGGGAAAATGCTCACCAGATTTATTCCTATATTTTGCCCCAATTGGCACGTTTACTCCTAAATATGTATGGGGTTAACTAATCACATACAAGTGCAATACCGAAATACAAAAAATATCAAAACTGCAAAACCAGTCGCCGCATAAAACACGCTACTAATTCCGCCAAAACCAAAGGCATAGCCCATCAACAATGGCCCTAATGTTTGCCCTAATCCATAAAATGTCCCGTTTACTGATATAATCGTCGCCAAATATTCTCTTGGTGCTAAATCTGCTAACAGGGTTTGGATACTAGGAAAACCAATGCCAAGTCCAATGCCAAAAATTGTACTAGGAATTAATAATAACCAGATATTTGACACAGAGGGAACTATTAACATAGCTAAAGCATAAAAAATATAAGATGCACTAATTAAATTTGTGGCGGGAAATCTTCTAGCTAATCTACCTAATTGGGAAGCTGTAATAGTAATTGCTATAGAAACACTAGAAAGTAGTAATCCAATAATGGTAGACGGCGCTTTGAAGGTATCGTTAATTAGCTGTGGTAAATAAGTAACGTAAGCGCCATAAAGGAAAACGAAGTTAGCAGCACTGGCAATAAAAAGTCCAAATAGCCGACGATTTTTCAGAACTTTTACTGCATTGCTCAAATACTCTTTGAGGTTGCGATCGCCTTTTGGTTCTAGATTTTTAAGTGCAAATAATACCAAAAACCCAAGAGGAATCGCTAAGATGGGTAGCATGAAGGGATAATACCAGCCCATTGTTGCTAATGCGCCACCTATTATTGGATAACTTGATGTGCCAACGCTGCTGATACTGGCATTGTAACCCATTGCAGTACTACGTCTGTCTCCTGTGTAAAAATCGCCGATTAAGGTGATACTGAGAGAAAGCAAAGAAGCAGCACCAATTCCTTGCAGCAAACGCAACCATAGCAATAAATTAAAATCACGAGCAAAGGCGCAAGCTGTACCAGCTATGCCAAATATAAACAGTGAAGGAACGATAATTATCTTTCTGCCCCATCTATCAGCAAGGACACCAATAATCGGCCCTAAAATCAGAGATGGTAATGTAAATGCTGTAATCAATAAACCCAAATTTTTCGGGTTGATATTTAAGTCTTTTGCTAACTTTGGAAAAGCCGGAGTTACGCTAGAAACTCCGATAACAGCAATTAGTACAACTGCACAAATAATCTGAAAGTTTATCTCTAGATAAACTGGCCTGTGTCGTTCAAATTGGCTGTTATCTTCTGGTGAATTCATGATACTACCCTGTGTATAAATAATCGAGAACATGAAGCGTCTATAACGCAATACGCTTGGGTTAGCGCCAAAAAGCTTTCAGGACTTACGGAAAAACTCTCTGAAACTCTTATTCCTACCCTGCGGGAAGCCGCTGCTGCGTCTATGTGTCCTTTGCGCCCTTTGTGGTTCGTTTTTCTTAATTTTTGGGTAAATCCTGCTCTTAACCCAAGCGTATCGGTCTATAACGCACCATCCTAATACTTTCGGTGCGTACTCTCTGGAGTAAAACACCCTACGAAATTTGCTCTTTATTAAATCCGTGTTCCTGTGCAGCGTTTATTCTTTGTAAACCAGTGTAAATATTGAACCGTTCTCCACGCAGGAATCCAATTAAGGTAATCCCAAATTCCTTGGCGACAGACACCGCTAAACTACTGGGAGCAGAAACAGAACAGACAATGGGAACTCCAGCAGTTGTAGACTTTTGTAAAATCTCAAAACTAGAGCGGCCGCTGACAAGGACAATACAATTATTTAAAGGCAAATCGTCACTGAGCAAAGCTGTACCGATCAATTTATCCAAAGCATTGTGTCGCCCAACGTCCTCCCGCAGGTTTAACAGTTGTCCTTGAAGATCGAAGGTAGCCGCAGCGTGTAAACCCCCTGTAGCAGTGAAGATACCTTGAGCAGCCCGCAGCTTGTCTGGTAGGCTGTAGATGATCTCAGGTGTTACCGTTGGGCCAGGAGGAATCACTGGACATCCGCGCAGACGCAAAGCCTCAAGGCTAGCTTTACCACACACCCCACAGGCGCTACTAGTGTAGAAATGACGCTCCAAAGGCTGTAAGTCTGGAATCAATCCATCCCGCAATTCGACATTTACGATGTTATGCCGCTGCTCACCATCTACTAATTCATCTACGCAGTAGCTAATTCGTCGAATATCTTCCCTGCGGCTAACGACTCCTTCACTGTAGAGAAAACCAGCAGCTAGTTCAAAATCTGCCCCTGGTGTCCGCATGGTTACAGCTACTGTCTTCTGGAAAGGGGCAAGACGAATTTCTAAAGGTTCCTCAGTAGTGAGATGATCTAAACGAGACCGTACTTGACCTTTTTCCATTACCCAAACAGTGGCTTTAGTTTTGCTTTTAGTTGACGTCATATTTATCAGAGTTGGTGAATTGAAATTTTGATACTAATCTGGAAACAGAGTAATGCTATTTGTATATCAGATGTCAGGTTGATGCTCATCAACTACTTTGTGCCGTTGAGCTAGATCAGCTAGGTTTCTGTTTAGGAAGTAAAATGAACCTAAAATTTTTGGCTTTCAGCAAAATTTTATTTGCAATAGTCTTTGTAATTTCCCTTAGTTTTACAGGATACCTAGTAGGGAATAACATTAATCAGAGAGTAATTGGAAAATCTCTTGCTAAACATGTCATATCTACCTCCACCGTAGGAAAAAGTTCTCAACTACAGACACTTTTAAATGAGATAGTTGTAGAACAGAAAATCCCTGGTGCAGTAATGTATATTACTACACCTAAAGGTTCTTGGTTGGGAGCATCTGGTGTCAATAACTTGTCAACTAAAACTCGGATGAAACCCACAGATGGTTTTGCCATTGCCAGTATGAGTAAAACTTTTCTGGCAGTGGTTGTGCTGAAATTAGTGGAGCAAGGGAAGATACAATTAAATCGGGCGATCGCAACCTACCTACCAAGAGATATCACTCCTCATATTATCAACAGCGACAAAATTACAGTTCGTCAACTGCTCAACCACACCAGTGGTGTTGCTGAATACCTAGACACAAAAAAGTTTATTCAAGCTACTGCGAAAAGAAGCCGCTCACAGCCTTGGACAGCTAGAGAAGCTATTCAATATATGTACCAAGAACAACCGCAGGCAAATCCGGGAGAAAAATTTATTTATACTGATTGTAACTACATTCTTTTGGAACTGATTGTTGAAAATATAACTAGGGGAACTCTTGCACAAGCAATCCGCAGTCAGATTTTAAAACCATTAGGATTGAAACATACCTTCACGGAATTGCGCGAACCGACAATTGGAGAAGTAGCTACAGGTTATGGCGATCGCAATAAGGATGGTAAGCTAGATAGCTACGCCAAAGTTAATGATGGGAATGGTTTAGGAGATGGTGGGTTGGTTTCAACAGCAGAGGATTTAGCCAAGTTCGCTAAAGCGTTATTTGTCAAAAAAACCTTACTTTCCTCGAACATGATCAAAGAAATGCTGAAATTTAAAGATAATGGCGAAGGCTATAGCTATGGGTTAGGTGTAGAACGGTTTTCATCTCCTTTAGCAAAAGCAATTGGGCATAGTGGTACAGCCTATGGCTTCGTAACATTGCTTGCATATCTCCCCAATCAAAATACCACCATAATAGTGCTACTAAACAATCAGAATGTTGATATTAAATCAGTAGCTAGGACAGGTCTAGAGGTTGTCGAGAATAAATGATTCTAATTTATAATTATGCTTGTAGGACTGGCATTATAAATTTTCTGGGTCAATGTTCAGTTCTCGCAATTTGGCTGCTAGGCGTTCAGCCCGTTGTCGTTCTTGTTCGGCGCGTTGTTTTTCTTGTTCAGCCCGTTGTTTTTCTTGTTCGGCGCGTTGTTTTTCTTGTTCAGCCCGTTGTCGTTCTTGTTGGGCGACTTCTTCAGGTGTGGGAATTAGATTTCCTTCCGCAGTGAAATAGCGCAATTTATGTTCATAAACACCCAAGTACAAATTTAACTGCTGACTCCACAGCCATCCTTGAGGATTAGGTTCTATCGGTTCATAAGTACCGCCAATCAAGATAAAGCCAGCAAATTCTAAATTATTGGGATCGAACCAAAAATATTCTGGTGTGCGAAAGATATCTTGAAAAATTTGTTTTTTCAAACCCTTGTCAGTTGCCGCTGTAGAATCCGAGAGAAACTCTACAATTATGTTGGGATATTTCCCGTCTTCTTCCCAAACAACCCAACTTTTACGAACTTTGCGTTCACATCCCAGCACTACAAAAAAATCTGGCCCCCGGAATTCTTCTGACCTCCGCTGGCGTTGACTGTAGTAAATTGTGAGATTACCCGCAGCGTAAAAGTCATTGCGGTTTCGCCACCACAATTCCAAAGATTGTAATAGCAGAATTATTTGGCGTAGATGTAATTCACTTATCCATTGGTGGTTCGTCACTATATAAATCCCCTAGAGGAAATATTACATCATTTGGGAATTCAAAATCTTTGGCGGCGGACATGGCTGCAAGTTTTAGGGTGATATGGATGATATAAACTTACCGTAGCAGTAGTTTAAGTTTTAATATCTAGGTTTGTTTTTCCAGACGCACGATCGCATTATAATCAGCAACTCCTTCAACTGATCGGCTAAAAGAGATGAAAACTTTTCCCTGCACAGACACACTATTGACAGTTTTTCCAGAGGCGCGATCGCATTATAATCAGGAACCCCTTCAAGCGATCGCTCACTTTTAAATTCTAAGTATTATCACTGCTATTTGCTCATTTGAAAAGTAGCTTCTCAAATTGGGGTCATGTCTGGATATAACCAAAACCCTTACAGTCACAAACATTACGTTACTTACAGCTATTTTTAGGTAAATAGACTACGCCCTACGCGCACAGCAATGCTGTGCCCTTAGACAGATGTGGTTTAAATACATGAAACCTGTTGTAAAGTATTAGCTTTTATCTTTGCTTTTGTATACATTGAAGCAGGCATTTTTGTAACTAGCAATTTGAGTTATCTTTATCTGTCTTATGTAGTGAGTCCTATTCATACCCTAAGTAGGATTATCCATCTTCATTCGTTTGTTAAGTTATATAAAGGTACTGAAAGCAAGTTTTTTCAGTAAGTAACTCAGGAAATTCAGAATAGTTTAATTTAGTTGGAGTTGATTATGACTTACACAGCTGATGAAAAAACAAAACCCGCTTTAGAAAGTTTTAAACACTTTGATGTAGATACTCAGCTAGGCCTACTTTGGTTCGGTTACCTGGATATTAAAGAGCAGCTACAGCCGGCACCTCCTGAAAGGATAGAAGTTCCTGCTAAAACAGTGTTTGA
The DNA here is from genome assembly GCF_937863485.1 of uncultured Nostoc sp. GTDB lineage: Bacteria > Cyanobacteriota > Cyanobacteriia > Cyanobacteriales > Nostocaceae > Nostoc. The sequence goes on along the minus strand of NZ_CALMFY010000164.1, from coordinate 5,676 downwards.
CCTATTTCTGGACTTGTCTCCTGAAGAGCAACTGCAAGCGCAACGCGACATTATTAAAGGTGCAGCTAACAATATCAGCCAATCCTATAATGCTCTAAGTGCCAATTCCAGATTAGACGTTTGGTTGCTGCTGGCACAAGGAATAGAGAATGGAACCATCATTCCAGTGCCATCTGACTATCAACCACCTGCTGAAACGGATGAATTTGTCGCATTGATCAAAAATCTAGAGTTTGAGGAGCGGATTAATTTCCTGCTGACTCTGGTGCAAGAATTGGGTTAGTCAAGTCCAAGAACTCTCAATAGCTTTCTAGAATTGAGGATAACTGAAAGTAGCAAATTAAGCTAGACTTAGCTGTTTTTACTCTACTTTTATAGTCGTTAACTTAAAACTACCGCAGAGATGCTCATCTTTGCGGTAGGCTTTATGCAAGTTAATGGATATACTGTTGGGAGTGTTAAAGCTGAAAAAATGAGACTTAATTCAAATTTTTTCTAACTGCACGATCGCATTATAATCAGGAACTCCTTCAAGCGATCGCTTACTTTTATCTAGTAGCACATTCCCTTCTGGCCAATGGACTTGCAAGTTTCCTGACTGAATTGGCGCAATATAGACTTGACAGAACAACTCGCCTAAATCATTCTTAAGAATGACGCGATCGCTATCTTTTAAACCCAACTGGGCCGCATCAGCAGCATTCATTAGCACCGCCTCTCGCATTGCCCCAGTAATTGCATCTTTGCGTTCCTGCACCATACTATTAAATTGTTTGCCTCGGCGCGTTGCTAATAAGAAATAACCTTCTGGTAATTCTCTTTGGCGTGGCAATAATACCCCAAAGTGTGCCTTCCCATCTGCTGTAGGGAAATTCCAACCAAAGCACAAATGTGACCCGCCATACTGAAACTGGTCACCAGCCTGCTGTAAATGTTGAATACCAGCATATAGTGGGACAACTTGAGCAATTTCTTGACGGATAGCAGCTGTGTCAGCAAAAGCCAGCTTATCTGCCAAATCTGGTTTTACCCGCCTTGCCAATTCTAAAAACACTTCCCACTCTGGACGCGCTTCCCCGATGCGCGGCCCCGGAATTTCTGGACTGAAAATTACCCGGCGTTCGGTGTTAGTTTCTGTTACTCCCCCTGGTATTTCGTAGCGAGTCGTCGCAGGTAGAAGCACCACAGTATCAGCAGGTTCCACCAACATTTGGCTGGAGAGAATAATATCCATATGTACCCGCAACGGTATTTGCTTCAACGCCGCTTCCACATAATCCGGTTCTGGCAGCACTTCTAGGAAATTTCCGCCCACGGAAAACAACACATCTAATTGCCCTTGATGTGCGGCGTTAATCATTTCTGGAGCAATTAAACCTTTACTTGCTGGCACTTCAAAGCCCCAATGCTGACTCAATTGGGCAGCATTTTCTAGGGTAATAGGTTTACCACCAGGAAATACTGTGGCGTAACATCCCATCTCTGCACCACCCTGTACCCCAGAGTGACCCCGAATTGGCATTAAACCGCAGCCTTCCCGACCGACAAAACCTTTGGTGAGGGCTAAGTTGATGATACTTCGCACATTATCTTCGCCGCATTCATGCTGGGTAATGCCCATACTCCAAACGAATACGGCTTTATTCGCTTCTTTGACCATTTTGGCAAAGGCGTACATTTCTTCGCGGGATGTGCCAGAAAGCCGCTCTAATTCTTCCCAAGATTGGCTTTCTAACGATGCTTTGAGTTCGGCAAAGCCATCTGTGTACAAATCAATAAATGACTCGTCTACCCAGTTGTTAGCAATTATATGTTTGATTGTACCATTTAAAAATGCTATATCCCCGCCCATGTTGATTAAGAAGAAGTCTTCGGCAAACTTTGTACCGAAAACGGCACTTTCCACAATTGAGGGCACCCAGTAGCGCTCCATTCCTGGCTCACGGTAAGTGTTAATGACTACAATTTTTGTGCCAGCTTTCTTGGCGTTATGGAGATATTTGACGGTAACAGGCTGATTATTGGCAACGTTGGAGCCAATGAAGACTAATAAATCAGTACCAATCCAGTCTTTATAAGAACAGGTGGTAGCCCCTGCACCCAGAGCAGCTTTCAGTCCCGCCGTGCTGGGAGAATGACAAATCCGGGCAGCGTTATCAACATTATTACTTCCCATTGCCCGCACAGCTTTTTGGGTGGCATAATAAGTTTCGTTGACAGTACCGCGACTGGTAATATAGAAACTGAGACGGTCTGGTGTAGTAGCGCGGATGCGATCGCTAATTACCCCTAAAGCTTCATCCCAGCTAACACGGCGAAAGCCTTTTTCTCCTCGTTGACGAATCATCGGGTAAGGAAGCCGTCCCAAGTCTCGTAATTGGGCACTTTTTTGCTTTTGTAACTCCGAGACATCTGCCACTAGCATAGGGTCAAAAGCTGGCATAGTATTCATTCGCAACAGCCGCAACCGGACATTGCAGAGATGGATGCCATCTAAAGTCCAATCTTTCATCCCGGTTGTTCCGAGAGCGCAACCATCGCAGACACCTTTATCGAGAATATTCCACGCATAGGGTAGTTTGTCACGAGATAGCCAGATTGCCCGAAAAACCTCCCAATAGTTGTTGGGGTATTGTTCGCCAATCCCGAAAGGCTTCCAACTTGCCCAGTGCTGGGGTGTCCAATATTTCTTGGGTTTCGGCAACATGACGCAAAGAGAGTGAGTGAGGAAAGTGACTCTTCTAGGCTAGCGTTTTAAGTAGCATTTAAGTAGCATGACTTTAAAAATCTGGGTACTTGCCGCCAAGGGAAAAGACTACACTGCTCACCGTGCTGGCTCCTTCTGACTCCTTTCCATCCAGAATTTGAGTTGTATTAAAATCTCTTGACAAATAACGATTATTTTCTATAATATACATTGCACACGTGTGCAATACTTTATAAGCTCAGATAAAAAATGAATAAACGAAGAATTTCAATTGAAGATATTGCTCGTAGAGCAGGCGTTTCTCATTCCACAGTTTCACGCGCTTTGCGAGATAACGCTCTAATTAGCCCTAAGGTGCGAGAGGAAATTAAGCAACTGGCGCAGGAAATGAACTATGTGCCGAATGCTATTGCTCAAAGCTTGCAAAATAAACGCACTAATACCATTGGTGTAGTAGTAACTTCAATCGCAGATCCCTTTTTCGCGGAGGTAGTAGAGGGAATCGAGAAGATAGCCAGACCAGCAGGCTTAAGTGTTTTGTTAAGTGCTTCACACCGAGATTTTGAGCAGGAAATAGCAGCTATTGATAGTTTTCATCGCCGCCGAGTGGATGGGATATTAGTAGCCGACTCACGAATTAGTAAACAGCATACCAAACAATTAACACAAATTGCTGTGCCAACAGTTCTGATTAATAGCCAGACGGAAGATCAATCTGAAATATTTCACTCAGTGGCAATAGACGATCGCTTAGGTGCTAGATTAGCCACAGAGCATCTAATAAGTCTTGGACATACCGCTATTGGTTATCTGGGTGTAAGCGATCGCAGCAGGTCGAACCAGCAGCGCCTGGAAGGATATCGAATGGCTCTTGCTGAAGCGGGTCTACCACAAAATACTGATTGGGTTGCAATTAGTGATGAATATGATCAAAGAACAAGCGATGTTACTACTGGACAACAGATGCTATCTAAACTATTGACTGCTGAGGTAACAGGCATCTTTTGTTACAACGATATGGTGGCGGTTGGCGCTTTGTTAACCTGCCAAGAACTAGGTATTTTAGTACCGCGAAGTTTAAGCCTGGTCGGATTTGATGGTATTGCTCTGGGGCGTTACGTTACGCCGACACTCACAACAGTTAGTCAGCCAATGTTAGAAATTGGTGGCATAGCCATGCAAATGTTACTCGATTTATTAGAAGAAAAAACTGTGGAAAACCGCGTTTTATCTCCTTTTCTAGTACAGCGTGGTAGTAGTGCGCTATTGATAAAGTAATCTTAAACCGTGTTTATCTGGAAAACTGTAGTTTTTTTGTAATTCAGAGGAAAGCTGATCTTCAAGCCACAACCGAAAATATCCTCTTCTTAAAAACTCTAGGTTTCAAAATGGACAGAGTTTAATTTGAAAAAATTGGCAACTCTTACTCTCTGCGTCTGGGCGGGAAGCAAATTTATATTTTCACTCAGCAATACTAAAAATTTTAACCAAACAAAAATTATGTTACAGCTATTTTCAAGTAAATAGACCACGCAGTAGGGGCGCAAGGCCTTGCGCCCCTACGACAGATGTGGTTCAAATACTTGAATTCTGCTGTAAGCAACAGATACTTCGAAGTCATGTTGAAGTACTTCGAAGTCATGTTGAAGTACTTCAAAGTCGTGTTGAGGTACTTCAAAGTCGTGTTGAGGTACTTCAAAGTCGTGTTGGAGTACTTCAAACTTTGTCGCACCGCGAATCAAGTATACAGGTTGACTTTTAAAACAGTCGCTACAATTATCCTTAACCCAAGCGTATTGGCCTTTAAGCTGTTCCAAAAATGAATTATCTAAAGGTTCGATATCATCCTCGAAAGCCAAGTCGCAGGTGAAAATTTCACGAGAGGGTCTGCACTCATCTAAAAAAACCAAGTATCTATTGTTTAAACCGCGTCCACCTTGAAAACTGTAGTTCTTTCCGTATGAAAAGAAAAAACCCTCATCCCCCAGCCCCTTCTCCCAAATTTGGGAGAAGGGGAGCCGGAAAGAAGTCCCTCTCCCTACTGGGAGAGGGATTTAGGGTGAGGGCAAAAACTACGGTTCTCAACATAGATGAGGTTTAAATTAAATTTATTCTTATATTTTCACTTTTAATTTTAATTAGTTTAACTATTAATAATCTGTTCCACCGTAACAGAAATATCTGGAAATGCCAGCGGTTGAATTGTTCCCGCAGTTAATGTTAGTTTTGTTGCATACTCTCCGTCTAATATTTCTCGAAACACCACTAAATGTAGCTTTTTAAGATTAACAACCCAATACTCTAAAATACCTGCTTCTGCATAGATTTTGCTTTTTCTCTCTAAATCTTTTTCTAAACTGGAGTTAGCATACTCAATTAACCAAAAAATATTTTCTGGATAGGGATGATGCTCTCGATACTCGCGTCCTAAACGTTGGACAATGGCAATATCTGGTTCTGGTTCCGAGTCGTTGGGTAAGGTGATAGGCTTGGCTTGACGTATTTTGGCGCGTTCAGCCAATAACTTTGCTAGATACTCACCAGATTCATCACTACAATAAGCATGGGGTTCCCCTTCCGGCGACATTTCAACAATTTCTCCCTTAAGTAGTTCAACTTTGCGATCGCTCAAAATGCCAGCATCAATCATCCGGTGATATTCGTCAATCGTCCACTTAGCAACAATAACAGTCATGACGATTGATTCCTCCCAATAATTATTGATATTTTCCTATCTTAAACGTACTTCAAAGGAAGCCACGCCGCTAGCGCGTCTGTGCCCATGTAGCCCAGACTTACCTGATCAAAGCTAAATTGTTGCAATCATGGCGATGCCTGCGGCGGGCTACGCCTACACATTTGTTATTTCGACGAACTCATTTGTTATTTCGGCGAACTCATTTGTTATTTCGGCGAACTCATTTGTTATTTCGGTGAACTCATTTGTTATTTCGGCGAACTCATTTGTT
>NZ_CALMFY010000163.1 GCF_937863485.1 uncultured Nostoc sp. | reverse complement strand
AATTTTAGCGATCGCACCTTTTTCACCCAACCTCACAAAATCGCGTTGCTCCCTTCTAATCAAAGCTTGTTGGATTTGAGATCGCGGAATATTTCGGCACGTAATAGTTAATGCTAGCAGGCGTCTACTTCATGACCATACAGCAGATAATACATGTTCAAAACAGGTCTTTATCGGCAGTCCCACTTTATCTACTACTTCCGTAATGCATCATTAGCATCACTTTTTCTATCGTTACACAAGCATCACTCTTTAATGCTAAACTGTTTTTTGCGTGTTAACAACAACACGGACAACAAAACCATCTGATAGAATGTGCATAAGCAATTGTAAATGTATATGCAGCACTGGTGACAGTTTGCCATTTCTTCCTTTCGGCTAGCTTCTAACACTCGTTATATGACAACGGCTCACAAACTAACGTATCTGCCTACACTGACACATTGGCTTGCAGATACAGTCACTAGATCGGATGATAAAAAGTACCATCACCGTCGTTTGGAAGAAGACCTGGCTTTCCGTGCCGACATAATCAAAGAACTTCAGATTTTAATGCATGATGTACATGAGGATGCACGAATGCGTTATCGCAATGCATTCGACATAACTCAATCGTTAGACCCGCTTGAGGAGGAAGTAACTCCCGGCATTGATACCTCAATTATTGATGATTTCCCTCGGTATTTGGAACTTACCACATTAAAGGGCTACTTTGGGGAGGTTATGGCAGCGATCATTGCAGAAAACCTTAACCCACTCGATGAGGAGTGGCACGTTCCTGCATTCCCTTTCCGGTTTCATCAGTCGGCTTATCATGCGATGGAGCACGTGCGGCAGGAAGGGGGTCAAGCACCTACCATTATTGGACGTTTTGGTGATGATATGTTGGCATTTCAACGCAATAGCCAGGGACATATTACCCGTGCCTTGCTTTGCGAAGCGAAGTGTTCAGCATCTCACAAACCAGACCTAATTGCCGAGGCGCATATAAAAGCCAGGGATAAAAAATTGACTCCGGTTGATTGCTTTCAGCTAGCGGAACTCCTTAAAGAACGTGCTGCCACCAACCCAGAAGCAGCAAAGTGGTGGCAGGCTATAAAGACTTTATGGCTAAGTCCCCATCCCTCATACGAGCGGTGCGATCTAGTTAACTATGTTTTTGGGCTACCCCCAGTCAGGGCAACGACTATAGTAATACCTACAACAACACCTCATACAAATTACACGGCTGGACGCCGACTGGAAGCGGTTGAAATTCATCTGTATGATATTGATGGACTAGTTGAGGAGGCATACAAAGCAATCATTCAACCTATATTCTGTGCCCTTACTCCAGAGGACCTCTCTCATCTTTGGACAAAGGTTGTATCGTGTATTTCTACGACCAAACAGTCACTCTTCCAGAAGAATTGCTCTCTGTTGGCATTTAACGAACAAATAGCTGTCGTCGGTGTTTGTTCCTTATCAGTGTTTAGAAATATACAACACAACAAAAAATACCTCCAAGCTGCATTTATAAAGTCTGGTCAAGTTGTTGTAGATCAATCAACAAAAGGAATTAAGATAAAACTCAAAGTGGCGAACTTTGCCTAATAGTAGGCTTTTACCGATCAACGTTTGTTAGCCAGTAACTGGAAGGTTAAGATGGTACAGCCAAGTGCAGAAAACGTCGCTTTAGCATCAGAATTAGCTGAGTTACTGGCTGGCAGTGGGCTACTTCCTATTTATGCCAGGCTTTATAGCCATCACACAAAGCTACGGGAGAACCAGTCGGGTGGTTTAATGAGCTGGAGCGAGACAGAGGCAAGAATGCGTCTCGATGATGTTATGCGCTTACTTGAAGCTGCGTCAGTTCAGAGACAAACTGAGAACCCTCAGTGGCAGCAAACTGTACGGCGAGCCGGAGAAATTTTAGAGTGGCTTCCCAGCACAGATTTCAATAGCGAAGAAATATCGACTCGTTTACTAGCCGCGGCCTGCTATCAGTTGGCCAGCTACCCAGCAAGGGCGCTAGGGCTATTAAGAATAGAAGTAGAGAGTCAGGGAAACGAATCAAGAGTTCTTACTTCTTTGCTTAAAGCTGATTTTGTTGGGCTTTTTCAAAGATTGAACGATTATTGGTCGCAAACTCTGACAAATGTACAAAGCACTCACGGAACTAACAATTCATCTATTGAATATACGACACATGAAGCCATCGTTAAGGAAACAATCAGCGCTTTGGGGCTATTGTGTGGCGTAATGCGCTGGGGATACGATCCTCGCATTCAGAAGGCGCTCGATAAGCTTACTGCTGTTAGCAAAGTCGTCCTTCATGGGAAAAATCCCTATTCTTGGGTTTTGTCAAAATTGTGCGCGGAGGTTGCTGCTACCTATGTCGAGAATAACATGCGGCAGCACCTCGAAGTTCTTCTTCAAGGTGTCAGTCAATCTGGGCGAGACGTTTTTGAGCGCTACTTGCGTCAGGGATTTCAGTCAGGGCGCTCTATCGCCTGGCCGTCTCAGATTCGTGGCATTGGCGAACTGATCGGACGCCAATCCTTTGCACTTTGCACACCAACAGGCTCCGGGAAGACCACAGTTGCAGAACTAGCAATTTTGCAAAGTCTGTTCTTAATTGGTGACGAATCAGATCAACGTTCCTCATCGGCTCCCCTCGTCATTTATTTAGTTCCTTCCCGTGCCTTAGCAACAGAAGTAGAGGGAAGATTAGCCCGAGTTCTGCGTCAAACATCTACGGGCAATCAACATGTAACTGTGACTGGTTTATATGGAGGTACAGATTGGGGACCAACGGATGCCTGGCTAACCGCTGATGAGAGAACCGTTCTGATCTGCACTTATGAGAAAGCAGAAGCATTAATGAAATTTCTCGGTAGCTTTTTCCTTCCAAGAACCTCTTTAATTGTTGTGGATGAAGCTCACACTGTTCAATTCAACGGGGCGAAGAGCTCGTTGCAAAAATCTGAGAACAGAGCGCTCCGCCTTGAATCACTAGGTGCAAGGTTATTTAGTTATCTGCATGAGTATCGCTGCCGTATCGTTGCTCTCTCAGCTGTTGCTGCAGAAGCAGAGGGCGCATTAGCCCGATGGATCAGTCATAATAGCGATGCGGTGCCCGTTAAGACACTTTACAAAAGCACTAGACAGCTTGTCGGACGTTTAGAATGTATGCCAGCACGCGGGTTTGAAATCCGTTACGATCTACTTGATAATGCACCTCTGGAATTCAGATCGGAGGGAGGCGGCGACAGCCCTTACGTTCCAAATCCATTCCGAGCTTATCCTCAAGTTCCAAGCCGTGCTCAGAATGGTTTTGTACCTTGGGTTCGCCCTTATCTGTTTTGGGCTGCCATGCATCTTGCAGCACCCGATGATAAGGGGCAGCAAAGGGCTGTTCTCATTTCTATTAGTGAAAAAATCAGCGATTATGCCAAGGATTTCTTGGGTATTCTGAATAGTGCTTGGTCTACGGTTCAGCTTCCAAATTTTTTCCGCGAACCGTCTGATCCCATTAAACAGGAGATATGGCAGAGGTGCTTACAATCATGTGCGGACTATTACACAACGAGTTCACGCGAATACAAGCTATTAACGAAAGGAATTGTGGTGCATCACGGCAGAATGCCGGGATTAATGGCGCGTCTTCTCGTTGATGTCATTGATGAAAAGATCATTAACTTAGTAATGGCAACATCTACTCTTTCCGAAGGGGTGAATTTGCCATTCGAGACGGTCTTAATTCCAAGTCTTCAACGTTGGGATGTAATTCAAAACAGCCAAGTCAATTTGAGCTCCAGCGAGTTTAATAACTTAGCTGGTAGGGCCGGTAGGCCAGGATTTGCTACGGAAGGACGTACCTTGGTGCTGCTTCCTGAGCAACCGAGAGATAGGGCGGAAAGAAGCATTCGTGAACACTACGTTTCTCTTGTTAATAGTGTACAGAATCAACGGGTCAATACAAATAATGGTGCGGTTAGTCCGCTGGCAGAATTAATTAACCATTTGCGGGCGCAATGGAGCAGCCTGGTACCAAATGGCAACGATACGGAGTTTCTACGATGGTTGGAAGAAACAGCCCCAATCAACATAGAGCCCGACAGCGAGTCCGAAGAAAATGCAATAGAAAGCCTTGACGCTTTGGATAATGTTTTGTTGGCTGCGATCGTAGAAATTGAACAAATGTCTGCGCGTGAGATGGAACCCAATGAGTTGGAAGAAAAATTACGCAGAATTTGGCGACAAACCTACGCGTACTATGCAAGCCAGCGCCAAGCCGAATTACAGGAGTTGTTTGTTCGTCGTGGCAAGGCACTAAAAATATCTATTTATACAAACTATACTGAGCGCAGACAATTGTATAAGACCAGCTTACCCCCTCGCTCAGGAATTCAGCTTCTAAGACACTACAGGACGATTAGAGACCACCTTGAAACAGGTGGGAACTATTTATCTCGCCAGGAGGCAGACAAATTTGCCTATATTCGAGATACTGCTCAACACCTTAGTCAAGTGAGGCATTTTCGCCTCAATAACGTGAAGGGAAGAGGGAGAGGAGCGGAAACAAGTTGGGAGGTTATCCTTTGCTGGTGGCTTTGCCACCAACGAGCAGATCGACAGCCAAAGGAGACACAAATATCTGATTGGCATAAAAACACGAATGATAATTTCTATTATCGGTTCAATTGGGGACTGGGCAGTATTCTGGCTCTGGCGATCGATGAAGCTTTTGGGGAAGGAGCCTTAGAACCAACATCGTTGGAAAACTGGCCACGTATTGGTTTACCTTGGATTGTCTTTTGGATGAAAGAATTAATTGCATGGGGAACGCTAGATCCAGTTGCTGCATACCTGTTAGCCAGAGTTGATAGAGTTATAACTAGAACTCAAGCTGAAGGGGAGCAACGCGATTTTGTGAGGTGCTGCAACCTGGGACGTATATAGCTTGTTTCGGGATGCGATCGCAACTAAAAAACCAAGTTTTGTTGAGAATATAGAGGTATAATTGAGAACTAAACCCCGATCTCACTTTTTCGCGTTGCTCCCAGCTGAAGAACTGTCACAGGGATACTATAACTCTACTGCTGCTTTGGAACCAAACGATCAACTCAATCCATCAACCATAAGAGACTGGGTGCAGCAGGCGTTTCCACCAATTGAGCAACCAAGAATTCACCTTATACCAAACAGACAAATGTCTGTCGAACTGTTACGGGATTTCAGTCGTGCCTCGAAGCACACGTGGCGCGTCATTCCCGTAGAAGTCGGTAATGAAATACGGTGGATTGACCCAGCAGGATTTCCACTCGCCTCCTGTCAAAGACCTGAAAATTGGCAGTCAGAATTCTTGCACAAATTTGACTTTGAACTTAATTCAAATGAGCACGTCATCACCTCAAATCCTTATCTGTGAAAATTTTCTTTAAGCTGTACGCTCAATTCTTTGCAAACGTGGGCAGAGTAATAATTTCGTCATCCTCTTGCCCCTCAAGGAATTCTCGCATTGCACGACGAATAAGCCAGGGGTTCAGCCGGGCGACCGAAAGAGGGGTTCAGCAGGGATACGCGTAAAACAGGACACGTTGTAAAGAAATGTTGCAGAGCATGTTTTATTGATTTACCAACTTGCCCATAAATGATATCGGGGCAATCAAAATTTGGCACGCAAAAATCAACTCTTCACCCCAATAGTCCCTCAAGCTTGCCCATAAACAATCATTTTTGGGAATGTTTCAACTGGAGGAGTCAAGTAAAGTTTGGTATTGAAACAACCGTATATCAAGGTTTTTGCTTTCTTGATTTTACAAAACTTTACAACGTGTCTCGTTTTGCAGATATCCTGGCTGAACCCCTGCTTGGTGTAGCCTTATGGTTGACACCAGTATATTAATAGTATTATCATGTCAACTGGCAAGCGCAGTGAAAATAAAATTAAAGTAAAAATGAATATCACAGTAGATGTAACACCCATCGCTGCGTTTAGGTGGAATGAAGAAAATGCCCAAAAACTCAGGGAGCTTAGAGAGAAAGCTGGATATAGTAGACAAAAGCTATCTGATGCTGTGGGAGTTTCTGTGGCTTATATTCAGCAGCTAGAGACTCCTCACGTCTTTATTAACAAACCAAAAAAGCCAACTCAGATGACTGTTAGTACAGAAATTCTAGAGAAACTTTGTGCTGCTTTAGATGGGGATATCACTTCACTTATTTGGAACATAGATTACAACAGTTAAGAGAATTATTTACTACGCCTACCAGGAAAATATAGTTGATAACAACTGGTGAGCGTAGTAATATAGCAATCATAAGAGAGGAGACGAGCGCGATGCCTCTTTTGAAAAATAAAGAAGCGCTCAAAATTCAACCCTTACAAATCGAGTTAACAATACGAAACTACAATAACCAGCCGCCGCCGGGACTAGCAGCCGGAAGCCAAAAACTTGTAATGGTCAAGCCGCCGCGAGATGATTCCGATGACCTACCACGTCTAAAAACTGGTTGTAAAAACTTCAATCTTTCTAGAATCAAGGCGAGCGCACTCTGGCATTGCCCCTCAAGCAATCGTGTACAAGCGTATGCGATTGCTTGAGGGGCAATGCCCAAGAATTGCGATCGCCGTTTCACAGTAAACAGTTGTAATCAGGATGCAATCTTGTCTACAGCTATATGCTGTAATTTTGCTTGGATGTTTGGGAGGATATGAAACCAGAAACAAGGGATGCACTACTGCAAGCTTACTTTGGACTGCAACGAGTAGTATTTGACTTGTATGCAGCCTCAGAAGCAGCTTTTGAAAATGATGACCTCAACGATGCTAGTTTCCTGGGGAGCAGGGCAGATAAACTATATGAAGAGGTAGAAAACCTGGACGTTCTGCTTATCGAAATGGAGGGAGAATGAAAGACTTAAAAGCTAGAGCCAAAGAACTAGCTCATCAAGCCGCAGATTATAGTAGGCAAGCTGTACAAGTGTCGCCAAAAGACCGAGAACAAGGCAGAACTCTAATGCGGCAAGCCAGAGATGCCAGTAGACGCTGCCAAGTGCTGATTCAGGAAATACTTCGCCAGCAAAGCTAAACCACCATCCCGCCACCTCATAAACATAAAGCGTTGTGTTTGAGGGGGCGCTTTTACTTTCAAGTGAGTAATCTAATCTCACGGCTGCACACAGCGTACCGCTCCCTAAGTGGACTTACAATACTGGCTGCTTTTAAGGGCAGCTATGAATCGTGTTGTTTATCCCCTAAATTTACTAAGACAGCAAAATCTAAGTAACATCATCAGTTATATTGTTGCTCTCCAGTGATATGGGAATTGATTCTGTAACTGTTGAGTGAGCTTATCCTTAATAATCTGACAAATGATGAATTAGAGCGATTGCATTAAGAAACGCGATCGCCTTTGTTTTATCCATAACAATAGTAGTTGCTATAAACTCTTATATCAACTACTATGGTTAGTGAAAATAGTCAAAATATTGAAGTAAATCTTGTGCTAATTCCAATTGACGAAGTGCAAACAGTTCGTTGGAACGCCAAAAAAGCTGCTGTATTAAAAGAGAAAAAAGAGAATTCTGGGTTGTCTTTCAAAAAAATTGAAACTTTGACAGAACAGCTAGGAAATAGATGTAGCGATGCTTTCATCATTCGATTGGTTAATGATGACTTTGATGGCGTATCCGTGAAACAGTTAGAAGCGTTGTGTAAAGCAATTGGTGCAGAAATGAAAGATTTTATTCCGCAAATAGAACTAAAAATCTCTCAAGTATCCATTGACAGTACTAACAATAGTTAGTAAAATAACAATATAACAGAGGAAACAAACGCCAGGCTCCCAGCTAAATAAAGCGGCGCTCAACACTGAACCTTGAAAAAAGTGAACAGAAAATAAAGCCCCCAGGTAGCGGAAGCAGCGGATAGTCAAGGCTGGTGAAGTAAGGTAAGGGCTGAGTGGGTTCCAAATAAAAAGTTGCTACAGCAACACGAAAGTCGCTTTGAAGTTCGCTGCCGACTACCGCCCGATCAAGAGATATGCTGCTGTAGCAAGCTCCAGTCACTGGCTAGGAGCAAGAAAATATTAGGCTTCGCCAATTCTAGAGTGAGAGTGTTGTGGCTTGCCATAACATCAATTAGTACACAAATCAAAAGGCAATCGCTGCTGTCTGGAAAACTGTGCGATCGCCTATAATCCATAAGGAATCTTAAAATTATGCCACAAGTTGCAACAACTGTAACCCCTTGCGTCAAAACAGTTGAAGAATTGAGAGTAATCGAAATCAGCTTCTACGACCACGAATATTATGCTGGTAGACAGCTGATAGCCACTATTATTCATGATGATGATTTAACACAACCTTGGGTAGTAATGGTGAACGATAAAGAAGTCCATCGTGCTGCTACCCTAATGCTTTGCCATCGCTATATCTGCTTGCAGTATAAGCAAGAAACTCTGCCAGTACAGGAAGAAACCCCAGTCGCTACAACGGGGAACGAGGTTATGTGCGAAATAGCCGCCCAGTGTGAGCAGTTCGGATTTGAATTGTTAGACGACGGCATCTATAAGGATGAACAAAAACTCGGTTCTATCGGTTGCACTGATGGTTGTTGGTGGGTTATTCGGGCAACTTCAGTGCATCAGCAAAAAGTCCCGTGTGATTCTGCCCTTGATGCGGTGTGGGTATTGTCGATGGTAGAACTGACGCAACCATCTCGTGAGGAACTACTGGATAAGCCGTTCAAGCAATTAACAGCTGATGTTGTTCTCTTACGACTCAGATGATCCCCTTGATTGCGGCGTAAGTGAAATAGCAGGTGTGACCGAAATCTTCATCGGTCGCGCCTGTTGGATTCAAGAAGTCTACGGCTTCGCCAATGCGAAAGTGAAATGTGTTGGTATTGAATAATGAACCCTCAAGAAAATGCTGAATTACTTGCTGCCTTGATGCGCCAAGAGGAACTACTCAAGCAGTTAATCGCTTCAATCAATAAACCCAAACTGGGATTGCATTCTGATGCTGGCAGTTGCAAAATCTACTGCAATCGTCACAATGGTTCACTGTGGTATACCCTAAACAGCAGTGAAGCAAATGCGATTACCCAAACTGCCTTAACTGGATATCTAAAAGAACTCAAATTTGAGAAGTGTGAACGCAGAGGTAAAGAAGTTTACAAGTTGCTGATTACTATTCTTGCAGACAGACCCTATATATTAGAAAGTGGGCATGATACTCACTTTGCTAAATCTGTATTAGCTGCGATCGCAACTCTTACTCCACAACAACTATATTCTCCCATCACACTACAGCCTACTCCGGGAACGACAGATGAAAACGTGTTGTTCTGTCGGGTATGGGTAGAGTCAGAATTAGTCATGGCATCCTACAACGAGGAGACGAACTGGCGCGAGATCAGTAAACAAGCAATTGCTGTAACAAAAGCTGCTCTTTAAATGGTGTTTTAGATAGTTGTAAACAGGGCTTGGTCAATTGTTATCAAACATTGCTCAAGTCTTATCTACATCTGACATAGTGCTGTGAAAAACCCTCAAACTTTTCGTAATTATGAATAAACAAATCGTAAATATCCGTCTGCAAAACCTAAATACTGGTGAAGTGATACAGACACAAAGGGATGAATCTTGTGTCTGGTTATCTTTAGTGAGTAACAAATGGATGACCGAGTGTGAACTCCAACGTAATGGATGGTATGAAATATGACGGCATTAGAAAAAGCATTGGCTCTTGATAAACAAACATCTGCAAGTGTGCATGAAAATTTAGATCAAATTTTCGGTGCGCTAGTAGATTTCCGAGAACGCAACCCACAAACTTTCAAGCTCCTGTGCGCTAACAGTGGAGATTTAACGCTTGCTGATGCAATTCAAGCACTGGCACAAACATTAGAAGTATTAGAATTAGGGTAACAAAAATGCAACCAACAATCACTCTACCAATCGGCTATGGACTACCAAAGTTTCACGTAGGGCAACGTACAAAACAGGGGAAAATAATCGGTATTGAGGTACTACCGCATGATAGTTTGCTAGCCGAAAGTTGTAGTCATGGCTACCGCTATCTTGTTATGGTTTCTCGCTATACCAAAGAAGTTAAATATCTGGAATCAGACCAGATTACACTGCTTTCACCGTTAGAAGTAGAAGCTGAGATTCTAGAAGAGGTGGATTACTATTTAACTCAGCTTGTATTACTGCAATCAGAATTGAAAGCTGACCTCAAGATTCAGACTCCATTCGGTCAAGTTAACCCACCGATTTCAACAACTAAACGTACAAATGGTAGTGGTTCTAGATTGTCTAAAGTAAAGAAACAAGAAGTGGCTGCTTGACGAAAGAAGAATCAGATTATGCGTGAAAAACTCTACAGTCAGATTTAATTAGTCTGACTGTAGAGAAAAATCGATTCCACGATAAATTATGGCACACTTCACTGCTAATAAGATGGAATTAAATTTGATTAAGATTTACGATACAACGCTCTTAAGCTCATCAAAAGTTTACCAAATTAACGGTACACTTTCTCGATATTTGGGTGATGAGGGTACTATACAACATCCACAGTATGTATTTTTACCTCTGCCAAATCAAAGAAAAAAAGCCAGCTTTCAACTAAATCGAAACAAACTTATGACTCGCTGTTATGAAGTCGAAGGTATGGTTTATCAAAAGCCTGTGGTACAGGATAATTCGCAGCAACTTCAGCTATTTTGAGCCATGTCCATACATAAACCACCAGTCATCAAAAGACACATTAAGTTACAAAAAAGCTCTAAAAAAGTAATCTATAGGGCTACTAAAGACATTCAAATAGTCACAAAGAAAGCTTCGCTTAATCGAGAGTGAAAATAATAATTGAAGTGAATAATCATGGTACAAGCAATTGACAACCCTATCGTTGCAAATTTCCTAACTGATGCAGTAGTCGAGCGCCACAATTTCTCGCAATTAAATAAAACCCGTATTCGCTTCCGTATCCAGCTAAAGAAAAGTACAAAGTCTGCCGCACCTAAATGGGCGGATGTGCTAAAAGCTGAGGTTTCTGAAATTGAATCAGACCTCGTTAAAGTCACAAATTCCGAAGTCGGTTTGCGGGGTATCAAGGTATTCAAAAAGCTAGATGAGGCTGCTGCCCAATTGCGTCAAGAGATTGCTTCAGTTCAAGAATGGATGTCTGCTGATACTGGTGATTGGGTTTGTCCGATTGATTTGGCTCCACTTGTGTGGAATCAGTTAATCAATATCAGAGATAATACCGCCCCTGGTTTACGCAATCAATTAAAAGCTGATTACGAAGCTGGGTTACTTGATTATCAAGAGCGGATTGATCAGTTCCTCTCGCTTAACACCTGGGAATTAGCACAGGATAAGCAAGAGTCAGTCAAAGCTAACTTGTTAAGAGCATTCCCGACTCTGACCGATCTTGAAGACTATTTGCAAGTCGTTATTGGTCGCCCAGTGATTATTCCTGCTCTCTCTGAACAACTCAATCAGCAGCAAGCCGAGTGTCTTGACCAGATTACCAAGTTCATCCAACAGTATGACCAAAATCTGGAGCAACGATTAAGGGAATCTGCTTTAGCTGGTGGTGAACAACTCGCCGCGCAGTTGCTTGAAGAGTTGGCCGATTGGGAACCAGGGAGGAAACCCATACAGTTTAAAAGGAAAATGGAACGTCATCTGATGAAGGTTCAAGTGCTACTGGCAAACGCTTCACCGGAGGCTGGCAGCAGCTTGGAGGCGATGATGGCGCATTTAGATTCTATCGTTAACGATCCGGCGATTGAGTCAAAAAATCTTGGCAGTGATACGCGCAGTCAACTACAGCAAAAGATAGATTCTATCCGCACCAAGTTGCTGGATGAACAACGCAATCTACAATCACTTGCGACTGACGACGTGGGCTTATCGAAAGCTACGGTCATGTCGTTCAAGTTCAGGTAAAAAACAGTCTTGGGTGGGTGCATTCGCTCAAGACTCGACCAACGTATTCGTATGCAGTTTCCAGAATAACTCAAAAAGGATATCGCACTCCTATCTCAAACCAATTTGAAAGCCTTGGAGCTAAAAATGTCGCATTTCTCAACAGTTAAAACCAAGCTTGCTAACCGTGAATGTCTAGTACAAGCTTTACAGGATTTGAAACTGAATCCGCAAGTTCATGAAACAGCACAATCACTAAAAGGATACTACGGTGGCTCTCAAGGACAGAGCGCTGAAATTATCGTATCTGGTCGCACCATAAAAGCTCGTGCAGACATCGGATTCAAGTGGAATCAGTCAAGTGGCGTGTACGAGGTAATATACGACAGTTACGAGACAGTTCCAAAGTTGGGGCAAGACTTTTTCAGCAATAAACTAATGCTGGCTTATGGACACCGGATGGTTCGTGCTAAAGCTGCCGAGTTACAAGAAAAATTTGGTGAATGCGCGATTAGTGAAGAAACCAATGGAACTGTGCAAATTCTACGGCTGACTTTTGCTGGACATCAAGAAGTTAAACAATTTGTACGGAGATAAACATGGAACGTTCAGTTTTGATTCATTTCGACAATGCTACAGGTGAAGTTCGAGTGGAAGCGAAGGGATTCGAGGGTTTGAATTGTTTATTGGCTACGCAACCATTTGAAGAAGCACTTGGAGTTGTGGGCGATCGCACTTACAAGGATGAAGCTCAAACCCAACAACTTCGGACTACGAACAGTAATCAAACACGTTTGCGTCAGTAATCAGTCATCGGTTACCAGTCTTGACTCGGCTGATAACTGATGATCATAAAGGCTTCGCCATTTCACAAATGAAGTAGTTGAAATAATTGATATGAAACTCTCAAATCTGCTCTCTACGCTCGATTCACAAATACCCATCGCGGCGCTTGATGTGCTGTCGCCTGATGAAGCGACTATCATTCAGTGGTTGACAACCGAAGCTAAAGAAAAACTCAACAGTCCAGTTTTCTTTTGGAACCTGGGGGTATCCAGCCTGGAGCAATGCCTGATTGCACCGGATGGTGGACTGGTGTTTAAGCCAGTGCCAGAGTACAAAAGACCACCCCACGCTGATCCAATACTCTTCGTTTTCGACTACATCAATAACGGGAGCAACGCGATTTTGTGAGGTTGGGTGAAAAAGGTGCGATCGCTAAAAT
>NZ_CALMFY010000162.1:7376-111778 GCF_937863485.1 uncultured Nostoc sp. | reverse complement strand
ATTCACTTTATCAACAACTGTGATTTTTCACAACTCATTTAGGATTGCTATATATTAAACACTTTATTTAGCTTCCCATATTAAGCTGAATAAAGTGTTTAATATTTATTACTAATTGTTCTGCAATCAAATTTTTATAAAGTGTTGAAGCCTCACCAATACTTTCCTTATTCTTCTATGAAACGGAAGGTATAAGCAGATAAATAAGACGGATTCTGCTCAAAGGCAATCCAGCGAGGCTATACAAATTCCGCAGTAGCATCAGTAGTATTATAACCTGCGAATATATCAAGGACTATATCTCCTGGCTCTGTTAAAAAATTCATAAAAAATAGTGAAATTTGTTGGGGAAAACGCGCTGGATGAGATGGAATATCAACTGCTTTGCAGAGTTGAATATATCGAGAATTACTTTTACTATTAGGAATTTGCAACAAATTAGAAGGAATTGCTCCACCATTATCAGTGGATCTACTGTAATCGGTTCGAGCGATCGCCAGATTGCCGTTTCTGTTTCATTATCCACCGCCAAGGTAGCTTCATCTAAAACCAAAATGGGCGGATTCTTTGAGACTCTACGCTACAAGTTAATAACAATATAATTTTATAATTTTGACTTTTTTCAGAGATGTCTATAATAAAGGAGCTTTTCCCTTCAGGCTCTTTGAGGTTGCGGGTATTATGCTTAATTGCCCGGATATCATATGACATCTATCTGTCTATCAACAAATTGTCTATGAGAGTTGAAATGGAATATGGCAATATCTGATATCCTCCAAGAACCACAGCGTCTGGGTAGCTTATTTAGTGGACTGCGTGGGGATTTGACAGGAGGACTGACGGCAGCAGTGGTAGCCTTGCCTTTGGCTTTAGCTTTTGCGGTGGCAAGTGGAGTAGAACCAAAAGCTGGACTTTATACGGCTATTGTGGCGGGAATTGTAGCGGCAATTTTTGGTGGTTCTTCAGTCCAGATTACAGGCCCAACAGGTGCAATGGCTGTGATTTTGGTGGGAATTGTCGCCAAGTACGGCATTGAGAAAGTTTGGATTGCTGGGGTGATGGCTGGAATTATCCAGATTGCCTTGGGGGTTGCCAAACTGGGACAGCTAGTGAAGTTTATTCCCTATCCGGTGACAGCAGGCTTTACCAATGGTACTGCCGTGATTATACTTTGTGGTCAATTAAATAATTTCTTTGGTTTACAACTACCGCGTAGTGAACATTTTCTGCCAGGAGTTTGGCAAAGTCTAAGTCATGTAGAAGCTTTAAACTGGGCTGCTGTTGGGTTGGCAATGGTGGTGATTGCAACCACGGTTTTGTGGCCCAAGATTAATTCTACAATCCCAGGTTCTTTAATGGGGTTGGTGTTGGCAACAGCGATCGCTGCTTATTTCCATCTGGCTGTACCCACAATTGGCAGCATTCCGCAATCTTTACCGATGCCCCACAGTATCCCCCACTGGAATAATTTTAGGTTGATTCGGGAACTGATTAATCCCGCTTTGGCTTTAGCAGCACTGGGAAGTATTGAATCGTTGCTATCGGCAGTAGTGGCTGATGGGATGACGGTGAGCGAAAAACACAATAGCGATCGCGAATTAATTGGTCAAGGATTGGCAAATATTATTGTTCCATTTTTTGGTGGCATTCCCGCAACAGGTGCGATCGCTCGGACTGTTATCAATGTCCGTTCTGGTGCTAAAACCCGACTATCTGGGGTGATTCACGGCGTTGCTTTAGCCATTTTTATTTTAACTTTAGCACCCTTAGCAGCACAGATTCCTTTAGCGGCACTTGCTGGGATTTTGATAGTAGTTAGCGTGCGGATGATTGAGTGGAAAGCCATTGGTTTATTGATGCGTGCTACCTACTCCGACTTTGCTGTGATGATTCTCACCTGGCTAGTGACAATCTTGTTTGACTTAGTTCTGGCTGTAGAAGTGGGATTGATTGCAGCCGGAGCCTTGTTCATCAAACGGATGAGTGATTTAAGCCTAGTCAAAATACCTGAAACCGAAGTATTTCCCCCTGGTACTCCTCTAGAATTAGGTAGGGAAATTGCCGTTTATCGGGTAGATGGCCCCGTATTTTTTGGTGCTGCTGAACGGTTTGTTACCTTCGTCCGCCATCAACCGGAAGTGAAGTATTTAATTCTCCGGTTGCGGTATGTGCCAAATATGGACACAACTGGGTTAGTAGCCTTAGAGGATATTTACCACGACTTGGAACGGCACAATTGCCGCTTAATTCTCACAGGTTTACAACTCGAAGTCAAACAACTACTAGAACGTTCAGGATTGTTAAAAACAATTGGGTTATCAAATTGTTTTGAAACAACGACAGATGCAATTTGCTCTATCTCTCCTCAGATTGAAGGATGTTCTCAACCAATAGCTGCTGATTTGAAAACTAAAGAATTGATGGAATTAAATGAATGACAATATTTTGCCATCAAAGGAGCAAAATAGATACCTGTAATCACAACTAAAACCTAATACTTATTATCGTTTTTATATTAGGGTGTGTGATTAGATTACTCAATCATAACCGTTAGGCTCACACATTGTGCTGTTGGGAGTATTGATAATAATGTACTGAGATACTACAACATCCATACTTGCCTAAAGGTTGATGTTTATTCTATATTTGATGAGATTATGAAAACAATATGAGAAGATTTAACGGCAAAGTAAATGACTCCTCCAGAAAACAAACCTAGCTTACCAGAGGTTCATCGCAGTATTAGAGTCCCTAACAGCAGCGGCTTTTGGCGTAAGATGTTTGCTTATGCAGGACCAGGGTATCTGGTTTCAGTCGGATACATAGACCCTGGAAATTGGGCAACAGACATAGCTGGGGGGTCAAAGTTTGGGTACACTCTATTAACAGTGATTCTGCTATCGAACCTGATGGCGATATTACTTCAATCACTATGCGTACGTTTGGGAGTTGCTACGGGGCGAGATTTGGCACAGGCTTGTCGGGACTATTTCAGTCGAAGGGTAAGCTTTTGTTTGTGGGTACTGTGTGAGATTGCGATCGCCGCTTGTGACTTAGCAGAACTATTGGGAAGTGCGATCGCACTGCAACTTTTATTCCGTATTCCCTTGATATGGGGTGTGTGCATCACAGCGCTGGATGTCCTGGTACTGCTAGTTCTGCAACATAAAGGCTTTCGCTATACAGAAGCCCTGGTAATAATGCTGGTAGCAACAGTAGGCATCTGTTTTATAGCAGAAATTCTGTTTTCCCGCCCTGATCTGGGGGGAATTTTGTTGGGATATTTGCCCAAGAGAGAGATTTTACAGAATCCAGAAATGCTCTACATTGCTATCGGCATTTTAGGGGCAACAGTGATGCCTCACAACTTATATTTACACTCCTCAATTGTGCAAACCCGTGATTGGCAACCTAATACGGAAAAAAGATGGGAAGCAATTAAGTTTGGTACAATTGATTCAACTTTTGCTTTGTCATTAGCACTGTTTATCAACTCAGCGATTTTAATTGTGTCTGCTGCAACATTTCATTTTTCTGGTAATCGGAATGTAGCAGAAATTCAAGATGCTTATAAATTACTTTCACCATTATTAGGAGTTAGTGCTGCCAGTGCTATTTTTGGTATCGCTTTACTTGCTTCTGGGCAAAGTTCAACGCTGACTGCAACTCTGGCAGGACAAATTGTTATGGAAGGCTTTTTACAATTTCGCTTTCCCTCTTGGTTACGCCGTTTAATAACCCGTCTGCTTGCGATCATTCCAGCGTTAATTACAATCATTCTTTTTGGTGAAAAGAGTACAAGTAGGCTCATAGTTCTCAGTCAAGTTATTCTCAGCTTACAGTTACCGTTTGCAGTGATTCCATTAGTGATATTTACAAGTAATCGCCGCTTGATGGGTGAGTTTGTGAATCCCTTGTGGTTAAAATCTTTAGCCTGGTTAGTTGCTATTGTTATCGTAGGCTTAAATGTTTGGTTGCTATTACAAACTATTTTGGGATGACTGTTCCAAGTTCCCAGTTAATATGAATTTTTAGCGATCGCACTTATAGAATTGGGCTGGTCACGCATTGCAATCGCGCTACTCAAATGCTACTCATTAGAAATGACCTATCGTCCACAACATTTTTATCCTAAGGCATTATGCTTCTTTGAAAGTGATACAGTTTTTAATTACCGTATTTATGCACGCCGAGGTGATATGTCATCGCCTAAGTTCGTAATTCCTGTGGCTTAATCTCCCAATCCTGTTTCTTGATTCTCTCAGTTGCAAGCCGTGCCAGCTTTTCTGCAACTTTTTTAAAAGTTGTTTTGTTTGTGTAATTAGGAGATGGCTCAATTTGTGCGTGAGATGGATTGTCATCAGTTGGCTTTGGACAGACATCAATTTTGTAATCAAAAAGTGGGTTGCCTTTTTGATCGTTTTGAGAAATATTTATCATCCGAACTTCGCCAGTAATTAAACTCACGACACCATCATCTGGGTTTTTCTGCGTGCATTGTGGGTCCTAACCACAAAGCTTTGCTCTGTCAACAGAAGGAGCTTGATTTCTATCTGTAAATGCTTGCGAGGTAAGTTCTAATCCAAACTCTCCAATGCGGTAATATTTGTCTAATCCACGGAAAATGCACCGATACAATAGCTCATCATCTGTAACCACATCGCTCACTGCAAACCTCTATGAAACTAGCCATTTCCAGAGAGCCGTAAGTTCAGCAGGTGATGAAGACGTGCCGTCTTCCATTTCATTGTCAATGTCAGTTCCCCAAACTTTGATATATTCTATGGTATTTCCCGGAATATAAATAGTTAACTTTTTGGTTTCGTGCCACCACTCAAAAACTATTTCTGAGTCAAAGCTCAGATTTACCAGTGGTTCACCCCACCACATTTGGTTAGCAGCAACAACCGTGCGTAGTTGCTTCAACCATTCTATGGCGTATTTATAAGTTTCATTGTCGGCTCCTAGTTCAGCAATTCTTGTGTGAGTTTTGTGAATACTCAAGTGCAGTATAACCTCACGTTTTAGTAAGCTACAAATTTAAAACGAAAAAAAACGATTCTTGTTTATTAATTTTAAGATATCTAAGTCTGTTCTTATAAAAAGTTTTTCACACTCCTCAATCCCCAATTGTTAGAGTGAAGGAACAGATTGAACAGATTCCTTGGCAATCCAACGTTGTGCTGCAAGTTATGAAGGGGTAAAGCCATGAACCATATCAAGCGAACAATAGCCCTCTTGGGAATAACAAGTGTACTGAGTGTAATGCCTGCTGTTTATGCACAAGAAGCACAAATACCTCTGAAGGCGGCAAACTTTCAAGATTACTATAACCAAGGGGTGCAAAAGCTTGAGCAAGGCAACTTCAAAGGAGCGATCGCAGATTTTGACTCTGTAGTGCGGCTGAATCCACGATTTTATGAGGGTTTTTGCCTCCGAGGTTTGGCTAAATCTCAATTAAAAGACTTCAGTGCAGCAATCACTGACTTTAACCTAGCGCTGCGTTTAAATCCTAAGCATACAGATGCTTATAATGGTCGGGGAATCTCTTATGTAGAACTAGGAGATTTTCAAAAAGCCATTGCCGACTTTAATCAGACAGTGAAAATTGATCCAACCTCACAAGATGGTTATTACAATCTAGGACTAGCCCATTTTAGACAGGGAAATCATCAACAAGCGATCGCAAACTTTAACCAAGCACTACAAATCAATCCCAGCCTAGCTGATGCCTACGGTAATCGAGGACTGGCAAAATATGCTTTAGGAGATAGTAAGAGTGCGATCACAGACCTTCAAGAAGCTGCAAGATTATTTCTTAAAAAAGGCGATACCCAAGCTTATCAACAAACACAAGCCCTGATTCAGCAAGTTCAGCGTTAGTAATTTGTTCAGGGTAATATAGAAGCGTTAATAAACCCGCTTTCCTTGCAAATCAGGTTTAGATAAATTTAAATGCTCAGAGTGATTTAGATTTAACTGAGTAATACCAATTTAATATGAAGCTGCATAGAATAGAGCTTCCAAGATAAAGTTATAAAGAGAGCTTAATCATCAACAGGATGTAAATAACATCAGTTCTAATACTGGTATATCAGTAAATATAATCGAGTCTGTCAGGACACATTTATTCTTAGAAGAACATCTTACTCCAGATGGAATAATGCGTTTTGAAGCAGATCCAACAATTTCACAACTATGGGTAAAAGCTGGTAACCAAGAATTACATGGCAACGAGCTTGCAGCATTTAAGCGAATTGTTGCACACGAGTATGTTGAGCTAGCTTTAATGAAAAATGGTCTTCCTTATAAAGGCACTCCGCAAAATCCAGGAGCTCATGAACTTGCACCTCATGCAGACTATGTTAAACCACCATTTGCACATTGGAAATCTCAGAAATACCCAATATGGGAAGATGTAGATATATTATATTAAAGCAATTTTGAAGAAAACTAAGATGCCGCATAAAAGATAGGAAGAATTAGATATGGATAGTGAAAACGAAATTAATAAAGCTATTCAACGGCTTAAGCAAGTAAAGTGGTTTAACGATTCATATGATTACAATCAAGAAACTTGTAAGCTTCTGGTGCGTGAATGGCTGCGTCGGATGGCTCTCTGGGGTAAAGCTTTAAATGCGACTCAGAAATGGCCATTTATCAGTATAGTTGATGAAATATTTGGCGAGCGGGAAATTTCCGAACCAGTTATTATCGAAATATTTGGTGAGCAGGAAATTTCCGAATCCGTTCTTGCAGAAATTACTGTGTTTCTGCGCGATCGTGTGAACATTTACACTACTATTGCATCTCTTTGGTATATACGTTGGTCAGGTGTTAAAAACCAAAGAGAGGTTACTCAGTTTAATCTCCCCGCTCCCTACGAACCGCTAATCGTCTTCTTCGAGCTTGGAGGTTGGTTGCGAAAAGAGCAGAAATTTTTAGACGGCGTAATGATTGATATTGACAATTGGAAAGAATATGATTTGTTAAAACCATTCATTTGTCTAGAGCAAGAAAGTAACTTTTAATATAACAAGATTGTTTTTTTAGTTTGATACCAAATAATATTCGCGTCAAAATCAAAAAATGGGATCGCAAAGATTCGGCTTCTACTATTGCCAAAACAACAGTTGCGAACGCCGACTGTAATATTAGGCTAAATGACTTTAAAATCAACAAAAATAAGCATTATGAGCATTATCATCTTCGGCAGCATAAATATAGACTTGGTAGCAACAGCACCCCGGTTGCCAGTCGCAGGAGAAACGTTGCTAGGAGAAGACTTTTTTCAAGTTTCAGGAGGAAAAGGAGCTAATCAAGCCGTAGCATTAGCAAGATTGGGAATTCCTGCCCAAATGGTGGGGCGTGTAGGTGCAGACAATTTTGGTGTGGAACTTGTCAACAATTTGCAAGCATCTGGTGTGCAGATTGAGAATATTTTCGTGGATGAGACTGTTAGTTCTGGAGTCGCCATCATCGCCGTAAATCATGCTGGTGAAAATCAAATTATTGTAATTCCTGGTGCAAATGGGTGTGTCAATCAAGAAGATGTAGAACGATTGTCCCATTTATTACCAGAAGCTACAGCACTGCTTTTACAATTAGAAATTCCGATTCCTGCCGTGATTGCAGCAGCTAAAGCCGCAAGAGAAACCAAAATAACCGTAATTCTCGACCCCGCACCCGCACAATCTGATTTCCCCGATGAACTTTACCCGTTAGTGGACATTATCACACCGAATGAAGTTGAAGCCTCGCAGTTAGTGGGTTTTCCTGTGGATGGAGAAGAACTTGCAGCCAAAGCAGCTGGAGTTTTATTACAACGGGGTGTGAAATGTGCGATCGTTAAACTGGGTGCTAAAGGTGTTTTTTGTGCCACTGCTGAGGAAAAGTTTTTTGTACCAGCGTTTCCAGTTCATGCGATTGACACAGTAGCTGCTGGCGATGCTTTTAATGGCGGCTTAACGGCAGCACTTTTTGAAGGACTTTCTTTACATCAGGCAGTTGTTTGGGGTGCAGCAGCAGGTGCTTTGGCGACAACAAAACCAGGCGCACAAACTTCGCTACCGGATAAATTTACATTTGATGCATTTCTTAGGGAAAGGGCATCTGTGAGAAGTTAGAATAAAGCGCCTTTTATCCATCAATTAAAATACTCAAAATATTTTTAATAATAAGGTGTACCAATCAATGCCAATAAAAAGCCCTCAAGGCAAGATGAGGGCTTGGCACTTTTTTGCTAGATATTGGCTCAATCCCTTCTACGCACGAGCAAGCGTAATCTGAGCAGCGTCAAAGTCTTGTAGCCGAGTCATGTTTCCAGTGTTCTTATCTACGCTATACACAACATTAGGTGTCTCATATCTCAGCGCTCCAAAAGCGATGAGTTGACCTGTTGCAGAGCAAACTAAGCTTTGTAAGCCATTATTCCATACTTTACCATTAAGTTTCAATTGTGCCAGTCTGATCGGATTTTTTTGATTTGAATCTAGCTGCACCAGAGTTGTTTCACCACCTGGTCCAACTAAGGACGTATAGAGTTTTCCATCTGGGCATTCAGCTAGATTGCTGACTCGCTCATCGTTCGGCAATTTTACTTTACTAATAACACTGATCTCTCCTGTTTCAAGGTCAATATCTACCAATTTGATCGGCGGTGTACCGTTCTTCTTATTTACTAGACCGATGAGTCGCCCATCATTAGTGCCTACCAAGCTCCCAAGCTGTTGACTCTGTTTAAGTCCTGAGACTATCAAAGTTTTTACAGGCGTACTCAAAAATGTAATGCGAGTAGGTGTCTTTTCTCTTCTACTAGCGCTAACAGGAGTAACGGCTACAACAAGTGTGCCATCGCTTAAACAAGTGAAGCCACTCAATGTCTCGTTAGCCTCTACTAAAGGTTTAACGCTATCGCTAGGTGTGCCATTACTTGAAGGAGTGATGCCACTCAATATCCCGTTAGTCAAATCTGTAATGCGATCGGTAAGTGTGCCATCGCTTAAAGAATTGAAGACATTCAATGCATCATTAGACTTTACTAAAGCTGTACCGTGCTGGGCAAGTATCTGAGAGATTAGTGGACTTACAAGCTGAACCTTTCCTGTATTTAAGGATTGCAAACCAAAGGATTGCAAAACTAGTCCTAGCCCTACAGGCTTAACATCTGTAACTACATTGTCTGAGGCAGTGCTGTCTAATTCAGTGGTGTTTACCTCTGGAATAGCCGTTTGGTCACTGCTGATGATAGAGCCAGAACCTATACCTATAATTTTAAAACTTGGTGTTTGCGCCAAGGCTTTGTTAGTTAGATAACTCAGTCCAGATACTATAGTTCCAGCAAGTACCAACTGGCCAAACTTTCGACGTGATACCTTGTAATTCATATTTCTACCCTAGAATTAATGACTTTTATTGAGTAAACATGCAGTGTATTGAACATTAACGTCTAAGAGAATATTTTAAAAGTCCTAAAAACTATAATTTTGCTGTTTTCACTTGGGTTAACTTCGATGATAAATCAAGCTTTTAGCCATGTACTGAGATACCTTGCTGTGCTAACTAGGAGAGCAAAAGACCCTTTTAAAATATCCTCTAAGGCTAAAATAATCGCGTCCAGGTTGCTACTGATGGTGTTCCATTATTGTCACTAATAAAAAGCATGTACCAGCCTGGTGGCGCTATGTTTCGATTGTTTGTTACCGTGACATTGAGAGAAGTAGCGTTCCGAGAATTAATCGGTAGATCCACTAACCTTTGTTCTGTATCGCAGGAATGAGTGGTTGCCATTGGTCTAATCAGACTAACCCATTTAATATTCCCAGCCTGGGGTGTCTGAATCGTAAATTGCAGCCCGTAGCTCAATGTTTGAGGAGCGCTCTGAATGATTGGTCGTGACCGCGACATATACGCAGGACTGTAAATTTCTAATCGCAGTTCATTGACAGTCCGCGCGGGGTTACCTCCAGCTGTGGCTACCCTACCATCTGGCAGGAGCAAGGCCACTGAGTGATATACGCGGGGGACATTTTGTTTAGCTACTACTGTCCAGGTATTTGTGACTGGATTGTAAATTTCTGCTGGCAGCATTGATTGTTTTGTGTCCTCACTCATTTTGCTGCCATTGCAAACAAACACTGTGCGATCGGGCAACAAAACTGCACTCAGATGCATGCGAGCATAGTTTAGAGACTTTGCTGCTACGTAAGTTGGGTTAGTAGCTTTTAAATCTACAATATTTACCCTGTTTGTTGCTGTAGTATTATCACCCCCACCGAGAATCATAACTTTTTGGTCTTGTGCTGGTGGTAAAAGCACACTGGTAGCTTGGTTACAGGAGCCTGAGTTTTGCAGTCCTGTCACCACTTTTTCTGTCATGGTTTGCGTAAATGTTCCTGGTACGGTTAGTATCCTTGGCGCTACTCCATTGTTGCCGCCCATCTGAGCACCTGAATAAAAGATGTTTCCATTACTTAGTAAAAATAAATTTGCGTATTCTGGGATAGAACTAGTTGCTGGAAAAGCGTTCCAACCATTTGGAAATGTAACAGAATAAATTTCTGGTTGTCTGTTGAGCTTGCCATCTTTATCCGGTCCAGACAGTACAAAGATCCGACCGCTGCCTAGTGTTAACACAGTAGGATACCAGCGGCCATTATTCATTGATGGCTTCTTGACCCATTTTTCGGTAATGGGATCAAACATCAGAGCAGAGGGTGAACCACAAAATGGGTCATAGCGCAGAGTTCCACCCGCAACCATTAACAGACCCTCAGAACGGAAGGAGTGACCAGCGCAAAAAAGGTCAATAGGTTGATTATTATCATCCAATGGAGGCGCTTGACGGGAAAAGGTTCCTTTAGTCACATCCCAAACCACACTGTCATAAGGAGTATTTAATCGAGCCGGATCATTACCCGAACCGCAGAAAAAGAATATTTTACCAGTACGAAGTAGAGCGGCATGCATAGGTAGGATTGGAGCACTGTACGACAATACTTGCCATTTGTCTGTGGTAGTAGCCTGAGCTATGAAAGTCCCTACATCCGTTTTCTCTTGAAGGTCAGTCTTATTATTAGGTTGAGTCACTTTATTTACAATTATTCCTATGTAAGTTTTATGTTTTTGTTCTTTATTTCAGTAATTTCACTATTATATTTATCCTTTTTTAGGCCTATTTAATATTAAGATGTGATGTGTTTTATAACAAGATAATGTTAAATCTGTTTAATCAATAGTAATTACACTGTCAATCATCCATGCTATCGAGTATCTAATTAAGCTTTGTACTGGGTTTTTGAGGTAAGACTGAACGATGCTTTTAAATACGATGCATAAACGCCAAACAGCTTGCCATTGGACATCGCTGGCTTAAAAATTGTTTTTCCAACCTCGATTTATGACTAGGTTTTAAACACTATTACTTATTGATAAATGGTTGATAATCTTAAATTTTAATATTAGTATAGTATTATACATTAATTTTATAAAATTAAGAGGATCACGACATCCGCATTAAGACCTTTGCTAAATTAATTGGTAATTTACTACAGCAGATACACGAATTAAACTGGGGAAAGTAGGTTTTTTAGAAAGCAATGCTTAGACTTAGTTTTAGATGTGGCGATCGCAGCCAAAAGCGATCGCTCCTTTGAGACGATTAGCTGAGAAATTTTTCGCAATCAGCATGATACAAAGCACAGGCAAAGCGTAGTAAAGTAAAGTAGTAAAACTCAGAGTGGGTTATAAGCATGGAAACCTACTTAGGAGAAACAGTGGTAACGTCAATCGCTCCCAAAGCAAGATTGTTGCCATAAGCAACTCAACTCCAATGGATAACAAGAAAAATCTCCCAAAGAAAAAGGGCAAGACACTCCCTCCCAAGCTGATCATCTGGCTGGGAAAGTTTGTTTGGACGAGTATGTGGCAGATCATGATGTCAAAGCTTGCTCCTAGCAATCAGTCGGGAGCGTATATTCGTCCTCATAGCCAGTTTCGGAAGTTCATCGGTAAAGAAGAGGGAAATCCACACCCACCAGCAGAGGGACGCTACAAACTCTATGTTGGGCTGGGCTGTCCTTGGGCGCACCGAACCTTGGTAGTGCGATCGCTCAAAAAACTCGAAGCGGTAATATCAATATGTATCGTCTCTCCTTCTCCCATTGAAGGCGGTTGGATATTCAACGAGGAAGAAGAAGGTTGTAACACACTGGCTGAATTTTATCAGCTGGCAGAACCTGGTTACAGTGGACGCTCTACAGTTCCAATTTTATGGGATAACCAAACAAAAACTATCGTCAATAATGAGAGTTCAGAGATTATCATCATGTTGAACTCTCAGTTTAACGAGTTCGCCAATAATCCCCCACTCGATCTCTACCCAGAAGCACTCAAAGAAAAGATTGACTGGTGGAATGAAAAGATTTATCACGCGGTAAATAACGGTGTGTATCGCTGCGGTTTTGCCCAAACCCAAGAAGCATACAATCAAGCCTGTAATGAACTGTTTGCAACTCTGGATGAGATTGACATAGCATTGCAGAATAATCGATATCTGTGTGGGGACAATCTCACACTCGCAGATGTGCGTTTATTCACGACGTTATTTCGGTTTGATAGTGCCTATTATGGGTTGTTTAAGTGCAATAGGCAGCGAATTCGAGACTATCAGAACCTTGGAGCTTACTTACGTGATCTATATCAGCTTCCAGGTGTAGCTGACACCTGCGATGTAGAGAGTGTGAAGCGGGACTACTACGGTAACTTATTCCCACTCAATCCAGGCGGGATCATTCCCAATGGGCCTGATATGTCTTATCTTGATCAACCACATGGTCGCGATCGCATTGGCAAATTCAGTAGGGCTGAGGGCTGAGTAAGTAGTACTTATGAATTTTCCCACTTAGCACTGTTTCGGTGAATGCCTCATAAGGTAGATTGAAAACTGATACCTCAATGGCTGCATTCCAAAGTTGGTGTAATCGTGAACCAGATTAATCGAGTTGCAATTGTCGGTGGAACTCATGGCAATGAGTTTACGGGGGCCTACTTAATCCAAAAATTTGCCCAGTTTCCCGACTTGATTACTAGACCAAGTTTTGAGACAGTTGCTCTGTTAGCAAATCCTAACGCTTTTGCGGTGGGGAGGCGATATGTAGAGAAGGATTTAAATCGTTGTTTTCTCAAGCAAGATTTACAAGATCCGACTCTGAGCAGTTATGAAGAATTGCAAGCTAAATCAATCCAAAATAGACTAACATCAACTGTAGATAAAGCAGATTTCATTTTAGACTTGCACAGCACTACAGCTAATATGGGTCTGACAATTATTTTGGTAAACAGTCATCCCTTAAACTTGAAATTGGCTGCTTATCTAAGCCAGATTAATCCTTTGGTTAGGGTTTATCGCTGCTCTTTCAAATCAGTTGAAGAAAACCCATTTGTAAATTCCCTGAGCGAATTAGGCTTTGCGATCGAGGTTGGCCCCATTGCCCAAGGTATCTTAAAAGCGACGCTGTTCCAACAAACACAGGAACTTGTTTATGCGATTCTCGACTATCTAGAAAGGTTTAATCAGGGTGAAATTCCATCAACTAAGGAAACGTTGATTCTCTATGACCATTTATCAGTTGTGGACTATCCAAAAAAACAGGATGGGACAATCTTTGGGATGATTCATCCAGAATTTCAGGACAAGGATTATCAAGCCTTGAACCCAAGAGATCCTATATTTTTAACATTTGATGATAAAACAATTGTTTATGAAGGGACATCTACCGTTTGGCCGATTTTTATTAATGAGGCAGCTTACTACGAAAAGGGAATTGCAATGTGTTTGACTCAAAGGCAGCAAATCAATATTTGAGGATGTTGAGAAAATTTTTATATAATCGCTTTTTATTGAAAGTGATGATATAAATTGAACATCAGAATCTAGAAAATATGCTGATCCTAATTTATAAATCCTGTAGCTGGTGCGCCGCCCATAGCGAAGCGTTAGCGAGTCTTCGAGCGTCATAGCCTGTCATAGACATCGTTAAGGAATGTGGATTAAACAAAATCCCAAATTTCTGTTTAGTAGGGTGCGTTAGTCTAATACATAACGCACCATTTCAATACTTTCGGTGCCGGACTCCCCGTGTTAACACACCTGACTAAAGTTGCTGAAGATTAAATCCGTGTTCCTAAGACTTACTTAAATTTACGCTTAAAATCGTCCAAATACTTAAACTTATAATGAAAACGAAGCGACCAAGAAACAAACCAATAGCCAGTCTTTCTTTAGACTTGGATAATATTTGGTCTTATCTAAAAAATCAGGGCGCTTTGGGTTGGGAGACTTTCCCCTCTTACTTAGATATTGCAGTCCCTCGTTTCTTAAATATTCTCCAGCAATGGGATTTGACAATCACAGTATTCATTGTGGGTCAGGATGCAGCGCTGGAAAAGAACACCAAGGCATTAGAAGCGATCGCTAACGCTGGTCATGAAATTGGCAATCACTCATTTTACCATGATCCTTGGCTACATCTGTATTCAGAGGATGAGATTGAACAAGAGGTAGCCTTGGCTGAAGAACATATCAAGCGCGTCACTCATCAACATCCTATTGGCTTCCGGGGGCCTGGATACAGTTTTTCTCCTGCGGTATTGAGAGTCTTAGCACGACGGGGATACGAATATGATGCTTCGACTTTTCCCACATTTTTGGGGCCCATAGCACGAGCGTATTATTTGATGACCTGTAAACTGAGTAAGGAAGAACGCAAGAAACGGGAAGCCTTATTTGGTGGTTTCAAAGACGGTTTGCAGCCTCTAAAACCTTACCAGTGGCACATGGGTAAGGATAAACTCACTGAGATTCCCGTTACCACAATGCCAATTTTTAAGGTGCCAATTCACTTCAGTTACATAATGTATCTGAGTACATTTTCTTCGGAAGTGGCGTTACTCTACCTGCGAATTGCTCTGTGGCTGTGTAAAATAACACGCGTACAGCCTTCTTTGCTACTCCATCCTACAGACTTTTTAAGTCAAGAGGATGTGCCAGAACTATCATTCTTCCCTGGAATGAGCGTTCCCACCTATAAAAAGCTAGCAGTAGTAAACAAAAGTTTGGAACTGATATCCAGTCAGTTCAATGTTTTGACTGTTGGACAGCACGCCAAATTCGTAGCAAGCGTCCGTCAACTACCTGTATTAGTGCCTCAAAAGAGGTAAAAATATGATTTATACGATTTATCAGTGTAATTTGTATCCTTAATTATAGACAAAATTAAGTTTTGCGATGTCCAATCAGATTTTTTAAGCCTTGTCTAGGTTTTGAATAGTAAGCAGTTCTCTTGAAACCAGCTGACATTTGCAAGCAAGAATGTGTAAAGTAATTGAGAGTTAATCACTATCTCTAATATTTGACACATCTATCTATGGTTAGAAAAACCCAGCGTCTTTTGCTGCTAGTTATTTCCTGTAGTATAACTGGTGTAATTTTAGGAGGTACTGCCGGTTGGGCAGAAAGTAGTCTCTGCTTGGAAGACAGTAAGGTCACAAGTGACTGTTTAATCCAAGATCCAATCCAAAAAACTATCCAAGGAATGAGTACCGGATTATTAGCTGGGGCTGGGGCAGCTTGCGGTGCAGCATGGCAGTTACGGCGTGAAGATTGAGCATGAACTACCTACCACTAACCCGGCGTACCGGGTTAGATCAGGTTTCTGTACTAAAATCCTGATTTATGTAGCTTTAAAAGAATACCGATCTATTAATGGACGAGCAAATTTCTGGTGTTGTTCAGCTAGATGTTGAGGAGACATGAACTGAGCATTGCCCATAAAGCGGTACACCCAGCGACAAAACTCCTCCAGCGATCGCTCAGAAAGTTTAACAATATAATCTATGTAAGTAGGTTTGCTATGTGTCTTATTCATAAGTCTGGGTTAATCGCCTGGATTGGTGAACGAAATAATCAGCTTTTTGGTCACTTACGCTATCTTCTTGACAAGAAATAACCTTGCTATTTACTGAGGGACTTGTCAAACCACTTTAATTAAAAATAATTTCAGGATTTTCCGGATTATAATTGGGAACTTGATCTGAAATTATAGATTTAATAATTTCATCACCGGCTCTTACCCGATATGCAATAACAGGGTAATCACCAGCACAAAATACTCGAAGTTCTTGTCTTATAAGTTTTGTACGGGTACGAATTAAAAAGTTTAGCCTTAACTGTTCTTTCTGACTCAAATCAAACTGTATACACTCTAATAACATTTTGTTTGGATATATATTATCTAAGGCGAAATATGTTTCTGTCCAGAATCGTTTATTTTCAGGATCAATTTCCTCATCTAAATCAATATAGTACCCATTTATATCAAAAACCGGGTAGTCAGATTCATTGAGCAAATTGAGTTCTAGTTTTTGACTATTAGTAAATATAGGCAAAAAGTAAGCAATACTCCCGCCTCCAGTTGCATAGCCAATCAGATCATTAGTCTGCTTCTCAATTTTGTGTAGAAGGCTGTCTAAATTGCTATTTATTTCTTGTAGCCTCTTAAAATGTTCTTCATCTCGGTAAGACAGAAGTGCCAAGTATTCTTCATCAGTAAATTTTATGCTCAAGTACTCTAATCGCGTACCATAATTTTTTGGTGCATTTAAGAGTAGTACTAAACGTTCAAGATGATAAAGTTCAATAACTATACTTGTATCAAGATTTATTAGTATGTTTCGTTCATTAAGTTTTAGTTCTTGATTTGTTATAAATACTAAGCCATTTGCTCCATTCTTTTCTACACCCTTTAAATCACAAGAAAACTTTTTCTTAATCGCCTGTAGTGTTTTTTGACCTCGTGGGAAGTAGACAGCACCTACCAGCTTTAAATTATCCTTGAAACAAATCAGGTCTTTACCACCATCTTTTCCACCTAACGGATGTGATGGATCTACGGAGTAGTCTTCAGCTTGCAAGAGTGTACTAGCTAACCTTTCCGCAGGTTTTTGCCCCTTTGTCCACTCGCGCAATCGATTCCAAGTTTCATCACCATCAAATCGCCTTGAATGTTCCATTGCTCCCTGTATTATAATTCTTGACAGCTTTTATTCTTAAAAAATGAGTATCTCACCGTTCAACCTCGAAGCACTATCTTAACCAAGAACTCAAGCAGCCTAAGTAGTTATTAGACAGAATTTTTCTGGATATCTACCGCAAGCAAGTGAGGATAAATCTCTGAGATTCATCACCTTTTAGGCGCGATAACACAATGACAGGATTAGATCCGCAATTAGTCAGTGAGATGCAATTATAATTGTGTTGTATGATTTTCAAATTGTCTACTTTACGCCATACCATAACTCACTACTAATTTTTAGTCATGGCTTAGGCAATGACCGCGATCATATGAAGGCGCAGCGCCTTGTTTGGCATTGGGCCAAGATGAAAGTATTTATTAATTGAGAACAGTTCGCAATAATTTGGCAGTGGAGCGACTATCAACGACAGAATGGGGATCATAGCGCGGTAAACTGTCCATAATAAGTCGCGTACACCGGACACTACCAGCGAGAGTAAATGAGGTTGCCACCCCCAACTCGTCTACCCAATAAGCATTACATATCTAGAGAATACCTTACACCAACTGAGGTGCGATCTCTTTTGATTGGGGCGATTTATGACATTTCAGCATCTGCGTGTGAAGTGAGTTTTAAGCACCTCATGCCAATAAGAAAAAGACTGGAACTATGATAAAGCCTGCTGTTGAGTTTATTGCTCCTTTTATACATTTACAGCCAATGATTTCCATGCTTTCTGACAAGCTAATTGTCTAACTGTGCTAACACTTCGCTGCAACGGACTGAATCGATATCTGGGTTGGGATGCAAAGAAGCAAGCGTCTGGGCGCATTTGCATTCTTGGTGGGTTATAGAGAATAATCAAAAATAAAGTAACTTTGGCGTCTTCCTGCGAGAGAATAAATATAAAATATGGCGATCGCAATCGATTTTGGTACTAGCAACACAGTCATTGCTCGTTGGAACCCCGTAACCCAGCAGCCAGAAACCCTGAATTTACCAGGTTTATCAATTAAACAAAGTCTCAACCCGCCACTGATTCCCAGCTTGGTTTATGTTGAAGACGCAACCCAAAATAAAGTATTAGTCGGGCAACAAGTACGCGATCGCGGTCTTGACCTCAAGGGCGAAACTAGATTTTTCCGCAGCTTTAAGCGGGGTATCGGTGCAGATATCCAAGGTTTCTTACCCGAATTAGATGGGCAAATTGTCACCTTTGAACAAGTAGGGCAATGGTTCCTCACCCAGGTGATTGAACAACTAGCACCCCTGCAAGGGGGGTTAGATTCTTTAGTGTTAACGGTACCTGTAGACAGTTTTGAAGCTTATCGTCATTGGTTGGGGAACGTGTGTCAAGCCCTTCCCGTCGAACAGGTGCGAATGCTGGATGAACCCACAGCCGCAGCCTTGGGTTATGGCTTGGCAGATCAAGAAATTCTCTTGGTGATTGACTTTGGTGGCGGTACTTTGGATTTGTCCCTTGTCCGGTTAGATCAAGGCGTGCAAGCAACCACAAAGCCGCTGGGATTTATCCTTAAGTGGGGTAATAAGTCCCTGGCTGAAGATTCAAAACAAAAAGTTAAAACTGCCCGTGTCCTGGCGAAAGCTGGGCAAAATTTGGGTGGTACTGATATTGATAATTGGTTGGTAGATTACTTTGCCAAAACTCAAGAACTAACGATAAGTCCCTTGACAACACGATTGGCGGAACGGGTGAAAATTCAGCTATCAACCCAAAACCAAGCAAGTGAAGTTTATTTTGATGATGAGACATTTGAAAGCTATGAACTGGAACTAAACCGCGACACTTTTGAAAATATCCTCAAAGAACATGCATTTTTTGAATTACTAGATGAGTCGATGACGACACTGTTGCAGCAATCAAGACGCCAAGGGATAGAACTTCCAGATATTAATGCAGTTTTGTTAGTTGGTGGGACAGTGCAATTGCCGGCAGTGCAGACATGGATAAAACAGTATTTTGAGCCAGAAAAAATCCGTTGCGAACGTCCCTTTGAAGCGATCGCTCAAGGTGCATTACAACTAACTCAAGGGATACAAATCAAAGACTTTCTGTATCATAGTTACGGTATCCGCTACTGGGATCGCCGCAACCAGCGTCACAAATGGCATTCTCTGATTAAAGCTGGACAAGCATACCCGATGAATCAACCAGTAGAATTAGTCTTAGGCGCTTCTGTGGAAAATCAGCCTAGTATTGAATTAATTATGGGAGAATTGGGAACAGATACAGGCAATACCGAAGTTTATTTTGATGGCGATCGCCTAATTACTCGCCGTCTGGAAAATAGTGAAACCAGCGTCAAATCCCTCAACGATCAAGAAGGCGCGAGAACAATTGCCCAACTGACACCAGCTGGATATCCTGGAAGCGATCGGATCAAAATTTTCTTTCAAGTTGATGAGCAAGGCTTTTTGCGAATCACCGTTGAAGACTTGTTAACGAATGATACGCTTTTGGAGAATCAACTCGTGGCACAATTGAGTTAGATATAATGCACATCATCAGCCGTAAAAAGCAGCGCGAATTTTGTCAAAAGTATGCTGACTCCTGTGATGCGCTTAACAACTGGTACAAAGCTGCTAATAAAAGTGTATGGAATAATCTTGCCCAAGTGCAAATTGACTTAGGAATAATCTTACCGTTAATATATTTGCTTGCAGGCTTTGTGTCTGGAAGCTTCAGAAACTCTTCCAGGGTAAGTCGTTGAGTAGTTGTGGCGCTCATAGCTCCTGAATTTCTCAAAAATGTGTTTTTAGTCTAGCAGTATATATGGACAGGCGCTTTCACGGAGTGTAACGCACCTGTCCATACATCAAGGTAAGAATTGCAATTATTTCCGCACGACTACTAAAGTTCCCATTGAAGTCCAGTTGTAAAGATTGCGAGCTTGCTTAACAGGTAAATTTACGCAACCGTGGCTGACTGGAGTCCCAAAACGATTATGCCAGTAAGCACCATGAATGGCATAGCCTCTGTAGAAATACATTGTGTAAGGAACGTCAGGAATGTTGTAGCCATTGCCTCGCATTCGGTGAGTGCGATACTTAGAATTAATCCGAAATCTACCTATGGGTGTGGGGGTCGATCGCTTACCTCCAGAAATGCGGTATGAATAAACAAGTTTATTACCTTTCCATGCACGTAGGCGTTGCTCTGACAGGTCAATTTCAATCCAGCGAGGTTGGGATGTTTGCCTGATATTATTAAATACAGTAATGCTGTTTTCATCAACTGACGTGGCTGTTGCTGTAGTAGAGTCGGGTGTACCTGCTAACGGTGATGACCAAGAGAATAAAGTCACCATCATCAGCGCCACGCCTGTACAAAAAGTTCCTGAAGAACGAATCCCACCACTACGAATCCAGGTTTGCATTATGCTTCATCTTCTAAACTACGCAAAAATCATGAAGTGAAGTAGTTTTCTGAAAAACTACAAATTTCCAGAACGACTTCTAGCTTCCTGTAGAGGATTTACGCAATTCATCCGCTAATGCTTCTCAAGACAAGTCCTAAGCTAATCTGCGTCCAATTTGCACATTTGTCATTTGTGCTTTGTTATTCACAAAGGAACACAGATTAAATAAAGAGCAAAGAGCAACTTTCGTAGTGTTACGGCTTCAGTAACGCACCGAAAATATTGGGATGGTACGTTAACCAAGGGCATAACGCACCCTACGAAACAGAAGTTTTGCATTTTGTTTAATCCGCATTCCTAATGACTAATTACAAAGGACAACCTTTACAAAAAATCTGTCATTTAATATGCCTAAATGCAAATTTTCCCCGAATTCATATTTGCATTTGGAATTTCACCCAGGAATTGTCAGGATTTACGCTTATTTCTTTGGGCAAATCGTTGAATGCCCTCTTCTATATTTTATTTCAATTTTAGTAATTCCGACTCCGAAGATTCCCAGCATCAAATATTGCTGGGAATCACTCAATTGTCTTGATTTGTTGTTATTAATGATTTTCTCTAAATTGCCTTTTGGCTGCTTCACATACTATTTCTGGATGACTACTGGTGTTCCTATTGATGCCCACTCAAATAACCATTTAGCATGTTTAGGTGCGATATTCACACAGCCGTGGCTCACTGGAGTGCCAAACTTTTTATGCCAATAAGCTCCGTGAATAGCGTAACTACCTTGGTAAAACATCGCATAAGGAACGTTGGGAACATTGTAGTTTTCTCCCTGCATCTGTGTAGTTTTGAACTTGGATTGAATTTTAAAAGTACCAACAAGAGTAGGAGTAGCTTTTTTGCCAGAGGAGATAGCACTTCCATAAACAACTCTGTCACCTTGCCAAGCTATTAATCGTTGCTTTGAAAGATTAATTTGAATCCAGCGCTGCTCCGATTGTTGTAATGTCTGGATTGTTTGTGCAATCACTTGATTTTTGGAATTCGCCCAAACTTCACTCGTTCCAGTAGTAGTAAAAACACTTAAGGACAGTGCTGTACCAGTGAGGAGTATTTTTAAGCTACGTACCCAGTTAGAATAAATCAGTTTTTTCATTTTAGATACACTCACACTCAAATCATGAAGTCTTGAGAAACTTATCAGTTTTCACCTTTATTTCCCTATCTATTACTTTAATAGACGTGAACTTTTGATGGTTTGATTCTAAGTTAACCTAACTGTCGCACTAGGTTTTTTGCCCCAGATGCGATCGCCTCCCAATTTCCCTCTGTGACAAGCTTTTTGGGAA
This sequence comes from uncultured Nostoc sp., assembly GCF_937863485.1. Classification (GTDB taxonomy): domain Bacteria; phylum Cyanobacteriota; class Cyanobacteriia; order Cyanobacteriales; family Nostocaceae; genus Nostoc. Next base: position 89,967 of record NZ_CALMFY010000162.1, on the reverse strand, counting down.
ATAATTCACTGCTCAAACCTACAGCGATCGCTCCCGCTTGTAAAAATTCTTTGGCATTTTCCAGAGTGACGCCGCCAGTAGGAATTAAGGGAATCTGACCGAGTGGCCCTTGCAAACTTTTGATATAATCAGCCCCTCCCACTGCTTGCACGGGAAACACTTTTACACAACTAGCGCCCTGACTCCAGGCGGTAACAATTTCTGTTGGAGTCAGCGCTCCTGGGATAATGGGTACATTTTTTTCTTGTGCTGCTTGAACCATTGCAGGGTCAAAGTGGGGTGTAAAGAGGAATTGCGCCCCCGATGCGATCGCTTCTTGTAGCTGTTGCAGATTGAATAGCGTACCAGTGCCAATAGTACAATCTGGTAATTCTAAGCGTAGTTGACTGATTAATTCCCCAGCGCGATCGCTATTCCAGGTAATCTCAATCAACTTTATTCCCCCAGATGCTACAGCCATTGCCATTTGCTGTCCCACTTCGATTTTAGGGGCACGAATGACTGCGATCGCTCGATGTTTTTGTAACTGTGATAACCAAATTTGATTAAGCATTTTCACTGGCAATTAGGGATTGGGGGCTAGGAACTGGAGACAGGGCACTATACCGCAAGGCGGAAGTCAAAAGTCAAAAGTCAAAAGTCTTATGGAATAAGCTCTTTAGGGATTTTAAACGGTTGCTCTATTTACGCCCTGGCGTACTAGAGAATAGTTTTCCTAATACCTAATTTTCAATAACTACGCCCGTCGTAGACATCACCTGATTTAAAATAAGATTGCGGACAATGAGCCAGGAAAATTTAGTAAATTCATTTAAGTATTTTTAACTGTAAATTAAATCAAGAAACCAGCGCCAGTCTGTTATTAGGCTGGCGCTATATTTTTTAATCATTGATAAATAAAATAATAATTGGTGGTAATCTAATCCCGTGCGATCGCTGTTAATAAACTTCAATTAAAAAAATATCCATTAATCGTAGGGTGTGTTAGCACGGAGAGTACGGCACCGCCACAGATCAAGATGATGGATGGTGCGTTACGAGGTTCCGTCTAACGTAATAGCAGTTATCAGCGGCGGCTTCCACCGCTGATAACTGCCTCCCCTACTTACCTAAACTAGGGCTGGTGTATTTGCACGCTTAACTTGAGGTGTTGCAACCATCTGCATTCCAGCAGGTGCAGCTAGAGTTAAACCACGGCGCACAGGATGCACAGGACGTTTGTTCACCAGCGAAAGTTGAAAATCTGACAAAACAGTTGCCAAGACGATTTTCATTTCATACTGGGCAAATGCCATCCCAATACAGCGACGATTACCACCACCAAACGGTAAATATTCGTATGGTGAATATTGCCTTTGTAAAAAGCGTTCTGGTTTAAACTGCTTGGATTGTGGATAGACTTCTTCCCGATGATGCGCTAAATAAATACTAGGGACTATTGCCGTTCCCTCTCGCAATTCGTAGCCCATAATTTCAATTGGGGTCTTCACAATCCGCACGAAAGCATTCATGGCAATTGGGTAAATTCGCAATGTTTCTTGGCAAACTGCTGTCAAATAGGGCAATTTAGCTACATTACTCAAATCGGGGTTAACTCCAATGGTGTTAAGTTCCTGTAGCAACTTCTGACGCACCTCTGGTAAATGCTCAATCCAGTAAAAAGCCCATGTCAATGCAGAAGCGGTAGTTTCATGTCCTGCAACTAGCAGCGTCATTAACTCGTCGTGTAATTCTTCATCTGACATCCCTTGACCATCGTTGTAACGAGCAGCCATCATCAAACTCAGGATATCTTGGCGATTTTGAGCAGATTCAGCCCGACGTTCCCGAAGCAAAGCATAAATCAATTGATCAATTTTTTGCCGTTGTTGCAAAATCCAACCCCACGGACTCCACGCACCGAAATCTTTTTGCATGAACCTGAAAAAGAAGGCGCTGGACATTAGGGGCGAAGTGATGAAGTCTAGCAAGTCACTTAGCGATCGCCTAAGTTCCTCAAAAAGCTGTCCTTCATTCAAACCAAATACAACGCGTAGAATAACACGCAGGGTGATTTCTTGCATCGACTCACGGATATTAAAAGGCTTGCCAATTTGCCATTCATTACTCACCTGTCGGGTTATTTTACGGATTTCTTGACCATAAGCCCGCATCCTTTCACCATGAAAAGGAGGAGCTAATAGTTGCCGTTGGCGCTGGTGGCGATCGCCATCTGATAACATAAAGGAGCGATCGCCAAGTAAAAATTTTAGTCCTATGTTCCCCCTCCCAACCTCAAAATGGCTGGAATCAGCAGTAAAAATCTGCTCAAGTGCTTGGGGTTGACTAAAGTACACAAGATGGTTATCTCCGCGACTACTCCTGATAGTAAAGGTGTCACCATAGATTTTGGCAAAATCATCCATATATTTTACTGGCTGACTAATAAACTTAATCATCCGCAGCCAGCGCGGCATTTGAGGCCCATCAGGCAAATTGTAAGTTGCTGTCATCGAATTTTGTGGAGTTGATGGCTTCTGAATTTTATTGTTACGAGTTTTCATGTTCTTGAGGGTCACATAAAGCGGTATATTCTTGTAAGGCAGTCCAATAAAAAATGTTTCATCACCAGGGACTGAGAACTAGGGACTAGGGACTAAAGACTAAGAACTAGGAACTAGGGACTAGAGACCAGGGGGACAAAAAGGAGAATAATAACTCTTAACTCCTGTACAGACGCGATTAATCGCGTCTCTCAGCACGGGCTAAACGCCCCGCTACCGCTAACAGCACTCAAGAGGCAGAATCGGAAGCAAGCAGTGCCAAAAATCATCGCTATTCTTAACGGTAAAGGAGGAGTCGGTAAAACGACTACCGCAGTCAATCTGGCTGCAAACTTTGCGAAGAAAAAAAAGGTGTTGCTGATTGATGCAGATATTCAAGGTTCTGCCAGTTGGTGGTTTGGGCGCAGTCAGCAGGGAATGGGGTTTGATTTATCTCAAGAAACCGATCCCACACTTTTAGGTGATTTAGGAAAGATAACAGGGTACGATTTAGTAGTGGTGGATACGCCTCCCGCGCTGCGCTCTGAAGCATTAGTGGCGGTAGTTGCGATCGCAGATTATCTAGTTTTGCCTACACCCCCAGCCGCAATGGATTTAGCTATCCTCGTGGAAACAGTCAAGGAAGCCGTCATCCCCTTGGGAACCCCCCATCGGGTATTGCTCACTAAAGTCGATACGCGCAGTCTGGGGGAAGCACTAGAAGCGAAAAACACTCTGACTCGGCTAGGTATTCCTGCTTTTAATACCTTCATCCGTGCCTATAAAGCTCATGAACGAGCGGCACTTGAAGGTGTAGCAATTACTCAATGGCGAGGAGGAAACGCACGGGAGGCGGAGTTAGACTATCGCCGCGCAGCTGATGAACTACAGCATGATTGGAGAAAATAATGGTTAAGAAACAAAGTCTCTCTGACTTATTACAAGAAGAGGCGCAAAAATTTACACCCCCAGAAGGTGAATCTGCGATCGAAGTTACAGCAGAAAAAATTGCTGAAGAAGAAGCTTCGTCTGATGAGGAATCCTCAGCACAGACACCTGAGTCAACTTCTATTAAGCGCACAAGTCCCACTAAGGCTGATTTAGAAGTAACTGTCAAAGAGTTGACAAGTAATTTGGAAAAAAGCCACGAAAATGAAGCATCTCTTGGGCAGGAAATTGCTGATTTGCAATCAAAATTATCTAAACAAAAAACATTAGCATCCGAACACAAATTAGTAGTACAACAGGTAACAAAAGAACTTGACGAAACCAAAAAAACAGCACTGCAACTTGCGGAAGCAAATTCCCATCTGATAGAAGAAATTAATGCTTTAAAACAAACAGCAGAAGATAATTCTAAACTTGTTGTCAAAGAAACTAGTGCTATAAAACCAGTAAAAGAACACTACAATCCATATAACTACAAAAAATCACATCGGCCATCGGAAAGACTAGCTCCAAATCAACCAGGTGAGTATGCTGATACTGTTGTAAAAGAAACTAGTGCTATACAACCAGTAAAAGACCACTACAATCCACTTAATTACAAAAAATCACATCGCTCATCGGAAACATTAGCTCAAAATCAACCTCAAAATCAACCAAATGAGTATCCTGATAGTTCTAATGAGATGTGGTTACTTGACTAGAGTCAGTTAATCTTTGCTCCCCCAACCCTTCTAAAGTTGGGGGATTAGGTTTTTGATTGCTGAATCGATGCTCTAGGTAACAAACTGCTTTAAACGAGTTAACCTGAATAAATAAATTGATAAAATAGTAAAAAATAGAACAAAAAATCCTTGCTTAATGCTTTTAAGGCATCCAGACTATTATTTATTTCTATTCTCACAACTATTTCTTTATAAACTGACTTTCTTGTAAATTTAAAAATCTACCCTAATGATCTGCTGTCTGTTTGAAAGACAGATTTGCGATCGCTCTAGCAACAGAGTTGCCTAAAATTAGGTGAAAGTAACACTATTAAAAAGAAAAATAGTAGCTCTGACAGAAGCCATTAGCAATAGATGAAAAACTTTACAGTTGGGCGTTACATAAAAATTATTGATAGTTGTACTGCCTTAACACGTTTTCTCCAAATACACCCAACAAGTTGCAATAAATGCATCAGATTTTTTGGGTTTCAACTACAATTCAACTCGAAAGTCTAAAATATGCTGCGCGGTAATTTGTGGTTGTTCCAAGTGTGGGAGATGACCACAATTTTGAATCCAGACGAGAGTACTGTGTGGAATTGCCCTTTTAAACTTTGTGGCATCTTCAGTACCTAAAATTTTATCGGAATCGCCCCACAAAATTAGCGTTGGTTGTACAATTTGTGATAATGTTTCAAATCTAAAAGCACTGCTGTAGGAAGAAAATTCGGAAACATAAATTTTAGTTTATCATACGAGCTTGCTTCCACGCATCGCTGATTTTGTTAAACAACTAAATTACACAAGCTAACACGCTGAGATATTACTTATAATATATAAAATATAGACCAGCGGCTATCAAAACATTCTAACTCCCAACTCCTAACCGGAGGCGGAGCGTCTTCCGCTTTGCTCCTAACTCCTTACTCCCCACTCCCGCAGAATCCTGGTATCAAAGAAAGTTTTCCAAAATGTCAAAATTGGGACTAAAGCCACGTACAATTAAAGTCGCCTATCCCTTAATCCAGGAGCTAATGCCATGCCAATGGCGGTTGGCGTAATTGAAACTTTAGGTTTTCCTAGTGTCTTAGCAGCGGCAGATGCAATGGTCAAAGCTGGCGAAGTCACAATTGTGTACTATGGTCAAGCTGAAAGCGCTCGTTTGTTAGTCGCCGTCCGGGGACACATTGCTGAGGTAAAAAGAGCTGTTGAAGCCGGAATCGCAGCTGGAGAGCAAGTCAAGGTTGGTGCAGTAATTACTTACTACATCGTTCCTAATCCTCCGAAAAATGTCGAAACCATATTACCAATCCATTTCACTGAAGAATCAGAACCTTTCCGCATGTCCTAAGCAATTTTGCTATCAAAATCTGTAGCGAAGCTTCGTACAATTAACTTGTAGTCCCCATATCGTTTATTCATACAGGAGATTAATAATGTCATTACAAGCAGTTGGAGCACTCGAAACTAAAGGTTTTCCTGCGGTGCTAGCAGCAGCAGATGCTATGCTAAAAGCTGGTCGAGTCACCCTGGTTGGTTATATCAGAGTAGGTAGTGCCCGCTTTACAGTTAATATTCGTGGTGATGTTTCTGAAGTAAAGACAGCTATGGCTGCTGGTATTGAAGCCGCAGAAAATGTTTTCGGCGGTACACTGGAATCCTGGGTGATTATTGCTCGTCCCCATGAAAACGTTGAAGCTGTTCTGCCAATTGGTTACACAGAACAAGTCCAACAGTATCGAGAATCTGTAGAAAATCCCATTGTTGGTAGATCATCCAACGGTCGATAAAGTCAACCCCCTCTCCTGCAAAGGCGCTACGCGAATAGAGAATTCAAAATTACCCAAGTTCATCTCGCTGGAAGCCAGCGCTCCGACTTATCTCAAAATTCAAAACGAAGAATCCCCATTAATGAATTTAAAGAGAAGTCTCTTGCGAGGCTTATGACTATCAAAACTTTAGAGGATTACATTCTTTCTGTTTTTATATTTTGCATAAGTTAAATTTTGAACCAGAAGGGAAAGCAACAATCAGAGTCAATAGTCAAAATCAATATTGACTGTTGACTATTCCTTTTTGAGAATGTAAAACTTTTAAGAATAACCTGCCAATTTTAGAGGCACAGTTGTGGCTGAAGCTAGTTTAAAGAGGATAAATAAGCGATATTTTCCCTACTACTAGAATAGCGTAGGCATAGCCCGTCGTAGACATCACTACGTGGCATATTGGGGCTAATTCCAAGCTATAGCGATCGGATTTATCCAAAATTTATTATCAAAAAAGAATTCAGAAGCAGATATGAGACTCTGCTTCCAAATTCTTATTTAAAACATCTTAGTATAAAATGTAACTAAGTTTATAACTACGTAAGAGGTTATAGAGGGTTGAAACTTATACGAGTGAAATAACGTCTGACATTGAGTTAAATTAGATTCGTTCCTCGGCTCGGTTACAAAACTATCAGATTTTTGCAACCCATCTCCTGAAAGGTGTATCCTCTACCACTCTAGGAGGCAGATTTCTGTTCTCAGTTAAAAAACATAACTTAACAAAAAATTTAAATTAACAGATTTGGCAGAAATGCTTGATTTTCATGGATTTAGAGCACTTTGAAATTGAAAGCAAAACACCAATGCAAAAATTTTTGCATAATTTTAGTGAATTAAGACGTAATAAAAGTGGAATCACTGAGATGTTTTCATGAAACTCATGAAATCCGGGGCATCTGCCAGTTAAACAATTAGGTGGGACAAATGGGGGTTGTGATGCAAACTTCAAAATTGAGTTTCGAGGAGCGCAATCTCGCTATGACAAAGGATGTGGAAAAACTAGCTCTAGATTGGCGAAAGCGCTTGGCTGCGGAATGTCCAGAACAAAGTGAAGCTGCTAGGCAAAGTATTATTTTCTGGCTATTTGGATCTGACTCAAAACGGTTTGATCTGTTTAACCCTAAGGAACTAGATATCGCCAAGCAAGCGATGGAATATCGCTGGAGGATTTTACATCAACGCTACTTGGGGCTGGGGCGAGAGCGTGCTTATCGCAACTTGATAACGCGACTGGGAAGTTTAGTGACATTACGAAATAAAATTCAGACATGGGTTGCCCTGAGCCGCGATCGTCAGCGTAGCGTGATCGATGTGTTGCAAGAAGTACTCCAAGAATTACTGCAAAGCGATAGCCACATGCAACAGCAAATGGCTGATATTGCCAAATATACAACCGATCGACGATTGGGGGATGCTCTGCTATTTGCCAGTGTAGAAGAATATTGTCTGCGGCCAGTACGCAATCAACCCCTATTAGCTTATCGGTTTGTAAATTACTTGCGTCGCACTCAGCGCGGTGGCTTAACTCAAGTGCCAAGCCGTGACTTAATTAGACTAGTGTCGGAAGAAGTTCTTACAGACGACAGTGAGAATCGAGTTAACTTAGTGGATAGTCAGGCGATCGCAGAATATCAACAAGCACAACAACTAGAGGAACAACAAGTGCTGCGTCAGTCAGTACAAAAAGAATTTGAAAATTATTTACAAGAAAATCTGGGAACAGATGCAGTGGAGTGGCTACGACTGTATTTACAAGGTAAGTCCCAGGAAGAGATCGCCCACAGATTAAATAAGCAGACTAAAGAGGTATACCGTCTGCGAGAAAAAATTAGTTACCACGCCGTGCGGGTTTTTGCTCTTAAAGGTAAACCAGAACTCGTAGACAGCTGGCTCTCAATTTCCTTACAAGAACATAACTTGGGATTAACACAAAATCAATGGCAGCAACTTTATGAAAAATTGACTCCTCTGGAGCGGCAAATCCTAGATTTGCAAAGAGCGGGTAACTCAATAGAAGCAATAGCCCAAAATTTAAAACTCAAAACCCATCAAGTGCTAGGCGAATGGACAAAAGTCTATCTTGCTGCCCAAGCTTTAAGAACTCAGGAGTAGGCTGTGAGGCATCTAGTTGATCAATTCAAACCGTGGGAGACAAGGAGCAGGAGAGCAGAGGGGAATTCATCAAAAATTCCTCCCCTCTGCTCCTGGAGCCTCTTCATCCCCTCATGTCTCAGTTACTACAGCAGATCGTAACTCAATATTATCCCCAATCCACATCTGAAATTCTTCTTCTACTTAGGTATATATAATTTAAATTTTAACAATCGAACAAAGTCCAATTTATTAACTACCTCCTAAATTAAAGGGAAAATATTATATAAATAAACACTAAGTAATTAAATCTATGTTGTCTTCAGAGGGTGAATTAAATGATTCGCCATGCCTGAGGAAATTCTCAGCAATTAAGCTTCAAGTTACATGAACTACAAAAACGGCTTTTACTGAATCCTAGCCTTGACTTTCAGCAATTAGAGGCTTTGGTTGCCCTGAATGAATTAGTGAAAAATTTAGATAAACAGCTCAAAATACTGGCACTAGATAGCAATCCATCAACAAACACCAAATCATAAATCTGTCAGTAAAACTGCTGATTTCGATCACATAGATAATTGTTATGTTGTAATGGAACCCTAGACCGATCAACCTTAGAGGTTCATCTCAAATAAATACAAATTTTGCGAGCATATTCTGAGTAAGATTACGGTTTAAACAAACTTATAGTAGCAAAGTTAGTTTCCCACTGTTGAATCCATTTTTTGCAAATATTTCATGCTAACTGAGGTTTTTAGTGAACTTTTCCCCTTAATGAGTACAGCCAATCCACAGACTTTGGAATGGCTGCTCAACGTTGCAATTGAACATGAATACCCATCTGGGCGAGCTGTTGTGATGGAAGATGCCTGGGGTAACGCCGTTTACTTCGTGGTTTCTGGTTGGGTCAAAGTCCGGCGTACCGTCGGGGAAGATTCAGTAGCTCTGGCAATTTTTGGCCGTGGCGATTTTTTTGGAGAAATGGCAATTTTGGATGAATCTCCACGCTCAACCGATGTCATTGCCCTTTCACCCGTGAAGTTGCTTAGTATCTCTAGAGAGCGTTTTATTCAAATATTGTTTAAAGACCCGCAGTTACATCACCGCATGTTGCAACTGATGGTGCGGCGATTGCGACAAATTAACCTGCGCTTACAAATGCGGTCTTCACCACCAGCAGTTAAACTCGCCCATACCCTAGTGACTTTATGCGAAAACTATGGTCAGGAATCAGACTCAGGAAGAGAAATTTTTAACATTCCCTTTAAAGATTTAGCAGAGGTAACAGAAATTGGTGTTGAAGAAACCACCAAAATCATGGAAAAGCTGCATGAAAAAGGGTGGATTAACATTGACAGCGCCAACAACACTACTTATCTTGTGAACTTCAAACAGTTGATGAACTTGGCTGGCAAAGTGTGATTGCTAGCGGTTCTTAATTGAATGCACTACATTTTTTCTTGTGGGATTGAGAGAAGTCTTTAGTAAAATCCTCTAGGGTGGCCAGCATCAAGCTAGGGTCAATCAATTTTGGATAATGGAATTGACAATTTTGGATTGACACTTCGGCAACTCTTAGAGACGCTCTTGGGTTCGCTCAATGCTGACCCCGGCAAGGTTGGGTATGGGGCAAGCCGAATAATAAACATTGAGAATTTTGGATTTGTTCCGCCCACGTTAGCGTTGCGGGACGCAATACGCTTGGGTTAAGGTTAAAACTCTTTATCAAAGTCAATTTTTTTAACGTAGACGCGGAGCGGCTTGCCGCAGGCTACCGCAGAGGCAAGGCAGTGCGTTGGGCGGGTTCCCCGACTTGTTCGCGCAGCGTCTCCCTTAGGAGAAGCAACTGCCGCGCCGAGAACACAGAGAGAATGAAAAAATGCTTAACTGAACTGTATTGTTGCGGAACGTTCGCGTTAGCGTCTCCAAGAGTTGTCCGGGGCGGGGCATGAACCAAAAAATCTTTTATCTAAAATCTTTTATCTAAAATCTTTTATCTAAAATTCGTAGTCAAGTACAACCCTCACCCCTGCACGATTATCATTTTCAATAAGACTTCAATAAGACGATTTTGGGTATTTTAACTGATTGACAAAATGCGCTTTATTTTAACCTCTCACTGATGACCTTGAAAGGGTTAGTTCTGTTTAAAACACTCGAAAGCGCAAGCAACATCTTGACTTAAATGGAGCTTGCGCTAATCAAAATCTAGTCAAATACTTCTGCTAGAGAACCTGCAACAGTTGTTTAATTTTGGTGTCTTGGCGTTCTTTGAATTTATCTGGAAAAATTAACTCGATCGCAATCTTGCCATTTACCTCTTCTTCTACTACATAAATTTCGGCAACGAATCGGTTAGATGAGACATTATCTCCATCCTCATTCAACAGTAAACCAACTAATGGTTTAACAGTTCGCATCGTGTGCAAATCCTGTTGTCCTAGCATTTTGTGAGAAGACACGGCTTTTTTATCTTCTATTTCCAAGCGCAAACCTGTTGTTCCTAGTTCTGTGGCTACTCCAAAAAAGAAGTTACCATCCCAGTAGAGTTGGCTATTGCTATTTACCTGCTTGCGTACCTTTTTACGGCTAGTTTGTTTGATGTCACGCAAAGACCGAGTCAGACTCGTAGCGAGGAATCCAAGGGAAGCTATGGGTCGGTCTACATACTGCCCCTTTTGAGAATACCACTCCTGCACATCAGAATATAAAACTAGAGTTAAAGCATCGCGTTGGGCGTTGTTGAGCTTCACAAAATCAACTGCTAAAAGCGTTTCTGTATCATTAATAGGGGAGACTCGGACAATCTGCGCCGTTAGGGAAGCGCTAGCAGTATAATCTCCCATCACCTCAACTTCCACTTCATCCAGTAAATTGGGCCAGGTTTCCAAGGAAATTAATGCCCCAGTTTCCGAGATATTCACCGTTTTGCCCATGATTGTTTGACTGTTACTGGTAATTAAGATGGGGAGACGACGCTGTAAACGGTGGGCAGAACGTACTTGCGGTTGTTCAAAGCCAACCAACAAAGCAGCTATCAGTAAAACCAGGTTAAAAATAGACCACATGGTATTAACTAAGACTGCTTGCCAATCTTCAGGACGTAGCAGCAGCCAATAGGGAACAGCCAGCAAGGAAGAGACTACAAGTCCTGTTACCACTAAAAGACCACGCATCGATTCCCAATCAAAGGTGCGTTTGGTTATAGACGTTCCTTTGTCGGTAACGTTAAATGAACCCAGCTTGGGATTAAACAGTGCTAACATGGTCACCCACCCAGCCTGGAAAGCCATTGCAAATTCAAAAATTTCGTTCCAGAACGAGAACCGGACGTTTTTGTAAATGATGTAATTAGTAAAAAGCGAGAGGAGAATATGAGGTAGGGCGTAGGCTAGAGTTTCTAAACCCAAACCTTGGACAGAGTTAATGCCAAATAATAAAAATAGCGGGGGAGCGATCGCATATATTAGACGGGGATAGCCGTACAAAAAGTGTGAAGTCGCACTGAAATAACAAATCCTCTGGGCAACTGTCAGGTTCAGCTTCGGATTAAAAACGGGGTTTTCCAATCGCAGAATCTGCGCCATCCCCCTTGCCCAACGCACTTGTTGCCCTACATAAGAAGAAAACGTTTCTGGTGCTAAACCAGCCACCATAATTTTGTCGTAGTAGACAGATTTGTAACCCAGCGAATGCAATCGCAAGGCAGTATGGCAATCTTCCGTCACTGTTTCCACTGCAATTCCCCCAACTTCTAAAGCGTGGGATTTGCGGATTAATGCTGCAGAACCGCAGAAAAAGGCGGCATTCCAAAAATCGTTACCCTTTTGCAGTACCTTATAAAACAGTTCATTACCTGCGGGTATTCTACCTTTGGTGACCAAATTACGCTCGAAGGGGTCGGGGTTATAGAACCAGTGGGGAGTTTGGACAAACGATACTTTGGGATCGAAGAAAAAACCCATTGTATGCAGGAGAATTTGCCGTGAAGGGATGTGGTCGCAGTCCAAAATCAACACTAAATCGCCACCAGTTTTGTAAAAGGCAGCATTAATGTTACCCGCCTTAGCATGGTCGTTATTGTCCCGCGTCATGTGTATACAGCCGAGTTCTTGGCACATTTGCCGTAGCTGTTCCCGTCTGGCGCTAAACTGTTCTCGACGTGGGTCGTTCTCTTTATACTTTTCAGGACGACCATCATCAAGGACATAAACCTGTTTTTTATTAGGAGCATAATCACAGGCCAAGGCTGCCACGGCAGTCTTACGAACAATCTCCACGTCTTCGTTGTAAGTGGGAATGTAGATATCAACTTTGTACCATTCCTCAACAGGAATGGTTGTGAGATTAACTGGTTGGCGTTCTTGAATTTTCAGGGTTTGAAAGTACGCCAGTACTAAGGTAAGGATGGCATAAAGTTCAGCAGCGAACAAAAATAGGCAAGCAATGCTGTTGAGCCAACCATCAAAGTTAAGGGTATAGCTGGTGCGGTAGTATAAATAACGCAGCGTTGTTACCATACTCAGCCACAGTAGAAACAGGTGATAATACTGGCTGATTTCTGAAGAGTCCTCTTGAAACTCTGCCTGTATGACCAGTTGACCAAGTAGCACAAGAAACACTGCTACCAATCCCTGCTGCCAAACTTCTATTGGGGTAATAATCAGTGGCACTGAGAGCAACAATAGCAGCAGGATAAACCATTTAAAGTGTTTCACACCCACTCTTTGGAGAGTGCGGTCAAAAAATCGGGGGGTAATATCAATCAGCCAACTGCTCAATTTGAAGCGCTGGCGATCGCGTGATTTACGAGGCGATATATCTGGGGAAGAAGACATTTTGGATCTAAATTTTGAAATTTAAAATTGGCGATACGTAACCGAAAGTGTCTACTTTTTGTCAGCAGTTAGCCGCTTGAGATACAACTGAACAATGCCGTAAAGAATTAGAGAGACACTCAAAATACCTACAGGTAGCAATAGCCAATTTTCTTGTAAAAAGCGTGATGCCTTACTGAGGAGACTGGTATTTTCCCAACGACGAGTGTTCGGGGCGCTTTGAAAAAACTGTAGTTGATAGGCATCAGCATCGTAGGAAACTGGGTCTTTTTGATCGCTACTAATTAGCACCGTATCCTTTTTGAGTTGGAAGAACCACGGATCTTGATTGAGGACTTGTCGCACTCGCTCTAAACCAGTTTCAGTTTGAGATGTTAAAGCCAGAACGACGCGATCGCTGTTCCAAGGAGAGATAATTTGCTTAATCATGCCTTGTGTGTCCTGTGGGGTCTGAACCACAGCATAGGCAGAAGAGCGGGAAAATGCCTGACTCAAGTTAAAGCCACTGGAATTAAATACTTCAGGAAAAGGAAACTCTTCTCGCGTTCCAATTCCTACCAAATGGTCATTTTTGCGGACTTTTGTCGGCAAGGCATCCGGCGTGTAAACTTCTAGTTTGATGGCATCTGCTTGACTGAGCCTTCCTAAGCGTTCGCTAAAGGCTAACAAGGTCAAAACATCTGTCTTCGAGGGGATTTGTGGCACTACAATCGCCGTCTGAGACAAATCCTGTGGTGCAGCAAAGGGAAAACCGAATTTCAGCAGGTTCAAGTCTGGTAGTTGTGTAGAAATTTCCCGCTTCAGGTCGAAGCTAGTATCAGAATGCACCGTCCCTGTAAGTTGTTGATCTGGTGGCTGAAGACAGTTCTGTTTGTCAAACGGTTCTCTAGGATTCATCCGGAAAAAAACTTGCAGTTTCGAGTTAGGTTTGATCAAGTTTTCCGGCAAATTGACTTTGAGGTTTTTGTGAGTTTCTCCCGACTCAGAATCAAGACGGGCCCCACCAATGAAAACTCCATCCAGCAAAACTTCGATCGCAGAGGTTCTAGGATTAACCTGCGGCCCATAGCTGTACACCAGATTCATGGAACTACCCCGAACAAACCGATCATCTGGTAAAGCACGAAAATCAACTTCAATTGGCGGTGCTCCCATTCCCCGTACAGTCACATCACTAAACGGCTCACCATTTACCTGGGTTTTAATGTCGCCCAGTTTAAAAGAATTTTGCTCTGGCAAATAACGAGGCCACTGGCGGAGTCCTGGTGTCAAACCTTCTTTGAGGGTATTGACGAAAACTACTTGACCAGTCCCTATTTTCCGCAAGTCTGGCTGTGATAAAAATTGAGTTGCCTTTTCCACAGCTTTTGTGCTGTTGCCAGTGGCAATTAAAACTGGAACCCCGCTCTTTACAGTTTTAGTGATCATTAACACCCCTGTTTCATCTGGTACAGGGTTGTTATCACGATCAATAATTTGATTACTGACGATTTTTAGGGGCAAATTCTTCCAACTATTTAGAGATGGTTGCTCATTTGGAGTCCCAATGATTACCAAGCGATCGTTTGCCCTCACACTTGCAACATCAGACACCAAGCTCGTCTGAATCGGGCGAAAATCTGCGATTCTCCCCAATGCCGCTTGTAAGCGAGCTGCTGCTGTCAACCAGGATTGATTAACTTGACTCGGTTGCAAGTAAGCAATTTGATTAGTTTCTAAGCCGAGTTCGTCAAAGAAAGGATAAGGATAGCGGCTGAAATTCAGGGGAGTCGGCTGCCGTTCATAGTTCAAGATTAATTTGGAATCTGGCAGAATCTCTGTCCATAAGTCGGGGCTACTAGGGTCGCTACATTCGAGGGTGTTATTCTGCTGTGCCACCAATAGGAGTTCGTTATAGTCTTGAATCAGCTTTGATGGGATATTGAACAGTACTTGACCTACTTGGGACTCTTTGCGGTTAAGTGGTACGCTACCGACACTGGTGCCATTGACTAGCACGGTCAGGTTAGAGCGATTGGCATACAGTGCTGGTGAGTGTTGAAAACGGATTAAAGCTTGTACCTTACCCCGATCTAGTTTCCAGCCACGAGGACGAGTAAAGGCAAGACGACCTTCTGAGTAGACCCCGCGCAAGCGCATCCGGTTGCCCACAATTGGACTACGATTAAATTCTAGGATGTAAGTTGCCAGGTTCTTGGCACTAGGAGCTTTTAAGTCTGCTTTACTACTATTTTCTGATGTCGTTGCTTGAGCTAATAAAGTTACTTGCTGTTGCAGATCGCCTGTGGTTTGAGCTTGAGCGCTGAATAATGAACTAGGAAACAAAAAAAAGCACGAAGTAACAATAATTGCTTTTTTACTAATTTGGGAAAGATGAAACAACTGCTTCATGGTAGAGCGTAATTTTAGTGTTAATTTACTCAAAATCTTTACGTACAAAGCACAACTAACTAGTTGCTTTTAGAACTTAAAAATTATCCCATCGGATTTTTTAAACGAAATCAACCAGAGTCAGTCTGCTGGGAGTAAAGCTTATTTGGGAAGCCTGTGCCTAACTCGGTGTCAGGGAATGTCATTTAAGCAGTCGCTGGGGAATTGTCTTTGGAGGTAGCAATCCTAACCAAGCCAAATTCTGGGTATAATAAGCAGATTGGTCTCCCCAAATTCCCTGCTTGTATTCAGGCAGTATTTTTTTTACAAGCAGTTCTTGAGCTATTGCTGGTTCCACCAACTGCATAGCGGCATACAACATAGCGTATTGGGATGTAGCTTCGTAATCCACTAATGGTTTCCCTTGGAGATCAATGCGTGCTGGTAGACTCGATTGTTTACTCCACAGTTTTTGCAGGTGCTGAGTGGATGTCGCTAGATAGCGTTGCGCTTGGGGTGAGTTGAACCAGGCAGCATCTAACGACAAACGCCACCAGACTCGATAGGCATCAAAGCCATACAAACTCTTCAGAGTACTAGATGCTGGGAGAATTTGGCTTTGTCCTGTTTTGGTATTTAAAGCTACCCAGTCACTGGGTAAACCCACGCTAGAAAGCTTTGCCGAATTTTCTAACACTTGATAGCTGCTGTCTACCAAACTCAACCAATCATGTTGGGGGTCAACTTGTGCAAAGATGCGAAAAGCATAAGGAGCAAAATAAGAGGGATTCAGATAAAAGGTAGATGCATTCGGGACAAATGCAGCCACAGGCCCTGGTAACAGGTAGCGCTTACCTTGTGGTTCTGAGATGGTGGACAGGTTCCATAAATCTTGCAGTTTAAGTTTTGCCAGTTCCAAGTATTCGGGTCGATGCCAACGCCGTGATGCCAAAATTAGGGCAGTAATCGCATCTATATCTCCATCACTGGCAAAGTTGGTGTCGATGATACCCCAGTTACCATCTTTCTTTCGTCCCCATTTCCAAGCCCACAAACTATCTGTGCCTTTACCACCTGCTTGGCGCTGGAGGTTATTTTCTGACCAGTTTAAAGTCCGGGCAAAAGTTGCCGGATCATTAATCAGTACTGCTCGTAGCAAAGCATAGGCTTGACCTTCACTAGTTGAGCGATCGCTTGCTTCGTAATCAATCACCCGTCCGTCTGACTGAATAAATCTTTGGCGGTAGTTATCCCAGCTTTGAGCTAGTAATTCCCGGTTGGGGGTGGATTCAGGAAGATCAGCTAACAATCCAGTCAGATTTTGACTACTACCTTCAGTGGGGACGTTTGCTACCGGAGTTCGATCATCCGGTGTTTTGGGTTTTGCTGCCCAGTAACTAGAGACACAAGCAGATAAACCAATTAGGCTGGCAATAGCTGCCACTCTTGGGAAGTGCCACATCCTAAGAACAGTTTGATTTGTAAAATATTAGCCGATAGGGAGAGTGTGAGAGTACCATTTTCCTGCCCTTATTGTTCCCTTGTAGTTGTTCAAAATTAACTTTCATGAAGAAATTTAAGCGATCGCTAATTCCTGTTTCGACGTTGATAGTCTTGCCAAGGGGGTTGAAATCCTCGTCGGAGCAAAAAGTCTGTTTGGATTTGCTGTATTTGCCGAGATGCATCACTATCGGTTCCTCCTTCGGCAGCTGTTTCTAGTTGCAATCGTTCTAACTGTGCTAATGCTGTCAAAGGCTGATCTAAAATCGCATTCAATCCAGCCAGGGCGCGGCGTGCATCTTTGTCTTCCGGTTTTTGTGCCAACACTTGAGCATAAATCTCCTGTGCCGATTCAAAGCGGCGCTGTTCAAAGCGAATTCCGCCCAAAGCCGCTAGGGCATCGATGTTATCTGGTTGCTGCGCCAAAATATTTTGATAGGTACTGCTAGCCAAATTCAAATCACCTACAGATCGAGCCAACTCTGCCTGCAACTGGGATGAGTTTGGAGTGTTGGGAATGCGAGCAATCAACTGCTTCATCCGTGCTTGTGCTTGGGCTGGATTACGTTTTGCTATCACTTGTAACAAGCGCAGTTGTAGTGGTATGGAAGTAGGGTCAGTTTCTAGTAGATAACTATATAAAGCTTCTCTTTGTGGATCAGCAGGTAGCGCTTCTAACAAACTGTATAGTTCTGGAGGAGTATTGGTTGCAGGTTGTGTAGCTAACCAATTGTTGAGAACTGCCTCTGCTTCTGGTTGGGAGATTCGCTTGGCTTGATAGGCGATACTAGCACGCCCTAGTTGAATCGACAAATTTTGAGGATTCCGAGCTATCAATTGGTCATAAACTGTCACAGCCTCATCAAAATGCTTTTGTTGCAGTCGTACTCCAGCCAGTCCGCCCAAAGCAGCATTAATAATATCGCTACTATTTGGCTTGCTAGCAAGCACAGCTTGGTAACGCTGGGCACTAGCTTCCAGACTACCCTCACGACGCTCAATTTCTGCTGCTAGCAACTGGGGTGCGAGGTCTTTAGCACCTGCGGGGGTAGCTGTGTAAGCTGCCAAGGCAAGCCTTGCGCCATTCAAGTCTTGGCGCTGCACATACATTTGTGCCACCCGGAAATTCAAAAACGGTACGTTAACCCCCATTTGTAAAAGATTTTGGTACACAGGTAAAAATTCCGGATCGGGAAAATCAATGTTCACTAAGGCATTAGCTAGTTGTTGCAACTGCACACGATCGCTCGGCAATGATTGCATTACAGTCGCCAAACGCTGTCTCAAGTCATTTTTACCGAGTAAACCTAACTGATTTTCCAAAGCTAATTGCTGCACCAGCAAACTTTGATCGTTGGGAAATTCTAACGCCACTCGTTGATACAATTGCAGCGCTGTTTGTCGTCCTTCAGGAAACCCACTAAAGACATCAGCGACTTCGCGCAGTAGTTTGGGCGAAGGGTTGGGATCGGTTTGGAGGGCTTGACTGTAGAGATTAAAAACTTGCTGGGTGAGGGTGGGATTATTGGTGTACTTGCGAATTTCATTGAGCGATCGCGCTAAGGGCAAAATCGCATCTGGCCTTCCCTGTAATACATCTAAGACCGCCAAAGCTTGGGCTTGTTGTTGATTGACAAGGTATGCTACAGCCAGTTCTTTACGAGTTTCAATCCCCATTGAGTCAAGTTTATTGGAGCGCTGTAACTGCGCTTCTAACACCTGTACTGCTCCTCCAGGATTACCTGTTTCTCGTAAGCTGCGGCCGTAGGCTACTGCTGCGTACCCTGTAATCGCTTTGCCAGTGGAGCGATAGCGGTTAAATAACTCCAGTGCTTTCGGAAAATCCCCACTGTAACTATAAGTTTGAGCTGCACCAACGACTGCCTCTGGTGTGGGGTTATTGTTCAGCGCAATTTCGTAGTCTGTCAGGGACTCGGTTAATTGTCCTTGATAGGAGTAGAGTAGAGCACGGTAACCACGACCTTCTGAGTCATTAGGATTTAACTCTAATAAAGTTGTTAGAGCCTCAATTCCTTTTAAGTTCCACTCAGAACGATAAGTAGCCAGTAGACCAACTGTCTTTAAAGCTAGTTGGTTGTTGGGGTCTACCGCCAGTACTTGTTGATAAGCACTCCAAGCTTCAGGAATACGTCCGGCCTTGCGATAAGCGATCGCTAGTCCTAACCTAACTGGCGAAGATTGCGGTTGACTTTTGAGGGCTTGCTGGAAGGCTGCGATTGCATCATTAATCCAGCCTTTTTTTAATAATGCAAAACCTTTTTGTGCCGATGCTGATAAGTTCTGTGCTTGAGCAGGGGCAATGCTGCCCAAGGGCGGCACAGTTAATAAGTAAGTAAAAAGGAAAAATGAACAAGTAAAAAGAGAACGATATTTAATTTTTTTAGCTTTTACTTTTTGGCTTTTATCTATATTGTTTTGACTCATTGAGCAATTCTCCCTCTGGGAGTGACATCAAAATCTGATTTCACCCTGATACCGAAGACTGTTTCGGAGAAATCATCACGTGCCTGAACCGAAAAGCCTAGCCGGAAATTGGAAATAAATTTAAAATCATAGAACATTTCTAATACATCTGGACGGTCTCCACGACGGAGGCGATCGTTAGAGAGAGGAAGTCCATAAGCTATTCCTAGTTTGTCATCTGGGGTAAACAGATCCAATAAACTAGCTCCCAAAACGTAAGTATTTGCACCCTCTCCTAAAGTGCGGTTTTCGTAGCGACCATAGCGCCCAAACAAACCTAATTTCAGATTGGGAATAAAGACTTCGGCGTTGACACCATATGCTTCTTCGCGATCGTTTGCTTCAGGGCCAAATTGATTGTTACCTCTGGCAATGCTAAAGCTTTCGAGGAAGCTATCACGAACACCAGCGTCGCGATCGCTGGCATAAGTACCACGAATAATTGCATTGCCATAACGGATGCCGATTTCTCCAGCAAATCCATCTAAAGAAAATTCACCGATTTTGTTTGCTGATGAAAATACTGCTGCTTTGGCTTCAATATTGTCGGTGACACTCCAATCGGCTAACAAACCAGTGCGTGAACTAATCCCTGTCGCCGCCAGTGCTGGGTTGGTTTGAAACACCGGATTAAAGAATTGACTGGCCCCATCTTTAGCAAAACTGTTGTTATCAAAATAAGACGTTAAATCTAGTTGACCGATCACTAACCGCAGATTAGGTATTCCTGCTAGTGAAGTCGCCAAATAAAGCTCGTTGATGTTCAAACCCTCGTTTCGGGAGTCATCCAAGCTGCTGCCTTGGCTTGTTAAGTCCAGGGTTGCCCCAACCAAAGCTTGGGGAGAAAGTGGGTAGACTCCCGTGACTCTCGCCCGGGCTGTGGTGTCGCTGCCTTGGGTGATATAAACTCCTTGGAATTGTAAAGAGGGTTCCCTTAAACTACTGCTAGTGAGCTGGCGGCGTTGTTGAGTAGTTACTGATACTGCTGTATTTGGTGTGGGAGTTGGAGTAGGGACTGATGGTGTTGTCTGTGGATTGAGTAATTGTTGATTAAAAGTTGGTGCTGTTGGTGCAGTGAATTCTTGCGTTGCAGGCAAGTTGGGAAGTGGCGGCAGAGGGGCTGTTTGGGAACTGAGTAGTTGATTAAAAGTTGGTGCTGCTGGTGCAGTGAATTCTTGTGTTGCAGACGAGTTGGCGAGTGGTGGCAGTGGAGTTACAACTGAGCTAATTGCTGGCTTTGAGTTGTTCATCTGTCCCTGCAATCCTAAATTAAGGTCAGAAGTGTCCCCACCTGCTGTCACTCGTGGTGCAACAGAACTATGTGCTGCTGCCGGGGCTTTTCCACTTACCTGCTGCTGGATGAAGACACTCTCCAGTTGTTGGAGATCCTTGACTGGTTTGGGTTCCACAACTTTGTCCACTGGATTGGCGATCGGTGCAACTGCGACACCAGTCGTTACGGGTGGAGGAGTCAATGTTTGCGACCCTGACTGCGATTGACTCTTCTTGACAGGTAATTTAGGCACTGATAGTGGTTCTGTTAAGCCCAATTGGTAGTCGCTACTCTGTAGCTGAGATGGGTTGACCTGAGCTGAAGACTTTTCGCTCACTGCCAGTACCCAGCAAATCGAGATGACGACAGTGCAAAGCAGTGGATAAACCTTGTGGTACTGACTTGAAAAAGTAAATTTATAACAATCGAATACTGTTTGCCTCATCAGCTTAGTTGGGTAACAACTACATATTTAGGTTATTGAATGTCGCCACTTTAGCAAAATAAATGAGTAGTAACCACTACATACAATAAATTTCGTAATTTTAAATTAATTCGATTAGGAGTCGATAAAACTTGTTATTTATGAAAATAAATTGGGCATAATAGGTAAAAATCTGATTTATTGGGAAATACGCCAATAAACTGCCTCTTATCATGAAAAATCTTGATTTAAAGACTATTTTTGCCAAAATTAAAGCTTTATCTACTAGTAATCTCCAGGCAGCCATTTGCCTTATGCTTTTAGCTGCCAGTTATGGCTGTGTTCAAAAAGCACAAGAAAAGGTGGGGATGGAAATTAGAAATGTACAACCTATATCAGGTAAAGGTGTATACAACGTCGTTGGTAGTACCAATCTGCCTGAGTCTAGCAAGATTACAGTGGTTGCTGTGCGTTATTTGCGTCCAGTGTCAGGACAAGCAGAAGCTTTGCTGAACTCAGATACGAATACTAACCGTTCAATTTTGGCTCGTCAAATTGTGGAAGTGAAACAGGGACAATGGGAGGCTGCGCTAAATCTGTGGCAAGTTTCACCCGATGGTAGCTTCCAAGAAGTCTGGCAAGCAAATCCAGCACAAATACGACTGTTTCCAGAAGGTGGCGTTACATTTGTAGCTATTTTCGATCCTGCTAGTCAGTGGGAACAGGCAGATAATCAAAACTCTCAAAAGTTAAAGTCAGAGAATCAACAGCTTGAAAAGCTTGAAAAGATTGAAAGCAAGTTGATTCGTTTTACTAACGAAGGTGAAAAATATTTACAAGTTAGCCAAACCTTAACAATACCCCTACCTATGGGGAAAACAATACCACCTCGTTCACAACCGGAAGACTTGAATAATGGTTGGGGAAACCGATATCAAATCCCGCCGCAATCCATAGCTTCTAAAACTACCCTACTTCCATTAGTTAAAAATAGGCAAACGAATGCCTATGTGACTCCTTCAGAGTTTCTCAGGTGAGAATTAAGATGGGCATAAAACCTATAAAATAATCCTGTCTATATTTATGTACCCCTACTCTACTTCCTACTTGATTGAGGACGGGGTACTGTAACCCTCCATCGCTCTCTTTTTAATAGATAAAAACTAGAATACCAGCCTCAATATGAGCGCTGGCATCCAGATATTAATTACCCAATAACCACCAATTTAGTGGTCATTGTCTGTAGATAAAAGTGCTTGTCCTCATTAAGAAAGTTGTGGCAATTTTGGAAGATTCACAAAATAGACAGAGAGGAAATTTATACCTAAAGGCACTTGCTCTATACTCCTATGCACTTGAGTGATTTAAATCTTCTCCTCTGCTTCTCTAATGCCTTGTTTGTTTTATTTGTCTATGACGCAAAGATGTAGGTAATGAACATTAAACCTGTTTATCTTCAGCTTTTGCTCTTTGATAAATAGATTTAAGCAGATTTTAAAGAACAGTATTATAGTAGATCTGAAATTTAGCTGTAGAATCTACTTCCGCATTTGTTGCTTGAGGCGTTAGTTGTAAATTGTCCTGCATTACCTGCATTTGTAACATCATCTCTTTAATTTGTTTTTGCAAATCTTCAAATTCGGATGGCATGATTACTGTTTGATTTACTTCACGAGCAGCAGCAACTTCTTTGGTACTGTTCGGATTTTCTTGAGCATAGCCAAGGAAAGTTTGGGCAGATGTAAACGCAGAAGTAGCAGCAACATTTGTCATGGTGGTAGTATTTTGTTTAGTTGCAACCTCTGGTACAGGATTTATCAGCTGTGTGTGCATCGGCATTTGCGCTTCAACAGGTTGAGATGCAGTTATTGCGTTTTTTGAACTGAAAGCTTGATCAAAAGGCATTTCGTCATCTAAAAAAGCGCTCAATCCAGAAACTTGCAATCGAGGCTCGGAAACTTGCCATTCTTTTAGTAATGCTTCCTTTTGCTGTAAGTGCAGATCTAGATTAGATAATTCCTGCTGAATTTTTGCTGATTTGTCAGAAGAATTTCGCCAACCACAAAAAGCAAGTGCTGAAATTCCAGACCCTATACTAAGCACAGTTGCAAAAACTACGTAAGGAATAGCAATATCTCTAAGTTTCCCGTCAAAAATAGGTTCTTCCTGAAATTTGATGTCTATTTGTTTATCACCTAGTGTAGCAAGGGGAAATGACATTAAAGAAAATACACTTAGAGAAGCGATCGCAGGTAGTACTAAGAATTTTTGCAGTGCAGAAAGTGTCATATTCAGAAAACTTTTGTTAAATAAAAGGCTATGGACAGATTGCAGAAGATTTAATTACCGCTTGTAACATCTAAGAGTTTTTACGGTCAGTCAATATCTGTACTGCCTTAATATCTAAGTTATTCTCGATCCGAGATGTTTTCAATAGACAACTCATGAAGAAGTCAGTAAATTCCGTAAACTTTCTGTAAATTAAGTAACTACCGCAGATTGTATAAAGGGAAATGCAAAACATAGATAGAAAATTATCCGTATTACCAGTCAAAGATTTTAGCGTTTTTGATTTCCACTATCCAATTTTTGCGGATACAGAAACAATAGTAGCTAAATATTGCTCTAATACTATTAGGATGGTTAAACGTATGGAAGGTTAATTAAGTAATACAAAAAGCTGGAAAATAAATGCATTGTAATCAGACTACGAATATTTATCGTCAGCTAAAAATCATATTTACAAAAATACTTTTTACGTAAAGATACTGTAAAAATTATTTTTTTGTACAAACCATTACATATTTGTCTGTTAATTTGACTTAGATATTGTCCTCCAATAAAAGTAATAGTATGCAAGTTATCCATAAAAATAAACCAAGAAGATTGAGGTTACATAAGAAATTACTGATATTTTCCCTAAGTCTAGTAGTATTTTTAGTAATTATTTTGACTAAGGCACCTGTTAATATTCAGCTAGATGCTTCTAGGGCTGCGACGCCAATAGAGCTACCACTTTCAACAATTGGTAGAAGAATTGTGGATGCGAAAAGCAAGGTTGTATTGCCCAGAGGTGTTAACTGGTTTGGTATGGAGACTGATACGCACGCCCCTGACGGTTTATGGAAACGAGATTATAAAGAAATGCTGGCGCAGATTAAAAGCTTGGGATATAACCTCATCCGGTTACCTTATTCTGTGGCAGGATTGCGATCGCTTAATGTAAGTGGCATTGACTTTGGAATTGGCAGCAACAAAGAACTTCAAGGTAAAACCCCCTTGGAGATAATGGACTTACTTATTCAGGAAGCAGAACGTCAAGGATTGCTAATTCTACTTGACAACCACCGCCTTAACGACCAGCAAATTCCAGAGTTGTGGTATGGAGACGGCTTTACGGAAGCAGACTGGATCGATACTTGGAAAATGTTAGCCATCAGATACAAAAATCAAGCTAACGTTATTGGCGCAGACTTAAAAAATGAACCTCACGGCCAAGCTAGCTGGGGTGATAACAACATCAATACTGACTGGCGATTAGCAGCAGAACGCGCAGGCAATGCGATTCTCAGTGTTAATCCTAATTGGCTGATTGTCGTTGAAGGAGTGGAAAAGAATGTCCCCGGTCAAAAACTGCCACAGCATTGGCATGGTGGAAATTTAGAAGGTGTGAAACGCTACCCAGTACGTTTATCTCGTTCTCATAAGCTAGTCTATTCTCCTCATGAGTATGGCGCTGGGGTGTACAATCAGCCCTACTTTTCTGCCTCTAACTTCCCTCAAAATCTGATTGAACGCTGGCAAATAGGATTTAACTATATCGCTAGTGAGAATATTGCTCCCATCTTGATTGGGGAGTTTGGGGGACGGAAAGTAGACTTAAATTCCCAAGAAGGAATTTGGCAAAATGAGTTAGTGAAATACATTCAAAAAAATAACTTGAGCTTTACTTACTGGAGTTGGAATCCTAATAGTAGTGATACAGGCGGAATTTTACTAGATGATTGGCAAAGTGTTGATCTACCCAAGCAGCAATTACTGTCCCAACTGCTTCCATCTGTACAACTTCAACAGCCAGACCAACCGAATAATCCTCCTGTTTCCCCAACTCTTACTCCTTCTGTCTCTCCATCTCCTACTGGTGCTGCCCAATTAAAAGTTACTACTGACATCTATTCCAACTGGGAAACCGGATTTTGTGTCAGGTTCAAAATTATAAATCAGGGCAATGTCAAGGTTAACAACTGGCAACTGGCGTTTCAGATGAATCAAACTAAGATTAATAACTCTTGGAACGCAGATTTTAAGCAGCAAGGAGCGATACAGTATCTAGTGACTCCTTTGGACTGGGGAAAAACAATTGAACCAAATCAAGTACGGGATACTGGCTTTTGTGCCAATAAACTTGGTTCTGACTACCAGCCACAGCAAATAACCGCCGTCTTGATTTGAACTCAAAAATTAAAAGCCGAATTTGTCATGATAGGAGAAATCACCAATCCCATTAATCATTGCTATTAACTCAGCACACAAGATGACTCAAGCAACAGCACCTCATCTCAATACTAACGTTCAGGAAACCAGGCCGACGATTCATTACCAGGTGGAAATGTCCCAACCAGAAACCCATCTGTTTGAGGTGACTTTACACCTTGTCGATTACCCCTCGCCGATTCTCGATTTAAAACTACCGGTGTGGACACCCGGTTCCTACTTAGTTCGGGAATATGCTAAGAATTTACAGGATTTTGTGGCTTTTGCAGAGGATAAGCCTTTACCTTGGCACAAGATCAGTAAAAATCACTGGCAGGTAGACAAAACGGGTATTTCAGAATTAACTGTACGTTACCGCATTTTTGCGAATGAGCTATCGGTGCGGACAAATCACTTAGATGCCACCCACGGTTATTTCAACGGTGCGGCACTATTTTTTAGAATACCGGGCTGTGAGAAGCAACCCATTCGCGTTACTATCATACCGCCACGCCTGGAATGGCAGGTAACTACTGCCCTGCCACCCGTTGCTAAAGAAACGAATACTTTCTTGGCTGGCGATTTTGATACTCTTGTTGATACTCCCTTTGAGATTGGTCGCCACCAATTGTATAAATTTGAGGTTTTGGGAAAACCCCATGAACTGGCAATCTGGGGACAGGGAAATTTCCAAGCCCAGCAGATGATTGCTGATATCCAAAAAATTGTCCAGGTAGAAGCGCAGATGTTCGGCGGTTTGCCCTATGAACGATACGTGTTTCTGCTACATTTATTTAGCCAAGCTTTTGGCGGTTTGGAGCATAAAAACTCTTGCTCCTTAATTTACCAACGTTTTGGGTTTCGTGCTCAGGATAAGTACGATCGCTTTATCCAATTAGTTGCACACGAGTTCTTTCACTTGTGGAATGTCAAGCGAATTCGCCCCAAAGCATTAGAGGTTTTTGATTACGACCAGGAAAACTACACACCATCATTGTGGTTTTGTGAGGGTACTACTAGTTACTACGACTTGTTAATTCCTTTGCGAGCAGGAATTTTTGATATTCAGTCGTATTTAAATAACTTGGGCAAGGAAATTACTAGATATGAAACGACACCGGGGCGCAAGGTACAACCCGTTTCTGAGTCGAGTTTTGATGCCTGGATAAAACTCTATCGCCCGGATGCCAATAGCGGTAATTCCCAAATTTCCTACTATTTAAAAGGAGAAATGGTATCCCTGTTGCTGGATTTACTGATTCGCTCCACTCACGATAATCAGCGCTCCCTCGATGACGTGATGCTGAAAATGTGGCAGCAATTTGGGCAAGCTGAAATTGGCTATACCCTAGAACAGTTGCAGGAAGTTATAGAATCTGTTGCAGGAATCGATTTGACTGATTTCTTTAAACGCTACATTGATGGCACTGACGATTTGCCCTTGAATCAGTACTTAGAACCCTTTGGCTTGGAGTTGGTAGCTGAACAGCAGGAAGAACCTTACTTGGGTGTGAGAATAAATACAGAGAATGGGCGGGAGATCATTAAGTTTGTGGAGACTGGTTCACCTGCACAAGCAGGGGGAATTGATGCAGGTGATGAGTTGTTAGCAATTGATCGGATTAAGGTAACGGGGAATAGTTTAAGCGATCGCCTCAAAGATTACCAACCAAGCGATACAATTGAAGTCACAGTTTTCCACCAAGACGAACTGCGTACCTATTCCATCATCCTCGCCTCACCACGTCCGACTCGATATCAGGTAAAACCTGTTGAGCATCCTGACTCCATGCAGCAGCAAAACTTTGCTGGATGGCTTGGGGTAGCGATCGCAACTGTTTGATCAAGGATTAGGGATTAGGAAAATTTTTTCCCAGTCCCCAATCCCTATTGCTAAGGCGTTCTCACCGCCCCAGAGTAAATCAAACCCCGTTGCAGATCCAGCGTTATAATCGCTCCATCCCGAATCACCTGCGTTGCCTGCTTCACGCCGACAATCACTGGCACACCCAGACGCAAGCCAATGACTGCTGCATGACTCGTGAGACTTTCCTCTTCGGTAATAATCCCGGCAGCTTTCCGAATTGCCTCAACAAAATCGGCACTAGTGCGGGGTGCAACTAATATGTCTCCCGGATTAAAGTTACTAACATCCATACCAGTATTAGCCACCCGGGCGCGACCACTCACTGAACCTTGTCCCAGTCCAATTCCGTGACCTAGTATTGCCGTCACCACCTCAACCTTAATCAAATCTGTGGAGCCGGAAATTCCCTGGAGTGTGCCAGCGGTCATTACTACTAAATCTCCCTCAGACAGTAACTTAAGCTCCTGAGCCACATTGATCGCAGCTTGAAATGTCTGACCAGTGGAAGGTAATCCTAGCACCAACAGCGGTTTTACTCCCCACACCATCTGTAGCTGCCGCGCCACATTCACATGGGGTGTCACTGCCAAAATCGGTGTCTGGGGGCGGAACTTAGAGACATTGCGAGCTGTTGCCCCAGTTTGCGTTAGCGTCATGATTGCCGCTGCACCTAGTTGTTCGGCAATTTGACCCACAGCTTGACTAATAGCGTTGGGAATAGAGCGTCGGGCATCTCTCAAAGAACGTAAGTTTAAGTGTTGGGCTTCCTCCTGCTCCATGCGCTCGGCAATCCGCGCCATCGTCGCCACGGCTTCTACTGGATAGTCGCCGACAGCAGTTTCATTGGAGAGCATTACAGCGTCTGTGCCATCTAAAATTGCATTTGCCACATCCGACACTTCCGCGCGAGTGGGACGGGGATTGCTCACCATGCTGTCTAACATCTGGGTGGCGGTGATGATGGGAATCCCCAAGCGATTTGCTGTAGCAATTAGCCGCTTTTGGAGTACGGGGACATCTTCCGCTGGCAATTCCACGCCCAAATCGCCTCTGGCAACCATGACGCCATCACATAAAGCCAGAACCGCCTCCATTTGTTCGATGGCTTCATGCTTTTCAATTTTGGCAACCACTGGCACTTGCTTGCCTGTACTTGAAATTAGCTCTTTAATTTCGATCATGTCCTGTGGATTGCGGACAAAGGAAAGTGCCACCCAATCTACACCCTGATCTAGACCAAACATCAGATCCTCTCGGTCTTTGTCGGTCATTGCTTTAATTGACAGGTAAACGCCGGGAAAGTTTACGCCTTTATTATTAGAAAGTTTTCCAGGCACGGTAATCCGACAATGCAAATCACCTTTGTCCCGGTTGATCTCCTCCACAACCATTTCGACTCGTCCATCATCGAGAAGGATTTTTGCACCAACTGGGACTTCTTCGGCTAAATAATCATAGGTGACGCAGCTAATTTCGTGCGTACCGACCACCGGACGATTTGTCAAGGTGAAGCGATCGCCTTTTGCCACAACTATAGATCCGTTGTCAAACTTCCCCAAGCGAATTTTTGGACCCTGCAAGTCTTGGAGAATAGCCACTGGCTGATTTAGTTCAAAGGCGGTTTGCCGAATTAAGCGAATACTACGCTGATGGTCGGCATGAGTTCCGTGGGAGAAGTTTAGCCGCAGCGTCGTGGCTCCCGCTTCAATAATTGCCTTGAGCATTTCAGGACTGCTAGTGGCGGGGCCAATAGTAGCGACAATTTTTGTCCGGCGCAGAGAATCTCTTAATTGCATAGGGGCTGAAGTTAGGGAGCTATCTGGGAAGTCATCGTAACTTGAGTGGCATCTCCTTTTCAGTCACTGCTATATCAATAGATATAAGCAGTTAGAGAGGGTTTATGGGAGAGTGGGGGCTGTGGGATAGACTAGATATAGTACATCAATCTTGTATCCATCCTCCCAACAAAGGAGTTTATCCGATCAACTTCTTACGAATTTTCATCCCCTACTTGTCAGTAAAGACTAGGCTTTGTCTGGAATCATAGCGTTATTCATCTGCTGATATGCAAAGCTGTAGATAAATCTTGCTATACAAAACTTTACAAAAATTTATTCTTTCCTCATCTTTATCGTATATTTGTAATGTTTGGTTAAGAAGGAGTCAATGTTAGAGAAAATCGCATCGGAGGCACAAAAGCCACTGACAATCCCACCCAAGGAATTTTTAGCGCCTCCTGGTGATTTCAATCGCACGCTACTGCTGTTTTTCGTAGCTGTGGCAATGCTGGTGTTATCTAGCTTTGGTTACTGGCTTTGGGAATGGCCGCACTGGTTGTGCTTTTGTGTTAATACTATTGCCTTGCATTGTGCTGGGACTGTAATTCACGACGCTTGTCACCAATCTGCCCATCGCAACCGGGTAATAAATGCGATGTTAGGGCATGGCAGTGCATTGATGCTAGCTTTTGCTTTTCCAGTGTTTACGCGGGTGCATTTGCAGCATCATGGCCATGTCAACCATCCCAAGGACGACCCAGATCATTATGTCTCTACGGGTGGTCCGCTGTGGCTGATTGCGGTGCGGTTTTTGTACCACGAGGTGTTTTTCTTTCAACGGCGACTGTGGCGTAAATATGAGCTACTAGAATGGTTCATCAGCCGCTTGATTGTTGGTGTAATTGTTTATATATCAGTGCAATACCACTTTTTGGGTTATATTCTCAATTTTTGGTTTATACCGGCTTTTGTGGTGGGAATAGCACTGGGATTATTTTTTGACTATTTGCCCCATCGTCCTTTTGCGGAGCGCGATCGCTGGAAAAATGCTCGCGTTTATCCTAACCCAATTCTGAATATTCTGATTATGGGACAGAATTACCACTTAATTCATCATCTATGGCCTTCTATTCCTTGGTATAATTACCAGCCTGCATACTATGTGATGAAGCCACTTTTAGATAAAAAAGGATGTTATCAAACTTCAGGATTGTTACAAAAAAAGGACTTTTTTGAGTTTGTTTATGACATTTTTTTAGGAATTCGGTTTGATCACCACAAAGAATAAAGTTGTTGCATAAAGCGATGCCTACGGCGGGCTACCCCAACGCGTCAAAAATCTCTGATTTCAACAACCACACCCGGAGCGATCTTTTCTAGGACACTACAAACACTGGGTATCAATGGAAGCAAATCAAGCAGGCGATTACTAAACGCCACCAGAACAACGACTGCAACTCCAGCCTGTTGCAAATTTTGCTGATATCGTAAGTTTTGGTCTGTTGTCAGGAGAACCGTGAAACTCTCTTGCACCATCAATTGCAAAAGTTCACCATTCTTTTTGCCTGACCATCCCATTTCCACAACTGTACGTACCTCATAATCAGTGAGTTCACGCCTCAAGGGTCGTGGAACACACTCATCAAGCAGAATTCGCCATAGGCGGTCAGCATTTCCTTTGCTAATTCGAGAGTGGCGTAGGCGTAGCCCGTCGTAGACATCGCTTGCTCACGGCTGACACTGGGAAAGTGATCTAAAAACTCATCCAGTGAGTCACCCGCTTCTAGGTAATCAAGCAAGGTTTTTATCGGCACACGAGTATCAATAAAAACAGGTGTTCCTCCCAATATATCAGGGTCGCTATGAACAACACGTGATGTGGATGTCATATAGTTAGCTTGTCTGCGACAGACTACCTTCTTATCCTAGCTATAGTTGTCTTAGAGGTTGTTTGAAAAGTGGTTGGCTGTTTAAAAATGCTGAACCGATTTGACGTTTTCACGATTTGATTTTAAGTATTCTATCTTTTCAGTCAGAAATCACTGCAAGAAAGGTTTAGCGTTTTTATGGCTTCTTCAATATCTACTCTGAAATCTAAGCGTTGAGTCATAAAATCTACATCGCTCTAATACCAATTCTCTATAAATGATGACGATTCGTTTCCTTGGCGTTCTTAGCAGTTCGCTTTTATTTATTAATATGAGTATTTTACACTTTTGACTTAACTGCTTGCTGTGATGCTTGTAAAGTCTGGGGCAAACTCCAGTCTGGACGCAAGCTAGCGGCGTTGCGTAAATAGATATGATGAATTGAGGCGGAGGCTGGCAGATAGGTGTGGATTAGGAACCGAATGCAGCGCTGTAAGCTGCCTTCGACATGCATTTGCTGCACATCCAACATGGCCACATTATCCCAACCAGGACGCGCTCTAGCGATCGCAGCTGGAAAAACTACGTCTAAATCACGTGTCACAGAGAAAGTCACACTAATCATGTCCCTCAGCTGGAATTGATTCCGGTTTTCCAGCTCATCTAGTAGTTCTGTCACCACCTCTCGGATTGCCTCAACAGTATTTTCTGAAGCAGTTGTTGCTCCGCGAATAGCCCGCATTTGCCAGTCCACGCCAAAATCCTCCTTAAAACACAAAAGTGAGGAGTTAGGAGTTAAGAATGAGAAGTAAGATTTTTAACTCATAACTCCTCACTCATAACCAGAGGCGGAGCGTCTTTGGCTCCGCTCCTAACTCATACTAGGGTCGATATAACCACAACGGTAAACCACTGGTAGACATTTCAAATTCGAGCCAATCAATACCAGCCCCAATTCCTGATGAAACCTGACGACTTCCTGGTAAAAGGCGACTCAATAAAGGTTTACGTTCTTCTAGGGTATAGCAGAGAGTTTTTTCCGGATCAAGACCGACCAGTTCTGCTGTCCAGCGACGGGCATCTTCTTCTGTACCCAGGCGGTCTACAACACCCAACTCTAGGGCTTGCTGTCCAGTAAAAATCCGACCATCGGCGAAACTTTTCACAGTTTCTACTGCTAAAGAACGGCCATCAGCTACCGTTTGGACAAACTGCTGATAACTTGTGTCAATCAACTCTTGCAGGATGTTTGCTTCTGGTTGAGTCAGTTCCCGGTCAAAAGCCAAAATGTCTTTATAAGGGCCAGACTTAATTACCATGAAGGAAACACCGATTTTTTCTAGCAAGCGTTCTAAGTTATTCCCACGCAAAATCACACCGATACTACCTGTAATCGTACCTGGGTTAGCTACGATGTGTTCGGCTCCCATGCCGATGTAGACTCCTCCAGAAGCCGAAATATTGCCAAAGCTAGCGACGATTTTAATTTTTTCGCGCAAACGCTTCAAGGCGCTGTAGATTTCTTGGGAATCTCCGACTGTACCGCCAGGACTATCAATACGTAGCAATAATGCCGGAAACTTTTTTTCTTCTATAGTTTTCAGGGCTTCTAGGACGCGTTTGCGAGTAGCACCGGCGATCGCACCAGTAATTTCAATCCGCGCAATTTGTTTTCTAAACTTGGGCTTAAACGGCCAAATCATGAGTTGTCAACATACCTCGTAATATAATTCAATATAAGATGCCCAGAGGTCACACGACTTGCTTTGCTCTGTTAAGAAACATGAGTCGGCACTGTGCTGGTCAGGATTTTAAGGAAATTTTTATATTTTACAGGGAGTTTTTTTTGATATTCTCGATAAATACTAATCAAGTCCTTAAAGATTTTAGCTAACACAAAATGCCAAACTCTAGTTTAGCGTCAAACGTGGTAATTTAGCACAGACTTTTTTAGCGGTTTTGCAGAATTCAAAATTTTAAAACCCTTGATAATTTATCTTTTTGACCTCTTGATAATTGATTTGCTACGGTCGCGCACCTGTACTAGTCGTCAGTAATTAATAACTAATAACTAATGAATAATAAGTATTTAGTCAAGAATTTTGGTACTTAATTTAATCAATAAAAATTCATTCAGCAACACTAATCCCTATTTAGGTTAAGACCAGTAGTACTTTCACTTTTGGAAATATCACTTTTTCTTTTGTTGTACAGCCTATGAGCACCTGACGAAGGAATTTGCACTACTTATGAATCAATTCGTAAAATTTGACACCGATAATAAGCGTACATATCAAACAGTGCCCCGACGAAACTCCAGGTCAAGCTAATCACAAATAATCCCCGGAGGGGAGTTCCACTGCCAAAGGTGGCGAGAAAATGCATAATCTGAGTAGCGATCGCCTCAGTTAACTCTTGTAAACCGGGGAAGTGACCGATGAGGGATAAAAGGAACAATCCGCCGCCAACGAGTAACATGGGAGCGACAAAACTAAAAATGATCGTAAGTAGTAAAGAGCGGAGAAAGTTAATGAAAATAGTCATTTAGGACAAACTCCGTAAGTAGAGATGACAATAGCTCGATAGCGGTTTGTCATTTTCTACAATACGTGCGATCGCTTCAGAGCAGACAATCTGTCAAAAATCTTAAGTTTTCATTAAAAGAAACGGCTACCAGTTACAGCACATGCTGGGGATATAAAAAATGACTTAAATCTACGAAAACCTTGTAAACTCAAGGTTATAGCCAAGGCTAGTACCTATTTATTGGTTTGCAGTATGTTTAACAACAGCTTCATTTTCTGAGAGCATCTTTAATCTAAGTTAATATTCAACCCCGTTGGGGGTATGGGGAGATCAGGGAGATGGGGGAAATAACCAATGCCCCAGTCGCCAGTCCCCATTCCCTATTCTCAACGACTTCCGCTATTCTTAAGGCAGTTACCGAGTTAGCTACAGAACATTGAACCAGACTACATCCAAATCCAGTTTAGGAGAATGGAGTCAGCGGCTGCTGGCAGCGATTTTTCTGGGTGGGCAAGTACTAGTTCACCTATTGAGGGGCAAAATCCATCGGCGCAACACCTTGCAACAAATGGCAGCAGTTGGGCCAGATTCCCTATTTATTGCTCTATTGACGGCTATTTTCGTTGGCGCAGTGTTTACCATTCAGGTGGCGCGGGAATTTATCAACTTTGGCGCAGGAAACATTATCGGCGGAGTGCTTTCTGTCGCGTTGACACGAGAACTCGCTCCCGTGTTGACAGCAGTGGTTTTGGCGGGGCGAGTTGGTTCTGCCTTTGCAGCCGAAATCGGTACCATGCGGGTCACAGAACAAATCGATGCCATGTTGATGTTAAGAACAGATCCAATCGATTACCTGGTTATCCCCCGCGTCCTTGCTTGCTGTTTAATGCTACCAATTTTAACCCTCTTGTCTTTGGTAACAGGGATGTTCGGGGGATTAATAATTGCGATAAATATCTACAGCCTGTCTGATACGGTATTTCTAGACTCAGCCCGTAACTTTCTTGGTATCTGGGATATTTTGAGCGCCATGATTAAGGCGTGTTGCTTTGGCATTTTAATCGCCATAATTGGTTGCAGTTGGGGGTTGACGACAACAGGAGGAGCCAAAGGTGTAGGACAGTCAACCACAACTGCTGTTGTGACTGCCTTACTGATTATATTTGTTAGCAACTTCTTTCTTTCTTGGTTAATGTTTCAGGGGACTGGCAGTGCATTCTTGCAAGGCCTATAAAAGTTAGGAGCAAAGCCGGAGACGCTCCGCCTCCGGTTAAGAGCGGAGCCGGAGACGCTCCGCCTCCGGTTATGAGTTAAAACTCCTTACTCCTAACTCTTAAAATAGGAGAGATGCCTACTAATAAAGCAGGATTTAAGACTGTGACCAGTTCATTTGCTCCTAACTCCACATCAACTGTGGAACTTAAGCCTAGTTACAATATACCTATAGTATTGGTGATTGCCGCCATTCCACTACTGTTGGTACAACCGTTGGTAGGTTCCGTTTTCACACTGTTTGGTTTGTTTCTCATGTTTCAGGCGTTAACGCTGCGTTTACAATTTACCGCCACCGACTTAGATATTTACAGAGGCGAAAAATGGATTCGGCGCTTTCCCTACCAGGAATGGCAAAACTGGCGGATATTTTGGAGTGGAGTCCCCATCCTGTTTTACTTTAAAGAAATTAAAAGCATTCACTTTTTGCCGATTTTATTTGACCCCAATACCTTGAAAAATTGCTTAGAACAACGTTGTCCACGTACTTAGTGCTGATATTGATTACCTATGAGGTTGCCCCAGAACTTGGGGCAAAATCCCCAAGTCTGACCAAGCTTGATTTTGTGCAGCTTCACAAATAATTGGTATAAGTACCATCTGTGCTGAGTCGTTTTGCTCTAGACTCGTAACTCAGCACTCATGACTCAGGACTTTTATGGCAGGTCAATTGTAATATTTCTGAAAGCTATTTATTCGCGTCATAGGAATTACACTATTGTTTATGAACCCAGAGGAATCTCAAACCCCAGAACCAATTGATGAGCGGTTGGCAGAAAAACAAGAACAGAACAATGCAGTTGAACATCCAGTAAATCCATCTGTTGAGTTAGTGGTAGAAACAGCAGCCATTAGCTCATCACCAGACTACGCAACTTTTGAGCCACTCATCTCCAATGCAGAAGTGGTAGATTCTACAGTAGAGCTAACAGAAAATTCAAATGGCGAGTTTGTAGCACAGTTAGAAGCAGGAAATGTCGGACTGGGGTCAAAAATCGGATCAGGAAATAATTCATTATACGCAGAGGCAGAGCAGCGAGTGGCAGAGTTGCAGAGCGCTGAAGCTGCCCTCAAGGAAGAAATAGCCAAGCTGCAAGCTTCTTACAAAAACCTTCAGTCACAAGTGACTGAAACTCAAACCTCACTGGGACGGCTTGTGCAAGAGTCACTGGTGCAATTAGAACAACGCAAACAAGCGCTGCAAATTTCTGTAGAACAGCTAGAACGCCGTCAAGAACGTATCCGCAACGAGATGCGAACCACTTTTGCCGGAGCATCCCAAGACTTGGCAATTCGGGTGCAGGGTTTTAAAGACTATCTCACAGGTAGCTTACAGGATTTGGCCGCAGCCGCTGAACAGTTGCAACTGACACCAAGTGTAGTGGAACGAGAAAAACCATCTGTAAAAGAGGCTAAACCAGTTGAACCCCAACCTGGAATACCCCAATTTGCCCAACAGCAATTTCAAGATACTACAAAGCAAATTCGCCGCCTAATTGACCAATATCGCAACAAACCAGATTACTACGGGCCAGCGTGGCAACTACGCCGAACCTTTGAACCAATCCACGCAGAACGAGTCTCCAACTGGTTTTTTACCCAAGGGGGACGGGGTGGTTTACGGACAATGGGGAGCCGCTTACAGAATATCCTAATTGCCTCAGCCGCAATTTCGATATTACACAAGCTGTATGGCGATCGCGTTCGTACTTTAGTTTTAGCTAATACACCGGAGCGATTAGGTGAATGGCGGCGCGGTTTGCAAGACTGTCTGGGAATCGGTCGCCCAGATTTCGGACCAGACCGAGGTGTGGTATTATTTGAGGCGTCTGATGCTCTGGCTCAGAAAGCAGACCGATTGACGAAGGCCAATCAACTGCCCTTAATTATCATTGACGATTCAGAGGAGCAAATCAGTTTGTCACTACTGCAATTTCCTCTGTGGTTAGCCTTTGCCCCTGACCCTAAAACCGTGAGAAACTATGATGATGACTTTTAATTAGTCAATAGTCCAGAGCTAAAAGCTATTTCTCTGGACTTTTTTGAATTTTGAATGAGTGAATTTTAAATTTTATTATGGCTATTTGGTTAACCGGATGTGGGGCAATTGTGGTCATAGCCTACCTGCTGGGTTCTTTTCCCACTGGGTACATTGCTGTGAAGCAGTTAAAAGGTATTGATATTCGGGAAGTTGGTTCAGGTTCCACTGGTGCAACTAATGTACTAAGAACCTTGGGGAAAGGGCCAGGAGCATTGGTTTTAGTACTTGATTCTTTAAAGGGAGTATTAGCGATCGCTCTAGTTTATTGGTTATTCAATTTTGCACCCAGTCAAAATTTTATCCCCTCAACGGTAGATGCACAAGTGTGGCAACCCTGGTTGGTAACAATAGTAGGGTTAGCTGCCATCCTGGGACATAGTAAATCGATTTTTTTGGGCTTTACCGGTGGTAAATCTGTTGCTATTAGCCTGGGAATTTTATTGGCAATGAGTTGGCAGGTAGGTTTAGCAACAGCGGGTGTGTTTGCCGTCGTTGTGGCGATATCACGGCTTGTCTCTTTGAGTTCAATTGCAGGTGCGATCACTGTTTCCATTTTCATGATACTTTTGCATCAACCGTTACCCTATGTTCTATTTGGGATTGCCGGTGGATTGTATGTGATTTTGCGCCATCGCACTAATATTGAACGACTGCTTGCGGGAACAGAGCCAAAAATTGGGCAAAATGTAGAGACACCAGAACAAATTGGATAATTAACCAACCGCAAATAGATATATTTTTTGCCCCATGCTTCAGCCGAGTTAGGCTTATGAATGAACGTTCCCTTTAATTAAACGGTGGAAAAGACGGCAAGGCCACAAAAAAGCTCCACAGATACTTACTGAGGCGATGGCGGCTACAACTCGCCAACTCGAACTAGGCGGAGTAGCAGAATCTGAAGGATGAGCTTGTGTACTTTTAGCTAGTTCTGGCACTGAATGAGATAACTGACTGGCTGTACTCACCCCTTCAATCGCTGCTCCAATTAGATAAGCTACCAGGGCAATTACTAGCCAGTGATTCATAATATTCCACTGTTTGAACTATGAGCGTATGCTTGGCAGTGAGCAATTATTTGATTTCTCGTGCTAATCATTACCGCCTTGCCCGAAGGATAATCGACCTTCAGCTGTATCGCGAATCAGGGGCAGTTTAGATTCTATATAAGTATTGAGGGTGCTATCTGCCTGGGCATCAATCCCCTGCTTAACTTTTAACTGCTGGAGGAGCAATTGTACTAAAGCAGCATCGTCAAACTGGAGCAGGGTGCTGACCTGGGTAGATTCGATTATAGCCCAGAGCTGTTGCATCATTTTAGCAGTCACCATGAGTCTGTAACCTCTTAAGCTTTTCTTTATATTTGCACGGATTTAGGATTTGTAGTTAGTTTTTATTTAAAGATTTATAAAGATGTAGGCTGAAAACGCCTGAGTCAGTTAAGAGGGTTAAGTTATAGCATTTTTTAATTGATTGAACTACACCATTCTCTATTTTCTATCTTAAACCGTACTCTATAAAGAAAAAAACTGCTAAAAGACTTAGATCCTCCCTAACCCTCCTTTCTAAAGAGGGAATTAGAGCAAGGCTTTTGAAAAGACACAAAGCAGATATACGTAACCATCAGCGCTTTTTGTGGAGGGAAACTTCAGTAGTTGTCGTCTGGTACTTTTGCTAGAAGTTTATTGTGAAACTCTCGCACAAGCTCCTTCCTGACCAGGAGGATCGGGAAAAATTGCTAAAGTGTGATATTCAGGGTTATCTTTTCCATATAACACTCGAAAAGTATACAACTTATTTTTACCTTGTGCTTCGGTAACAACTGTTAAAAGTGTATTGCTAGTGGGAGGAAATCCACGAATATCCAGTTTTTTAATTCGTCTAAGTTGAATGACATTCGCTGCTGAGTTTTTACAATCTCCTCC
The DNA here is from genome assembly GCF_937863485.1 of uncultured Nostoc sp. Lineage (GTDB taxonomy): Bacteria > Cyanobacteriota > Cyanobacteriia > Cyanobacteriales > Nostocaceae > Nostoc. The sequence goes on along the minus strand of NZ_CALMFY010000162.1, from coordinate 51,237 downwards.
ACTAGTATTAGGATCTTGACCAAACTGCATACATACTGGGCCATCAAAATCCATAGTTACCTGTGATGGATCGTTTAACCAAACTTTTTTAATTACTTCTCCAGCCGGAATAAAACTTAAGTTTGTTCCTTGTTGATACCAAACGTTGATAGTAGGTATTAGTCCCCCTAAACCCTGTGCTTGGCAAGAAAATACGGAACGCAGAACAGCATTATTAGCTACAGCACGACCTACTAACAAAAACATAGCAACCGAGAAAATTAAGGAAGCTATAGGTAGGAAATAATAATTATTTGAGGTATTTCCTGACAAGTTAGTATTATTTTTCATGATTGCAAATGGGGTAGATTGGTAGATATAATAAGGGGAGATGGGAAAGATAGAAGGAAAACTAATTACCAATTACCATTACCCAATCCAAAATCTAAAATTAGTATAAATCCTACCTCTTAAAACTGGGTTGCTTGATTAACGTATATTTCAATATTTGTACCGGCTGGCAAAAACCAAACATTAGTTTGTTGTGACATTTGGGCGATCGATTGTTGATTACGTTGGGCAATCTGGGGAACTACAGAGTTCATACCACCTTCCAGAACCGCAGCTGCAAGATTGCGTCTGTTCTTAGTGACAGGAATAAGCTGTTGGTATGGTTGGACGTTGGTGGTAGTAGGAGTGCCGTCGGTAGTGACAACTGGTGCAGTATTAACTAGTTGGTATTCAGTATCAGCACGATTTACTAACTCTGCTGCTTTACCAATACCTCCCAAAACGAATAGTCCTGCATCCATCGATGCTATCGACGAACTTGAACTGGGAAATTTATTTGCAATTAAAGGTTTACCTTGGGTACCGCGAAGAATAATTGTATTGTTAGGTAAGCTTCGTTCTGTAAGGTTGCCATCATTATGCGAGATAATTTTGACTACATTCATGGACAAAAGACCTTGTTCGGAAAGGGAACCAATTTCAGCGAGGAATTCGGTGTTTGCAGGTAGAGCAATCGAACCATCGGTAGATTTTAGTGGTTCTTTCAATCGGATCACAAATACGTTTTTCTGTTCACCTGTTTCATCACCACCGCCTGATTTAGTATTAGTTTCCCCAAATATCGCTGTTGCTAACACAGCTTTAGCACTACTTCCTACTGCTACAGATTTCTCTCCCTTCTCTTGCGCTTGGCTGACCACAGGAGCAGGAGTTTCCGGTTGTGGTGTCTGTTCCTGCGGCTGCGTATTGTTTGCAGGCTCAGGAGCAGCTGCGATGTTATTAGGTTGATCAGTGAGACTTACTTGACCGTAGCTACCTAACTTTGCTAACCTTGCCCACTCTTGTAATGGGGTTGGTGGAGATGGTGGAGTTATATTGACTACGGGTTGAGTGTTTGGCTGCACAACTGGTATTTGGGGTGATGGCAAAGGTTGAGAAGCAGGTACTTTAACGATGCGCTCAACTGTCACTGTCCGAGGTGGGTAAACTGTTGGTGGAGGTGTTGGGATCACTCTCTCTCTACCTCTGGAAGAAACTGACGGTTCTGCTTTTAAGGCTACTGTCGGCGTTGATTTAGCAATTCTGAGCTGTTGTTGGGCGGCTTTCACTGACTCTGCTTGTTCAGTCAGGGCTAATTTAGTTTTGTAAGTATCTAAATCTGTTTCTAGCTGTTGAGAGCTAGATTCATTAGTTGGCTGCGATGATACTTGTGGAGAAACAATATTTTTTGGCTTTGAATTGCTGCTACTCATCAACTGGGACAAAAACACACCACCCACCAAAACTATCGCTAAGGTAGCAGCCCCTACCAAGCCTAATTTTGCAAAGGGATTAGATGAGAGGGCTTGCTTAGTCTGAACTTCTTGTGGTTGAGAAAGCGACTCTTGCGGCGTTGCAGAGTCTTCTGATCCTTGGGTATCGGTAGAAAATTCTTCTTCAAAGCCGACCAACCTTGACATCCGCGATTCCCAATCAAAAGATTCTACATCTTGTTGGTGAGCATCGGTGGTTAGAGTAAATCCATTTTGAGGAGGTGTTTCCGCAGGAATTGAGTATTTAGTCATGGTAAAGCTTGGTTGGGATTTCCAGAACAATTTTTATCTTTGATATTACATACATTATAAATTTCTAGTCTGGCTTCACCAAGACGGTAAGCTGCGAAGTGCAATGGTAGTGATGCATTTGGTAGGGAAGTTGCGGGTTCATCTATTGCTCTAACTAAAACTTGTTTATTAAACGAAATTGATTTTCCCAACCTATCATAACCGTTAAAAACTAATTGATTAGCAAACATCTCCACTTTCCACTGTCCATCACCTATTTTTGTAGGTTGAGAGATTTTTTGAATTACTAATACATTTTCTGCTCCTCTATTAACATTTTCAAATTGGCTATCTGGATTTAAATTGGTAAGTTCTGACTTAAGTTTTTGTTTAAAATTATCAGCTACCAGTTGGGAGGTAATTTCCCAGACTTGCGTTGGCGGCTGTTGATCTGACCAAGTAAGCATTAAGCTCATAGTTTCACCCACAAACTGCCGAATCGCCTCTGGCTGTCGCTCTAAATTTGGTTGGGGGTCTACGGTTATAGTGCGACCATCAACAAGCTGCACTAAACTTTGAGGTGTGAGTTGACGACCTAATTGCTGTAACATAGACCCGTTAAATAGTAGTAAAAGCAGGGTAAATACATTTAACCCAAATGTTCCGACTGCCAACAGTGGCAATGGGTTATTTTTCCTATTTTCTGGTTTGAGTATTTGCATTTATATTTATATAAAATTAGTGAATTATAAATCTATAGGTCTTATTTGATTTTTTAAAAAACTCTGTACAACTCGAAAAGGCTGATTCCCTACTCCCCAGTACAGATGCGATTAATCGCGTCTCTGTCTACCTACTCATCTGATAAAGCTATCAGATGTTTGTCCAGCGCCGCATTGTGTAAATTTATCATTGTTAAGTCCGTTGTTGCCATCTAGCAAACATAAGTTCCGAATTTCATAAATTTCTAATCTATCAGCGCGGACACTATAAATTGCTTTTTGCAAGTCTGTACCATTGTCGCCTTGGGGATTACCAAAATAATCTGCTGCACGTACAAGTAAATCTTTGTTAAAAGGAGTTATGAGTTTTGCACCACCAACTCGGTTTTTTTGAATTAAGTCAGCTACCATACCCACTCGCCACTTTCCTGGTGCAATTTGTTTTGGCGGATAAACCCGCTTAATAACTAATTGTGATGTCATAGCTAAGCTGGGATTTTCAGAGAAAACTTCTGGCGGTGTCATTTCTGCAACTGTGCTTAAGAAACCTTTGCGAAAGTCTTCGGACAAGGCAAAACTAGCTATCCAACTGCTGGTACTAACTTTTTGGCTACTCGCTTGAGGTGTTTGAATAAGAACTCCTAAATCTGGTTTGGGGTTTGCAACTTCTTCGATATTTTGTGGTGGCAAGGTTCCAGACCAGCTAAACATTGATATCATCGTTTTGCTGATGAATTGGCGAATTGCTTCTGGATCTCTTGCTAAATCATCGATATTACCTACTGGTTTACCGTCGATTAATTGCACAAAGTTGGGAGGTTTTCTCAGACTGAGTTGGCGAATATTTAGCCCTTGTAATAAGAAGAAAAATAAAACTAATATATGTAAACCGAAGGTTGCGATCGCAAAAAGTGTCAAAACACTTGCTATTGATTGTCTTTTTTCCAGTAAACGCACCATTTACTCACCTCTTCCGCAAAAAACTTCAGCTATTCTATATAAATTATCATTTGCATATAATTCAGCAATTACGACACTTGCCAAAATTTTATTCATTTGGAATTTGGAATTTCCTATATCCTCTCCTTTACTAAAGAAGCCGTATTACTGATAGCACTGAAGACTGCAAAACCGCCAGCAGCAGCCACAAGTAATGATAAAATTGGTGCTAAAATTCCCAGAAAAATTATGAACCACATTAAGTCTGGATCAGCATTAGCATTTTGGCCTGGCCCATTTACAATAACTGCGGCAGTCAGCACAGCAATAATATTGAATGAAATTTTGGCGATTCCAATAGATAAAAATCCCGTCACCCATGCGAAAATTGGTTTACCAGCTACAGGCAGTAAAGACCCACCTACGGCTATTGGCCCTAAAACCGCTATCAGCAACATAGTAGCTTCTATCAAATTCTGGAAGGCATATTGTAAGGAAACTAAAAAGTTTTTGATGCTTGTTTGGACTGTAGAACCTAACAAAGAATTAAATGAGGTTTCTGATACAAAGCCTTTGTTATATCTAATATTATCTAACTTAGTTTGTAGCCTATATATCCAAATTTTACTTCCGTATGTATTTCTATATTTCTGCAAGAGAATATTGACTTTATCGGCAGCGCTGACAAAGCATTGACTTTGTTGAGCGCCAGTTAGCGATTGGCAAGGACGCAGAAAAGAACCAGTTACTTCTTCAGCAACACTCATATTCAGTGCTTGTTGGTACATTTTACCCGCATCTGCTGATACCACTACTTGCTGATTCACAGTGTTTAAAAAATCCCTGACTCCCAGTGTCAGATTAGAAAGGATACTTCCCTTCCCTGAATTACTTAAAAGGATCACCACCACAAAAGGCCAAATTAAAGCTGATATTGGACGACTATATTCGTAGGATATTAAGTCTTTGAGGAATTGTATCATAAAAAATAACAGGGTTCCTACCGCAAAAAAAATACCCAGATTTGTCAGCGCTCCATACAAGTTATTACTGGTATTATTTTGTAATAAATCCAGCCATTGTTTATTCCAACCTTCGGCAATACTTAGAGAAGTTACGGCACCATTATCGAGAACCTCATCAATGCCTACTTGGACACCTACTTGGGCAAAAATTAGTTGAATAGCAAGTTGCATTTTGAGTTGATGGGCTGTTTTTTTAGATTTCGTAGGGTGCGTTAGGAACGTAACGCACCATCCAGGATGCTTTCGGTGCGTTAGGCTGTCGCTAAAGCACCCTAGCAAACCGTTTTTTTAGATTTACTGTTGGTTTGTAAAAACTTTAAGAATTTTAAAAATTGTATGGAAAATTAGAGTTTTTTTATCCTAAAATCCGACTTACCAACTTTTCTGCCAAACAAATCTAGTTGAGAAGTAGCTCGTAAAAGTCGCGCTGCTTCTGTAGATGTATCTACTCTGCGAGCGCGATTCGCCTCTTCTGCCTGCTGAGAAATGTTTGCTAAATTTAAATTAGAATATTGCAAAGACTGATTCGTTTGTATTGTCTGAGCAAATGTTTCACCTATAATTGCTGATTGTGCCCGTTGAATCTTAATAGTTTGCAAGTTATTTTCATTTAGGATTTTTCCTAACTCTGATAAACCCGAAAGAGTCGCTACTGCACCCGCATCTATTGCAGCTTGCTTTAATCCCTTACTTAAATTATCAAATCTAACACTATCTAGGTTGTTCCCTGCCCCCGCCGTATCGCTAATTGCGTCAATATCTTTTAGTGTATTTTCAGTATTTTCTAACTTTACTTGTGTCCGATTTTGTCCATCTTTACCAAGAATAGCTTCTGCTGCTCCACGAGTAATAAAACGATTGAGTTCATTACTAACTAAATTTGCCCGTACTGCTGCATTATTTTCAAAGCGGCTTGCTTTAGATTCTGAACGATAAGATTCGTTGATAATGTTATCACGAACATTTTGCCCCGCATCGACGGGGTTAGGTATCTTCAATTCTGTATTTCCCTTGGCACTATCAAGAGCATTTCGGCTCTGTGTTTCTACAGGGTTTAAGTTTTCGCTCAGATTATTTTGAAAGTATTTTCCCATATCTGTGGAATATGATTTAAAATTAGTCCAAACCTCGCCTAATCCACCTCCCAGTTGAACTTGTGCCATTGCTGGTAGGATTGCCAGAGATAGCAACGTCAGAGTAAAAATGGTAGTTTTTCGCATACATTTGTGCCTGAAAAAGGTAATTTAGCTTTTTAACTATGATTTATAACTTTTTTAAACACTGTTAACTGCTTACAGAACCCGATTAACTACTACGTAGAGTAGCCACTAACTGACGTGCAAATGCAGAAATTGCTTCATATTTATTGCTGTGAAGTTGCATCATTTTACTGCGTGCAGTTTGTTCAGAGGGGTTATTAGCAACTGCTGCCAATTGTTCGTAACCTGGATAGTAACGACAGAATGTATAAATACCGTTATCATCTAGCAGCCATTGGCTATAAACGCCTTCTTTGCGGGGAAAAAAGCTTTCCGACGCATTACGAGAAATAATTTGGCGGGGATACTTTAAGATGTCTGCAAAACTATCCACTGCAACTGGCTGAATGCGTCCAATCAATCGTGTTGTCAGGTTTTGCAAAATTTTAGATGCAGCTTTAGATTTGGCAATAGTATCAGGATCTTGTCCTGATAAGATGACTCTGATACCGGCTTTAGCACCGTTCGCACAAATTCTGCCAACTAAGTCAGAAATTTGCTCGAATTCAAATAAAATTGGTGCTTCATCAATGAAGAATATAGAAGCTGGGCTGCTGAGTGCGCGTCGTAATGCTGCTGAATAGGCACTCAAAGATAGTACGGCTGCATCTTCACTATCTGATAGGTTTCTGAGAGCAAAAACTAAAAGTTGTGCATCGGTAGGAAAGCTGGATGGTGCAGAAATAGCTTGTCCCACGCGGCTAGAAAGCCAAAACCGCAAGCGCAGCTGAATTTGACTGAGGGCATCTTCTACTCTGCCAGTTAAAGAACTTAGCTGCAAGTGTTCTGATGAACAGAAAAACAGAAAATCTTTTAAGGTAGGAGTTTTCAGCCAAGCCTGAGTGCCAAATCCCCCTGCCATCGCCTGTATATATCGCTCTTTTATGCCCTGATCAGCAAAGAAGGCTTCTAATGCTAAGTTAAGCAGCGATCGCACGGTTTGCGATAAAATTTGACTTTCAGTCGATGATCCTAAAACCATTGTCATTAAAGCTGATTCTAGGAAGGCGGTATAATCGTTAAAGCGATCGCGCTGTTGTTCTGGTTCTAGCGATCGTAAGTCTGGCTGTTCAAATAAGTTATTCGATTGTTTAGAGATATCAAAATAGGCTCCATTCCCCTCCATAAACTCTGTGTAGTCAGTGAAAGTAGATGTGCCATCGGGTTTAGGGAAATCTAACGCCACTACAGGAATGCCATGCGCCAAAGCCTGAGTTAAAATCCCTGATACCAACACCGATTTCCCAGCACGAGTTGTGGCAAACAAAGCTAAATTTTTGTGTTGATTAAATAAATCTAAATGTACGGGTGTTCCGCCTTCTTCAGCAATCAACTCAAAGCCTTGTCTATCACCTTGTTTAGTTAAAACTAAAGGCATTAATCCGGGAACTTCACTTGTTAAATATAGCTGGCGACGGTTGAAGGGTGTTGCTAACAAACCCTCCCAAACTATCGGTAGAGTTTGCAGCCAAGTTTTCCAGGCGTACTCAGTTTCCCTAATTACCCTTGCTGGACGTTGAAAACAGTTTTCAATATATCTTGTTGCCTCATCTAATTTCTCTACAGTTGGACGATGTACCAAAATAGCTATGCTCGTATAGATTGGTACTGCACCTTCAAATAATTGTTCTTGTGCTGCTACCGATTTCTTCAACTTTAATTGAGCGTTGACATCAATAGTTTTACTTTTTTCTTGAGCCATGATTGTCGTCATGTTTGACTGTTTCAAGACTCGTTGCAAAGTAGTTTTCACTAATGCTGGATTTGCCGCCGTCAACTCACAAAAAATCTCTGTATCTACTACTCTTTCTCTGGCCAACAGTTCCCATAAATAGCGCAGTTGAGCAGACTTATTGGGCCAACCTCCGGGTTTTTCCAGAAATGACAGTGCGCCAATATAACGATTGTTAACATTTACCCAGCGGCGATCGGCACAAGGTACGCTAGACTCCATCAGCAAAGTTGTGCCGTGGATATTGTCTATAAGCAATTTAGTACTAGCTAAATCTGAATTAACTTGCTCATGTAGTCCTTGTTCATCTAAAGTCATCAACTGGGGAATCTCTATTGGTTCTGTATCATTAAACCTTTTCCATATCTCCTTCCAGAGTTCATCAGCTCTCAAAGGCTTGACATCCAATCCCATTTGGTTAGATAAAATTTGTTCCCAACGGAGAAAACCCTGTTTGTAAGCATTTGTGATCAAGGTTTCAATGCGTTGGTTTTCTACTTCTGAGAGATCCCCTTTGAATTTCAACCACCATGATTCAGCTTTGACTAAAAGTTTCTCTATCCAATCGTCTGCATGTTGCGAGTTAGATTCAATCGTGTAAGTGACGTAAATTCGTAAAAATTTTGGCTTCCGAACACCAGAAATAGTAAGTTCTTTAACTCTAGCTCTTTCCGCCATCAACAAATATTTGATATCTCGTGATGGCGCATTTCTGATTAATGTTGCTAATTCTTTTTGGCGCTCTTTGTCGGAACTAAAAGATCCCAAATGCAGTGTCATTCTTTCACCGCTAGGGATATCTTTCAATCCTGCTTCAATGTTATTAAAAAGTGTATCTATTTGTTCCGGTCTTAAAGTGGGATGGATTCCCTTACAGTCAAAACCAAAAACAAAGCAGAACCTATCTTTTTGAGTGCCTTTTGTCAAAAGGTAAGCGCCAATATCACGTCCATTCATTGCTACACGTAGCATTGTCGCCAAGTGTAAGGCATCTTCAAATGGTGTTAATCTACTTTCATTTCCGGCGACGCTGACGCTTTGTTTTCCGATTTTTTGCTTCATGGTTAACTTCCAGTAAGCTTTGATAACGAGCAAAGCCTCTTGTCCAAGCGGGAACACCAATAAATTTACTTAAAAAACTCCAACTTCTACCACCAGTTAAGATCCACCAAGTTCCGATTCCCCAACCAGTCATGAGTATTGTCCACAACCATTTTTGAAACTCTTCTTGGAAAATCCCCCCAAAAATTCCATTGATAATAAAGTAGGAGGCTAAGGCAATTACCGTCCAAGGAAGAATTTGATCAGCAGGGATTGGTCCTAATGAAGGTTGGCTTCCTAGAACCTGATTGACTGGACGAAATTCTTGTTCCCGCTCTTGAGACATTTGAAATATCTGAATTATTTACTGCCCTTGTGGACCAATTACAAAGCGTGTGAGTACATCAGCAATGGTAACAGCAACAACAACTAATAGGGGAGTTCTAGCAATGCTTTGCCAATCTTCATCTTTACGCACTGCGTTAATCACACCAACCAGAGAAATTGCAATATAGAGTAAATAAATCGCCCGCAACACATTAAATATCAAACTTATTGCTGTCTCACTACCACCACCAGCTGCCTGTGCTCCACCCAAGTTTCTTTTGAAAAACTTTTCAGCTTCCCCAAAAAACTGTGCTTGTGCGGGGGCTGCAAACCAGTCTAACCAATACAAACTCAGAATGATAGCTGCTGCTAAAATTTGTAATAATATTAGCGAGCGCTTTGGTAAATTCACCTGCTGCCCAATTTGCTGGGTAATGACTGCAATTAAACTACCAACTAGTAAACAAAAAAGCAGGATAGGACTTTTTAGGCTGATAACGCTTATAAATACAGCACAAGCAATCAAAAAAGGTATAGATTCAACCAGAATAATCAAGCTGGATTCCAGTCCCAGTCTTAACTTCTGAGATCCTTTGACAGCGCTACCAGTTAAAGCTTTGAAAAAGTTTCTCTTGTGAGAACTTTGTCTAGACATTTGCTAATTTTCCTATAATGTACTTGAGTGTTGGTTGTCTAAAATTTTACAATCGTTTCCAATTTTACATGATTGAATACTCATTTTTCCTCAACTTATAAAGTTTAGCAAAGTTCTATACTATACATAAATTCGTATTAAGTTAAGTTAAGAAAGCATTAATATTTCTTTAATTAAGTATAAAGGTACGAGCGTCACCCGTAGGGCTTGCCGCCAGGTATCGCTAATTCCCTGACAAATCTGACTTCATCGTTTAAACTCGTTATTATCTCACCAGAGTCATCAATAGCGATAGTTACAGCTTCTATAGAAAAACATTTTATTCTCTACAAGCAACCGTTTTGTAAGATATTATCCTGATAGGATGTACTACTAACCCAAGTTGCCAGTTATTGATTCAGGCGATCGCAACGAGATCATTTAAGGAATAAAATCCCCTCCAGAGAAAAATTAAAAGGGATTTATGTTGAATTAAATTATTACTATCTATGCTATCACTGATAACCTCTTAAAGCTGATTGGGCATTATTAGGCATTTCATATGATGTCTGGCAAATTACTTGTGATTCGTGCGTGACCTCTCAAGAGCAGCCCTTCCCCTAGTAGTGAAACTCAATGCCCCTACGAAGTGGGGATTAGAGGCATGGAGCCTGTAGCTTTAGCTATAGGCGGGATGAGGTTGTCTTAATTATGGGCAATTAGACGGAGATAATCTCAGAGAAATTATGTATAAATTATTATAACGTCATTAATTGCAGCAATTTTATTTCCATTTTAGGAAATTTAGTTTCTCCCACTGTCCATAATTACTTTCAGATAGCCATGCTTCCTGACTATCTAAAAGTAATTAATCAACATTTTTCAAATCTACGTTTTACTATTTATTTTGCACGTAGATTATAGCGGTTCTCAATTGCATAGAATACAGACCTAACAAGAACAGCCCCAACCCTTGTGGCGTTGGGGAGTAAGCCTCAAAGCCTCTCTCCTTTAAGGAGAGAGGAATGGAAGTGAGGTCAGAGTGTATTGCATCCAAACGAGAAGCGCTATATCTTCAGGCTATGGTGTAAATTTAAATACAGTTCCTTTACCAGAAGTGCCACCAGCAGAGGCAGTACCGTAATAATCAGTACCGACCGGAATTAGCGTGGACTCTGGCGTTGCCCCATTAGTGCCATTAAAATTAATCAACTGGGTGATAGTTGAAGTTGAAGTAGTTCCAACATTCAATTTATAGACAACTCCTTTGTTATTTGCCCCGCCAGTAGAAGCTCTGCCATAGAAGATACCACTGCTTGCTCCTGGTGTAAGCGCAGCCTTTGGGTTGGCCCCATTAGCGCCACTAAAACTGGCAACTAAAACCGGTGCACCGATAGGACTGGTGGCTGTTCCAATTGGAACTCTGAATATAGCACCTACATTGCTGGCTCCACCTAGCCTAGTAGTGCCGTAGAGGAATCCGCTAAATACAGTTAATCCAGCCTCTGGACTTGCCCCATTAGCGCCAGTAAAGCTAGAAAAACTGTACCTAGTAGCAATAGGATTAGCAGGAGTGTACTTGAATACAACTCCTTTATTACTTGCTCCACCTAAAGAGGCAGTGCCATAGTAGCTTCCATTGGTAGTCACCAGTTGCAATCTTGCTAATGGGGTTGCTCCATTAGTACCGGTGAAGCTGATTACAGTGGTGACTGGACTGCCACCCAGCGGAACATTGAATATAGTTCCTTTATTACTGGCCCCACCTGCCGAGGTTGTCCCCCACAAAACCTTGCCAGTGCTATCCGCAATCAGTCGGCCTGCTGGGTTAGCTCCATTACTGATGCCAGTAAAATTCACAAAAGTTGTCAGACCTGTAAAAGCTGGTGATGCCAAGCTAAACAATGTACCGAGGTTACTTGCGCCACCTGTAAAGGTCGCCCCATATAAATTGCCATTGCTTGCCTGGAATAATCTAGCGATTGGATTAGTCCCTCTGTTGGGTAGGGCTGTTCCCGTAAAGTTGATCAGTGTGGTCAGAGTACTGAAACCGGCACCACTCAACTTGAATGCACTTCCGTTGTTAGATGAGCCACCAGCAGAAGTGGTTCCATAAAGATTGAGATCCTTACCTTGAAATACACCAGCTCTTGGCGCAGATCCATTAGCACCGTTGAAATTTGCAACAGTAGTCAATGATGCAGCAACAGCTTGATGTAAAGGCAATACCAATGGAGAAGCCAAAACAGCCACGGAAGTTAAAATTGATACCCTGTTTTTGTTTTGACGTTGTTTGTACAGATTAGTCTTATTCATTTAAAACCTAGAAAAAATTTGATGAGACTGGATATAGGGCTTAAGTCAATAACGTAAAATTGACCTCGTTGATGACTTCGTTTAGTAGCATAAATAACTATTTTTTTTATAGATGTCGTGATCAACACAAAAAATGGGAAAAAACCCTAAATTTTGACAAAATAAAGCTTTTTTATTACTTTGATGAGAGAATAATCTCAAATGCTTTTAAAACAATACTTTTACGAAAGATATTTAATGATTACTCCAATTGGTATAACAGCCAAGCGATCGCCTATTTAATTAACCCCTCGTCAAATTAAAGGTGTCCAAGACAGACATCCAACCCATCCAGCCCCAATACGCTTGGGTTAAGCCCGAAATCTTTTGTAGAGAGGTTGCAAGGCAACGTGTCTATATACCTAAAATCAATACCAAAAATCCTTAACCCAAAAGTATTGCATCCAGCCCTGTTTACTGCTGGGACACAAAAGCATCTTATTTAACCACATTAAGAGCTTAAAAAGGAGTTTCTTGAGCAAAATTTTTATCCCCTTTGAAAGGGCTAATACTATGACTTACCCATTGACATAAAACACTAAATATGAAATATGAGTTTCTGGTATGATAACTAGATTTTCCAGCTATTTTTTTGCGACGTCTGGGTTAGGCTACGCCTATGCAACTAATAAAAGGATGATTGATAAAATGCTAAAACAACGTATTTTTGTGAATACATGCGCTGATTAATTTGTCAACTGCGTAAACTATATTAAATACTTATTAACACTTCTAAAAAAAGCTTAATTAAGTAAAACCATATATAAGCGAAAAGTTCAGATTTTACTCTGGATAGAGAATAAAAAACTGCGACAAAAACCACTTTTCAAACACCTCTAAATTCCAGAAATATATTTAAGTTTTTTAATCATTCCATAATGCAATCATTACTTGAACTTTACCTTGAGATTATACTGTTGATTTCGTTGGCCAATTTTAACAGCTATTAGCTACCTAAAAGATTTGTGAAATACTGACTTTCTTTACTTAGCACCTTAGCGGTAGCTTGTGGCAAACTGCTGGGCATGTACATTTAAAGATAGTGATTTTCATAATCTCAGATAAAATTGCCATCCCAAATAAGTAAGTAGGTAGAATTAAACATGGCTTTTTAAAAGGGAATAAGGACTGAGAATGGGAATTGAGGTATGACTCATAGTACCTAGTAACCACACTTCCTGATAATAAAGCCCCTCAAGATTTATTTCTAAAAACTTACTTATAAATGGAAAATTTTTAAGGAGCGAAAAATTATGTAATAGGGTCAATTAGCAATAGCTAAATGCCCTCTACATCTTTGAAAACTTTACCTTGAGTTTACTCTAAATTCTTCAGAGCTTTGTGAAAACTTTTGATTTACTGATAATCTTTATAATGCAAATTGTTTGTCATTATATAAGGTTATTTAGAATCGCCAGTTTGACACTTGATTTTGATTTGATAAGGTGTTGAACCGGAAATTAATTTGAAGGAGCAAGACATGGCTTTTTATCGCGATCGTCCATTGACCTACTTGGCAAGTTCAATTTCTGTACTTGCTATAGCAACTGGTTTAGTAGTAGCTCAATCTGCTACTCTGATATCTCTAGCTGCGCCCAATATAGGTAATGGTGTAGGTGCAAGTACTGTAAGTGCTTTATTTACAGATCTAAAATCGAAGTTCGCATTCACATATACTGCAAATGGTAGTGGCGCAGGGTTAAAAGCTTTTTTCACTCAAACTCCACCAGCTGGTACTCCTCGCCCACTCACTTTTGCAGCTAGTGACGACCCTGTAGCAGGAACAGAAAAAGTTACTGGCGGTCGTGGTTACGTCCAAGTGCCTGTGGTAAGTGTCGGAATCACATTAGCTTTTAACAACACTAGTGGTCTACCAGCAGGACTTAAGCTTTCACGAGCTAGTTACTGTGGTATTTTGAACGGTAGCATCAAAAATTGGAACGATAAGAGCATTAGTGCAGATAACGGTCGCCAAATAGCACTCAATCTACCCATCAAAGTTGTACGTCGTGCTGACTCAAGTGGTAGCACTTTTGTTTTAAGCAGTCATCTCAATGCTGCATGTAAGACTCCAGGTGTTCCAGCAGCTAATGTATGGAAGGGAGGAGTGGGTACAACTGTTAATTGGACAAGCACTTTCCTTAGCGCTACTGGTGGCGGAAAGGTAGGCGATGTGATCGCAAGTACTAAAGGTGCAATTGGTTATGTGGATAATGCTACCCGTTTAACTAAAAAGCTACCTGCCGCACTCTTACTTAACAAGGCAGGTAAGTATATTGCTGTCTCACCAGCTTCAATTACAGCGGCTATTAAAGATGGGACTGTTGTAACATACGGTACTAATAAGCAGCTGACTAGAATTGATAATTTGACCGATCCTAAGAGTGCAGGTGCTTATCCCATTTCCGGAGCAACTTATTTCTTGTATTACTCAGACTTAGACTTTAAAGGGTTCATTACAGCTGCAAAAGCTTTAGCTCCATCTCTCGGATATGGTTCTGTTCCTTAGGTTTATAAATTAACCTAGGAGACTACCAGAAAATAGCTGTTAATTCTGTTGAGAAACTTTAACAGCTATTAGCTATTGCAGTCCTAAAAGATTCATGAAATTCTGACTTTTCACGGTAAGTCCTCAAGCTCCGAAAAAGCGTGGCTTTTTCCACAGTCTAATTCTCAATAGCTCTGAGTTAATGAAAATATCTAACGCAAAAATCAAGGCTTGGGAAACCCTCAAAATGACCTTTTCCACATCTCGTGAAAAGTCAGGATGATGCCCCGGGATTATATTTACAATCCTGGGGATTTATTTAGGCAATTATTTATCTCAATAACTCCTAAAGATACTCTTAATTTTTAGAAAATATAAGGCAATAAATAAACTAGTATAAATTAAATACCAGATGGTTTGTGATTGCGATCGCTCTTAAAGGATGTTTGAAAAGTATCGTTATTAACATCAAAACCCTCGAAACTTAACCCACCTAACCGTTAGGGAATAGCACCTTTGGCTTTGAGGATTTAGCAAGTGCTGGTGACAAAGATTTTAACGATAGATATTATTGTGCGAGCTAATTTGAGTGCTGTCTAGTAATTTTAGGAGTTTATAACCACCAAAAAAGGTGAACAAGGCAGTCTTGGGATAACCGAATGGATGAATCTCCCAACTGCTGTGGGCTTGTACTCCTTTGGAGAACCCGCATGGTAATCTGGGGTTGGGCACTGACTACAATCTAAAAATAAGGATTTGAGCAAACCGAAAACAGTGCCTAGTTTACTTTATGAGATAAGGCAATCATCCTAAGTATTTATCATTGCTTTTTATATTACTGCGGTAATAATTATAACTAGTTAATCAACGTATTTAGTTATCTAAAAGTCGGAATTGAATACAATCTTACTGTTGTTAGTGGCCTAATATCTATGGGTCAGAGTAGTTGAAAAAAGTTCAACCGTCAACTATGTTATAATGTTATAATTAGATAGTTGAGAAATATTTTCGGTCATATAACTGACTATAATAGACGCCTCTGCGAATCTAAATCTCTACACCCTTAGATTGTGAAGGTGTTTTATGTTAGTTGATATTGGCAATCTATCCTTTTAGAGATGAGAGTCTTCAGTATTGCAAAAATTAAAATTTTTAGTTAGCCAAACTGTATTGGAATACCTCGTGTAAAACTGGTATATCTCACTGTCCAAAAATGTGCTAAGAAGAACGGACAAGTTTAATGTGTCACAAGCCCAAATAATATACGGTTAGTACTTGAACTTATGGCAACGGATATAATTACCCGTCCTGAATCCCTGACAGAAGATTGTTTCTTTACTTACGCCCTTGGCACTGATTTACACGATGCTAATTCGACAGCCCAATATTTACGCAGAATCAGGAAAGAAGATAAACCCTATATTGACCTAGCTGTTTCTCCCAGACCTGGCTATCGGTTTGAGGTTTGCCTTATCCCTGTTGAAGGGTTCGCTAAAGAAACAATATTGACAAAAGATGGGTTCGCCAAAGCTTTAGCGATTATTTGTGCTGTATCTAACAAAGCTAGGAAGCGATTCCCCTCAGGAAATGGACAAGAGATTGTCCGGTGTCAATTTAGCAACTTAACTGATGCAGTCGCTGTCGCGAACAGATTGTCTGCATTACCCTCTAGTATGTATGAAACTCTCGCCAAGCTGCCAAATGCCTTGTGATATCGCGTCCACTTGAATATTTATTATTTAGGACTGACACAAAGACATTTTAATGGTAAGTAACTAGACGGACTAGAGATAAAAAACTCAATAGTTCATATTTCATCTATTCAGAAAAGTCTTGTATAACAAGCCTTTTAACCTTAATGTACAACTTTCCTGTTTTTGTACAGTGACCCATAATTCAAAGTGAGTTTTTTTATGCCTATAAGTCCCTTACGTGAAGAACCTCGTAATCAGCGAGCGCCTGTAATTCGTACAAGTAATGAGTTTATTCTCTTGGAATGGCTAAAGTCAACTGGTCGTCTCATCGAGCGTGAACATCAAGAATCTGAGTATCTAAATGAAGTAGAAGAAATTTCAGAAATGATCGACCTTGACGATATCCCTTACGATCATGACGATGATGATGCTGATATGGATATTGAAGCCTAACCCTGGCGAATGAAATTCGTGGCTATACAAACGAGAGCTACACCGACCTGGGTTAATGGAAAATCAAAAGTTTGAAACCCGCGCAGGCGGGTTTTGACTGTGTAGATGCGCCTATAAACCGCAGATTTCAGGTTAAGTTAACTACTTGAGTAATAGATAAAATAATTGTCCATTGCTAACTGTGACACCAGCGCGATCGCCTGCTAATTTCCCAGTACCTAAAAAATAATCTACCCTACCTGCGCCTTTAATTGCACCTCCGGTATCTTGGTCAAGAACATACCGACTAACGATGCGCTCCTCCATTTTTCCAGTAGGATTAACAAAGGGAATAGAAGTGTGAATCAACGCTAAAGCACCAGGAGGCATGAGGGATTTATCTGTAGCGATAGAACGCTCTGCTGTTAGTGGTACGTTGATAAAACCTTGGGCTGGCTCACCGTGGTTTTCTTGAAAAAAAACAAAACTGCGATCGCGCGGAATATAAATATTTAATTCTTGGGGATGCTTTTGGAAATAGTTAAGAATAATTGGCATAGTTATACCTTCTAGCGGTAATTTGCCATCATTCACTAATTCTCGCCCAATGCTTTTGTAGTTATAAGCGTTATTACCAGCATAGCCGATTGTTGTTTGAGTCCCATTGGGAAGCTGAAGTCTCGCTGAACCTTCAATTTGAGCTAGATATGGTTCGAGGCGATCGCGAAACCAAAATAACTCTAATCCTCGCAATTTCCCTTTTGCAGCTTGTAAACCATCTGCTCCTTCTAACTCCAGGCGTGTAGGATGAGGCTTAGACCAGGAGTTTAAATCAGGAGGTAATCGATAAACAGGATAACGATATTCTGGTGTAGGGACGCGACTGGCTGCGTAAAGCGGTTCATAATAGGCGGTGAATAAAACGGAACCTTTATTGTCTTTACCAACTGACTGGTAAAGAACAAATTCCCGCTCGATGGCTTGATGTAATTCGGTTGCAGAATTAGTTTTTAATAGGAGTTCGCGGAATCTTTTCAAGCTTTTGAACACGCGATCGCGTTTAATCTCAGCTACCTGATAGTTTTGATAAGCAGCCACAGCATTAACTGTTTGCAGATATTGGAGACTGCGAGCGATCGCACTCACCAGCGCCTTTTTGTCTGGTATTTCTCCATATAGAACTTCATCTAAACAAGAGGTATCACCCTGACAACAAGTAACTGGTAATCTCTGAATTAATACTGCTTTTTGCTTTTGTGTAAATGCATTTTGATTTTCAGCAGTCAAAGAAAGTGGTATATCCCACTTTTTAACACGACATTCTGGCGGACTCAGTTCTCGATGCACCAAAGATTGCATCCGCACCAGCAAAATCGACAAAACCACAGGTAAGCTGATGCAGATAACTTTGTTGAACTTTCTTAACCTAGTAAGTGTATTTTTCATCAAAATTCAAAATTTTTGCCTTCCCATACTCCACCAAATTGCGGTTTATGTCATTAGTGTTGATAGGTTGTGAAAGTTCGCACTCAGCAGATATAGCCTTTGAAATTGAGCGATTTATCACTCACTACGAACCTGTGAAAATTAATCACACAGACTACTAATACAGCGGGCGCGTAAATCCAGCTACCATCTTAATTAACCAGACTTAACAAGGGGCAAAATCCCTTGTTAAAGGTAGGCAAACTATTGCCACAGTCTACTAGGTAGACGGCAATAAAGCAAAACATTATCAAAGATTGTTTGTTGTTTATTTTTGACGCCAGTTGCTACAAGCGAGAGAAACTACTAAGCCACTAGCTCACCAATGCCCAATTCTTTATTCATTCATATTACGGTAAGTGGCAACTGCTGAAGGCGATATCCGGTTCAAATATCGGAATATCCAGTATTTGAAAATGGTATCTAAAATCACTGGAAATGTAGCAATAAATAAGAAGATAAAATCTCTATTTGCTGGTAATCCCCAATGACGCGATACACCTTCTAGAAGTACTTCCCACCCATGAGGAGAGTGGAATCCCACAAATATATCAGTAAACAAAATGATGATAAATGCCTTGGCACTATCACTAAGTCCATAGACAATATTATCAAAGAAATCTTTGAGTACAGCAATAGAAGACTTACTGACAACCAAAAGCCAGATAAAAGCGCCCACCGAGAAAATATCTGCAAAAACATTTTTGATAGCATTAGAGCTTTCGTGACGAAATTCTTCAGCAAGCTCTACAGCCTTATGTGTCATTTCAATTTCCATCTGTTCAGACGACAGTGGAGGGGCATTTCTAATGAAATTTTCAAACTTGAGCTTTTCTTCAAATCTTTGTAATTCTGCAAGTGCTTCCTCTTCCATTTCTGAATTGAGGAATATCTGCATTTGCTCACTGCTTCTAAACCGCTCAACAGATGGGCCGACTACGAAAGTTTTTGCTATCTGATGCGTCAAAAGTGGTACGATAATTAATAGTAAAATAAATCTGATAGATATTATTGTTCTTCTTTGAGCCTGACGAAAACTCTGAATTACTTCTTTTTCAGAATTAGGATCTAATTCAACTTGCAGACGAGTGATAGTACTTAAAATAGAGCGCGGTAAAACACCTGTTGTATCGACTTTACGCAGTTTTGGTTTTTTGTGCGAGTCTTGAGTTGGTATTTTGGGTGGTAACGTTGGAGTATTAACGAGCAACGACTTGTTGTCCGATATTACAGAAGAGTTAACTGGTAGATTTGCAGGTTTGACTACTAAAGCTTTAGAAGTTATTTGATCAGAATTTGTTGTGTATTTGGATATAACTTGATCGATAAAGTTTAGCTTTTCCAAAATCAAAGAAGGACTTGGATGCTCTATACCTGCTTTCTGAGCAGCTTTTTGATTTTCTTCATTTAGAAACCAACGGCTTGCTCTAAACTCCGTCAGCCGCATTCTGACAATTTTTAATAGCTTCTTGAGGTCTGACTCAAAATAATCCATCACACTGTTACTGTACATGGCTGAATCAGTGTCTATTTTATTACCATTGAAATGCTTATTTTCTATTTCCTGAATCTTTAATGCTGCATCGTAAGCTTCATGTAAAGAACGTTCAGGAGTCTGTAAGTACCGTCGATAAGCAGCAAGTAAGAAGGAATAGATTTTTTGGCTAAAAGCAGAGTTTTTCATTGCAGACAATCATCCAGCATTATTTGGTGATTCTTAACCTTAAGTTAACGCACGAGGTATACTAGCAAATCTACAAGGAGAAAGTTTGTGGTTTCTCATTCGGTTTGGATTGTTGGCACTAGCCGCAGTGGTAAGACGGCTCGCTTGGTAGAGCAATTTTGTAGTTGGGTACAACCGGAAAAACAGCTTACTGAATCATTTTATACTAAAAAGCCTGGACGAAAAAAAGCCGAACGCATACCGGAATTTTTATATCTTAAACAAACAGAGCCAGGAGTTTTAGTCTTAGCTGCCAATGATGATAATCGTCGAGAATTGGGAGATATAATTGTTACATCTACCTTAGGAAAATATCCGGTTCGTGCCAAAACACCCCTAGGTTTTTTCCAGGATGAAGTTATTTTATTTTGGCCGTTGCTAATTAACTCGTTGAGCCTGAAGGCACAGTTTCCGGTAAGATTGCGACCAGAAACGGAACAAGAGTTAGCAACCAAACTCTGGCGTCCCCAATTAGACGAAGAAATTTTACGGATTGCGGGAGTGAATGAGTCTCGATTGGTGCGTCGCATTCTAGACTTATTGCAATTAGCAGCTTACAGTGGTGTACGTTGCGAAGATATTGCCCAGATTTTGGCAAAGGGTCTGGGGGATAATACTACAACTTTAGAGCCGGAATTTCTAGCCTCTTTGCTCCTAGATTGGCGTAACTGGTGTTTAGAGAGGGGGTTACTAAGTTATGGGATTATTACTGAACTTTATAGTCAATATTTGTTAAGCGATCGCAATTACCAGCAGCACCTAACTAAACGCTATCAGGCGGTACTGGCGGATGATGTAGATGATTATCCTAGCGTAGCGCGTCTTTTGTTTGAGTTGTTGTTGGATCAAGGTGCAGTCGGGGCCTTTAGCTACAATCCCGATGGTGCAGTGCGATTGGGATTGGGAGCAGATCCCAACTATCTAGAAGGGTTAGCAGAGCGTTGTCGAGTAGAAATCTTAACCGGGCCGCCTTCAGAGTCCCTTGGTGAGGAACTTACTAAACAGATGGTGGAATTAGTCACAGAACCGATGGTACTGTTGAGTTTACCAAAAATGGTGCATTCAATTCAAACCACCTCCCGCGCCCAATTATTGCGGCAAACAGCAGAGGTAATTGCTAATACCATCCAATCACAGCAAGTGCAAGCAGAACAAGTGGCGATTATTGCACCAGGTTTAGATGCGATCGCTCGTTATACTCTAGTAGAAATCCTGATCAAGCAAAACATCCAAGTAGAATCGCTGAATGACCAACGTCCCTTAGTTAGTTCACCCGTCATTCGCGCCTTACTCACCATGCTGGCACTAGTTTATCCCGGCTTGGGACGCCTCGTAGATCGGGATGCCGTGGCAGAGATGCTGGTTGTATTGAGCAGAAAACAACAAGCACCAGAAAACTCTTCACTCCTAACAGACGCAATTAATCGCGTCTCTACTGATATTGACCCGGTACGGGCTGGTTTAATTGCAGATTACTGCTTTGTACCGCATCCTGATCGCCCCAATTTGCTGCCAGTGTCAACCTTCGAGCGCTGGGATAGAATCGGCTATGCGGCGACTACAGCTTATAATGAGATATTACAGTGGTTAGAACAGCAGCGATCGCAACAAGAACTGCGTTTAATTCCCAGTCCCATTTCCCTTTTAGATAGGGCAATTCAGCGTTTTTTGTGGAATGGTAGCAATCTCCCATACGAACAACTAGCAGCATTACGGGAATTATTAGAAACCGCCCAACACTACTGGGAAATTGACACCAGATTACGGCAAATTGCCCCGGATGAAACAACGCCTTACACAACTATTATCCAATTCATTCAACTACTGCGACGTGGTACTATTACCGCCAACCCTTACCCTGTGCGCCCCATCGGTGGAACCAGAAGGGCTGTCACCTTAGCAACTATATTTCAATATCGATCTAGTAGGCGATCGCACCGCTGGCATTTTTGGCTGGATGCTGGTTCACCCCTGTGGGCAAAAGGTGGGGCGGCGACTTTGTTTGGTGCGCCGTTTTTCCTGCGAGACAGGTTAGGCGAACCTTGGACAGCAGAAGACGAGAAATTGGCAGAAGAACAACGACTGCGAAGGATTTTGACCGATTTACTATCTCGTGTATCCGAGAGAGTTTATTTGTGTCACAGCGATTTAGCAGTGAATGGACAAGAACAACTAGGGCCGCTGTTACCTTTAGTGAATGCCTGTGTAACGCATTCCGTTATATAAAGCTTATCCTTTGTCTAAAGTTCAATAGTCGAGAACATTTATTATTTCTTCTCTACGACCAAAATTCAAAATTTATTTGCTTTTTTAAGATTGACTCAATATCATTTTATCAATCATATCTAATATATCCGGGTCTATAATCATA
Source organism: uncultured Nostoc sp. (assembly GCF_937863485.1). Lineage (GTDB taxonomy): Bacteria > Cyanobacteriota > Cyanobacteriia > Cyanobacteriales > Nostocaceae > Nostoc. Next base: position 28,977 of record NZ_CALMFY010000162.1, on the reverse strand, counting down.
TCAAACTTTCTAGCAAATAATTTTTCTGACTCTCTAATTTTATCAAAATCATTTTTTTCTAAAATTTTGGGATGAAAGGCATTAACGTTAGGCCACTCTAGATATGTCAAGCGAGTGTTAATAATTTTCTCTTTAAAAGGTGAATTTCTAATGAGGATTTGGTAAAACAATTCATCTGGACAATAAGTGTAATTAAAACGATTAATAAACTTAGGATTTTGCTTAACAAAATCATTTATCCATTTTATGGATTCTCCTGTTAAGCACCAAAATGCTGAACCTCCATAAAGAGCAAAGCCTTTAGGGAATTTACGTCTTTTCGGTACTAGCAAAATCAACAATGAATATAAGAAAGAGTTAATACCAGATTTAAACTTATCCTCTCCAGGGATACGAAAACCTCTATTTTTCCCAGGAAAATACCAACATTCTAATCTTGTTAAGCTATAGCCAGGAGTAGGTAGTGGGAAACACTGTATAAATTCTTTACCTTTATTCTCTTGGAAAAACTTCTTAATCTGTTCATTTGACTTGATCAAATAGTCTTGACCCGATAAATATATAACATAATCGAAGTAAGTACCTGTTTCAACTATTGATTTTATTCCTTCAAGACTAGCTTTGACAATATCAAAACTTCCCCACGCTGTACTGTGTCTCTTTATGAAAGAGACATTTGGAAAATCCTTGAGTTGAGTCAGTACCTGATGATAAATTTTATCATCAGCTTTTTTATCTATATGTATAAAAAATGAAATATCATCTGTATTTAGTTGATGAATAAGACGTAATAATTGTTCTGGATATTTATGCGCCAAAATTACATATGCTATTTTCATAAAAACTGCCTTATTAGATAAATCAACTTTTTGAATACTATCTTACCTCGACTTGAAAAAACAAAAATATTTGTTTGTATATAGTAGTAATTGTCCCCTTTTTAACATTAAGGTTTGGGGTTGATCTTTGCAACTTTTGGGACTGTGGTTGAATTGGAACAGGAGAATGAGAAGGGACTTGATCACGCCTTAAGAGCAAAGGAATACTGAGAAACCCCAAAATAATTACTACTCCGGTCATTATCCAAACCATTAACCTGTTTGGTCTATAATCTGCTCGTTCAATTTGCCAGAAAACTTGGTTGTATCGCCACGCAGCTAATGCAATAACCAGAATTCCAAAAATTACCAAAGCTAGACCCAAATTTTCCGAGTTGGATAATGGATTTACCGGAGGTTCTCGTTGAGTAATCGCAATATTCAACTGGCGCAGAAATATACCAAATCGCGTAATCGCAAAACCGAAGCCAATCAATGCAATAGAAGTGCGTAGCCAAGCAAGAAAAGTCCGTTCGTTCGCTTGATGCTCCCTTTGACGGTCAATTTTCGGTATTTTATCCATCTTGTGACGCCAAGTTCCCCTTGATATAGCATTAACTAGTGAAACAAACACCCAGACGCATCTGTAAGGGTGAAGACAATCCAGTGAGGACTTTCAGAAAACCCCAAGCGATCGCTAGAATCTTTACAATAGTAAGTAAGGTAAAGATGTATATCAGAGTCAAAATCAATGGCGTTATTTGGATTTGGCAAAAAGCAAGTTATGCCCACGCCTGAGGAAGCTTTGTCAGGAAGGGCACAGTCTATGTCAGTACCCGCTGCTCATTATGTCAATAAGAATCCCCTGAAACCTCCTTATCCCGATGGATTAGAGAAAGCAATCTTTGGCTTGGGTTGTTTTTGGGGTGCAGAACGTAAATTCTGGCAACTTAAAGGAGTTTACACTACCGCAGTGGGTTACGCTGCTGGGTTAACACCCAACCCCACCTATGAAGAGGTATGTAGTGGGCGAACTGGTCACAATGAAGTGGTGTTGGTTGTGTTTGATCCCAAAGTGATTAGTTATTCTGAACTGCTCAAAGTATTCTGGGAAAGCCACAATCCTACCCAAGGTATGCGCCAAGGTAATGATGCTGGCACTCAGTATCGTTCAGGAATTTATGTATATTCTGAAAGTCAAAAGCAGCTAGCAGAAGCATCGCGGGAAGCTTATCAACAAGCTCTCAACGGTGCAGGTTATGGCAAGATTACTACAGAAATCCTGGATGCACCTGAATTCTACTACGCAGAAGCTTACCATCAGCAATACCTTGCTAAAAATCCCAACGGATATTGTGGTTTAGGAGGGACAAACGTATCTTGTCCCGTGGGCGTAGTTGAATCGCAAGTGAGTTGATAGGAGTGCACAGCTGTCATTGCGATCAACTTAAGCGAAAATCCCTTTGAAACCTCGTTTCCAGGTTCGACCTGGAAATGCTCTTTCATTGCAGAGCGTGGACTCAGGCATTCCCAGTCAGAGGCTTCTTTTCGAGGAAAAAGGCGGCAGGGGGGAGAATAAGTACTTTCTCCTGACTCCTGAATTACAGTGCAGCTTTGAGCAAAGCGATCGCACTGACCCACAATACAATACTAATAGGCGCTCCAATTAGTATACCAGCGATCGCCCAGCCTCTTTGATGGGCTTTGAATTGTTCAATACTGTGCCACCGTCTACTTTTCCAAGCCCATTCATTGCCTTTGGCACCAAGTGCGATCGCCATGAACCCCGAAATCTGGGGTATAAAACAGAATAGCCCATACCACACTTGATTCGGCCACATCCACAACCAAGGCATGAGAAACGCGCCCCAGTTCCAACCAAGAATTTCCTCTGGGACTGTTTCATTGTGATTATTTATCCCGCACCCAGAATTGTTGATTATTTCTTTTAGCGGTAAAAGCTGATTCTTATTTGCAGATTTGACAGCTAAACCAGATTTGAGAGAACTTAGTGCTTGGCTAGCACTAGTAAATCGTTGTTCTGGAGCGGGTTCTATCAACTTTTGCAGCCAACTGACAAAACTAGGACTGAGGTTAACTCGGTCTGTAAATTGCAGTCGTAAATCCTGCTGGGGTAAATCAGAGGGGGAAGTCCCAGTTAACAAATGAATTAAAGTTGCACCCAGTGCATAAAGGTCTGAAGCTGGAACCGCCCGACCACCAAATTGTTCCATTGGGGCATAACCATAAGTACCCACAACGGTAAAAGTAACGCCTTCTCTTGCCGCTTTGTCCTGAACTGCGCCAAAATCAACTAAATAAATCTGATTATCTTCACCCCAGATTAAATTACTCGGTTTAATATCTCTATGTAACACTCCTGGATTTAACTCATGTAGATACATGAGAATATTTAAAATCTCATCGGCGATTTTTCTAGCTCGCTTTTCAGTAAACCTTTTGCCAAGAGCAAGTTTTTCCTTAAGCGACTCACCAGGAATATATTCTTGGATTAAGCCAAACCAGAGTGTGCGATCGTCGATACAAAAATAATCTATATATCGAGGAATGCGGGGATGATTTAGCTGTTTAAGAATTTGTGCTTCCCTCTCAAAAAGTTTCAGGTCATCCCACTGTACAGTACCGCCAAAGGCCAAAAGTTTGACCACAACGGTCGAATTTTCGCCATCAGAGGCTTGTAAATCCAATGCTTGCCAAGTTTGACGAATTCCATTGTTGCCGAGTTGGCGCTGGATTTGATAACGGTCTTGTAATATCTGTTCTGGTTGCAGCATCTTACACCTGCTGGCAATTTACGCTGATCTGATTTCCTTATTATTTAAGGATAGTCATTATCTAAGAAAACTGTGTGAGCCAGATAATTTATTGAAAAAGGAGTACCTAAGCCGTGAGAAAATTTAGAACACTCGATGAATTTGAACAAGAGTACTTCCTTAAGCACCCGGAAGAAATCGACGATTATTTGACCGAGATTTTTCAGGAATATTCAGAAAACAACGATTCTGGCGCATTGTTGGCATCCTTGCGCGTTTTTATCAGTGTACAAGGAATTGTATAGGTAGCAGAGCAAACAGGTATGACGACACGAAGGGGATTGCAAAAAGCGTCAGCAGAGGAGACAGCAATATGAGCCAGAAGCTAGTACCAGCAAGAATACCAACAGCAGGAAAAATTTTAAGTCGATAAATAGAAGCCCGTGGCTGGACACAGAAAGATTTAGCAGAAATTATGGGGCATCCAGTTCAAACCATCAATGAAATTATTCAGGGAAGCAAGCAAATTACACCTGAAACAGCTATTGAACTCTCCCAAGCCTTGAGTACTTCTTTTGAGTTTTGGACAAACCTTGAAGCAAAGTATCAAGTTCATCTAGTGGTTTCCCAAAAAACTTGATTTGATAGGCATTACAGTCTTTTACTCTTAATCTCTTGTTTTACTAAAACTAGTATGATACTATACATCTGTTTTATATCAAGCTAAGGAGATACTTTATGCTTAGTAATTGGTCTTGGGGTAAAGTCTTAAAAACTTTTGGTAGTTTGGCTGTTGGCATTGCAAGTATTAGTACAGTTAACTACTTAAACAGTGACCATCTAGCTTTAGCGACATCAAATTCTTCTAAACTCCAGAACAGCAATCAGTTAACTATTAGCAAAGGCAAAAGTAGCTCAGAAAATCTACTAATTGCTCAGGTTCCTTCTATTACTCGAACAATTAATGGTGCAGTAGTTACGGCATACCCACTTTACCGTTACTATAATCCATCAATTGTTGACCACTTTTATACGGTTAATTTTGATGAACTAGGAAATGGTAAGGGCGGATATATCTCAGAAGGAATTGCCGCCTATATTTCTAAACTACCATACGCTGGAACTGTTCCTCTATATAGATATTACAGCTCCGCAGCTACAGACCACTTCTACACTACTAATTTTAGTGAGCTAGGTGGTGGTAAGAATGGGTATGTGTTTGAAGGTATTGCAGGTTATGTTTATCCTAGACCTATTACAAATACTCTTCCTGTATATCGATATTACAGCTCCGCAGGTACAGACCACTTCTACACTACTAATTTTAGTGAGCTGGGTGGTGGTAAGAATGGGTATGTGTTTGAAGGTATTGCAGGTTACGTTATCCCCTCTAAGTAAGAGGTCATCATGCCCAATATCGAATACGACTGTGTAAGGCACTGGCTTTGAAAAAAGCAAGCAATACTGTTTCAAATGTTGAATTAAAATTTTTATGCCAAAATTTTAATTCAACATTTTTAGTAGACCGAAAAGTTCTGCGATCGCACAAACTCCATCCATAATGCCTGTTAATCAATCAGTAGTAAAAAAGCCTTTTCTCGGAAAGCGATTGAAGAATTTGCTCAAAATCAAAATAGACATCCAGGCATAATTCTTGGTCGCTTACATTATGATGAATTAGTTCACTATAAAAATTTGAGGAAGTTACTCGTTAGAGTTAGCCCAATTTTAGATTATTCTATAGATAATTTTTGCGATAGTAGGCTTGATATTCCGCAGATAGCAGAGGTTCCCACCAATTACGATGATTGAGATACCATTCAACAGTTAAACCTAAACCCTCAACAATCGTTACTGAAGGTGTCCAACCAAGCTGAGTTTTAATTTTGTTGGCATTAATTGCATATCTTCTGTCATGTCCCTGTCTATCCTTGACAAAAGTAATCAATTGCTCTGTTGGACGTACTGGTAAATCAGGTGCTAATTCATCCATCATCTGACATAAAAGTTGCACGAGGTTAATATTTTCTACCTCATTATTGCCACCAATATTATATGTTTCTCCTGGTTTACCATGATTAATTACCGCTTCCAGAGCCAGACAATGATCGCCCACATAAAGCCAATCCCGCACATTTTTACCATCGCCATAAACAGGTAATTGTTTCCCTATCAAAGTATTGATGCACATCAGAGGAATTAGCTTTTCGGGAAACTGATAAGGACCGTAATTATTAGAGCAGTTTGTGATAATTGTCGGCAGGTTGTAAGTATGATAATAAGCACGCACTAAATGGTCACTACCAGCTTTTGAGGCTGAATAGGGACTATTGGGAGCGTAGGGTGTAGTTTCACAAAAAGCCGCATCATCTGCGCCCAGACTACCGTAGACTTCATCCGTAGAAACGTGCAGGAAACGATAATCAGATGGCTGTGCTTTTGCCTCCCAATGTTGCCGAAAAGCTTCCAGCAGCGTGAAAGTTCCCACTACATTAGTTTGCACAAAAGTTGCTGGCCCAAGAATTGAACGATCAACATGAGATTCAGCGGCAAAATGGGCGATGGTATCTATATTTTCAGATACTAGTAACTGATCTACAATGGTGCGATCGCAAATATCCCCCTGGACAAATCGAAAATTTTCTCCTCCCTCAACCAGCGCCAAATTCAGACGATTTCCCGCATAGGTAAGAGCATCCAACACCACCACCCGGTCATCTGGATAAACTCGACACCAGTGATGCACAAAATTCGCCCCAATAAACCCCGCACCCCCCGTAACTAATAACCGCCGATTCATCCAATTGCCTCTCTTCTCTCTGTGTTCTCAGCGCAGCAGTTGCTTCTCCTAAGGGAGACGCTGCGCGTAGCAAGATCCTCGTAGGGGTACAAGTCGGGGAACCGCAGACGCTCTCTACGAGACGCTACGCGAACGCAGGCTCGCTACCGCTGCGCTATGCGCTAAAGCCTCTCCCCTTCTCCCAAAGGGAGAGGCTAGCGCCAAGGGAGAAGGGCGCACTGCCTTGCCTCTGCGGTAGCCTGCAACAAGCCCTCCGGGTTCAGCAGTCGCTCATGGGGGAAACTCCCAAGACCGCGCTGCTTCACCGCTACGCGTTTACGTTTTTATTGCTTAAAGTATTTCTTCTCCAGCTTTCCATATATCCTCTGAGCCAGTAATTTTGCCACACGTATTCCTGTCAAACTCTTAATATTAGATGGCTGCTGCATAGTATGATCAAAGAATTCATTTAACTCATTTAGAATAACTCGGAAACGATTAATAATATTTTCAGTTCGATACTCAGCAAAAAACTCTTCAGATAAACTAAAAGCTCCTGAAATATCAATCACCTTTAAAATCCGCTGGACATCATATTCTTGTGAATATCCAGCAATTTTATAGCAATTAAATCCAGGATCTAAGTAATCTGCAAGTCCACCATTGACACTAGAAAATACTTGACAACCACAGGCAAGAGCTTCCATTGGTTGCAGACCAAATCCTTCACTAACACGCTGTTGTGCCCAGTACTCAGCCGAATCATAGAGGTAAACCTTAGCTCGGTTGAATAGTCCAGGTAAATCCTCTACATAAGAGTCAACAACCAATACTTTACAACGTTTTTGCAAAGCTGGAATTAATTCTTTAATTAAATACTCAGAAGATTTCCGAGCCTGAACTAAAACATCAATATCCCGTTCAAGACCTAAATTTTGAAACTCATCAGAAATTTGATTGGGCAAATAATAAATGAGAGAATTGGGTGATTTTTCTCCCCAATATCCCATTGTATAGCGGCTAACAGTAATGACCGGAATACTCGCAGGCAGTCTAAATGGATAACCTGCACTATGTGCATGGTAAACGACATTGTATTGCTTAAGTTTAGCCACGAGTTGAGCTATATCAAATCCCCAACTGATAACAAAAATTACATCACTTAAATTTTTCTCTTTTAGCAAATCATCAATAAAAAGCTTACCTTTTTCCCGTTGACGGTAAGTTACAACATCAGCACTACAGAACTGCTGAACTAAATTAAGTGCTTTTAACTCAGCCCAAAGACCACCACAAGCAAATTTGCCATCTGTACCGGGGAGTAAGAAGTAAAGTTTTCTCATAATTTTATTAGGGGAGTGGGTACTTGTACTGAGCTGTTCGACAGGCTCACTGTGAAGACGTTGCTGTAAAGCCTACGGCATAGCTACGCCCTAAGCGCCAGCCTCTGGTAGAGTTGTATTGGGCATTGGCAAGGGGAAGAAGAAAAATTACTTCTTTCCTCTCTGCTCGCAGTAAAAACTGTCCCTCTGCCTCTTGCTCTCTTCAGTCTTGCCAGCCCACTTTAACAAAATGTGCCTCACGCCCCCAAACGTCGCGTGTACGCCTAATATTTTCAATTGCTAGGTTAAAAGGAATGGCAGTTGTTAGGTAACGCTGTGCCATAGAACCTAAATCAGGTGCGAGTTCAGCGGCTGTCGTCGCTGCTAACCCCAAACCTATAATTTGCTCGATTGGTCGAAATGGTAGTAACAGATGTACACTGACAGCTAGTCCAGCTGTTAAGAGCATTGCTACTGATAAATTTGTGCCGCAACGGGGATGTACAGCCAAATCCCATTCTCCACTGGTGAGGCGATGTCGAGCAATTGTAACCGCACGCCGCAAATCACTAATATTTACCTCACCATAGAGGTAGAATCCCTGCTCAGTAGATAAACCGCCTAATAGTTCGTTATCTAGTTGAACGTTAGTAGGTTCTCTTTTGGCAGGATAGGCACTTTTTGATTCGCCAAGAACCCAAACAGTAGCGTGTTCTAAGGCGTGAACCTGCCGGATAATCAAAATTTCTTTCAATCCTGGAATAAACGATAGCTGCCTGAGTAAGTCGGCATCTTGTCTGGGTTGTGGAAAGTCTAAGGGTCGGTATTCTGGGGTCGAAACTTTCTCAGATACAGGTGTCGTAAGATCAAACTTAAAAAATTCAAAGGGAGACGAGCCAGTCTGAAAAGAAGCAGAAGTATTCATTGGAACACTGCTCTCCAAGCCGATGGAGCAACATAGATTTCTTTCAAATGTAACGCTTGCACCACTGAATTGTTGCTAATTTTTGTGGATGATTATTGAGTTTGGGCATTGACACGCATGAGCAATGCTGTGCCCCTAATACAAATGTAATTTTCAAATCATCCATATTTGGTCTTTCCTGTCAATGCCTAAGTCCTATAATTATTCTCCTGTGCCCCTGTGCCCCTCTGCGTAAGTTCTAAATCTGTTCTGCTGAATTTGGAAAGCAATTCTGATCTTTATAGTTTCCGAGTCCGAGGGTCAGCTGGCTCCACTAACATAAACTCCGGCTGAGTGAAGGACTCGGAACTTTTGGTAGAGTGTTCACACTGAAAACTTAGGCGTGAGGAGGGGAAAAATCAGTAAACCTGAAAATTGGCTTGTCAGTATACCAGACCAGAGCAATTACGTTGCTACCAAATAAATTGTTTATTCGATCTGGTTAGGCAGAAGACAACAATTAACATCATTCAAACAGACTTTTCCCCACTGTAAAGCCCAGCGGACAAGAGCTACTCGATTTTCTGTCTGGGTCTTAGTCAGAATATTACTGATATGGTTATCAACTGTACGCTTGCTAATCTCCAGTTTTCCTGCAATCTCTTGGTTAGTTAAGCCAGTGGCCACTAAGTCGATAATTTGCAGTTCTCTGTCTGACAGACTAACGGGGGTCTCAGACTTGCCACCAGCCATGACTATTTCTATCCTCGCTTGGTATATGTACTTAATCGCTCTTTCTAATTCTAGAAGATTCTTTTGTTGGTAGGGGTTTCAAGTGTTAGCAGTAATACCATTGTCAATATTTTCTTTGGATTTCAAGTTGGCAAGAATATAAATCATGACAATATATAAGTACTATATAACACTTATTTATTTTTAAAAGTTAGTAAAAATATTTAGATAATTTAGGCGATGCTTAGAAGCATATAGATGTTATGGAGTAGTAAAAATTGCTATTTAATTCTATGAAGGACTGGCGACAGATTAGTAAAAATTATTGTAGATTTTATACTGTAAATTCCTAATCCAAATCGAAATCTAAAATTAAAAATGAGATGAGCAATCCCCGTGTTTTGTGCCTTGGTGAAATTTTGTTTGATTGTTTAGCCGATCAATTGGGGCTAAAGCTGGAAGAAGTGAAATCTTGGACTCCCTACCCAGGAGGGGCACCAGCTAACGTAGCCTGTGCTTTAGTCAAGCTGGGGACATCAGCCGGCTTTATCGGAGCCGTTGGCGAAGATGAACCAGGGAATGCACTGGTCAAGCTATTACAAGATGTAGGTGTAGAGACGACGGGGGTACAACGCCATCCCACAGCACCAACGCGGCAAGTTTATGTTACACGGGATCTAGCTGGCGATCGCACCTTCGCCGGATTTGGTCAGTATGATACCGCAGAATTTGCTGATACTTGTCTGCAAGCTAAACAATTGCCAAATTCGTTGTTTCAAGAGGCAGATTTTCTGGTTTTGGGTACTTTGGAATTAGCCTATCCTGAAAGTGAACAGGCAATTTACCGCGCCCTAGAGTTAGCAGAACATTACGACTTAAAGATTATGCTAGATGTCAACTGGCGTCCTGTATTTTGGGACGAGCCAAACATCGCTCATCAAAAAATTCCAGAATTATTTAAGCGAGTCGATTTCCTCAAACTCTCTAAAGAAGAAGCTGAATGGCTATTTGAAAGCGCAGATCCCGGAGCCATCACTTACCGTCTAGGTTCAATTGAAGGAGTATTAGTGACAGATGGTGAAAACGGTTGCACCTACTGTCTGGGTGAGAACGAAGGCAAATTATCTGCGTTTTCCATCCCCGTAGTTGATACAACTGGTGCAGGTGATAGCTTTTTGGCAGGATTCATCTACCAACTGAGTCAGCACGGCATCCACAGCTTGCGAGATGCAGAAACAGCAAAACGCATTGTCACATATGCCAGTGCTGTTGGAGCGCTGACTACCATTAAAGCAGGTGCGATCGCTTCCCAACCTACAAATGCTGAAGTCGAAGCTTTTCTAGCCGCACATCAACTCTAGGAACTAGCATAAGTCATCGGGATATCAGCTACCAAAGGCTGATACTCCCGACTAGAAAATGGACGAAAATCCTCATGCCATTCTGCGGTCATATTGCACAATAAACGTAGTTGGAGAGGTGTCGGTACTGGGTTAACGCGCTCAACGTGTACTTTTACAAGTTCAGGATTTTTGTTTTTGAGTTTAAAAACATCATCGACAATATATCGAGGGCAATAACCTACGATATAATGATCCTCAGTGCATAAAAGTAATGCACGCGAGTCATAGGGATTTTGAAATTCGTTAGCTAAATATAATACTTCACCCGTTTGTAAATGACTAATCCGTTCAGTTACACAAGCAGGAAGGTGTCGTAATCCATGTGCAAAAAAATGGATATGGTATAAACCATTTTCATCTGGTTCTGGACAAGGGAAAACTTCAAAATAATCTGTTACCTTGCGTCCACCACTCCGAGAAAGAATACTAACTGGATCGTCTTCTCCTTCAGAAATATTTAGCGATTCAATATAATCTTTGTAATCAGGGCGAGAGCGTCGCATTAATCGATTAGAAAACAAGGGGAATAGTTCAACTGATGCGTATTCTTTGTTCAAGTCTGGGAAGGAATACAATAGCTGAAAATTATGTTCAGCTTGAGCTTTAATAGCACCTTGCGTATATACAAACTGATATTTTTTTCCGTCAAATGTTAAGCGAACAATGGGAAGCCAAGCGCGACTTTTAGGATCTTGCCAAGCTAAAAAAAGTGTTTTCATAGTAGGGTGTCCAGCAGCTTACTTTGATTTAACTCCAATATCTTTTGTGCAACTCACACAACTGGGCTGCAATCTTATCTGCCCAATCTTCTCCTGTGTTTGGTCTAGCTTTCTTGAATAGACAACGACCTAGATCCTGATGACGAAACCAGAACTTTTCTTTTGTTCCCAAATCCTCATCAGCCTCCAGGGCATCTAGGGGAACATCAATGATAGGAAACTGCTCTGGCATAATTTATGCGAAAGCCTGATTTAGAGGAAATTATTAACTTCACCTATTATTAAATGTGTAATAGTCAATGGTTGGTCTTAACTCGTTGCCACAGAGTATCAACAGTCACAAACTTATAGCCTTGTTGTAGAAGTTGCGGAATCAGGATTTGAATTGTGGCAGCAACATCTTCTCCTCCGCAAGCACCATCATGCAAAACGATTATTGAACCATTTTTGACCTGCTGCATAACTCGCTCTACCACGGTAGTGACACCTGGTCGCACCCAGTCTTCTGGTACAACACTCCACATAACTGGGCGGTAATTCCACTGAAAAAATAATTTTAAAGTAGCAGGTGTAAATAAACCATTGGGGGGGCGGACATCCCGCACTTGTTCTGGTTGTAGGTTGCAAGCATTGTAGATGGCAGCTTGGTTTTTTTCTAAACTGTCCTTCAGGTCATTTGGGGAAAGCATGGCAAAAGAGCGATGATCATAGCCATGCAATCCGATCCAGTGTCCACGCTCGCTAACGGCTTTAGCAATGGCTGGTGAACGGTTGACGCAAACACCCAACCAAAAAAAACTGGCAGTAATGTTGTAACGATCTAACACCGCCAAGACTTCGGGTGTGTATTGCGGATGGGGCCCATCATCGAATGTGAGGGCGATCGCTTTAGAATGGGGATTTCCAGCCCAAAGGCAGTTGGGAAAGCTTGGCTGGAGAATCCGGTATAAAATTGGGAACAGGGGAGCTAGCTGCATTTTGCGTTTATCTGCTGCTGACAACTTTTTGTCGGTGTTGCTTGCGAAACTGCGATGTCTGCGACGGGCTATTCGGTGATGCTTCTGGCAATAAAGCATATTTAAAGCACCGCATACAATGCCTCAATATTCTACCCAAATTGGATGCCTTGGTAAGCGATTGTCACAGAAGGGGCAAGGAAGCACAGGATATCTTTCAGCAGCTTTCATAAGAGTGAAATGATCTTGATTGATCCCATCTCCAAAATATGGATCGATAAGCATAGGATTGGCTGTTTTTCCTCGCCAATTACAAGAATTACAGGTTAACGTTTCCAAATGAACTCTTTGGAAGTTTGATTCTATTTCAACAAAAATATATGGCATCCATTCCTTTTTCCTCATCGATATTTTTCCAAGTCCCAAGTGAAGCTCAGGGTATTTCTGAGTAAACTCAAGTGCTGACCAAAGCAAATCTAAAATAGCCAGTGGTAGATCATCAATGAAGGCGTTTAATCGCAAAGTTTCCCAGTCTTCTTGGCTGGGAAATAATATTTCTTGACCGTCAATACAAGTGTGTTTGATGCTGGGCTGATTTGAGTTCATGAGCTTGTGACATACTTCTACACCAAACCTCTCTCCGTTTTACCAAGAAGACGCAAAGAGTGGGGACGCTTTGTAACAAAATCTGTAACAGAAATACTATTTGAGTTAGCACTCGTCTAGATTGATGACAAATCTACGGGGAAACCCTGAATGAAAGGGTAATGTTGCTCAAAGATATACGAGATTATCAAATTCTATTTCTGGGCTTGTTCCTAGTCGTGGGAATCGGTACACGAGATTGGACGCTGCGACCAGAGTTGATTGGAGTAGCGATCGCCACAAGTCTTGCGACCCAATGGATATTGTCATTAGTTACTGGCAAAGAACAAATGACGAATCTTCGGAGTGCTTTAATTACCTCACTGGGACTGTCCCTGCTGTTGCGGGCTGACCACTGGACAACAATGGCAATAGCCGCAGCAATTGCGATTGCCAGCAAATTTATCTTCCAAATCGGTGATAAGCATTTCTTTAATCCCGCCAATTTTGGGATCATTTCTGCCTTGATTCTCACCCCCGATGCTTGGGTTTCGCCGGGACAATGGGGTGAAGAATGGTGGTATGGGCTATTATTTGCCGGAACTGGTGGCATGATTTTGCAGCGCCTTGGTCGTTGGGACACCACAGCAGCTTTTTTGGGTAGCTACTCCTTGCTGGAGGCGATTCGCAATCTCTGGCTGGGTTGGACTTGGGATGTTTACTGGCATCGATTGATGAGCGGGTCTTTGCTGCTGTTCGCCCTATTTATGATTACAGATCCGCGATCGATCCCCAATTCTCAACTTGGGCGTGTAGTTTGGGCAGTTTGCATCGCCGGATTAACTTTTATCCTGCGGAATTATTTCTTTGTTTCCACAGCAGTTTTCTGGGCACTGTTTGCCCTTGCACCATTGACCATTCTGCTAGATGTTCTCTGGGTAGCTCCACGGTTTGCTTGGCAAGAGGGAGATGAGGTAGCAGGGGGGAGAACTTCTTACTCACCCCTCTTGTACAGACGCGATTAATCGCGTCTCTCCTCGCTCCTGTACAGACGCGATTAATCGCGTCTCCTAACTCAGCACTAAAAAAGTAGAGGTATAAAATGAAGTTTTTTCGACTCTTAACACCATTATTGTTGACAATTGTAGCTGTTTTATGCTTCGCACCCGCAGCTTGGGCATTTTGTGGATTTTATGTAGCGAAGGCTGATACAAAACTGTATAACAAAGCTTCTCAGGTCGTGATAGCACGGGATGAGGAACGCACTGTCCTAACAATGGCAAACGACTTTCAAGGCGAAGTCAAAGATTTTGCAATAGTAGTACCTGTGCCAACGGTGCTGCAAAAAGAGCAAGTTCGCGTAACTGAACCGAAAATTATCGAGCGCTTGGATGCTTTTAGTGCGCCGCGATTGGTAGAATATTTTGACTCAGATCCTTGTGCTATTACTGATTCGGTAAATCTACCTGCTGCGGCACCTAGAGGACGCGCAAGCAATGAGCCAGAGAGTAGGAGACGCGGTGATGCTAGTTTGGGTGTAACAGTCGAAGCACGTTTCAACGTCGGCGAATACGACATCGTGATCCTTAGTGCCAAAGAATCTGGGGGACTAGAAACTTGGCTCAAAGGCAATGGCTACAAAATTCCCAGAGGTGCGAAACAGTTATTAAAGCCCTACATCCGCTCCTCAATGAAATTCTTTGTTGCCAAAGTCAACTTGGATAAATTCGAGAAATCTGGCTACCAGTTCCTTCGTCCGTTACAAATTTCCTACCAGTCACCCAAATTCATGCTGCCAATTCGTTTAGGCATGATCAATGCTACAACAGAGCAGGATTTGATTGTCTACATCCTCTCGCCCCAAGGACAGGCAGAAATCACTAATTACCGGACAGTGAAAATCCCTTCTAACACGAACATTCCTTTGTTTGTCAAAGATGAATTTGGTGAATTCTACAAATCTATGTTTCAAACTGTCTACACCAAAGAAGATAGGAAAGTTGGTTTTTTGGAATACGCTTGGGACATGAGTAGTTGCGATCCCTGTTCTGCTGATCCCCTAACCCAAGATGAACTAAAGCAAGCAGGCGTATTTTGGCTAGATGATAATTCTGAAAGTAATCTGCCAGCATCCCCCAGCTTTCGTCGTCCCTCTCCTAGAAGTAACGTCTTCATCTCCCGGCTGCATGTCCGCTACACCCGCGACAAATTCCCTGAAGACCTGATATTCCAACAAACTGCAAACAGTGAATCTTTTCAAGGGCGTTATGTTTTGCAACATCCCTTCCAAGGGGAACTCAAATGTCAGGCAGGTAGAGAATATAAGCAGTCTTTGCCCAAGCGTTTTGAACAAGAGGCGCAAACTCTAGCTAAACTAACCAACTGGAATATCCAAGACATTCGCAACAAAATGAAGCTGAGTATTGGTAATCTGACATATTCCTGGTGGGAAAATTTATTATCCTGGGTAAAATTATATTGAGAGGATTTGAAAAAAAATACTGCATCTTGACCAAAGGTAATTTTTTAGGGGGTTGTTATAGGCAATACTAAGATATTCTTGCTTTCTGCCCCAAGATTGTCATGGTTCAATTCGATGAACAGCTACGCTGCTTAGTTAGCGAAGCCTGTGGACACCCACCTGGAAGCCCTCAGCGTCAGAAGCTGCTCACGCAAATTATTCGCTTGACAGCAAGTAGACTTTGGAGGGAAAGTACTCCCTACTATCAAGATGCACTACAACAAACTTGGTTGTATTTCTGCCGCAATGTTTGTGAAGGTTTGACAGGTCAAATCTATGACTCCACCTATGGCAGTGTCATCACTTGGCTGAATGCTTACCTAAAACGGAGACTACAAGACTTTTACACTAACCAGAACCGAGAACAAGCCACAACAGTCCCTCTTTGGGTTCGTCAGTCTACATCAGGTGGAATCGGGGAAACCATTGATCCTGTAGATAACCTCCCAGCTACCCCCCAACCACCTCCTATTCTGGAAGACTTGGAGATATGGGCTAAGACAGATTCCGAAGGAGAACTGCGCCGTACTTACATTAAAGGGCGTCCAGATGTGAATTGTCAGGTGTTAATTCTCAAACGCCTACCCCCGGAAGTCAGTTGGAGAGAATTATCTGAGGAATTTGGGCTGTCAATTCCGACATTAAGCAGTTTTTATCAGCGGCAGTGTCTACCACGTTTGCGTAAATTCGCTGAATTGGAGGGATTGTTATAAACCTGACTTTTCACGGTAAGTCCTCAAGCCCCGAAAAAGCGTGGCTTTTTCCACAGTTTAATTCTCAATAGCTTTTAGTTAATGAAAATAGCTAACGGAAAAATCAGGGCTTGGGAAACCCTCAAAATAACCTTTTCTACATACCGTGAAAAGTCAGCCCGATTGCTCGGTTTCGACTGAACGAATCGCACACAATGGCGGCGTTTAAATCCCTATCCACAACTACTACAGTTATAAGTTATTGGTGAGGATTATATTATTTACAAGGTGAGAAACAGTAGTATCCAAAAAAGTAAAAGTGCTGGATACTGATTGATTTATCAAGTTGAGTCACCTACAAGTATTTTGTTACTAACGATTTATTTTAAGTCTAACTGAGAAGATATTGGTGTAAATGAAATCCGAGGTATTTTAGCTGATTTTTCTAGTGAGTCAGGTTAAAACTGTCAGAATATTTTTCCTTGTATAGTCAGTAGTGCGCTGAATAGACATTTATATTACTGTTATGCATGGAGAGAGGCACAGACGCAGAGCGGCTTGCCAATAAACATCGCCACATTACTAAAAGTACTTACGCAAAATGTGAAACACTGCCAAGACTGCGTAAGTCCTATGATTAACACTAGCGCTACTTCTAAATATCTGGGAATGTGAGGAATGTCAATTTTTGTTAAGCGCAAAACCCACAATGGCGAAAAGCGCCTGCCTAACAGCGATGGGCTACGGGCGGGACGTAGCGATCGCCAAGTGCTACAGCAAAGCGCCGAACGCCAATTTAAGCGCCAATTTTTCGGTTTACTTTTGGTAATTGTAACGTGGAGCCTAGCTATGGGCTGGCTTCTAGCCTTGGCAACTAATGCCCACAGTGCTACTCCCCCTGCCGAAATTGGCACAGTTGACGTAGTTCCTGCACAGTACCAACTAGGGCAAGAACTCTATTTGGAAAACTGCTCCACATGCCACATCGCCTTACCACCAGCCGTTTTACCCACCCAAACTTGGAAAAATCTCCTGCAAGACTCGCAGCACTACGGCGCACAACTAAAGCCTTTAGTCGATCCGCCACGCATCTTGGTGTGGAAATATCTTTCGACTTTCTCCCGTGTGCAGCTAGACGACGAAGAAACACCCTATCGCCTCAACAACTCGCGTTATTTCAAAGCTCTACATCCAGGAGTTAAGTTACCACGTCCTGTCCAGCTTGGCAGTTGTGTTAGCTGTCATCCCAGTGCTAGTGATTACAATTTCCGCCGCCTGACACCAGAGTGGAAGTGAAGAGTTAGGAATTATAGCATTTCACGCAAACCCTGATACATATAGATTTATCGTAGGGGCACGGCATTGCCCATACGTGTCAACTTAAGGCAAAAGCCTAGAACAAGCTTTTAGAGGTGCCTCGAAAAGAAGTCTCCGACTGGGAATGCCTAATGAGAGGCTCTGCCTCAACACTAGCGGTAGAGCCGCAATTGAAGAGCATTTCCAGCCAGAGGCTTTTAACGAGGTTTTAAAAGAGTTTTAGCTTTAGTTGACACGCATGGGCATTGCCGTGCCCCTACTAACGTATTTGTATCATTGTTAGGACTTACGCAAAAATCGCCCAAAAGCTTAATTTATCGTAGACACGTAGTGGCTTGCCGCAGGCTACCGCCAACGCGCAGCGTCTCGTAGAGAAAAATTCGTGGACTGTGCGTAAGTCCTAATTATTAAAGTGAAACGGTATTAGGAGTTGAAAAATTCATAACTCATATCTTATAAGTCTATTCCCCCACTCCCTCTCTGGCCCTATCTGGGGGCAAAATGATACTATGAAGAAAGACTAAATATAAGATAAGAGTTAAAAGCAATCAGTTTACTAAATGATTGGCTAGTTTTTCTCCTGTTTTTGAGTTAATTCTCGGTTACACCCATCCACGACCAAGACGGTTGGGTTGGGTTAAATGTTTATAATCAATACCGAACCTTTAATCCCCATCCCCCTTGATTCAGTTCTATAACCTGCCATGTTAAAACTTTTGTTGGGCGACCCCAACGCTCGTAAGCTTAAAAAATACCAACCTTCTGTTACTGAAATTAACCTTTTAGAGGAAGAAATTAAGGTTCTTTCCGATGAGGAGTTAAAAGGTAAAACCGCTGAATTTAAACAACGGCTTGCCAAAGGCGAAACTCTGGATGACATTTTGCCAGAAGCTTACGCCGTTGTCCGGGAAGCAGGACGGCGAGTCTTAGGCTTGCGGCACTTTGATGTCCAACTCGTTGGCGGGATCATTTTGCATATAGGGCAAATTGCCGAAATGAAAACCGGTGAGGGAAAAACGCTCGTGGCAACCTTACCGAGTTATTTAAATGGCCTTACTGGTAAAGGTGTACACGTCGTCACCGTGAACGATTACCTGGCTCGTCGGGATGCGGAATGGATGGGACAGGTGCATCGGTTCTTGGGGCTGAGTGTGGGGCTAATCCAGTCAAGCATGACTCCCAGTGAACGCCAGAAAAATTACGATTGCGATATTACCTATGTCACCAACAGCGAGGTAGGGTTTGACTACCTGCGGGATAACATGGCGACATCAATGGCAGATGTGGTGCAACGCCCGTTCAATTTTTGCGTGATTGACGAGGTGGACTCGATTTTAATTGATGAAGCGCGGACACCACTGATTATTTCTGGGCAGGTGGAAAGGCCCACAGAAAAGTATCTGCAAGCCTCTGAAATAGCATTCACACTCAAAAAAGACGAGCATTACGATGTGGATGAAAAAGCTCGTAACGTGCTACTGACTGATGAAGGCTTTGCTGAAGCCGAAAATCTTTTGGGAGTCACAGATTTATTTGACCCAGAAGATCCTTGGGCGCACTTCGTTTTCAATGCGATTAAAGCCAAAGAACTTTTTCTCAAGGACGTAAATTACATCGTCCGCAATGGGGAAGTGGTAATTGTGGATGAATTTACCGGTCGGGTGCTACCGGGACGGCGTTGGAGTGATGGACTACACCAGGCTATTGAAGCCAAAGAACACGTAGAAATTCAGCCAGAAACTCAAACTTTAGCAACAATTACTTATCAAAATCTGTTCTTGCTGTATCCAAAACTCGGTGGAATGACCGGAACAGCAAAAACAGAAGAACCAGAATTTGAAAAAATTTACAAACTGGAAGTTGCGGTAATTCCCACCAACCAAGCCAGAAGACGGGAAGATTTGTCTGATATGGTCTTTAAGACAGAACCAGGCAAGTGGGGTGCGATCGCTAAAGAATGTGCCGAAATGCACGAACTCGGCAGACCTGTATTAGTAGGAACCACTAGTGTGGAAAAATCCGAACTTCTCAGCCGACTGCTGAAGCAGCTGGAGATTCCCCACGAATTACTCAACGCCCGACCGGAAAACGTCGAGCGTGAGGCAGAAATCGTTGCTCAAGCTGGACGGAAGGGTGCTGTGACTATTGCTACTAACATGGCTGGTAGAGGTACAGACATCATCCTGGGTGGAAACTCCGAATATATGGCACGTTTGAAGCTGCGGGAATACTTCATGCCCCGGATCGTCATGCCAGAAGATGAAGACACCTTTGGTGTTCAAAGGCCAGCCGGATTGCCTACAGGACACGGCGGTGGTCAAGGCTTTGTCCCTGGCAAAAAAGTCAAAACTTGGCGGGCTTCACCAGAAATTTTCCCCACCCAGTTGACAAAAGAAACAGAAAAACTGCTTAAAGAAGCAGTAGAAATTGCAGTGCGTGAGTATGGCGATCGCAGCTTACCGGAATTGGAAGCAGAAGACAAGGTAGCTATAGCAGCAGAAAAAGCTCCCATCGATGACCCTGTGATTCAGAAATTGCGGGAAGCATATAACCGCGTTAAGCAGGAATATGAACAATTTACTACCCGCGAACACAATGAAGTAGTGGAAATCGGCGGTTTACACGTAATTGGTACAGAACGCCATGAATCGCGGCGGATTGACAACCAGCTGCGGGGACGTGCAGGAAGACAAGGTGACCCAGGAACCACGAGATTCTTCCTCAGTTTAGAGGATAACCTACTGCGGATTTTTGGTGGCGATCGCGTTGCTGGGTTAATGAATGCCTTCCAAGTGGAAGAAGATATGCCCATCGAATCTGGGATGCTTACCCGTAGTTTGGAAGGCGCACAGAAAAAAGTTGAAACCTACTACTACGACATCCGTAAACAGGTATTTGAGTATGACGAGGTGATGAATAATCAACGTCGTGCTATTTATGCTGAACGCCGCCGAGTGTTAGAAGGTCAAGATTTGAAAGAACAGGTAATCAAGTACGCTGAAAAAACGATGGATGACATCGTTGACTACTATATCAACGTAGACTTACCCTCGGAAGAGTGGGAGTTAGAAAAGTTGGTTGAGAAAGTCAAAGAATTCGTTTATCTGTTAGCGGATTTGCAGCCAAGTCAATTAGAGGATATGTCAGTCAGTGAGATTAAAGCCTTCCTCCATGAACAGGTGCGAATTGCTTACGATCTCAAAGAAGCGCAGATTGACCAAGTTCAGCCCGGACTGATGCGCCAAGCTGAACGCTTTTTTATCTTGCAACGCATTGATACCCTGTGGCGGGAACACCTGCAACAAATGGATGCCTTACGCGAATCGGTGGGATTGCGTGGTTATGGTCAAAAAGACCCGCTAATTGAGTATAAGAGCGAGGGTTACGAACTCTTCTTGGATATGATGGTTAACATTCGCCGAGATGTGGTTTATTCGTTGTTCATGTTCCAACCGCAGCCTCAGCAGATGATGCAGGCAGAATCAGAGATGGTGTAGATAGGGAATATCTTATGCAGAGACGCAAAGGCGCAGAAGCGTTTTTGCGTCTTTGTGTTTTAAGGCATCTCTCATAAATATTTTGTTTTCAGGAGTTTGCTGAAATGGGTAAGTTGGTACTGCCAAATCTTCAGGGTAAGCAAATGGGGCAAGTAATAGTTACCCTCACTGTCACCAATCGAATTGATCAAGTTTTGGCTCAACGAGGCTTCATTTCTCCGGCGGAAGTTCGCTGTTGTACTTTGGATGATGTTTTAGTTGATACGGGTGCAACTTTGCTATGCTTACCTACTAGCATTATTAGTCAACTAGGTTTAGTCCAAGGTGGAGAAGCTCAGGTAGAGACTGCGGCTGGAGTAAAGCAGGGGCGAATTTTCCGAGATGTTGAACTTAGTATTGCAGAGCGTCAAGGAACCTTTGATTGTCTGGAACTCACAGAAGTACCTTATGCCCTTTTTGGTGTGACGCCAATGGAAGTTTTAGGGTTAGAACCAGACCTAAAAAATCGTAAGTTGCGGATTTTACCGATGAATTCTGAGCAAACTTATCTGAGTGTATTGTAAGCGATCGCTTATACTTGGC